>JACPDG010000077.1 GCA_016184125.1 Candidatus Rokuibacteriota bacterium | reverse complement strand
CGTCACGGTGAACGCGATCGCCCCCGGCGGCATCGAGACCGACATGAGCCGGACCGTGATGACGCCGGAGTACCGCGCGCGCCGCATCGAGGAGCTGCCGGTGCACCGCTTCGGGGCCGTCGACGACGTGGCCACGTGCGCGGTCTTCCTCGCATCGGAGGAGGCCGGGTTCCTGACCGGCCAGGTGCTGCACCCGAGCGGCGGCGCGGTGATGCCGTAGCCGGGGCGCTCCTCGACCACGGGCTTTCACCACCCGTCCGTCGGCTGCTCCAAGCACGCGTGTCGTATGATCCTGGTGTCGCGCCGCCCGGCGGCGCGCCCATCGACCACGATGACCCACATGCCTCACGTTCCACGACGACGTCACGGTCTCGGGACCTCCGTGTCCGCGCTCGCGATGCTGCTGCTCGTCGCCTGCGGTCCCCCCACGAAGGAACAGATGGTCGAGAAGGCCCGGTCGGTCGAGACGCGGGCCCAGCTGGAAAAGGCGCTCGGCCGTCCGGACGACATCGCGAAGCTCGGCCCGGTGGAGACGTGGACGTACCGGGCGAAGAACGGCCAGGTCGTGTTCGTGATCGTGGGCGACAGGGTGACGATGCAGGCCGCGGGCAGCGGAGACGCCGAGAAGCGGCGGTAGGTCACGAAGGCCACGAGACCGAGCACGGATGAGCCGGCGCCGAGGAGCGGCTCGAGCCGAGTGCAGCGGGGCCGGGCGGCGGTGGTCTGGACGCCGCGGTAGGTGGGCGGACGAATGAGACGAATCAAGCGAAGGAGGGCCGGCGGCGGATGCTTTATTCGTTTTTTCGTTTCGTTCGTCGGCCCGGCCCGAGAACGCCGGGGGCGACGCCGGATCGGAGGCCCGCGTGGACTGTCCGACACAGGCCGGCAGGCCGAGCGGACTGGTGAGCAGCGCTCCTGGTCGTGACTGAAACACGGGATTGATCTCTGGCGAAGGGGACGATGAGTCGCGCCGCTACCGTGCTCGGGCTCGATTGCCCCCGATGCCGCGCACGGTATCCGGAGTCGCGCGAGTGGGCACGGGTGTTTGCCGGCTGCCCGCGGTGTCGCGCCGCCGGCGTCGCCGCCAACCTGACCGTCGCGCTCGACCTCGCGGGCATCGGACCCGACGCGTTCCCGACGGCGCCACGCACCATGTGGCGGTTCGATCGGCTGCTTCCCGTCTCGCGAGAGCGCGCGGTCACGCTGGGCGAGGGCGGGACGCCGCTCGTGCGTCTCGAGCGTCTCGGCCGCCGGCTCGGCCTCTCGCGCCTCTACGCGAAAGACGAGAGCCGCAACCCGACGTGGTCCTACAAGGACCGGCTGTGCTCCGTGGCCGTGAGCCACGCCGCCGCGAACGGCGCGCGCGTCATCACGATCTCGTCGACGGGCAACCATGGCGCATCGACCGCGGCGTACGCGGCGCGGGCCGGGCTGCCGTGCGTGATCTTCACGCTCGCGTCCGTGCCCGACACGATGAAGGTGCTGATGCAGGCGTACGGCGCCGCGGTGATCGAGTGTCCGACGTCCGAGTCGCGGTGGGAGCTGATGCGGCAGGGGATCGAGCGGCTCGGGTGGTATCCGACGAGCGGCTTCGTCGTCCCGCCCGTCGGCTCCCCACTCTACGGCATCGAGGGCTACAAGACCATCGCGTACGAGATCGTCGAGGATCTCGGCGAGGCACCCGACGTCGTCGTGGTGCCGAGCTCGTACAGCGACGGCGTCGCCGGCATCTGGAAGGGCTTCGTCGAGCTCCGGGAGCTGAGGCGCATCCCGCGCGCGCCCCGGATGATCGCTGCAGAGCCGTTCGGGCCGCTGGCCCACGCGCTGGAGGAGAAGCTCGAGGCGCCCGAGCCCGTGGAGGGCGGCGCCTCGGTCGCGTTCTCGATCGCGTCGCGCTACGGGACCTACCAGGGGCTCGCCGCGCTTCGTGCCTCGGAGGGCGCGGCGACGCGCATCACCGACGAGGGCGTGTTCGAGGCGCAACGCGCGCTCGGCCGCGAGGAAGGCCTCTTCGTTGAACCGTCGTCCGCGGCGTCGCTCACCGCCGTGATGCAGCTCAGCGCGCAGCGCGCGCTCGATCCGGACGCGCTCGTCGTCGTCGTCCTGACGTCGGCCGGCCTGAAGGATCCTGGCGCGAGTCGCGCGTGGCTGCCGGCGGTCCCGGCGGCGGGCGGAGATTTCGACACGGTGCTCGCCGCGCTGCGCGACAGCTACGGCCTCGCGCTCGAGTGACGGTCCGCGCGTTGACCGTGTGGCCCGTCGAAGCTGGGGCGACAGGCGATACAAAGGGCGTTCACGCAGCTCGCGGCGCAGGGAGTCGAGCCGCCCGGGCTCGCGCTGCACGAGGGCCGAGACCATGGCGCTCCACCGAACGGCCGCGGCGGCCCGGCAGGCGTTATTATCGAAAAGTGACCTTCTCGAAAATAACGAGCGGCGCTATTTTCAGAAGCATCGACAACCTGCACATCCGGGCGCTGGACCGGCGCATCCGCACGAACGGCGAGCAGCTGGGGTTCCCCGTGCTCCCCGGTTGAGCGACCCGGGAAGCGAAGCGATGTGGTCGCGGACGATGGGTGTCGCCATGATGGGCTCCGACGTGGCGTCGCGCGTGCCCGAGCTGGCTCGCGCCGCCGAACGCGCGGGGCTCGGCAGCGTCTGGTTCGTCGAGGACTACTTCTTCCCGGGTGTCTTCGCGCTCGCCGGCGCCGCGCTCGGCGTCACCGAGCGCATCACCGTCGGACTCGGCGTCGTGAACCCGTACACGCGCCATCCCGCGCTGATCGCGATGGAGACGGCGTCACTGGCGAGCCTGGCGCCCGGCCGGGTCGTGCTGGGGCTCGGCACGAGCAATCGGAACTGGATCGAGGGCCGGATGGCGATCCCGTTCACCACGCCGCTCGCCAGCCTGCGCGAGTGCGTGGAGATCGTTCGCCGGCTCCTCGCAGGCGAGCGCCTGACGTACCACGGAGAGCGCCACACGGTGGAAGCCGTCGAGCTCGAGGACGTGCGGGACGGTCTCGAGGTGCCGATCGTCCTCGGCGTGAAGGGTCCGAAGGCGCTCGGCCTCGCCGCGGACGTGGCCGACGGGGTGCACGGCGCGATCCTCACGTCGCCGGCGCACGTGAGGCGCATCCGCGCGTCGGCACGCGGTCACCGCGCGGCGCGCTTCTCCGTCGTCGCGTACGTCCCCGTGGCGGTGAGCGCCGACGGCGACCGTGCCCGCGCCTGGGTCCGACCGTTGATCGCGCGCTATCTCGGCGTCCTGCACGGCCAGTCGATCCTGGCCGACGCGGGGCTCGAGCGCGCGGACACCCAGGCGTTTCGCGACGCGCTGGCGGCCGGCAAGCCGGCGGCGGAGCTCGTCACGGACGAGGTTATCGACACGCTTGCGGTGGCCGGCACGCCGGCCGAGTGTCGCGACGCGCTCGCGCGGTGGCACGAGGCAGGGCTCGATGCGCCCATCGCGGTCGTCCCCGGCGCGGCCGATCTGCGCGCGCAGATCGAGGCGATCGGCGCCGAGCTGGCGCCGTGCTGGGCGCGCCTCGGATTGTCCCACGAGGAGACACGATGAGATCCGGCGTCCACATCCCGACGTGCATCGAGGGCATGATGTCCCCCACTCCCTTCGCGAAGCCCGCCGACATCCTGCCCATGACGTGTCCCAGCGCGCTCGCGCGGCGGGGCCGCTCGGGTGTCCCCATCGGTCGGTCATGTACCATTGGCGGGTCATGGCTGATTCCAGGCCGGCGGCGTACGAGGCGACCGCCGACTCTTCCCTCCTCGCGCGCGCTGTCGAGCGGATCCGACCGAACGCCAAGCTGATCGCGCTGCTCGCCACCGGCCACCTGGTCATCGACGTCAACCAGGGCTCGCTGCCGGCCGTGCTGCCGTTCCTCAGGGGCGTGCACGGCTTGAGCTACGCCGAGACGGGGATGATCGTGCTGGCCGCGAACCTCACCTCGTCGATCATCCAGCCGCTCTTCGGCTACCTCGCCGACCAGACGGCACGGCGCTGGTTGCTGCCGGTCTCGGTGTTCGTGTCGGGGCTCGGCCTCGGGCTCACCGGCGTGGCGGCGAACTACCCGACGCTGTTGGCGCTGGTCGTGGTCATGGGGCTCGGGGTGGCCGCGTATCACCCCGAGGGTTATCGGACAGCCACCAGCGTCGCCGGCGACCGCAAGGCGACGGCGCTCTCCTGGTTTTCGCTGGGCGGCAACATCGGTATCGCGTTGGGCCCGCCGTTCATCACGAGCCTCATCGCCGCGTTCGGCCTCCCCGGCAGCCTGGCCATGCTGGCGCCGAGCCTGGTGGTGGCAATGCTGCTGCTCGGCGCGCTGCCCGGACTCGGTCGGGCGCTGGCGCCGGCGCGCCACGAGGCGGCGGCGCGGGGCGAAAACATGCCGGCGGCGATGGGGCTCCTGGTCTTCCTGGTGCTCCTGCGGTCGTGGACCTCGCTCGGGTTCACGACGTTCGTGCCGCTCTACTACATCGACCGGCTCGGCGCCGACCCGCGGCTGGTGGGGCCACTGCTCTTCGTGTTCCTCGGCGCCGGCGCGCTGGGCACGGTCGCCGCCGGCCCGCTCGCCGACCGCTGGGGCGCGCGCCCGTTCATGCGCTGGGTATTCCTGGCCGCCGTGCCGTTCGCCATCCTCTTCCTCAGCGCGAGCGGGTGGTGGGCGTTCGTCAGCCTCGGCTGTCTGGGCGCCGTGCTGACGTCGAGCTTCTCGGTCTCCGTGGTCCTGGCCCAGGCGTATCTCCCGCGCATGCCGGGCATGGCCTCCGGCCTCATCGTGGGCTTCGCCATTGGCGCCGGCGGGCTCGGCGTGGCGATCCTCGGCTGGGTCGCCGATCACTACGGCCTGCGTACCGCGCTGTGGATGGGCGCGTTCCTGCCGCTGGTCGGCTTCCTCGCCGCCCGCTTCCTGCCGGCGCCCCACGAGCGGTCGTGAGCGACGGGGACAGCGGCCGATCAGCGCGGGCGGCCGAGGAAGAACACTACCGAGGAGACACGATGAGATTCGGCGTCCACATCCCGACCTGCATCGAGGGCATGATGTACCCCATTCCCTTCGCGAAGCCCGCCGACATCCTGCCGATGGCGCTCGCCGCCGAGCAGCTCGGCTACGACTCGGTCTGGGGCAACGACCACATGACGACCCAGCGGTACGTGCAGCGCGAGTTCGCGGAACCGCCCAACTACTACGAGCCGCTGGTCACGTTCACGTGGATCGCCGCGCGCACGACGCGCCTCAAGGTCTGCACGTGCATCCTGGTGCTGCCCATGCGGCACGTGGTCGTCGCGGCCAAGCAGGTCGCGACGCTCGACCGGCTCTCCGGCGGCCGCGTGATCCTCGGGGTCGGGACCGGCGCGTACCGCGAGGAGTACGAGGCGCTGTTCCCGGACGCGAAGGGCGTCCATCGCGGCACGATGGTCGACGAGGGGATGCAGGCCCTTCGCCGGCTCTTCACCGAGCGCCGTGTGACGTTCGAGGGCCGATACGTGCGCTTCGAGGGCGTCGAGTGCTTCCCGAAGCCGCTCCAGGCTCCACTGCCCATCTACGCGGGCGGCAACCACGCCGAGGTGCGGCGCCGGGCGGGAGCGCTGGGTGACGGCTGGCTGCCTGCCGTGCTCTCGCCGGACGAGATCCGGAAGGGCGTCGAGGACGTCCGGCGCGCCGCTGAACGGGCCGGACGCGATCCCGCGCGCATCGACATCGCGCCCCAGCTCGTCGTGTCCATCGGCCGGACGCGCGACGAGGCGCTGCGCCGGCTCCACGGCTCGCAGCTCGAAAAGCACCTGGAGTCGCTGCGGAAGACGACGCTGCGCGAGCAGACGGGCGGCTACGACGAGCGCACCCTGATCGGGAGCCCGGGCGAGATCGCGGAGCGCATCCGCGTGTACGAGGGTGCTGGCGTGACGACGCTGGCCGGTATGCTGTTCGTCGCGAACACGGTCGAGGAGTTCCGCGAGTCGATGGAGCTGTTCGGCCGCGAGGTCATCCCGAGCTTCCGCTGAGACGCGCCAGGAGGGCATCCGGCCCGCAGGCCGGGTACACTCTCACACCCGAGGATCCGATGGACGCGCACCGCAAGGACCGACTGACCGCCGTGCTGGACGCCGAGGGGCTCGACGCCCTCGTCGCGTCGACGACCGACAATCTCTTCTACGTGACCGGCTTCCGGTCGATCGCCCATGCGCTGTTCCGCGGCGCGGAACTCTACGGCGTCTTCACGCGCCGCGGCACCGGTCTCGTCGTGCCGATGATCGACACGACCGGCGTGGCCGCGGACGCGATCGCCGTCGACCGCGTCGCGTGCTACGGGCGGTTCTTCTACGAGTACGCGTCCGAGCCCGGGGCCATTGGCGAACGGGTTCGGGGCTGGACGTCGCGGCCGGCGGCCAGCGGCGCGGACGCGCTCGCGTCGGTGCTGGATGACCTCGGCGTGCGGGGCGGGCGGATCGGCCTCGACGAGGCGAACCTGTTCCCGGCGACATGGGCCAAGGTCGAGGAGCGCCTCCGGCACCTGACGCTCGTGCCCGCGTATCAGCTGTTCCGGCGAGCGCGCATGGTGAAGTCCGCGGACGAGGTGCAGGCGCTCGAGCGCTCGGCGCAGATCGCCGAGGCCGGGATCGCGGCCGTCCTCGGAATGCTGAAGCCCGGCGTCACCGAGGTCCAGGCGGCCGAGGCCTACGAGCACGAGGTCCTGCGGCGGGGCGCGTCGCCGTACTTCACCGTGATCACGATCGGTGAGCGGGCGGCGCTCGCCGACGTCTACCCGTCCGGGCGAGCGCTGCGCCCGGGCGACCTCGTCCGCTTCGACCTCGGGTGCATCTGCCGCAACTACCGTTCGGATATCTCACGCACCGCGGTGCTCGGGAAGCCCACGGGCAAGCAAGCGCGGTACTGCGCCGCGGCGCTCGCGGGCGAGCGGGCCGCGATCGAGCGGATGAAACCGGGTGTGCGGGTCGGCGATGTCTTCGAGACGGCCGTCCGCGTCACGCGCGAGCAGGGCATCCCGCACTACCGGCGTCACCACGTCGGGCACGGCATCGGTCTCGAGCCCTACGACCCGCCAACCATCACCGAGGGCAACGAGACCGTGCTGGAGCCCGGGATGGTCTTCTGCGTCGAGACGCCGTACTACGAGCACGGGTGGGGCGGTGTCCAGGTGGAAGACGCGGTCGAGGTGACGCCGGGCGGCGCGCGCATCCTGACGCCGTCGCGCGCGGAGCTGATCGTGCTCGGCTGACGCCGTCGCTCTCGGAACGCCCAGGCGTCGCCTCGACAGGCCTTGACAGGCCGCCTGTCCCGGCCTACCGTGAGGTCCTTCTTTCGAAACACCGTTTCCAAGATGACCATCCGCTGAGGATCCTGCCGCTGAGCCACGCGGTCACGGGGGTCGCGCGAACGATGCAGGTGCTGGAGTGCCTCGCCGAGGCGCCGGACGGCACGACGGTCAGCGCGGTCGCGCGTCGGGTCGGCTGCGGCAAGGGGACGGTATCGAAGGTGCTCGCCACGCTCGAGGCGGGCCGCTACGTCCGGCAGGACCGCGAGAGCAGCCGTTTCTACCTGACGTGGAGGTTGCTCGCGCTCGCGTTCGGCCATGCGGACCGCGCCGGGGTGCCACGCCTGTTCCTGCCCGTCCTGCAGGAGCTGGCGGACGAGACCGACGAGCTCGTGCACCTCGCCCTCGTCGACGGTGACCAGGTCCGGTTCGTCGCCAAGGCGGAAGGCCTCGGCCAGCGCGTGCGGATGCTCCCGATGGTCGGCATCTGGGCGCCCGTGCATGCGACCGCGAGCGGCAAGGTCTGGCTCGCGAGTCTCCCGGACGAGCGAGTCGCCGAGATCGTCCGCGCCCAGGGGCTTCCCGCGGTCGCACCAGGGACGATCACGAGCCTCCGCGCCTTGAAGGATGAGCTCGCGCGAGTTCGGCGTCAGGGGTATGCGATCGCGGACGAGGAGCTCGCCGAGGGCGGACGTGCGCTCGCGGCCGCGATCACGAATGGGGGCGGTGTCGTCGGGACGGTGGCGATCTCGGGCCCGGTCTTCCGGCTGCCCCTCACGCGTTTGCGCGCGCTCGCGCCTCGGGTGCGCGCCGCCGCCGAGCGGCTGTCGGCGATGTGGCCGGCGCACATCACCGTCAAGGAATTCGCGCGATGACGGGAGCGCATTTCGACTACCACGAGCCGACGTCCATCGCCGAGGCGGTCGAGCTCGCCGCGCGGTTCGGCGACGAGGCACGCTTCCTCGCCGGCGGCACCGACCTCCTGATCCAGATCCAGCGTGGTCGCATCGCGCCCCGGCACGTCATCGGCCTGCATCGGGTGCCGGGGCTCACCGGCGTCGAGACCAACGGTCGCATCGTGCTCGGCGGCGGTGTCACGCATCGCACGATCGAGCGGACGCCGGCGTTTGGGGGTGCGCTGCGCGGGCTCGTGGAAGGCGCGGAGGTGATCGGCGGTCATCAAGTTCGCAACGTCGGCACGGTGGCGGGCAACATCGTGAACGCGTCCCCGGCCGCGGATCTCGTGCCCGTCCTCCTGGCGCTCGACGCGGATGTCACGCTCGCCGGAACACGGGGCGAGCGGACGCTGTCGCTCGAGCGCTTCCTGCTCGGTCCGGGTCACACCGATCGTCACCCCGACGAGCTGTTGACCGCCGTCACGATGCCCGGGCTGCCCGCACGCTCGGCGACCGCGTTCCTCAAGGCGGGACGCCGCAAGGCGATGGAGATCTCCGTGGCGTGCGTCGCCGCGCGCCTGACGCTCGACGCGGCCGGGGAGCGGTGCCTCGCGGCCCGGATCGCGCTCGGTGCGGTGGCGCCGACCACCGTGCGCGTGCACGCCGCGGAGCGCGCGCTCGAGGGCCAGCCGCTCACCGCCGAGGCGCTGCGCCGCGCGGGCGCGCTGGCGGCGGAGGCGGCGCAGCCGATCAGCGACGTGCGCGCCTCGGCCGGGTTCCGGCGGCACCTCGTCTCGGTGCTCGTGCCGCGCGCGCTTCACCGCTGCCTGGAGAGAGCCCGTGGACAGGCCTGAACGGCCCATCGGCCGGTATGGTGTCGGCGCCGCCAGGCATCCGCGGCGAGGCCGCACGCGATGAAGGTCACCGTCTCCCTGAACGTCAACGGCGAGGCGTGGGAGCTGTCGATCGAGGCCGACCGCACGCTGCTCGACGTCCTGCGCACGGAGCTCATGCTCACCGGCACGAAGACGAACTGCCTCGAGGCCGAGTGCGGCGTCTGCACGGTCCTGGTCGACGGCATGGCGGTGAACTCGTGCACGGTGCTCGCCGTGACGGCGCAGGGGCGGCAGATCACGACGATCGAGGGGCTCGCGCGCGACGGCGAGCTCCACCCGCTGCAGCAGGCGTTCATCGACCGCGGCGCGGTGCAGTGCGGCTATTGCATCCCGGGCATGATCCTGTCGGCGAAGGCGTTCCTCGACGAGCACCCGTCGCCCACCGACGGGCAGATCCGCGAGGCGTTGGCCGGCAACCTGTGTCGTTGCACGGGATACCAGAAGATCGTGGACGCGGTGCAGGACGCAGCGCGTGTCCTGCGCCGGGAGAGGCGCCGATGAGCGAGCTCAGGACCGTCGGCAAGCGCGTGCCGCGCGTCGATGCACGGGCGAAGGTCACGGGCACGGCCGTCTTCGCGGCCGACTTCTCGTTGCCCGGCACGCTCCACGGCCGGATCGTCCGGAGCACCGAGCCGCACGCGCGGCTGGTCGTGATCGACACGCGCCGCGCTGCGGCGCTGCCCGGCGTGCGGGCTGTCATCACTGCCGCGGACATCCCCGACGTCCGCTACGGCGGCGCGCTCAAGGACGAGACGGTCTTCGCGAACGACCGGGTCCGCTACGTGGGACAGCCGATCGCCGCGCTCGCGGCGACGTCGCAGGCCGCCGCGGAGGCGGCCGCGGCGGCGATCGAGGTGCGCTACGAGCCCCTGCCGGCGGTGTTCGACGTCGAGGCCGCCATGGCGCCCGGCGCGCCGCTGCTCCACCCGGACTGGGAGACGTACACGGCGATCCCGCTCCTCAAGCGCGAGGGCAACGTGTGCAACCGGGCCCGCATCGTGGCCGGCGACGTGGAGCGCGGCTTCGAGGAGGCCGATCGCATCTTCGAGCACCGCTACACGACCGCGATGGTGCACCAGGGCTACACGGAGGCGCGCGCCGCGCTCGCGTCGTGGGACGGCAGCGGGCAGCTGACCGTGTGGTCGAACACGCAGCTGCCGTTCGAGGTGCAGAACACGCTGGCCGAGATCCTCCAGGTGCCGCCGGGGAAGATCCGCGTCGTCGTCACGGCGATCGGCGGCGGCTTCGGCGGCAAGCTCCGCGTCGGCGTCGAGCACTTCGCGGCGCTGCTCGCGAAGAAGGCCGGACGCCCGGTGAAGATCCTGACGACGACGGAGGAAGAGCTCGTCGCGTCCTATCCGCGCCAGTCGACGGTCATCGACCTCAGGACCGGTGTGACGAAGGACGGCCGGATCGTCGCGAAGCAGGGCAGAATCGTCTTCGACACCGGCGCTTTCGCCGGCTCGGGTCCCGGTGTGGCGTCCGTCGCGACGCTGGTCCTGGCCGGCCCGTACCGGATCCCCAACCTGCTGATCGAAGGTCTCGCGATCTACACCAACAAGACCAACTGCGGCTCGTACCGCGCGCCGTCCGGGCCGCAGGCGAGCTTCGCGGTCGAGTCCCAGATGGACGAGATCGCGGACGCGCTCGGCCTGGATCCGCTCGAGCTCAGACTGCGGAACATCGTGCGCGACGGCGACGAAGGGCCGACCGGTCAGGTCCTCTCGAGCGTCGGCCTGGAGGAGTGCCTCGAGCGCGCGGCGGCGGCCATCGGATGGGGCGAACGCCGGCCGGCGCCCGGACGCGGCAAGGGCATCGCGTGCGGCTGGTGGACGACCACGGGAGGCTCGTCCGGCGTGTACGTGAAGCTGAACGCCGACGGCTCGGTCGCGCTCAGCACCGGCGCCGCCGAGATCGGGTCCGCGGCGCTCACCGGCGCCGCCCAGATCCTGGCCGAGGAGCTGGGTATCGACGTCGCGGACATCACCCTCGTGAGCGCCGACACGTTCGCGACGCCCTTCGATTTCGGGGCCCAGGGCAGCCGCACGGCCTTCGCGGTCGGCAACGCGTGCCGGATCGCGGCCGCCGAGGTCCGGCGCCAGCTCTTCGCGCTCGCATCGCGCGAGCTCGGGGTCTCCGAGGATCGGCTCGCGCTCGGCGAGCGGCACGTGAGCGGCGGCGGCGAGCGGATCGCGCTCGCCGACCTCGCGCGGATCGCGAACCAGACGGGGGGAGGCATCATCGCGCACGGCACGTTCATCGCGCCGCCCACGCCGTACGACGAAAAGCGCGTCGAGGCGCACGTCTATCCCGCCTTCCACTCGCCGAGCTTCCACGCGCACGCGGTGGACCTCTCCGTCGACCCGGAGACGGGCGACGTCGAGATCCATCGCTACGTCGTGGCGCAGGACGTCGGCCGCGCGATCAACCCGACGTACATCGAGGGCCAGATCGAGGGCGGCGTGGCGCAGGGGCTCGGGCAGGCGCTGTCCGAGGAGATCGTGTACCGCGACGGGCGCGTGCTGAACCCGAACCTGACCGACTACAAGATGCCGACCGCCGTCGACGTCCCG
This sequence comes from Candidatus Rokuibacteriota bacterium, assembly GCA_016184125.1. GTDB lineage: Bacteria > Methylomirabilota > Methylomirabilia > Rokubacteriales > CSP1-6 > AR8. Next base: position 14,371 of record JACPDG010000077.1, on the reverse strand, counting down.
CGCGTCGAGTCGATCCTCGTCGAGCATCCGAGCGTGGTCGGGCCGTACGGCGCCAAGGGCGTCGGCGAGCCGCCGAACATCGAGCCGCCGGCCGCCGTCGCGAACGCGATCGCGGCCGCGACGGGGGTGAGGATCCGGAGTCTTCCGATCACCGCGGAGAAGATCGTGACGAGGGAGGCATCGGCGTGTCGCTGACGACCGGCGTCCTGCTGCTGCCGTCCTGCACGAGTGACCGGCTCGTCGGCATCGCGAAGCTGTGCGAGCGCACCGGCTACGACTATCTCTGGCTGGCGGACGAGCGCTTCTTCCGCGAGGTGTACGCGCTGCTCGCGCTCTGCGCCCAGGCCACGGAGCGCCTGCGGCTCGGGCCGTGCGTGACCGATCCGTACTCGCGGCATCCGTCGCTCACCGCCATGGCGATCGCGACGCTCGACGAGATCTCGAAGCGCCGCGCCGTCCTCGGCATCGGCGCTGGCGTCTCCGGGTTCCGCGAGCTCGGCATCGCCCGCGAGAAGCCCGCCGTCGCGATCCGCGAGGCGGTCGAGCTGATCCGGCGCCTGCTCCGCGGCGAGACCGTGACGGCCGGCGGGCAGCTCGTGCGCTTTCACGAGGGCCGCCTCGACTTCACGCCGCCGCGCGCCGACGTGCCGGTCTACGTCGCGTCGCAGCACGAGCACGGCTGCCGGGTCGCGGGGCGCGTCGCCGACGGCGCCATCATGCAGGGCTGCGTGGCGCCCGGGCTGCTCGCCTTCTTCCGCGACACCGTGGCCGAGGGCGCGCGCCGCAGCGGGCGCGATCCGAGATCGATCGACCTGGTCGCGAGGATCAACGTGTGCATCGCCGACGACCGCGCCGCCGCACGCGACGTGATGCGGCCGGGGATCGTGAGGAGTCTCGTGTCGCAGCGGCCGGAGTTCTTCACGTTCCGGACCGCCGGCCTGAGCGTGTCGAGGGATCTCGCGGAGAAGATCGACGCGCTCTCGTACACGCACGACCCGGCGCCCCTCGCGACGCTCGCGAAGGACGTGCCCGACGACTTCGTGGACGCCGTCACGCTCGCCGGACCGCCGGCGGTCATCGCGGACGGCGTCGTACGTCTCGCGCGCGGCGGCATCACGCAGCTCATGCTGCACCCGATGGCGCTGGACGGCGGTGTGGAGCGGGTCATCGAGCGGTTCCAGGCCGAGGTGATGCCTCGGGTCCGGTCGGCGGGCGTATGAATCGAAGGCGGGATCGTTCCAGTTCTCTGAATCCAGACGGCATCTCGCGACAGGACTTCATCGCCACGTACCAGCAGGCGTGACGTTGGCTATGACGGTGACGGTCCACATGCACGGCAATCTCAGGCGGTTCATGCCCGAGGGACGCGACCGAGCCACGATGGAGCTGCCGGCGGACGCAACCGTGGAGACCGTGCTCCGCGGGCTCGGCGCCGAGCAGGACACGTGGCTCGTCGCGGTGAACAGCGAGGTGGTCGATCGCGACCGGGTGCTCGCCGCAGGCGATCTCGTCGACTGTTTCGAGCCGGTGGCGGCGGGATGAGGAGGGGACGATGCCTGTTCGGTTCGTGATCAACACGCTCATGCCCGGAGTGAAGCCCGAGGACTACGAGCAGTGGCTGCGCGAGTACGACTACCGCGTGGCGAGGACGTTCCCCGGCATCGCGAGCTACCGCACCAGCCGGATCGCGCCGCCCATCAAGGGCGCCGAGGATGCCGGGTGGCGCTACATCGAGCGCATCGACGTGCGTGACGTCGACCAGTATCAGAAGGACCTGGCATCACCGGCCGGGCAGGAGCTGATCCGGCAGCTGTACGGGCAGTACTGCGATCGGTCGAAGAGCATCTCGTTCTGGGCGGAAGAGATCCCCGACTGAGGGAAGTGGGGGCCCCGAAATGGCCCCCACGCCCCCCGCGCTCGGAAGCGCCCCGGGGAACCCGGGGCGCTCCTCGAGCACGCGATTCTCGCAGGGGTGCGCGGACGCACCCGAGGGGTGCGCGGACGCACCCGAGGAGGCCCCGATGCCACACTTGACGCGCCGCCAGTTCCTCGCCACGACCGCCGCCGGCACGGCCGCGCTCGCCGTCCGACGGCCGGACGCGTGGGCCCAGGACCCGAAGACGCTGGTCGTCGCCTGGGACTCCGACGTCGACACGCTCGACCCCGCGTCCTTCAAGACGAACGGCGGGTACGTGACCATCGCCAACACGTGCGACATCCCCATCATGTGGAAGGTCCGGCCCGTCGAGGGGCGCGCGGGCCTCTTCCGCTCGCGGCCGGCCGAGTTCGACGCGCACCTCGCCGAGTCGTGGGCGCTGGAGGACGGCGGCGCCACGATGGTGTTCAAGGTGCGCAAGGGCGTGAAGTTCCCCAGCGGGCGGGCGGTCACCGCGCACACGTTCAAGTACTCGTTCGACCGCGGCCTGCTGTCGCCGGGGTACATGAAGCTCATCTTCCCCACGCTCATCCAGGTCAGCGCGGCCGATCAATTCCAGGTGCGTGACGACTACACGTTCGCCGTGAAGATGAAGGCGCCGAGCCCGATGGGGCTCGAGACCATCTGCCTGAGCAACAACGCGATCGTCGACCCGGAGGAGGTCAAGGCCCACGCGACGAAGGACGATCCGTGGGCGGCGGAGTGGCTCAAGCGGAACCTCGCGGGCGTCGGCCCGTACCGGCTCGCCAGGAACGAGCCGGGCGTCGAGATCGTGCTCGAGGCCACGCCCGGCTACTGGCGGCCGAAGCCCGACTTCGACCGGGTGGTGCTCAAGCTCGTGCCGAACGAGGCCGACCGCGTGCTGCTGCTCAAGCGCAAGGCGGTCGACATGGTCGCGGGCCGGCCGGGCCTGACGCCGAAGAACGCCAAGCCGTTCGAGAACGAGGCCGGCTTCAAGGTGTGGAGCGTCCCGGACACCACCTGCGCGTACGTGTGCATGAACCAGCAGAAGCCGCCGTTCAACAACGTGCTCGTCCGCCGCGCGGTGAACTACGCGATCCCGATCCAGGCGATCCTGCCGAACGTGCTGTACGGCTACGGCACGCAGATGAAGAGCCCGATCCCGCACCTGACGCCGAGTCACCTCGGCGACTACTCGCCGTACAGGCACGACATCGCGAAGGCGAAGGCGCTCATGAAGGAAGCGGGCGTGCAGACGCCGATCCCGGTCGACCTCGCGATCCGCGTCGGCTGGCCGACGCACGAGCAGGCGTCCGTGTGGCTGCAGCGCGAGCTCGAGCAGATCGGCTTCAAGGTCAACATCGTGAAGGAGACGGACGCCACCTTCCGCCAGGTGGCGATCAAGGGCGGGCACACGCTCTCGATCGAGTCGTGGCAGTCGTGGGTCAACGACCCCTTCTACCACCTCACGTTCCTGTTCAACTCGAAGTCCAAGTTCACGAACCTGTCCTTCTACAGCAACCCGAAGGTCGACAAGCTCATCGACGACAACATGCACGAGACGAACGCGGACAGGCGCGCCGCGGCCTCGAGGGAGGTCCAGAAGATTCTCATCGACGACGCGGCGTGGGGCTTCCTCTGGTACGAGGCCTGGACGCGCGTGATGAGTGCGGACCTGACCGGCGTCGAGAAGCGCTGGGACACGTTCGAACGGTATTACGCGATGAAGCGCGCGTAGCAACCGGAGGGGATGGCGTAGCGGACGATGCTCGGCTGGTACGTCGCCAAGCGCATCCTGCTCGCCATCCCCACCCTGTTCGGCGTCACGGTCATCACGTTCGCCCTCACGTACCTCCTGCCGGGCAACCCCGCGCTCGTGAAGGCCGGCCCGCTCGCCACGCCGGAACACATCCGCGAGATGGAGCGCCAGATGGGTCTCGACCAGCCCGTCGTGGTGCAGTACGGGCGCTACGTGACGGGCGTGCTCCGCGGCGACCTCGGCGAGAGCTCGATGACGGGCCGGCCGGTGCTGCAGGACCTGATGCAGCGGGTTCCGGCGACCCTCGAGCTGACGCTCGCGAGCCTCGTCGTCGCCGTGCTGGCCGGCGTTCCCCTCGGCGTGATCGCGGCGGTGAGGCGCGATGGCATCGTCGACCACGTGAGCCGTCTGCTCGGCGTGGCCGGCGTCGCCATGCCGACCTTCTGGACCGGGCTGCTCGCCCTCTACGTCTTCTTCTACGCGCTCGGGGTGGCGCCGCCGCCGCTCGGGCGGCTCGACAACAGCGTCACGCCGCCGATGACGATCACCGGGATGTACGCCTTCGATGCCCTGCTGACCGGGCACTGGAGGGCGCTCGGCTCGGCGCTCCATCAGCTCGTGCTGCCCGCGCTGACGCTCGGCTTCTCCGTGATGGCGCCGCTCATGCGCATGGTGCGCGCGACGATGCTGGAGGTGCTCGAGTCGGACTACATCAAGGCCGCCTGGGCGGCGGGGCTGCCGCGACGCACCGTGATCTACGGCGACGCCCTGCGCAACTGCCTGATCCCCGTCATCACGATCCTCGGCGTGATCTTCGGCTTCCTGATGGCCGGCAACGTCGTCGTCGAGGTCGTCTTCGCGTGGCCGGGCATCGGCAACTACGCGGTCACCTCGCTCATGTCCAAGGACTCCGGCCCGATCCAGAGCTTCGTGCTCTTCGTGGCCGTGGTGTACGTGCTCGTGAACCTCGCCGTCGACGTCGTGTACGGGCTTGTCGACCCTCGTATCCGCCTCCACTGACCGGGCCGTCCGGCGACCGAGCCGGGCGCGGGCGCTCTGGCGCCGCGCGCGCCGCAACACGCTGTCCCTCGTGGCGCTCGGCGTGGTGGCGCTGCTGATCCTCGTGGCGCTCGTCGCGCCGTGGATCGCGCCCTACGATCCCGACGCTCCCGACGCCGAGGCGGCGCTCCAGGCGCCGGGCTGGCGGCACTGGCTCGGCACGGATCTCTACGGCCGGGACCAGCTCTCGCGGATCATCCACGCCTCGCGCGTGGACCTGCTGGTCGCGCTGTCCGCGACGGCGATCGCGCTGTCGGCCGGCATCGTGTTCGGCTCGCTCTCCGGCTACCGCGGAGGGTGGACCGACCAGCTCGTCATGCGGGCGGTCGACACCGTCCAGGCGTTTCCCTCCTTCATCCTGGCGATGGGCATCACCGCGGCGCTCGGCAACAGCACCGCCAACGTCGTCGTCGCGATCGCCATCACGCACGTGCCGATCTACACGCGCCTGATCCGCGGCGAGATGCTGCGCCTGCGGGAGATGGAGTACGCCGAGGCCGCGCGGACCGTGGGCAACCGGGAGCGGCGCGTCGTCTTCTACCACCTGCTGCCGAACTGCTTCCCGCCGGTGATCGTCCAGGCGACGCTCGCGATGGGCTTCGCGATCCTGACCGTCGCGGCGCTCTCGTTCATCGGGCTCGGCATCCAGCCGCCGGCGAGCGAGTGGGGCGCGATGACCGCCGAGGGCTCCGGCTACATCGTGTCGGGCGAGTGGTGGATCTTCCTGTTCCCGGGCCTCGCGATCATGGTCACGGTCCTCGCGTTCAACCTCGTCGGCGATGCCCTCCGCGACATCCTCGATCCGCGCATGCGCGGGGTGTAGGAGCATGTCGGGCGTGAGCGATCTGCTGCGGATCGAGAACCTGACCGTCCACTTCGACACGGACGACGGCGCCGTCGAGGCGGTGGACGGGGCGTCGTTCTCCATCCGGCCGGGTGAGATCTTCGGTCTCGTCGGCGAGTCGGGATCCGGCAAGTCGGTGACGGCGCTCACGATCCTGCGCCTGCTCCGGCCACCCGCGCGCATCGTCTCCGGGCGCATCGCCTTCGAGGGGCGCGACCTGCTCGCGCTCGCCGCCGCGGACATGCGCCACGTCCGCGGCGCCAGGATCTCGATGGTGTTCCAGAGCCCCCGGACCTCGCTCAACCCGGTGCTGCCCGTGGGCGCGCAGCTCGAGCGGGTCATCCGGCTCCACGCGGGCGCCTCCGCGCGCGAGGCGCGGGAGCGCGCGCTCGCCATGCTGCGCGAGTGCGGCATCTCGGAGGTGGAGCGCCGTGCCGCGCAGTATCCGCACCAGCTCTCCGGCGGCATGTGCCAGCGCGTGATGATCGCGATGGCGCTCGCGACGAGCCCGCGGTTGCTGCTCGCCGACGAGCCGACCACCGGGCTCGACGTCTCGATCGCCGCGCAGATCCTCGACCTCCTGCGCGACCTCGGCCATCGCACCGGCGCCTCGATCCTGCTGATCACGCACGACCTCGGCGTCGTCGCCGGTCTGTGCGACCGCGTCGCGGTGATGCACGCCGGCCAGATCGTCGAGACGGCCGACGTGCGCCGGCTGTTCCACGCGCCGGCCCATCCGTACACGCGCGCGCTGCTCCGATCGGTCCCGCGCGTCGACCGCGAGTTCGCGATGGAGCCGATCCCCGGCGCCGTGCCGTCGCTGCTGGCGCCGCCGCCTGGCTGCCGCTTCGCGTCGAGGTGCCCGGTCGTGATGCCGGAGTGCCGGATCGAGCGGCCGGCGGTGACGCTGCTCGAGGTTGACCACACGGTCTCGTGCTTCGCGGCCGTCACGCCGGTCCGCGCGGGCGCGCCCGCGGAAGGCGGCGATGGCTGATCCAGCGCGCACGGCCGGCTCCGGTCGCGCGAGCGGCGAGCGACCGGTGCGGCCGGTGAGCGAAGCGCTCGTCACCGTTTCGGGCCTGACCAAGCACTACCCGGTACGGAGCGGCTGGTTCGGCAAGGCGGCGCTCCGCGCCGTCGACGGTGTCTCGCTCACGCTCGGCGCCGGGGAGACCCTCGGCCTCGTCGGCGAATCGGGCTGCGGGAAGTCGACGGTCGCGCGCTGCCTGCTGCGGCTCGTCGATCCGACCGGCGGCCGCATCGTGTTCGACGGCGTGGACCTGCTCGGGCTCGGCGCGGACGAGCTGCGCCGCCGGCGTCGCGACTTCCAGATGGTGTTCCAGGACCCCACGGCGTCGCTCAACCCGCGGCTGACGGTGGGCCGCACCGTCGAGGAGCCGCTGCTGCTGCACGCGGACCTCGCCCCCGCCGAGCGCCGTGGCCGCGTCCGGGAGATCCTCGACGAGGTCGGCCTGGACGCCTCGCTCGTCGACCGCTACCCGCACGAGCTGTCCGGCGGTCAGCGCCAGCGCGTGAACGTCGCGCGCGCGGTCGCGACCCGGCCACGCTTCGTCGTGCTCGACGAGCCGACCTCCGCGCTCGACGTGTCGCTCCGCGCGCGGGTGATCCTCATGCTCGCGGAGCTCCAGCGGCGGCTCGGTCTGAGCTACCTCTTCATCTCGCACGACCTCGCGACCGTGAAGTACCTCTCCGATCGCGTGGCCGTGATGTACCTCGGCACGGTCGTCGAGGAGGCGCCGTCGCGGGAGCTGTTCCACCATCCCGCGCACCCGTATACCCGGGCGCTGCTGTCCGCGATCCCGGTCCCCGATCCCGATGTGCCGCGTGACCGGCTGCCGCTCGCCGGCGAGGTGCCGAGCCCCATCGACATTCCACGCGGCTGTCGACTCCGCGGTCGCTGTCCGCTCGCGCAGCCGGTCTGCGCGGAGCCCGTGCCCTGGCGCGAGGTCGCGCCCGGCCACTTCGCCGCGTGTCATCTGGTGTGACGCCGTCATCGCACCGTTCCCTGCATCGCGGTCGAACGCTGCTCGGCTCGTGAGGAGGCCACGCATGGCGAGAACCGTGCGATTCGTGCTGGCGAAGATGAAGCCCGGTGTCACGCGCGAGGAGTACGAGAGGTTCGAGCGCGAGGTCGACTACGTCATCGCCTCGCGCCTCGAGAACCCATGGATTGCTGCGGCAAAGCCGCCGCTCGCACGGAGGCTGTTCGACGCGGTGACTGATCCAAGTGACGCTGGGCGGTTTCTTGAACGTAAGGTCGCGCTCGTCACCGGCGCGTCCAGCGGGACCGGCGTCGACATCGCCCGGCAGCTGGCGGGCGCCGGCGCCCGCGTCGCTGTGCACTACCGGATGGCGAAGGCGGAAGCTGAGCGAATCGTCGACGAGATCCACGCGGCAGGCGGCGACGGCGCGGCATTCGGCGCCGAAGTCGCACGGAGTGACGATCTGCGCCGCCTCGTCGCCGACGTCTCCGAGCGGCTTGGCTCCGTCTCCGTGCTCGTCAACAACGCCGGTCCGTTCAACGACACGCCGTTCCGCACACTGGCCGAGGCGGACTGGGACTACATCATGGACGCAAACCTCAAGGCGGCGTGGCTCCTGTCGCAGCTCGTCGCGCCGGGGATGGAGCGTGCCGGCTGGGGACGCATCGTCAACATTGGCGCGACCTCGGCGTTCGTGCGCTCGCACGCGGTCTATGGACTCGCGAAGGCGGCCCTGCTCCACCTGACGGAAAGCCTCGCCATCGAGCTGGCGCCGGCGATCACCGTCAACGCCGTCGTGCCGAGCCAGATTGCGAGCCCGCGGACGGACACGCTGGCGGAGTACAAGGCGCGCGCGATCGCGGCCACGCCGCTCGGCCGGCTCGTGACGCAGGACGAGATCGCCCGGATGGTGGTTCTCGTCTGCTCGCCGGCGTTCGACGTCGTCACCGGCCGGGCGATCATCATGGACGGCGGCCGGACGATCCCGCGCTTCCCGCGACTGGAGCTGAAACAGGACTGAACCGCGTTCGCGGTAGGGCTCGGTCGACCATCGAGGTGTGGTTCGGTGGTTCGCGTCTGGCGGCTGGACTCAGCGCCCACGGGTCTGCTCCGTTCGAGAGATTCCGCGGCACTGGGCCTCCGTCGGAGTTGAGGTAGAGTCAGCCTCATGAAGGGCGTCGCCGACACGTACGAGGGCCGCGGCCTGATCGCCGATCCGATCCACCGGTACATCCTCTACACGCGGCCCGGCGGGGTGCCGGGCGAGTCGACCGAGCAGGACGTGATGGACACGCCGTGGGTCCAGCGCCTGCGGCGGATCCCGCAACTGCAGTCGGCGCGCTGGGTGTTCCCGGCCGCCGAGCACAGCCGCTTCCAGCACTCGCTCGGCGCGATGCACCTCGCCGGGCGGATGGCGCACCAGCTCTACCCGTCGCTCCGGGCGATCTTCGGGCGGCATGCGCCGTCGGCGGCGCTCTTCGAGGAGCTGCTGCGCATCGCCGGGCTGCTCCACGACGTCGGCCACGGGCCGTTCGGGCACTTCTTCGACGACAACTTCCTGCTCGACTACGACCTGACCCACGAGCTCGTCGGCCAGCGGATCATCCGCGAGGATCTGGGCGACGTGCTGCGGTTGCTCCGGCGCAGCCCGAGCGGCGCGTTCGCCGCGAACGAGCGCATCGACCCGGAGTGGATCTGCTACCTGATGGGCAAGGCGTACACGCAGCCGCAGGAGGGCCACCCCCGGTGGCTGCCGTTCCTCAAGCCGCTCCTGTCGGGTGTCTTCACGGCCGACAACATGGACTACGTGCTGCGCGACGCGTACATGTGCGGCGTGGCCGTGGGGCCGATCGACATCGACCGGATCATCTACTACATGTTCTTTTCGGAGAAGGGGCTCACGCTCGATCGCGGCGGGCTGCAGGCGTTCACGATGTTCCTGAACGCGCGATTCTACATGTACACGAACGTCTACTACCACCGCACGACGCGCGGGATCGATCTGCATCTCAAGGACATCTTCCGCGACACGATGCGGATCGCGTTCCCCTACGACCTCCGCAAGGAGCTGCACCCGTACCTGCATCTCACCGAGTGGACGCTGCTCGAGGAGGTGGGCCGGTGGCACGACGCGAGCGACGGCGACCCGCAGGCCGCCGAGAAGCGGCGACTCGGCGGGGAGTGGCGCCACATCCTCGACCGCCGGCTCAAGTGGCGGATGTCGAGCGAGGAGATCCTCGACCAGTTCGAGGCGCGCAAGGGCCAGGGCTTCCTGGACGCCAAGACCGTCGCCGAGCGCGTGCAGTCGTTCCTGCCGGCAGCGCTGAAGGACTTCCCGTTCCGGATCGACATGGCGCTGCAGGACCCGCGCCCGCTCAACCCGCTCCAGATGGGCGACCGGCAGATCTACGTGTACGATTCGGCGTCCAGGCGCGTGTCGGAGGAGCCGCTCACCGAGATCCTGAAGTATCTCCCGGGCAAGGTCGCGCAGTGCCGCATCTTCGCGATGGACCACAGCCACGATGCCGAGCTGGCGCGCGCGCTCAAGCGCGCGCTGTCCGAGGCGCCCGCGGCCATTGTGACCAATGTGTGAATGGGGGGAGCGGGCGCCGCTGTAGTAAGCTCGGGCGGGCGCTCGCGCGCTCCATCACGCTCCGGGGGACATGCGCATGAGTCAGCAGCAGCTCGCGGTCGGTCTCACGTATTCGCGGTCGGTGCCGGTCACGGACGACATGACGCCGTCGCACCTCAGGAACGATCCGATCCGCGTGCTGTCGACACCGGACATGATCCGGCTCATCGAGCAGACGGCCATCGAGGCGACGCAGCCGTATCTCAAGCCCGGCCAGGCGACCGTCGGGACGCGGGTCGACATCGCCCACCTCGCGGCCACGCCGGTCGGCATGGCGCTCACGATCACGGTCGAGCTCACGGAGGTCGACCGCCGCCGGCTCGGGTTCCGCGTCGAGGTGCGCGACGAGCTGGACGAGGTCGGCAAGGGCACGCACGAGCGGTTCATCATCGACGGCGCGCAGCGCATGCCGAGGCTCGAGGAGAAGGTGGCGCGGTGGAAGGGGGCACGGTCATGACTCGTGGTCACAGCCGAAGCGTTCGGGTCATGGCGACCCTCGCGCTCGCGCTGCTCCTCGTGACGGTCGCGACGCCGGCCCCTGCGGACGCGGGCGCGCTGGAGACGGTTGCGCTCGTCGCGCTCGTCGTCGTCGGCGCGATCGTCATCGCGTACCTGGTCGTCGCGAACGTCCGCGGCGGCCGCGCGGACGCAGCCGAGCGATGGGTCGCGTGCTCGGCCGAGGACGCGACGTGCTGGGGTGTTGCCGGCCGATCCGCGGTCGACGCGTGGCCGACACACGCTGCCGAGGCCGTCCAGGCGTTCTAGGCCGATCTCGCGGCTGCGTCGAGGCTCAGTCGTCTTCGAGTTGCGAAGGGCTGGGGTCGTGCGCGTCATCACTGGCTGGGATATGAGTGCGGCTGAGCGGCACTACTACCAACAGCGCCGAAAGGGATGATTCATGGCACGCGCAAGGCGACGCATCCGCGAAGACGTGGCGAATTACTACGATCGTCGTGGAGTGCTCGCCGAGCTCCAGGACTTCAAGAGGAGGAAGTCATGAAGTGTGTCATCTGCAAGCAGGCGGAGGCAGCACAGGGGACGGCGACCGTCACGCTTGAGCGCGACGGCGTCGACTCTCTGCCGTAAGGGCTGAAGGGGAGAACCCCGAATTCGCGCTGATCATCCTCGAGCGAGTCCGCGACGACGAGGTGCGCGTGGTCACCGAGCTGCTCGAAGTGCTCCGGGGGGAAGAATGACATCGCCCAGCAAGAGCGCTCTGGAGAGCGTCCTCGATCGGCGCTCCCTGCGCCGGCTGGCGGGCGCGGCCTCGTTCGAGCGTGGAGAGGACTACTTCGCCGGCGGGGAGGTCCGAGCGCTCGCCGAACACGAGGGAACCATCACGGCGAAGGTCCGCGGGACCCGTGAGTACCGCGTGAAGTTGTGGGCCGAGGATGGTGAGCTCGACTACTCCTGCACCTGCCCTGTCGGGACCGACGGAGCATTCTGCAAGCACTGCGTCGCGGTCGGTCTGGCTTGGCTCGAACACGAGAGGGCGCCCGCAGAGGGCTCGAAGAAGGCTGCGCGGCCTGCGGTGACGATGGATGACGTCCGCGCGTTTCTCGCCGGGCAGGACAAGAACGCGCTCGTCGACTTGCTCATGGAGCAGGCCCTGGACGACGAGCGCCTGCGGCAACGGCTCTTGATGAAGGCCGCGAAGAAGAGCCCGAAAGGACTCGACCTCGCCACGTACCGCGAGGCGATCGACAACGCGGTGGACATCGGCGAGTTCGTCGACTACCGCAGCGCGCACGACTACGCGCAGGGGATCGAGGAGGCGATCGACTCGATCGAGGAGCTCTTGACGGAGGGCCATGCCGCCGAGGTCATCGAGCTCGCCGAGCATGCTCTCGCCGCCGTCGAGGACGCCAGGGGGTCGGTCGACGACTCGGACGGCGCCGTGGGCGGCATCCTCGCCCGGCTCCAGGAACTCCACAACAAGGCGTGCAGGAAGGCCAGGCCCGATCCGGAAGCGCTGGCGCGGCGTCTCTTCGAGTGGGAGCTGAGGGCAGAGGGGGACACCTTCTTCGGAGCGGCGGCAACGTACGTGGACATCCTGGGGAAGAAAGGGCTGGCCGTGTATCGCAAGCTCGCTGAGGCCGAGTGGGCGCGCGTCCCGGCGCTCGGGCCGGGCCGAGATGATCCCGAGAGGTACGGAAAGCGCTTCCGCATCACGCACATCATGGAGACGCTGGCCCAGGAATCCGGCGACGTCGAAGCGCTGGTCGCGATCAAGACACGCGACCTTTCCTCCGCCTACGCCTACCTCCAGATCGCCGAGACCTACAAGCAGGCGCGCCAGCCCGACCTGGCGCTCGAGTGGGCGGAGCGGGGCCTGAAGGCCTTCCCCGAGCGGACGGACCCGAGGCTGCGCGAGTTCCTGGCCGACGAGTACCACCGCCGGAAGCGGCATGACGAGGCGATGGCGCTCGTCTGGGCTGAGTTCGCCGAATCCCCGGATCTGACCCATTACGAGAGCCTCAAGAAGCACGCCGATCGGACCGATCAGTGGGCTGCGTGGCGGGAGAAGGCGCTCGCCGTGATGCGCGAGACAATCGCGCGGGCGAAGCGGGACGCGCCGAAGAACCGGTCGGCCTGGTCCGTGCGGGCCGACCATTCGGAACTCGTCAGGGTCTTCCTCTGGGAGAAGGACGTCGAGGGCGCGTGGCGCGAAGCCAAGGAGGGCGGCTGCTCGAGCGACCTCTGGATGCAACTCGCCGCCAGACGGGAGAACGACCACCCTCAGGATTCCCTGGCGATCTTCCAGAAGCAGGTCGACCCGACGCTTGACCAAAAGAACAACGACGCGTACCGGGAAGCGATCGGCCTGCTCCGCAAGATCCAACGCCTGATGGGCCGGCTCGGTCGAAGCGACGAGTTCACACGATACCTGGAGTCCGTCCGCGCGGCGCACAAGCCCAAGCGGAACTTCATGAAGTTGCTGGAGAACGCGAAGTGGTCATGACACCGGCATCTCTCCCGTGAGCAACCGGGTTGATGGGTAACAGAATAGACCGGGAGGATTGGTAACAGTCAGTCGGGTGACGGCCTGGCTCATGAAGGGGGTTCACTCCCACGGACGGATGACAAAGTCCCGCTCATCCAGGCGGGCCAGGAGGACCTGGCGAAGTAGATGGACCAGATCCCGTCCTCCACCTCCTCGAGGCGAATGGAATGCTGCTTGAGCGCGCTGGCGATGAACAGCCGGTGATTCTTGAGGCGAAAGGTGCCCGCGTTGCACACGAAGCGGACCTGGTAGTGGCCGGGGTACTCGATCGGCCGCAGGCGCTCCGGCAGCGCGCTCCGCGAGCTCGAGGAGGTGGAGCGGCAATACACAGAGGCCCGCCGCACCAGACGCGTGGATCTTTCGGAGGAAGATCGGGCGCGAGTGCGCGAGCTGGCGCGGGATCGACCGGCGGTGCTGGCGATCTCCGTTGACGCCGCCCGCGGACCGGAAGGCGATGATGCGGCTGGTGATCAAGGCGATCTCCCTGTCACCGATCGAGGTGCCGCGGCGCGCGACGTTGGTCAAGGTTGCCTGGCAGAGCGGAATGGTGACCGAGATCGAAGTACCGAGGCCACACCGCCGCGATCTGTTCCGGACGCCCCCAGCCGCCCTCGAGCGGATGCGCGCCCTGGCCCCCGTCGGGCGGCACGACGAGGAGATCGCGGACATCCTAAACGCGGAAGGGATGCGGACGGGCCGAGGTCTCACCTGGAACACGTGGGCTGTCCGGTGGGCCCGGAAGAAAGAGCGGATCTCCGGCGTCGCACCCGACCGGCCGCGGCGCGAGCTACTTCCAGACCGTTATCCTGATGAGCGCTACTCCGTGGCGGGAGCGGCCAAGCGCTTCGGCGTGAAGCTGGACGTCGTGCACGCTTGGATCAAGCGCGGGCTGGTGAAAGGCGAGCGCAACGATTTCCAGGCGCACCGTCGGGTATGGTGGCTGGAGATTACCGAGGAGGCCGCCGCGAGGCTTGAGCGTCTCGCGGCTCCGTTGAGAAGCAAGGTGGTGCACGCCACGACGGGAATAGAGCGTGAGCTTGACTTCGCGGTCCCGCCGCTCGTTGGCGGCCCCCGGTGAGAGGACCTCCACGATCAGGTCCGGCGCCGCGTGCAGCTTCCCGTCGGGCCAGAGCACCGTCGCCAGCCGCTGGGTGCTGACCCACACCACATCGG
>JACPDG010000103.1 GCA_016184125.1 Candidatus Rokuibacteriota bacterium | reverse complement strand
GGGTGTGGGGGATCATCGAGGGCCGTCCCGGGTCCCCCGGGACGGCTCCGAGCGTTGGGGGGTGTGGGGGGCCATGTCGGGGCCCCCCACACCGTAGATCCGCCGGTACTCCTGCCAGGACAGCATCACGCGCTTGACGTACTGGCGCGTCTCGTCGAACGGGATCTGCTCGACGAAGGCCTCGAGGTCGTCCGTCTTCTTCGTCCTGAGCCACTGCCTCACGCGCCCGGGCCCGGCGTTGTACGCCGCGACCGCGAGGCGCGGGTCGCCGAAGTCCCTGAGCATCCCCGCGAGGAAGCGCGTCCCGAGCTGGATGTTGAGGCCCGGGTCCTCCAGCGGCTCGCTGCCGCCGAGTGTGATCCCGCCGGCGCGGGCGACGGTCTCGGCGGTGGCCGGCATGAGCTGCATCAGGCCGCGGGCACCGGCGCGCGAGAGCGCGCGCGGGTGGTAGCTCGACTCCTCGCGCACGATGGCGGCGACCAGGAACGGGTCGAGGCCCTCTTGCTCGGCGGCCTCCGTGACCGCCGGTCGCCAGCCGAACGGGTACAGCATTTCCCAGAAGGCCTGCGGGAGCGATGGGTCACCGGTCACCGCGAACGAGACGAAGTGCCGCCGGAGAATGCGGAGCGCCAGGTGATAGCGCTCCTCCTTCACGTACGCGCTCGTCAGGCCGTAGAGGCGCACCGGATCGCCGATCGACCGCTGCACGACGTCCTCGAGCTCCTGCCAGGCATACTCCACGAAGCCGATCCGGCGTAGCAGGTCGACGCGCGCGTAGCCGGGATCGTCGGCGATCGCCTCGACGGGGTCGGCGGGGAGCGTCACGGCGGGCTTGCGCCCGCCATCCGGGGGCGCCGAGGCACGACGTGCGGCGAGCAAGCCGTAATAGCCGCGCGGCGACTCTGCGAGCACGCGCGCGTACAGACGCGCGGCGGCGCCTCGGCTCCGCGTCGCCTCGCGCGCGCGGCCGGCCCAGTAGAGCGCGCCGGCGCGATACGCCCGGCCGCCGGGAATCCCGGCGAGCCGGGTCCACGACTGCTCCGCGGTGCGCATCTGCCCCCTGAGGTACGCGACCCAGCCGAGCCGCCACAGCGCGGCTCCGGCCACCTCGCGGGCGGGGTACCGGGCCGCCACCGCTCGATACGCGGCGGTCGCGTCCGCCTCGCGGCCGAGATCGTCCAGCACACGCGCCCGTTCCCATGCCGCCTCGGCGGCCTCCGCCTCCGACCCGGCGGTCACGACGGCCGCGAAGATCGGCAAGGCGCGGGCGCGGTGCTTGCCGCGAGCGAGAAACCGCCCCTGCTCGAGCATCAGCCGCGGGCGCTCCGCGCGTGGCGCGCGCGCGACGGCGAGTTCCAGGGCGCGGGCCGCGGTGGCGTAGCGGCCGAGCCTCTGTGCCGCCGACGCGACGACCTTGAGGGCGCGGAGCGCGATCGACGGATCCTGCGCTTCGGTCGCGATCCGCTCCGCCTCCTCGGCCGCGGTCTTCGCCACGCCGCCCTTGAGCAGCCGCTCGGCGCGATCGATGCGCTTGTCGAGCGGGATGTCCGGGATGCGGACGCCCGACTGCGCGAGCTGCGCGAGCCGGTCGGTCGCGCCATCCGCCCAGCCGGAGGCCGGCGCCAGCACCATCACCTCGCGGTACGCGTGCGCGGCGGCCTCCAGCTGGCCTCGGGCCTCGCCCGTCATGCCGAGCAGATAGAGCGCCTTTGGCAGCTCGCGTGAATCCGGGTACGACCCGATCAGCTTCGCCAGGAACGCCTGGCTCCCGGCGTCGTCACCCGCCTGCGCCGCGAGCGTCGCGGCCAGGAGCAGGCCCGCCGGCGCCAGCCGGCTGTCGCGGTGGCGCTCCGCGATCGACGCCGCGACGTTGCGCGCCGCGACGAGGTTCCCGCGCCGGGCGAGGGCGTCGGACAGCGTCCAGCGGACGTAGTCCGCGATGGGGCTCCTGAGCGCCGCCTCGGCGCTGAACTCACGCACGATCGGCGCCGGATCGCCCTGCTGGTAGGCCTCGACGGCGCGCGCCCACGAGCGTTCGCTCTCGGCCGGGACGCCGGCGGCGGACGCGGTCGCCGGCAGGATCACGAGCAGGAGCGCCAGCATCCCGACGGGCTTCGCGACGTCCGCGTCGCGCATGCATCGGCGGGTGAACACGATCCGATGCAGGGCGGTCACGTTCCCGAGCACCGCGAGGATCCAGAGCGCCGGCTCGAGCAGGCCGAGGAGCGATCCGGCGATGAGACAGATCATCCGCTCCGGCCGCTCCATGAAGCCGACGTTGCACTCCACGCCGATGGACTCCGCGCGGGCCTTCGTGTAGCTCACCATGATGGAGCCTACCAGACCGGCCATGGCGACGAGCGCGCCGCGGACGTGAGGCATGCGCGCAAAGAGCACGACGATGCCCAGCATGACGACGAGGTCGGAGTAACGATCGATCACGGAGTCCAGGAATGCGCCGAAGGGCGTGACCTGACCCGACGCTCGCGCGAGCGAGCCGTCGAAGAAGTCGCACAGGCCGGCGAGCAACAGGAGGCCGCCGGCGGAGCGCAGCTCACCGAGCACGAACGCCGCCGCCGCGAGGAGGCTCACGCCGAAGCCGAGCAGCGTCAGGTGGTTCGGGCGCAGATGGGCGCGCCACAGCAGGCGGCCGATCGGATCGGTCCAGACGCGCACGGGCTCGCGGTACCGGCTCAGCATCTTGGTCAGAGCGGCTCGCTGAGCGCGGCGCCGAGCGTGGCGCTGAGCCGCCGCGTCCCGTCCGGCTCCTCGACCTTTCGGCCGTGCCCGTCGTGCACGTAGAACGTGTCGAACGCCTGATCGATCTCGGTGGCGATGCGCGCGCTCGCGATGTCGAGCCCGAGGCCCGAGAGCGCGCGCGTGATCTGGTACAGCAGCCCGAGCCGGTCGGGGCACTTCACCTCCACGACGGTGTAGGCGTCGCTCGCGCGGTTGTCGACGGCGATCTTCGGCGGCCCGGCGACCGGCTGCGGCCGGCTGGTGCGCCGCCGGCGCTCGAACAGCTCCTCGACGGACACCTCGCCGGTCACCGTCGTGCGGAGCGCGTCGAGCGTCCGCGACCACTGGAGGCTGCCGGTGAGCGGGTCGCTGCTGCCGTCACGCACCTGGAAGGTGTCGATGGCCAGCCCGTCCTCGCGGGTGTGGATCTGCGCCGAGATGATGTTCACGTCGTGGGCGGCCAGCGTGCCCGCGATCAGCGAGAAGAGCCCTGGCACGTCACGGGTCACGACCACGAGGTCGGACGACCCGAGCCCCGGATGGTGGAACACCTCCGTCACCACGGGCGCGTCGCCGAGACGCTCGATCAGCCGCAGGTGGTCGGCCATGCGCTGCGGGCTCGTCGTCGCCAGGTAGCGGTCGGACGTCATCGCGAGGTGCGCCTTCACGGCCTGCAGGTCGATCTCGTCCTTGACGAGCGCGTGCAGGCGCGCCGCGACGTCCCGCCGGCGCGGGCGCTCCACGCGGCCCCCCGTCAGCTCGGCGAGCGTCCGCGCGTAGAGCTCATGCAGGATCGCCGCCTGCCATGGCGTCAAGACCCCGGGGCCCACCGCCCGCATGTCGGCGTACGTGAGCAGGTACAGCGCCTTCAGCCGCTGCGGGTCGCCAGCCGTCGCCGCGAAGTCGGTGACGGTCTTCGGGTCGTGGATGTCCCGGCGCTGGGCGATGTGGGACAGCGTCAGGTGGTGCGCCACGAGGAGCTCCACGAGACCCGCGTCGTCCGGCGGCAGCCGCAGGCGAGCGGTGAGCTCCCGGATCAGCGGGATGCCCTTCCGGACATGCCCGTGACCCTTGGCCTTGCCGATGTCGTGCAGCAGCATGCCGAGCAGCAGCAGGTCCGGTTTCTCGACCTCGCTGAACACCTGGGCCGCCCCCTCGGACTCCGCGGACTGGCCGGGCGCGAGGGCCTCGAGGTGCTCGACCGCGATCAGCGAGTGCTGATCCGCGGTGAACCGGTGGTAGACGTCGTACTGCACGAGACACGTGAGCGCGCCGAACTCCGGCAGGTAGCGCCCGAGCACGCCGAGCTCGTGCATCTCGGACAGGGTGATCGCGCAGCGGCCCCAGTGCCGGCAGATGTCCAGGAAGAGATCGCGCACGATCGGCGAGCGACGGAACTCGTCGTCGATCACGCCGAGCGCCGCCTCGATGGCGCGCTCCAGCCCGAGGGAGAGCTCGCAGCCGAGCCGGTGCAGGTGCCAGAAGACACGCATCAGACGCACGGGATCCCGGCGCAGCACGTCGGGGTCCCGGTCGGCCAGATGCAGCTTGCCGTCGAGGAACACGAGGCCGTCGGCGAGCGCCTGCTGCCGCTCGCGGCGCTTCGCGCCCCCCCCGCGCGACAGCGTTTCCTCGCACCGCGCGATCAGGCGCCGGGCGATGCGGTGGATCACCCGCGCGTGCAGGTAGTACTCGCGCATGAAGCGCTCCACGCCGAGGCTCTGGCCGTCGTCGCGGTAACCGAGGTTCTCGGCGATCCGCGGCTGCAGGTCGCGCGTGAGCACGTCGTTCTTGTGCCCCGAGAAGAAATGCAGCTCGTTCCGCACGCGCCAGAGGAACGTGAGCGCCGCGTCCGTGGCCTGCTGCTCGGGCGGGGTGATGAGGCGCTTGTCGGCGAGCTCTCTCAGCGTGCGGGCGCCGAACTTGGCGGCGCTGAGCCACATCGCGGTGTGCACGTCGCGGAGTCCCCCGGCCGACTCCTTGACGTTCGGCTCGCCGCCGTACGGCGAGGCGCCCCACTTGCGATACCGCTGCTCGCGTTCGGCGAGCGCGGTGCGCAGGAACTCCTCGAAGTCACGGTTGTAGACGTTCTGCTCGAGGACCCGCCGGAAGCGCCTGAAGAGCTTCCCGTCCCCGGCGACCAGGCGCGCCTGCTGCATCGACGTCCGGCTCGGGAAGTCGGTGGACGCGATCGCCACGCAGTCGTCGAGCGACCGCAGGCTGTGCCCGATCTGGAGCCCCAGGTCCCACAGCGTGTAGAGCAGCTCCTGGGTCACACGCTGCACGTACGGCGTCATCTCGCCGTCGTAGACGACCATGAGGTCGAGGTCGGACGAGGGATGGAGCTCGCCACGACCCCAGCCGCCGAGCGCGACGACCACGACGGGTTCCGGCGAGTCCCCGGCGGCCGCGGCGTGCGCGGTGATCAGGCGCGTGAGCGCCGCGACGATCCCGTCGATCAGCCGCGCGTACGCGAGGACGGACTCCTGCCCCGAGGCGCCGTCCGCGTGGCGCTCCTTCAACGCCTCGAGCCCCTCGGCCAGCGCCGCGCGGAAGAGCTCGAGCCGGACCCGACGTCGGTCCGGGGCTCGCTCCACGCTCGCCTCGGCCCGGCGGGCGCGCCGGTAGAGGTCGCGGGTGACGCGGGGGACGTGCGTCATGGGGGGACTGGCTCTGAGTCCACGTGAACATTCTAGGCTACTGATGTGGGGGGCCGCGAAATGGCCCCCCACCCCCCTCGGCGCTCGGCAGCGCCCCGGGGAACCCGGGGCGCTCCTCGATTCTCCGACACGCTCGCGGACGACGCGGACTTCGCGGGGCTCCGTCGCCCGCCGCGGCGGGCGACGCCCCGGCCGATGATCTACAATGCGGCGCATGCGTCGCCTGTGGCGTCCGGTCCTCGACCGGATCGCACCGTACGATGCCGGGAAGCCGCTCGAGCTGTTGAGCGCCGAGCTCGGCCTGCCGGCTCTGGTACGACTCAGCGCGAACGAGAACCCGCTCGGACCGTCCCCCGCCGTGGTCGCCGCCATCGAGCGCGACGCGCCGCGCGTGCACCTCTACCCCGACGGCGGGAGCCACGCGCTCCGGGACGCGCTCGGTCGCCGGCTGGGCCTCGCCCCCGACCAGATCGTCATCGGCAACGGCGCCGACGAGCTCCTCGGCCTGATCGCGTGGGCGGCGTTCGATCCCGGCGACGAGGTCGTCGTGCCGCAACCGTCCTTCGAGCCCTACACGACGGTCGTGACGCTGACCGGCGCCGAGGTCCGCCAGAGCCCGCTCGCCGGATACGAGATGGACCTCGACGACATGCTCCGGCGTGTCACCGCGCGCACCAAGGCGGTCATCCTCTGCTCGCCGCACAACCCGGCCACGACGATCGTCCGCGAGGGCCCGCTCACCCGCTTCCTGGCTGCGCTCGGCGACGATCCGCCGCTCGTCGTCCTCGACGAGGCGTACCGCGACTTCGTCGACGACCCGGACTACCCGGACGGCGTGAGCCTGCTCGCGCGGTTTCCCCGCCTGCTCGTGCTGAGAACGTTCTCGAAGATCGCCGGCCTCGCCGGCCTGCGCGTCGGCTACGTGCTCGGCGGCGCCGACGCGATGGATCGGCTCAACCGCGCCCGCGCGCCGTACAACGTGAACCGGCTCGGGCAGGTCGCCGCGCTCGCCGCGCTCGAGGACCGCGAGCACCGGGAGCGCACGCGCGAGGTCGTGCTCGAGGAGCGCCGGTTCCTGACGACCGAGCTCGGCAAGCGCGGCGCTCCACGCCGGCATCATCGTGCGCGACGGCGGTGGCGTCGGGTTCCCGGGCCACCTGCGGATCTCGATCGGGCTCAGGGAGACGAACGAGCGCCTGCTCGCAGTGCTGGACCGCGCGCGGTAGCCGCTCGGCCAGCGCCACGGTCTCGCCCGACCTCGGACGGACGGACCAGGAAAATCGGTACGGCGCCTCCCGATTTTCATGGCACGATGCTCCCGTGCTCGAGAGAAGAGAGCATCTGGAGCGCGTCAAGCAGCTGCTCCGCCAGTTCCCGGTCGTTGGCCTGATCGGAGCCAGGCAGGTCGGCAAGACGACCATGGCCCGGGCTCTCTCGGCAACGTGGCACACCGGGGCAGAGCTCGACCTCCTCGTCGTGCGCGGCGGCCGCCGGTTCGGGTTCGAGGTGAAGCGCACGGACGCCCCGCGTGTGACGGCGGCCATGCGCTCGGCGATCAGCACGCTGGGGCTGGAGCGCCTCGACGTGCTGCACGCCGGCGTCGCCACCTTCGCGCTCGCCGAGTCCACCCGCGCGGTCGCCGTCTCCCGGCTGATCGAGGACCTCGAACCCCTGCGCTGACGCCACCGCTCCACGCCGGCATCATCGTGCGCGACGGCGGTGGCGTCGGGTTCCCGGGCCACCTGCGGATCTCGATCGGGCTCAGGGAGACGAACGAGCGCCTGCTGGCGGCCCTGGACCGCGCGCGGTAGCCTACCGACGCTTGCGACCCTTCAACGCCGCGAGCTCGACCTCGAGCTGCTCGAGGCGCTTGCCGAGCGCGTCACGCTCGGCCGCGAACGCGGCCAGCTGCTGCTCGCGGACCGTGCGGCTGCGGTCCTCGCGCTGGAGCCGCGTCTGTAGCTGCGCCTCGCGCGCGTAGACGTCACGGAGCTCGGCCTCGAGCCGCGCGATCCGCTGCCTCGCCGGGAGGTACCCACCGAAGAGCAGGTAGAGCACGATCACGACGAGCAGGACGCTCGCCGCGACGAGCGTCCACGGAAGGATCACGCGCCCGCGGTCGACCACGGCCCCGGATTCTAGCAGACGCTCGGGCGCGAGTGACGAGCGACCGTCGCCATCTGCTATCATCCATCGTGGCGGAAGCATCGATGCGGTGACCGGTCGCCAGGAAGGAGGACCCGTGGACCTGAGACGGTTCTTCGATCGTGCGATCCGGGCGAGCTTTCGCGACCTCGCGCTCGAGGACGACCCAGCGGCACCCTATCTCGCGGACCTGCTGACCCGGTTCGCACGCACCGACACCCTGTTTCAGCGCGGCGTGACGGCGCCGCGGCTCGAGACGGTCGTGGACATGCTCTTCGAGATCCAGGCCGTGTGGCGTGACGATTCGCCGTACTTCCAGCCGGAGCGCGAGGTCGAGATGCGCCGGCACATCGGGGACTTCACGCTCTTCATGACCGGCGTGTTCCCCGAGCGCGTCGAGCGCGTCGCGTCGCGGGGCTACTACATCACGCAGGGCAAGCAGGCCTACCGGTTCGTCTCGGAGCACGACCGCGCCACGGCGAAGAGCGGTGGGCCGATGTTCCGGCGGCTCGCCGAGCGGTTCGAGAGCTACGCGCGCACGCTCGACTACGCCCGGCGCGTGTACTTCGCGGATCACCCGCACCTTCCGTTCCTGCGGCCCGGTCTCGGATGACTCTTAAAATGGGGGGACTACCGAAGCCCCCCAAACCCCCCGCGCTCGGCGCCGTCCCGGGACACCCGCGACGGCCCTCGATGCCGCGCTTCGTCCACGGGCCCTGAAAGACGTGGGA
>JACPDG010000102.1 GCA_016184125.1 Candidatus Rokuibacteriota bacterium | reverse complement strand
TCGCCGTCAGCGGCTGGTTCAGCTCATGGGCCAGCGACGCGGTGAGCTCGCCCATCGCCGAGACCCGGCCGATGTGCGCCAGGTCCTGCCGGAGCCGCTACGCCTCGAGCTCCCCCTGCTTGCGCGACAACGCATGGGCAAACACTTCCCCGACGAGGCGCGACTGCTGGATCAGCTCGTTCGACGCGGCGCGCTCGGCGTCGACCGTGCCGAACACCAGCCCGCCCACGACGGCGCGCCCCACTAGACTGCTCGATCCTTTCCCGAAGAATCCGGGAGCTCCGGGGCAAGAGCGTATTAGACCAAGGTCCAATAGGCAGGCCGAGGCAGGCGGGGTGAACCTGTGGCGAGGGTCGATAGCGCACCTGAACCTACGGAGGTCTGGCAGTGAAACTAGAAAGCGCAGCGAAGATCAAGTATGGCGTCTGGGGCCTGATTTGTGGGGCCATCACCGCAATGATCCTCGGCTTCATGTGGGGTGGCTGGACGACCGCCAGCACTGCCCAGGCGATGACCCAAAAAGCGGTCGTGGCGAGTCAGGCCGCGATCTGCGTCGCTCAATTCGTGAAGCAACCCAATCACGACAAGAAACTCAAGGAACTCGAGGAAGTGAGTAGCTGGACGAGGGGTGAATTCATCGAGAAGGGCGGCTGGGATAAGATGCCCGGGCAAGAGAAGGCTGACCCGGAGGTAGCCCGAGCATGCGCCGATGGGCTTGCGCTTCTCGTCAAGAAATGACCGTGTGCGCCGTCATCTCCTCGAGGTCCAGCGTACCTCCGGCGACCCTGGTCGCCCAGCGGCACGCGGGTCGCTGGGCCTCGGTGGGGCCACGAGTTCTTCGTGCCGACGATGAGCAAGACGAGTCCGGCGCCGAGCGCCCAGGCCGACCCACCGTCCTCGGGGACGGCAGACTCTGTTCGAGGCGCCGGCCGTAGATCTTGATCGAGCTACCGTCGGATGTCATCCAAGGCGGCCTCCCGTCGTGCCCGAAGAGACCAAGGTCCAATAGGCAGGCCAGTCGACATCGACTACCGTTCAGGAAGTGACGAAACAAGTCGGTGCGTCAATCAACGCCAGGAGCCTTCTACCCGCGCGTGCGGGGACCGGAGATGACCAGCGAGCCGCCGGTCGATCTCGCGGATCGGGTCGCCACCGGTGTCGCCGGACTCGACGCGCTCCTGCTCGGTGGCCTGCCACGGGCGAGCGCGACGATGGTCGAGGGCGGTACCGGGACGGGCAAGACGCTCATCGGCCTGCACTTCCTCCTCGAGGGCGTGCGCCGGGGGGGAGCCGGGGATCCTCTTCACGCTGGAGGAGACGCCGGCGCAGATCCGGGCCGTCGCCAGGAGCTTCGGCTGGGACCTCGCCCCGCTGGAGGCCCAGGGCCACCTCCTCATCAGCTACACCTCGCCGGTCGAGCTCGTCACCGACCGGTTCCTCGACGAGGTGCTGCGGCAGATCGCGAAGGTCGGCGCGCGCCGCGCGGTGCTCGACAGCCTCACCAGCATGTCGCTCGGCGTGGCCTCGCAGCGCCGGTTCCGCGAGCTGGTCTACGCCCTGACCAAGCACTTCCAGGCCACCGGTGTCACGCCGCTGATGACCGTGGAGGTCGCGGAGCTGCTCGGCACCGCGCAGCTCACCGGCCGCGGCGTCTCGTCCATCGCCGACAACCTGATCGTGCTGCGCTACGTCGAGGTGGAGGCGCATCTGGAGCGTGCGGTGTTCGTGCTCAAGGCGCGCGGGATCGGTCCATACCACGGAGCTCTGCCGCTTCGTGATCGGGGACCGCGGGGCGCGCGTCGGTGAGCGGTTCCAGGATCTGCGCGGGGTGCTGACCGGGATCCCTCAGTCCGCGCGCGCGCGCGGCGCCTCGCGGCGCTCTTCGGGGGAGAAGGGACGCGGGGGATGACGTCGCTCCGCCCGGATCCCTCGAGCCCCGTGGCGTCGGTCGCGCGCACGCTCTACGACATTGCGCAGGGCCTGGACTCGCCCCTCGACGCCGAGCTCCGGCTCCGGCGCGCGCTCAGGTTGCTCCGCCGCATCGTGCCCTACGACCGCTGCGCGCTCCTCGAGGCGCCGGCGGCCGGCCCGGCGCGGCTCGTGGTCGAGCCCGACGCGCCGGAGGAGCGGGCAGCCCTGAGCCGGATGCTGACGCGCTTCTCGACCGTCATCACCGGCGAGGCGAAGCAGGGCGTCGGCTGGCGGCCACCGGATGTCGCGCACCTCGCGCTCTGGGCCTCGCCCTCGCACCTGGCTGTCCCCCTCGTCGGGCTCGACCAGGTGCTGGGTGTGCTCTTCGTCCGTCAGGGATGGGCCGACGCCTACACGGACGACCATCTGCGACTCCTGTCGGTCGTCGCCAGCCAGATCGCCGCGTATCTCACGGCCTGCCGGCTGCGGGCGCAGGAGGCGCAGATCGTGAGCGAGCACGAGGCGGCCCGGGCGGCGGCCGAGGCGGACAGCCGCGCCAGGGACGAGTTCCTGGCGATGCTGGTCCGCGAGCTGCACCACCCGCTCGTCCCGATCCGGTTCGCCTTGCTGGCGATTCGGGACCAGGCCGAGCGCGATCCCGCCGTGCAGCGGGCCCGGGACGTCGTGGAGGGGCAGGTCAAGCACCTGGCCCGGATGCTCGACGATCTGCTGGAGGCCTCCCGCCTCGCGCGCGACAAGGTCGATCTCCGCCAGGAGTCGGTCACGCTCCAGACGATCGTCACCGCGGCCCTCGAGACCATGCGGGGCTTCGTCGACGCTCGTCGACATGGATTGTCGGTGTCGGTGCCGGAGGAGCCGCTCTGGCTCGAGGCCGATTCCGCCCGGCTCACGCGGGCCGTCGCGAACGTGATGGACAACGCCGTGAACTGCACGCCGCCGGGCGGCGAGATCTCGGTGGCCGCGTATCGCGAGGACGACGAGGTCGTGCTGCGCGTGCGCGACACCGGTATCGGCATCTCCCCCGACATGCTGCCGCGGATCTTCGATCTGTTCGCTCGGGGCGATCGGTCGCTCGCTCGCGCCCAGGGAGACCTCGGCGTGGGTCTCACGCTGGCCCGCGCCCTGGTCGAGCTCCACGGCGGACGCATCGAAGCCCGGAGCGAGGGGCTCGGCCATGGCAGCGAGTTCCTGGTGCGGTTGCCTGTGCGGTCGCCGGGCGGGGGCCAGGAAGAACCATAGGCCCCGCCCCGGGACACGGCCTACGAATCTCTCCTCGAACCGGCGGTCACGGCGGTGGTCGCCGCCGGCGAGGCCCCGCCGCCGTCCTCGGGGGCCTGCAGACGCCGCCAGACGATCCGGGCGGCGGCGATGAGCGGGACCGACAGGAAAGCGCGGCGAGAAGCAGCACGTGTCGCAGGACATACGCCAGTCCGAGGACGCCGACGATCACCAGAATCGTCCAGGTGGCTCGCGCCGTGCGAGCGCCGAGGAAGAACCGGTTCATCGCGACGAGGCTGCCGGCGTGTTCGCGAGGGCGAAGATCGCGACGAGAAGGAACACGGAGCTCACCCCGCAGTGTGTCTTGCTCGGGGAGACTCGCTGACGCGCTCCGAATTCGGCGTCGGGGCCGGGCCGGCAGCTCCGTTACCGCCCGAATGGCGACCGACGATGGCGGACTCGGGGTCTCGCTCCTCGGCCGGAGATCGGCGGCCGCTGCTGCATCGACGCACGCTCTGCCTGTCCGCGGTCGCCGCCGCCGTCGCGAGCGCAATTCCGCGGTCAGTCCTCGCTGCCCCGTCGATCACTCTCCTGGGCGATTCCGCCAACCGGCGATTCTCGGTTCTCTACAAAGGTGACCGGATCGGAAGGCACATCGTGCGGAGTGCGCCGGTCGTCGAGGGAATCCGCGTGAGCACCGAGGTCGAGCTGATGGTGAAGAAGTTCTTCGTCACGATGTTCTCGTACCGCCACCGCTCCGAAGAGGTCTGGCGCGACGGGCGCTTGATGGCGCTGAACAGCGAGACCACCGAAGACGGTGTGACGTTCCGCGTCGACGGGGCTGCGGTGCCCAGGGGATTCCGGGTCGTGGGCAACGCGGGGCCGTTCATCGCGGCGGCCGCGACGTTGACGTCGAATTGCTTGTGGAACTACGCCATCCTCGGGGAGGAAACGATGATCGACGCGCAGCGCGGCGGCGTCATCGGCCTCAGCGTGCGCAGACTGGCCGACGAGGACATCGTGATCGCCGGTCGCTCCGTGGCGGCGACACGCTTCCGGCTCATCACCCCGGATCTTGCGGGAACGATCTGGTACGACCGTGCGAACCAGTGGGTGAGCGGTGAGCTCGAGCGTTCCGGCGCCACGCTCCAGTATCGGCTCGAGCCGTGATGCGCGCGGCGCGTTCGATCGTTCTCGCGGCGTTCCTGGCGAGCGCCTCGGCGAGCTGCGTGGCGCCCGCTCTGAACGGCGATCGAGCACCGCTCACCATCGCCACCGGAGGCCCGGGTGGCGTCTACCATCCGGTCGGAAACGCGATCTGCCGGATCTTCAATCTGGCCGAGGAGGGTTCCACGGCGCGCTGCGTGACGCGACTCTCGGAAGGGTCGGTGGCGAACGTCCGCCGCGTCCGCCGCGGAGAGGCCGCCCTGGGCCTCTCGCAATCCGATGTGGCGTACGCGGCCTATCGCGGCGAAGGGCCGTTTACGGCGGTCGGTCCCGACACCGAGTTGCGCACGGTGATCGCGCTGCATCCGGAAGCGCTGGCCGTCATCGCCCGCGCCGATGCCGGCATCCGCCGGTTCGAGGATCTACGGGGCAAGCGGATCAGCGTCGGAAGGAGCGGCGCCTCCTCCGTGGTGGCTCACGACGATCTCCTCGCCGCGTATGGCTGGACGGCATCCGACTTCGCGCGCTCGCTTTCGCTCGGGCTCGCCGAACAGAACCGGGCGCTGTGTGGCGGAAGCGTCGACGCGATCGTGTTCCAGGCGGCGCAACCGAGCGGGTTCATCCAGGAGGCGACGATCGGCTGTCCGGCGAGACTGCTCCACCTCGAGGGACCGGCCATCGGCCGGCTCCTCGCGGCGCATCCGTATTACGTCGCCTCCGTGATCCCGGGTGGCATGTATGACGGCAACCCGAATGATATTCCGACGTTCGGGACACGGGTCCTGCTCGTGACCTCAGCTCGGGAGCCCGAGGACCTGGTCTACGCCGTCGTCAAGGCGGTGTTCGAGAACTTCGCCGATTTCCGGCGCCTGCATCCCGCGCTCTTCACGCTGAAGCCGAGCGACCTGGTGCCAGGCGGTGGCGTGATGCCGATCCATCCTGGCGCGGCGAAATATTACCGAGACGCGGGGCTCAGCCGCTAGCTGGGCTCGGGACGTCAATTCCCCTAGAAATGGGCTCTACAGGTGTTCTCTTGACATTTGATTAGTAGTCTGATATTACTCATTTCGACTGAGATAATCTTAGTCGTCAGGGCTGAGATCGATGAGAGGAGAAGCACTCATGACCACCATGATTCGCTGGTCCCCGTTCACTCCGAGGTTCCACTTCCACCACCACGTCGATGAGATGCTCCGGAGGGTCTTGGACGGCGCCGCGGACGGGGCCGACGAGCGTGCGTCGTCGTGGCTCCCCGCCGTGGAGGGATGGATCGAGAACGGCACCTACGTCATCCAGCTCGCCCTGCCGGGCGTGGATCCGAAGGGTGTCGAGGTGTCGTTGATGGACAACATCCTCACCGTCAAGGGTGAGCGCAAGGCCGACCACGACCCCGCCGGCAAGGACTACTTCGCCCGCGAGGTCGAGTATGGCGCGTTCCAGCGAAGCTTCACGCTCCCCGAGGGCGTTGACGCCGCCCAGGTGGAGGCGAAGTACGCGAACGGCATGCTCGAGGTGAGCGTACCCGCGCCGCGAGCCGCGACGCCGACGACGATCGAAGTCAAGGCGGCCTGATCGAGCGCCGGGACGTGGGCCCGGGCCGACCGGGACGCGTCCCGGCCTTCGCCCTACGTGTCGAGGGATCTCCGATCATCGCTCGTCCCCGGCGCGCACGGGCAGCGTGAAGTGGAATGTCGCCCCGCCCTGCGGGTTGTTGACCGCCCCCAGCTGGCCGCCGTGCGCGTCGACGATGCTGCGCGCGATGGCCAGGCCCATGCCCAGTCCCTCGGCCTTGGTCGTGTAGAGCGGCTGGAACATGCGGTCCACGTCCTTCTCGTCGATCCCGATCCCCGAGTCCTGAACCTCGACCCGGACAGCGGCCGTGCCGTCCCTGGCCGTTCGGATCACGAGGGTCCGATCCCCCGCGCAGGGCTCTCGCATGGCCTCGAGGCCATTCAGCACCAGGTTCAACACCACCTGCTGGAGCTGGACCCGGTCGCCGCGCACGCTCGGCAGGCCGGCGGCCAGGTGGACGCTCATCGACACGCTGCGGATGATCGCGTCGCTCCTCACGAGCCACGCCACCTCACTCACGACGTCGTTGAGCTCGAGAGGCACGAACTCGAGGTCGCCCTTCGCCGTCAGCGGCTGGTTCAGCTCATGGGCCAGCGACGCGGTGAGCTCGCCCATCGCCGAGACCCGGCCGATGTGCGCCAGGTCCTGCCGGAGCCGCTGCGCCTCGAGCTCTCCCTGCTTGCGCGACAGCGCGTGGGCAAACACTTCCCCGACGAGACGCACCTGCTGGATCAGCTCGCTCGACGCGGCGCGCTCGGCGTCGACCGTGCCGAACACCAGCCCGCCCACGACGGTGCGCCCCACCAGCAGAGGCACGGCGATCTGGGGCTTGACGCGACGCGCGAGATAGCTCCGGCGATCCACGGCCGCCTCGTCCGGAAGCTCCTCGAGGTGCGTCACGCTGACGACGTCGCCGCCTTGCAGCCGCGCCGTCATCCACGGGAACTCCTCCATGTCCATCCATTCCTCGACCGCCCACGAACGGGCGGTCCTGCCGTCCCGGGAGAACTCGATCAGACTGCCGTGATGGACGTCCAGGAAATCGACGACGCGGCGAAGCGCGCGCTGGACCTCTCGATCGAAATCGGCGGCCGATAGATGGCCGAGCGTCGCCGACAGGGAGGCGAGCAGTGTCTCGAGGCGCAGGCGCTCGGCGAGCGAGAGCTCCATCCGCTTGCGCTCCAGGGCGCTGGCGAAGGCCTCACTCAAGAGGCGGAGCCGCTCGACCAGCTCGTCCGGCCAGGCGCGTTCGCGACGGACGGAGTCGAAGGACAGGACGCCGAGCATGGGTCCACCGGCGCGCAGCGGGAGCGACACGTGCGAGCGGGTGCCCACGCGCTCGTAGCCGGCCCGATCGATGGCCGCCTCCTGCGGAAGCTCGTCGTGCCGAGCGAATCGAGCGACGTCGCCGCGGCCGAGCGTCTCCGCTGTCCACGGGAACTGGCCGTCGTCCATGATGCGCGGCAGCTCGGGGATGCCCGGAGGCGCCCACGAGATCCGGACCCCCGCCCGGTCGCCGGCGTACTCGTCGAGATTGCCGCGATCCACGCCGAGGAAGGTGACGATCTGCTGGAGCCCGCGCTGGAGCGCCGCGTCGATCTCGGCGGCCGCGACGTGAATCAACCCGGCCGAAAGCTCCGACAGGAGCGTTTCGAACCGCAAGCGCTCCTCCAGCTCGGACCTCGCGTGTTTGCGCGCCGCGCGGCGAACCAGGAGCCAGACGATGAGCACCGTCTCGACGACGATCAACGTCACCCCGGCGACGGCAAGCACCGATCGAGATTCCAGGCCCAAGCGAGGTCTCTCCCTTCAGGTCACCCGGGCCGCGCCGCCGACCGGCTCACGGACGGCAGCGGATTCTTCACGCGCGACTGAGGCGAAGGCGATCATGGATGGCGCGTCGCGCTCATCATACATGGCCGTCCGTCTTCTCCGGAGGCTCTCACGCTGCGCCCAGTCGCCGCCGTCACTTCGGCACGATCACGCCGACTCGGTCCGCCAGCCGAACGAGCTCGGCCACTGATCCCGCCCGCATCTTCTCCATGACCCGGGCGCGGTGCACCTTCACCGTCTTCTCGCTGATGCCGAGCTCGAAGGCGATCTGCTTGTTCAGCATCCCGGTGACGACGAGGGCGAAGACCTCGGCCTCGCGCGGCGTCAGCGTCTTGACGCGTTCCTGGATCTCCGCGGCGCGGCCCTCTGCGCCCAGATCCTCCGTGTCCTTCGCCAGAGCCCGCTGAATGGCGTTCAGCAAGTCCTTGGCATCGAAGGGCTTGGTGAGAAGATCGACCGCCCCGCCCTTCATGGCCTTGACGCTCATCGGGACGTCGACGTGTCCCGTGACGAACACGATCGACATTCGTCGCCCCACCGCCGCCAGCGCCTCCTGCAGCTCGAGCCCGGTGAGGCCGGGCATCCGCACGTCCAGCACCAGGCAACACGGACCGCGGTGCCGTTCCCGCGTGAAGAACTCTCCGGCCGAGGCGAACGCCTCGACCGCGTACCCGGCCGACGACAGCAGTCGTGTCATGCTCTTCCGCACGGAGGAGTCATCGTCCACGACGAAGACCATCGGAGCCGTCACGGCACTCGCCATCGATGCAACGATAACAAACCCGGACGAGCGCTCATCGGCGATGCCGCTGTTCTCCGCAGGCCGAGTCGCTTGCGATCATATCGCGGAGGCCGTCACGCCCTGTGCGACGAAGGTCCAATAGGCGTGATCGCTCTGCGGCAGTAGCGTGGTCGGTGGGGCAGGCGCGAACGAAGAGCCGCCGAGGGTCCACGCGTTCACGCCAGAAAGGACGGTCCCCATGCCGAGTCGCGTGCTTGCCACCATGGCGGTCACGGGCATCTACCTGGTGCGCGGGATCCCTCGCGATCTGCAGCGCACCGCGCGCGTCCGCGCCGCGCGCGAGGGAACCACGCTGGGCCGGGTATTCCTCCAAGCCTTGCGCGAGTACGCGGCGGGAACGTGGAGGCCGAGCCGTTGAGCGAGGACGTCGGCGAGCGATCGCCAGCGCGGTGCGGGACGCGTGAACAGGGTCGACGGCGGGCGGCGGTGCTGCTGATCATCACCTCGGTCCTCTGGCTGCACCAGTGGGCGCCGCTGATCTTCGTGGTCGGGTTCGTCGTCTGGGTCCTGCTCCACGAGCGCCTCGAGGGCGAGCTGGGTCAACGCCTCGCCATGCTCTGGCGTCGCGGGTGGCCGCCGGCAACGGTGGTGCTCGTTCCGCTCTTGGCGGCCGGGACGCTCGCGTACTGGGCGGTGGACGTGCCGCTCCCGGCGAAGATCTTGCCGATCGCCGTGAACGTGCTCGCCCTGTCGCTCCTCGCGTTCGGGAGCTGGTGGCGGCTCTTCGCAGCTTCGGTCCCAGACGCGGCGGTGTCGCCGCGAGGCTGAACGCCGCACCGTTCTCGTCCAGCGGCTTCCCCAGGTGGCCGGCCACGCCAGGACGACGCAGGCCGGTGGCCCGCGAGACAGCGAGTCGAGGAATCGTCGTCCACGATGGCGATGACGGGTGCTCGCCGATCAGGGGTGGGCGAAGGTGCTTCGGACGCTGTCGAGAAAGCTGGTGTCCTCGGCGTCAAGCATCCCTCCCTCCTCGCCCGTGAGGGGCACGGCCGTGCGAACGCGTGCGCGCACGCGCCCGAGGTCCTCGTCCCGGAGCTGCCGGTACTTCTCGGCGATCGCGGCGAGATGGTCCGTGCGGCCGCGCCCGGCCACGAGCGTCACGAAGTCGCCGGTGAGCTTCGAGAGGCCCGATCGCTGCGCGACCTCCATCGCGACCGCTCGCGTCACCGTCGCCGTAATCCGCGGCCGGGCGAAGAGGTCGCGCAGGTCCCGGTCACTCTCGAACGTCGCCGCTAGGTCGCCGACCTCGCGGGCGACGAGCTCGGCCTGGTCGCGCTCCTTCGCGAGCGCGACCAGGGCCTTCGGTGACGGCGCCGCCGCCCGCCGTCGCCTCATCCGCGCGGCCCGCCGGCGCGCGGGTGCCTGGTCATCGCGGTCCGGCTAGAAGTCCTCACCGGTCGGCATCGTCTGGCCCGCCCGCTCAGGCTCCGGGATGCTCGTGATGAGCGCCTCGGTGGTGAGCAGGAGGGACGCGATCGAGGCCGCGTGTTGCAGGGCCACGCGCTCGACCTTGGTCGGGTCGATGATCCCTGCCTGCATCATGTCGACGTACTCGTTCGTTTCCGCGTCGAAGCCACGCGTGACGGGCAGGGCGGCCTTGACCTTCGCGACGATCACGGAGCCCTCGAGGCCGGCGTTCTCGACGATCTGCCGGATCGGCTCTTCCAGGGCGCGCCGCACGATGCTCACACCGGTCGCCTCGTCGCCGGAGAGCTTGAGGCTCCCGAGCGCCTCCGCCGCGCGAAGCAGCGCGACGCCGCCTCCCGGCACGATGCCCTCCTCCACGGCCGCCCGCGTGGCGTTCAGCGCATCCTCGACGCGCGCCTTCCTCTCCTTCATCTCGGTCTCGGTGGGCGCTCCGACCTTGATGACGGCGACGCCGCCCGCGAGCTTCGCCAGCCGCTCCTGGAGCTTCTCCCGGTCGTAGTCCGAGGTCGTCTCCTCGATCTGCGTCCGGATCTGCTTGATGCGCCCCTCGATCTGCTTGGTCTCGCCGGCCCCATCGATGATCGTGGTGGTGTCCTTGTCCACGACCACCTTCTTGGCCCGGCCGAGGTCCTCGAGCTTGACGTTCTCGAGCTTGATGCCGAGGTCCTCGGTGATCGCGCTCCCACCGGTCAGGATGGCGAGGTCCTGTAGCATGGCCGTCCGCCGGTCACCGAAGCCCGGCGCCTTGACGGCGCAGCAGGAGAGCGTCCCGCGGAGCTTGTTGACCACCAGGGTCGCCAGGGCTTCGCCCTCCAGATCCTCGGCGACGATCAGGAGCGGCCGGCCGGCCTGGGCGATCTGCTCCAGGAGGGGGAGCATGTCCTTCATCATGCTGATCTTCTTCTCGTGGATCAGGACGACGGCGTCCTCCAGCACGACCTCCATCCGCTCCGCATCCGTCACGAAGTAGGGCGAGAGGTAGCCGCGGTCGAACTGCATGCCCTCGACCACCTCGAGGGTGGTCTCCATCGCCCTGGCCTCTTCGACGGTGATGACGCCGTCCTTGCCGACCTTCTCCATGGCTTCGGCGATCAGGTCACCGATCGTGGTGTCGTTGTTGGCGGCGATCCTGGCGACCTGGGCGATCTCCTTCTTGTCCTTGGTGGGCTTGGACATGTGCCGGAGCTCCTCGACCACCGCGACGACCGCCTGCTCGATGCCCCGCTGCAGGGCCATCGGGTTCGCGCCCGCGGTCACGTTCTTGAGCCCCTCGCGGAAGATCGCCTGGGCGAGCACGGTCGCGGTCGTCGTCCCATCGCCAGCGACGTCCGAGGTCCTGGACGCGACCTCCTTGATCATCTGGGCCCCCAGGTCCTGGTTGGGGTCTCTGAGCGTGATGTCCTTCGCGACGGTCACACCGTCCTTGGTGATGGTGGGGCTGCCGAACGTCTTGTCGAGGACGACGTTCCGCCCCTTCGGTCCGAGCGTGGCCTTGACGGCGCGCGACATGACGGTGACGCCGCGCAGGAGCGCAGCACGGGCTTCCTCGTGAAGCAGGAGTTGCTTAGGCATGGAGACATTCCTCCCGGGTGCGCACGAGTGGGTGAGCGCGGCCGAGCCGCCGGTCGTTCACGAGTACTTGCCGAAGAGGATCCGGTCACCTGCCTTGACCGCCACCGGGATGGGCGTGCCGGCGTCGCTGACCCTGCCGCTGCCCACGGCGATCACCGTGCCCTGCTGCGGCTTCTCCTGGGCGGTGTCGGGGATGATGAGGCTGCCGTGCTTCTCGTCCTGCGCCTCGAGGCGCTTGACGAGGACGCGGTCATGGAGCGGGCGGAGTTTCGTCTGCGTGGCCTGAGCGACGATCATGGGGTTTCCCTCTGCGAGGTGTCATGCGCCCCCGGGCGGGGCCTGCGTTCGCAGTGTATCACTGAAATAGTACATGTTGACGTATCTGTGCTTGTGTACTATTATTCCAGTACAGCATCCGCGGCTCTTCCGGTGCGACCACACAGCGACGGGACGACGGCCGCCCCTCCCGCCGCCCGGGGGTGCTCGGCGCCCTCGTCCATCCAACGGGCGCAAACGGTCAGGGGGGCGCGACGCGTGCGACGGTGCGGGGGACGTGGTCGGGGTGAGCGGTAAGCGGGCGCAG
>JACPDG010000076.1 GCA_016184125.1 Candidatus Rokuibacteriota bacterium | reverse complement strand
GGGGGCGTTTCGGCGCCCCGGGCCGAGCGCGACATCGAGCAGCGGCCCGGGTCCCCCGGGCCGTTTGCGAGCGCGGGGGGGTGTGGGGGCGTTTCGGCGCCCCGGGCCGAGCGCGACATCGAGCAGCGGCCCGGGTCCCCCGGGCCGTTTGCGAGCGCGGGGGGGTGTGGGGAGCCATTTCGGGGCCCCCCACTCAATTGATCTGCACGAGCTGCACGCGTACGTCTCGCTTCGCGCCGCTCCTCACGACGGTCAACGTCACGGTCGCCCCGACACCGGCCGCCTCGAACGCGTCGCGCAGGTCGTCCTCCCCCTTGATCGGATTGCCGTCGACCGCGACGACGACATCGCCGAGCACGACGCGGCGCGCGCGCATCTGCGCGCCCTGCAGGCCGGCGCGGCCCGCGGGACCGTCCGGAGACACCTCGGCAATCGCGACACCCTCGATCCGGAGCTGGCTGTTGTACCGATCCGGGATCAAGCTCACGCCGATGCCCGCCTGCACCGCGCGCCCACGGGCGATCAGCTGCGGCACCAGGCGGCTCACGGTGTCGACGGGGACGGCGAACCCGATCCCCGCGAACGCCCCGCTCGGGCTGAAGATCGCGGTGTTCACACCGATCAGGCGCCCGCTCGAGTCGAGCAAGGGGCCGCCCGAGTTGCCCGGATTGATCGCGGCGTCCGTCTGGATCACGTCGCGGATGCGGCGACCGGCCGGAGATCTCAGCTCGCGCCCGAGCGCGCTCAGCACGCCGACCGTCAGCGAGTGGTCGAGGCCGAACGGGTTGCCGACGGCCAGGACACGCTGCCCGACCAGCAAGTTCTTCGATGTGCCGCGCGCCAGCGGCACCAGCTTGTCCGCCGGCGCCGTGATGCGCACGACGGCGAGGTCCTTGTCCGGCGCGATGCCGACCACCTTCGCTTCCCACTCCGACTGATCGGACAGCGTGACGGAGAACCGGTCGCCTTCCTGGATGACGTGGAAGTTCGTGACGATGTGCCCCTGCTTGTCCCAGACGAACCCGCTACCGGCGCCCTGCGGGATCTGCTGGATGTCCAGTGAGAAGAAGTCGCGGCGAAGAGCGATCGAGGCGAGGAAGGCCACGGACGGCTGCACGCGACGGAACACCTCGATGTCGCGCTTCTCCTCCGTGCTCAGCCCGTCGGGCAGCGGCGTGGTCGCCGCCGCCGCGGCCGATGGCGCGGACACGGCGGCGACCGCAGAAGTCGCCGCGCCGGGGGATCGCTCGCGGTCGAGGCCGCTCGGCTCGGTACGAGCCCCATCGAGCAACAGGCGACCGGCGAGAACGCCGGCGGTGAAGACCAGCAGCGCGAAGACGACGTGACGCGGCCTCATCGATCCCTCCGTGAACGGCGATGCCGCGAGCACCCGCGAACGCGGTCAACCGCCGCTCGGACGATCTTACAACCGCGCGGGGTCGCCTGAATCCCGCTCCATGAATGCCATGAACCACCTCGCGATCGTCACGTCGATTCTCGCGCTCGCAACGCCGGGCTCGCTGGTCCTGCGCTTGGCGCGGATGACCGCTCGGGCGTCGCCGACAAGAAGCCGGGCGTGATCGAGCGGCTGAAGCGGAAGGTGCTCGGGGACACTCCCGAGCGCGAGTCGGACCCGGTGAAGGCCGCGCAGCGGGCGCTGCGCGATCGCGGATACGACCCCGGGCCGGTGGACGGTAGTCTCGGTCCGAAGACGCGCGCGGCGGTCAAGGACTTCCAGGCCGCCGAAGGTCTGAAGGGGACCGGCCGGCTCGACGCGGACACGATGAGCCGGCTCAATGACGGAACTGGAGCCGGCGGTGGGACTTGAACCCACGACCTGCGGTTTACGAAGGCGTTTCGGCCCCATCCTGCCTATACCTTTCCGTCTCACTCCGTCACGCTCGGTCTCACCGTAACCCCGCGCCCTGCCTGCCCGTTCCAGCCCACGACCGACCCGCCCGACTGCGACCGAGTGTGACGGGTGAGGATGGCCGAGTCGCACCGGGAGTAGCACCGGGATTGACACCAGTTTCGGTGCGCTCGCCGGGCGACCCCGGGCCCGCGACCGATCAAGCCTCGCAGGAATCATGCTTCCCCGGGTGCCCGCGCGTGAGCCTCACTCATGAGGAAGTCCCCTTCGCACGAAAATAGGGGTCCCATCCCCCACGCGCGCGCCGGAGAAAAACGCCGTCTCCATCCCCCGCCGGCGCCGGCTGCAGCAGCGCTCCACGCACGATCGCGACGCCGGCCATACGGAGACAGCGCCCCCGGCGTTCGATCGTCGAGAAACCACGCTCTACACGTCGGCCGAGGCGCGCGCCCGCCGCTATCGTTCCCTCGCCTCATTGACTCGCCGCTCGCCCACCAGCTACGGTGCCCCTGCTCGACGTCCCCTTGGGGGTGCCCCGTGCGAATTCGCCGTCTTCCCTCCCCGCTTCGTGGCCGTGCTCGATGTCTCGTCGTCGTCCTGGCGTGCGCGTGGGTGCTGTGGGAGGCGACCGCAACCGCCATTGAATCCAGCACCACGAATGCCGACTTGTCGAAGTGGGAGCCCTGCCGAGGCGATGGAAAACGAGGTGGCCCGCAAGACGCGACTCTCTGACGAGATGACCGATCGAGACGGCCGCGTGGTCAAGAGGGTGATCGTCGGCGGGATTGCGATGGACGAGGTGAAGGGCACGAGTATGCGGATACTCCGAACGTTCAGCTGCCCCCCCGACACGATCGGACCCCCGAGGGCTGAAGCGATGAGCCCGCCCAATGGGCGAGAGCCACTCGCCGCCCATCAGCCAGACGACGTCGCCCGCATCATCGCCGAGCTCTCGCAGATCGCGGTCCACACCCGGCGGCTCGTGCGTCAGAAGGAAATCCTCACGGAGCTCGCCGAGCAAGCCTCGCAGATCGCGGTCAATACGCTCCCCGAGAGCCACGAGCAGCACGAGGAGATGTTGGAGGTGCTCAACCGCATCCATGACCGAAGCGGCGCTGAGGCGTACTGGCCTATCATCATCATCGGCGGAGGACTCGCGGTCGCGATCGGGATCAGGCTCGCTGACTGGTCGCGGCACTGGTTCTAGCGCCGGTGACGACAACACCATCCGCCGGGGGCCGCGCAAGACTCGGCGTACGAAGCGGGACCAACGGAGAGCGGCGGTTGAGGTAAGGCCCGTTGTTGGCGCTGTGCGCACAGGAGAGGGGCCGATGAAACCCGCGAGGTTCACACTCATCTGGTTCGCCGAACATGCCGTCGCCGGCCTTGTCATGGTCGCGATGTGGGCCGTGCTGCTCGGCATCGCGGCCGCTGCCGTGATCGGCGTTGTTGCTGCCCTCAAGAACGGCCAGATAGAGGCGATCTGGCTCACGCCGGTGGCGCTGCTCTTCGCCGGGATAGGCTGGCTCGCTGCCGCGCCGTATTACTTCTGGCTGACGGTGCTCATCATCATGTGGATGGATTTCAGGCTGGGCCGAGCCGAAAACGTCCTCTGGGAGATTCAGAAGTCCATGCATCGGCTACGGCGACCACGGAGGCCGACCAAGAAGGAGAGAGACGAGTACTGGTACAAGCGCGGCGTAACCGCGGAGGAGACGCCGCGGGACGATCTCTGACGACGGGCCAGGAGACGCAAGTGTCGAACGCTCGTGAGCCGTGGCGCCGGCAAGCACGCACGGTTCGCATCACGTCCCGCGTCCCTGAGGATGTTTCGCGCCGGGCTGCATCCGTTCCGGCGAGGCAACAGGCCCCGCGGCCCAAGCCCTGGCCCCGTGCGCGCCGCAAGGCATGGGACTGTCTCCATGACGCGGTGATCAAGACGCTCGACGCTGCGACGCCCCGACGCACGTCCGTCGATGCGCTCACCGCCGGCTCATCGGAAATCACGGCGCTCTTGTTCGACGCGCGTCTCCTGGCGGACTGGGAGACCGCGCATCGCCATGAGCGAACTGTCGTCGTCGGCACGGTCCGCCTGCGTGGGCAGACCGTTGCGGTGACGGAATCCGGAGCCAGCGTGCTTCAAGAGAAGATTGCCGAGTGCCGGCGGGCACGAGACCGGGCCGCCGCAGCATGGCGCCAGGCGAAGCGACGCGACGTGCTCAAGACGGCGCTCCACGCGCTCGCCAGATACGGGCTGGCGAAGATCAAGTATGAGATTGCCGTGGACACGCTGAGTGAGCGACGTTCGGGGCTCCCGGCGCCGCCGAGGAAAGGGAGACTCTCACCCGAGCGCGGCGCCATCCTTGGAATCCTCCACGCGCTGTACGACTTCGGAATCCCGGATGGGACTGTCTCCGAACTGCTCGCGCTCGTCGGCTTCCCCAAGCTCTCACGTCACGAGATCAAGCGCCTCCGCACAACCTACCGGCACCCGTAGTCCGCGCCGCGCGTCACGCTTTTCTCTACCCCGGTCGTCGTGACTCCAGCGCTCTCCGTGCGGTTTGATGACCCAGTGAAGCACAGCAAACCATGCGCGGGGGTGACGGACTTGGACACGCTGCTCTCATTGAAGACGGTCGCGGAACGAACGGAGACGAGCGTTGCGCTCTGGCGCAAGCTGATCGCGCGGCGCGAAATCGCGTGTGCCCGCATCGGTCGGTCGGTACGCATTCGCCAGAGCGATCTCGAGCGGTTCATCGGCAACCGCGAACGGCCGGCGCGGTGAGGCGCGAGATGCGCGAGGCATGGGGATGAACGCGCATCTCGACTTCCTGCTCTCGGCCGTCTACGACGACGCGGACCTGCACCCCGAGCATCTCGCCGACCTTCGTAAGAGCGGGCTGACCGACGTCACAATCGCGATGCACAAGTTCCGCTCGGTCCCGCCGGCGATGCTCGACGACCTGCTCGGGTTCGACCCGGCGAAGGTGACGAGCGCGTACGTCCTCCCGTTTGCGGAGCCAGGCGGCGGCTGGATGGATCACGTCCGCATGAAGGTCTTCCCGTCCTTCACCGACAGGCGCGGTCAGACGGTCAAGTACCTACAACCCCGACGCTCGGGTGTGCGGCTCTTCTTCCCGCTCGCGACGCTCGGCGCGGCGCTGCACTCCGATGAGCCGCTCTGGCTCGTAGAAGGCGAGAAGAAGAGCCTCAGCGTTGCGCAGCTTGGCCTCCCGGCCATCGGCATGTGCGGCATCGAAGGATGGCACCGCGCCGGCTCGCTCGACCTGCTCGACGACTTCGAGCACGTCAGCCTGCACCGGACGGTGAAGGTCGTCCCGGATGGTGACGTGCAGGTCAATCCCGCAGTCGCGCGCGCGACGCAACGGCTCGCCGAGGCCCTCGAGCGCCGCGGCGCCCGCGTACAGCTCGTGATGCTCCCCGTTGAGGTGGCCGCGTGACGATGACAACGGCGAAGATCGACGACCTTATCAGCAACGGAGCCGGCCGTGCGGACGTCGAGGGGTTGCCCTCAATCGAGTTCACGCCGAGCATGGCGCCGGAGGCGTTCCACGGCGTCGCCGGGCGCGTGGTCAACGCCATCGAGCCGTACTCGGAGGCTGATCCCGCCGCGATCCTGATGCACGTGCTGATCGCCACCGGCAACGCGATTGGGCGCGG
The DNA here is from genome assembly GCA_016184125.1 of Candidatus Rokuibacteriota bacterium. GTDB lineage: Bacteria > Methylomirabilota > Methylomirabilia > Rokubacteriales > CSP1-6 > AR8. The sequence goes on along the minus strand of JACPDG010000076.1, from coordinate 61,922 downwards.
CCCGCACGCGCTCGTCGAGCGGGCGGTCCACGCCTGCAACGAGTTCCTGGTGCTCGTCGGCGACTCGGCGAAGGGCCGCAAGGGACAGGCATGGTCGACGCCGCGGCATCTGCTCTCGCAGGTTGACGAGACCTGGGCGAGCGCCCGCGTCAAGAGCGGGCTGTCGAGTGGCGAGGGGCTCATCTACCACGTCCGCGACCCGCGCGAGGAACAGCAACCCGTCAAGGAACGGGGACGCATCGTTGACTACCAGCGGGTGCTCGTGGACGAAGGCGAGACGGACAAACGCCTGCTCATCATCGAGCCCGAGCTCGCAACGGTCCTGCGTCGAATGCAGGGCGAGACCAACAGCTTGTCCGCGGTGCTGCGGGAAGCGTGGGAGACGGGCAGCTTGTCGACGCTCACGAAGAACAGTCCCCTCCGCGCGACCGGCGCGCACGTCTCGATCATCGCGCACACGACCCGCGAGGAGCTGGTCACGTCGTTGACGGAGACCGACCGCGCGAACGGCTTTGCGAACAGGTTCATGTACGTGATGGTGCGGCGGTCGAAGTGCCTGCCCGAGCCGGCCGCGATCGCCGAGACGACGCTCGCCCCCCTGGTTGACGAGCTCTGCCAGGTTGCCGCCGCGGCGCAGCATCATCATGTCGTTGTTCGCGATCCCGAGGCACGCGAGCTGTGGGCCGCGGTCTACCCCAAGCTCAGCGAAGGCGAGCCCGGCCTACTCGGAGCGATCCTCGCTCGGGCCGAGGCGCACGTGCTCCGCCTCTCCGTCTTGTACGCGGTGCTCGACCGCTCACCCGTCGTCCGGCCGGTGCATCTGCGGGCCGCCCTTGCGGTCTGGGACTACGCGGACGCGAGCGCGCGAAGGATTTTCGGAGCCCTGATCGGGCTGTCGGTCGCCGACACGATCCTCGCCGCTCTCAGGAAGCGCGGACCGATGACCCGCACCGAGATCCGAGACCTCTTCCACCGCAACAAGACCGAGGCCGAGATCGAGGCCGTCTTGGCGGTGCTCGAGAGCAAGGGGAAGGTGAGGAAGACGACCCGGCCGCCTGAGAGCGGGAAGGGTCGCCCGGCGGAGGTGTGGGAGGCGGCGGTATGACGCGCGCCGGGGACTTCGGTCGTTCGGTCGTCAATGTCGTACCGGAGGAGAGTTCGCGATGAGCTACCTGGATCTCGCCAAGCAGGCTGAGGCCCGTCTCCGGGCTGCTCGCGAAACTTCACCCGGCTACGACATTAACGACATTACGACCGAAAGGCTCGGGCCGCTCGCCCACGTCGAGTCCTACCGTGCTACCTTGCGCGAGTTCTGGCGGCTCGTCGCGTTGCCTGCTGTCGACCCCGAGGCCGCGATCGCCACGCACAACGAGGTGATCCGCCTCATCGACGAGGTAGGCGAGCCACGGGCTACCCGGCTACGTGATCGGTGGGAAGGCGAGTGGCACCGAGAGACAGGGCGATGCCCGCGGTGTGGTGAACGCGGAGAGCGTCACCGGTGACGACCACAGGGCCGCCGGCATGGGTGGCCGACCGCGGAGACGCCGGCGTGAGCGCCACGGAGGCGCGTGGAGACGCGATCGCGCCGCGGCCCGCACCCTTGCCCTCACTCTGCTCTCGGTGCCACGCCGAGCCGCGGGCGCCGCGTCAGCGCTGGGGACGCCGGTGCCTGACGGAAGCCATGCGGCGCTCGCGAGCCCGGAAGCGGACAGCGCGTGTAACCGTGCCGCTCGCCGCGGCGCCCGGTGAAATGCCTTCGCCCGAGACGGAGACCCGCGGGACGGGTGAAGAGGCGACCCCGCCCGCGATCGGGCCGCAGACGGTCACGCCGGCGCGCACAGTAGCGCTTGAGAGCACGGCCGCCACGATCGCCGACAGGCTCCGCGACTACCTCGGCGAGCACCCGGAGAGCACGCCAATCCGCGCCGCGATCGCGCTCGGCATCCCGGCCAGCCAGGCGCTCGGTGACGCGCTCGCAGAGCTGCGCCGGACATGAAACGAGCGAAGAGGGAGTCTCGCGACGCCGCATGTTCCACAGAAAAAAGGCGCCCGTGGGAAACGCCGTTCCTGTTCGAGCTGGCGACCCACGGAAACCTCGGTCGTGCGGCCGGAGCGGTGGGCCTCCACCGGCGGACTGTCGAGCGCCACGCCCGGCGTGACACCGCGTTCGCGGAGGCGATTGCCGAGGCTCGCCGCGAGGCGAAGCACGTGAAGGCCGAGGAGCGCTACCGCGCGCGGCCGACGATCGAGAACCTCGTCGCACTGCTCCGAATCGCCGCGCCAGACCGCTACGGCCCATAGCACTGCATCACGCCTCTTGACATTGCATCCTCATAGGGATACAACCGTCGCATGATGGTCAAGGTTCGTGAGTGGCGAGAACGACGCGGGATGACCTACCGCGCGCTCGCCGACCAGGCCGGTATCGCGCTCTCCACGCTCTACCGCATCGAATCGGGAGCCGCGAGCCCCACCGTCGCGATGCTCGAGAAGATCGCCCGGGCGCTCGACGTGCGCGTGATCGACCTCATTCCGACCGAGCCGAAGCGACGACCGACACGGGGGAAGCGGACATGAAACTGGCGAAGAGTGGGAGCCGCGGTGTCTTCTGGCGCGCAAGCGAGCGCGGGACCCAGGACCTCCGCCGGCCCGGAGGCGTGCGCGAGCGAGGCGACTGGTGGATTCGCTGGAGCTGCCCGTATGGGCACCTGCACCGGGCGCAGGTTGGGGCGAAGAGCGTCGCGCGAACGGAAGCCGAGCGGCACCGGCTCGAGCGACCCTGCCCTGAGCGCCAACCGAAGGCGACCGCGCACCTGCTCGCCGACGTGATCCGTGACTACCTGACGGACGCGAAGGCTCACAAGCGCTCGTACCGCGACGACGCCCGATTCGGCAAGGTGTGGTCGGAGCGCTTCGCTGGGCGCACGCTCGACGAGATCACGCCGGGCGACGTCGAGAAGATCCGCACGGCGCGGCTCGAGACGGTGGCTCCGGGCACCGTGAACCGAGAGTGCGGCTTCCTGAAACACGTCTTCAACGTCGCCATGCGCGACGGGAGGACCGACCGAAACCCGGTAGCGCGGCTCAAGCTACTCCGCGAACCGAGTGGGCGCGTCCGCTACCTGAGCGACGATGAGGAAGCGCGGCTCATGACGGCGCTCGCGACCGACGCTGAGCGATCGCGCGTGCTCTTCCTGCTCAACACCGGGCTCCGGAAGTCGAATTCCTGAACCTGCGGTGGAAGGACGTCGACCTCCGCGCCAGCGTGCTCACCATCCCGCGCTCGAAGAACGGCGCCGCGCGGCACGTCCCCTTGAATTCGCTCGTGCGCGCCATGCTGAGCCGGCTGCCCCGCCCGCTGGACAGCGCAATGCTCGTGTTTCCGAACGGCGTGGGCGGTCCTGATCTGCGGTGGGCCGAGAAGACGTTTCCTGAGGCTGTGGACGCCGCCAGGATCGAAGATTTCCGCCTGCACGACTGTCGACACACCTTCGCGTCGCGTCTCGCGATGGAAGGCGTCGACCTGCGCGCGATCCAGGAGCTCGGCGGATGGCGAAGCCTCGGGATGGTGGCCCGGTACGCACACCTGAGCCCGAGCCACCGTCAGAGCGCGATCGAGGCGCTCGTAAGTCGCCGGCGAGAGACGCGGGAGCCAGACTCAGGCCGGAGCGGAGTAGCACCGTGATTCGCACCTGGGGAAACGAGCGTAACGGTGAATGTCGCGGAAGTGCCTGATTCGGAATGGAGCCGGCGGTGGGACTTGAACCCACGACCTGCGGTTTACGAAACCGCTGCTCTGCCACTGAGCTACACCGGCCCGACGTTTCACCGTACCACACGGCGCAACGGTTGACACGGGGACGGTGCGGGCGGGAGGCGAGTGATAGAATGTCGCGGCCATGTCGCGATTCGCCTGGACGATGACCGTCGATGACCGGTCCGGCGCACCGCGGGACGAGACCCTGACGTGACGCGGGCGGAGCTCGTCGTCCGCATGGCGAAGGCGTCGGGCTGGTCGAAGGCCGCGACCGAGCGCGCGATGAAATCGATGCTCGCCGGCATGCTCGCGGCGCTCAAGCGCGGCGAGCCCGTTACCCTGGTCGGCTTCGGGACGCTGACGGCGGCGCGCCGCAAGCCGCGCACGATCGCGAACCCGCGGACCGGCAAGAAGGTCACGGTCAGCGGGCGTGTGCCGAGGTTCAAACCGTCCAAGGAGCTCAAGCAGGCCGTGCGCTGAGCGGCTTTTCCCTTGCCGCTCCTTCCGCCCCATCGATAGAATCACCGCAGTGCTTCCATCGCGCCTCGGGCTCGCGCTCCTGGCCGCGCTGGTCCTGTCAGCTCCCGTCGCCGCCTCGGCTCAGAACGGTCGCTCCCTGGGACTCAGCGCCCATTCCGTGCTTCTCATCGACGCGGAAGGGCGCGTCCTCTATGCCAAGAGCCCGGAAGACGACCACGCGCCCGCGAGCCTCGTGAAGCTCATGACCCTCTATCTCGCCTACGAGGATCTCGAGGCGGGCTGGGTCTCGCTCGATGACCTGGTCGTCGTCAGCCGCAACGCGGCCACGACGCCTCGCTACCGCATGGGGTTGCGCCCCGGTGAGCGGGTCCCGGTCCGCGTGTTGATGGAGGGCGTCGCGATCGCGTCCGCGAACGACGCCGCGACGGCGCTCGCGGAGCACCTGAGCGGCACGGAGGCGGCGTTCGTGGACCGCATGAACGCGAAGGCGCTCGCGTTCGGCCTCGCGAGCACGCGCTACGCGAACCCGCACGGCCTGCCGGACCCGGTGCAGCGGACCTCGGCGCGCGACCTCGCGCAGCTCACGGTGCGCCTGCTCGAGGACTACCCGGACGCGCGCACGATGCTCGGCGGTCAGATGTTCGTCTGGAGGGGCCGCGTGTACGCGCGGCACATCCCGCTGTTTCGAGATCCCGGCGGCGTGCAGGCGCTCAAGACCGGGTTCACCCGGGAGGCCGGCTACAACCTGTCGGTGTCGGCGTGGAAGAACGGGCACCGGTTCGTGATGATCGTGCTCGGCGCGCAATCGCGCGGGCTCTCGTACGCCGACGCCAAGAAGCTCCTGCAGTACGGCTTCGTCGAGACCGGGCTCGACGTGCCGCCGCCGGATCCGCGGCCGCGCGTCACGCCGAAGCGCCCCGTGAAGCTGCGCACGCGCCGCGGCTCCGCCCGCTGACCGACCTCATGGGGGGACTATCGAGGCCCCCCAAACCCCCCCGCTCGGAGCGCCCCGGGGGGTGCGCGGACGCACCCGACGAAGCCGTGGCGCTCCTCGACCACCCGATGCGTTCACAAGCTTGAGGGGTACCGTCAGGGAAGGAACTCGTTCGGCGTCTCGAACACGCCGAGCACCACGCAGCCGTCGGGTGTCCACGCCTCGTGCACCGAGCCCGGGCGGCGCCACACGAAGTTCCCCGCGGTGCACGCGCCGTCCTGGTCGACCAGCGTGCCCTCGAGCACGAAGCTCTGCTCGAGCCCGGCGTGACGGTGCCTCGGCAGCCTCGTCCCGGGCGCCATGCGGGTCAGCGTCGTCTGCTTGCCCGAGCCATCGCGGTACAGCGTCTTCGTCTCGATGCCCGGCCACGTCGTCGGCTCCCAGGCGATGGCCGAGACGTCGAGGTAGGTCGACCGCTCCGTCTCCTTCACGATCATGGCGTCACCCCCACGAACACACAGGCGGCTCGCGAGGTGCGAGCCGCCGTGACCGCCGCGACGCGCGCGACTAGCGTTTCGCCGCGAGCTTCTTTTTCTTCACGTACGCCCACAGCCTCTTCGTCATCTCCGCCGGGCCGATCGGCGCCGAGCCGAAGATCGACTCGAGGCTGTCGCTGCACCCCTTGAAGTTGATCGAGAAGCCCCCGAACGGCTTCCGCTCGCCCCCCTTCGCCTTTGCCGCCATGGCTCGTCCTCCCCTCGTGTGTGCTCGAACGTCGCCCCGGAACCCTGGGGGGTATTACTACCATACGTGCGACGGTCGCCAAAGCGAAAACCCCATCCCTTGGGGTGGCAGGGCCCCGGTCACCGAACGCCGCCGAGGGAGGGATACCCTGGAGGGGTATCATCTCCGCGATCATCGAGCCCTCCACCCTCCATCCACCGTCAGCATCTGTCCCGTGATGTACGCGGCCGCCTCGCTCGCGAGGAAGCAGGCGGCGGCCGCGACCTCCTCCACCGTGCCGCGCCGCCCGGCCGGCGTGACGGCTCGCATCGCCGCGTCGTCTCCGCCGATGCCGCGCATGACGGGCGCCGCGTCGCCCAGGATCCGCGTGGAGTTCTCGCGGAGCGCCGTGGCGATGACGCCCGGGCACACCGCGTTCACCGTGATACCGCGCTCGGCATACGTGATCGCGAGCTGCCGCGTGAGCCCGACCACGCCGTGCTTCGAGGCGACGTACGCCGGGCCGCCGCCGGTGCCGCCGAGCCCCGCCGTCGACGCGATGTTGACGATCCGGCCCCGACCGCGGGGCAGCATCTCGGCGAGCGCGCGCCGCGCGCCATGGAACGTGCCGCCGAGGTTGATCGCGATCACGCGATCGAACACGGCCGGCGTCAGCTCGTCGGCGGGCGCGTAGCCGTCGAGGATGCCGGCCGCGTTCACCATGATGCCGAGCGGACCGAGCTCGCGGACGGCCTCGCCGACCGCGCGGTCGACGTCGTCCCAGCGGCTGACGTCCGCCTGGACGAACATCGCGCGGCCACCCGCGCCGGTGACCGCCGCGACCGCGGCCTTGCCGCCCTCGGGCAAGAGGTCGATCGCGGCGACGGCAGCGCCCTCGCGCGCGAGCGCCTCGACGATGGCGCGGCCGATGCCGGAGCCGCCGCCGGTGACGACCGCCGAACCGGGAACGAGAGTCATCGACGTCCTCCTCGCCTGCGGGATCTACGATCATGGGGGGACTATCGAAGCCCCCCAAACCCCCCGCGCTCCCCCGCGCCCCGGGAGACCCGGGGCGCGGCTCGACCACCCGATTCGTTCACGGGCTCTGCGATCATGGGGGGACTATCGAAGCCCCCCAAACCCCCCATCGCTCGCCCGCGCCCCGGGAGACCCGGGGCGCGGCTCGTCCACCCGATTCCTTCATGGGCTCTGCGATCATGGGGGGACTATCGAAGCCCCCCAAACCCCCATCGCTCGCCCGCGCCCCGGGAGACCCGGGGCGCGGCTCGACCACCCGATTCGTTCACGGGCTCTGCGATGGTTCCGGCACGGGAGCGACACGAGGGAGCGAAGCCTCCCCGATCCCACGATGGTGCGCGGGGACTTCGGTGCCGGTGATCGTACCATGCGATGCGAAGTGCTCGCTTGATCGCACGCGCGTTCGGGCATACCCTGGGCGCACTCCACATCGCGGGAGCTCGGGGAACCGGGCTGAGAGGGCGGCTACCGCTGCCGACCGCATGAACCTGCACTGGTTAATGCCAGCGAAGGGAGGCCATTCGATGGCAGCGTCCCGCAAGATCTACGTGACCGGCTCACGCTCCGACCTGCGCGCGCCCGTGCGCGAGGTGCTCCTCTCGGGCGGGAATCCCCCCGTCCGTCTCTACGACACCAGCGGTCCCTACACCGATCCGGACGCGCTCATCGATCTCAAGCGCGGCCTGCCGCCGTTGCGTCTCGGATGGATCACCGGCCGCGCCGACGTGGAGGAGCTCTCCGGGCCGACCTCGCGGTACCGGCGAGAGCGCGAGAACGATCCCACGCTCGGCGGCGTGAGGTTCGCCAGCGTCCGGCCGCCGCTGCGCGCGAAGTCCGGGCACCGCGTCACGCAGATGCATTACGCCAGGCGCGGCGAGATCACGCCGGAGATGGAGTTCGTCGCGCTCCGCGAGGGCGTCGCACCCGAGCTCGTGCGCGACGAGATCGCCCGCGGGCGTGCGATCCTCCCGGCGAACGTGAACCATCCCGAGTCCGAGCCGATGATCATCGGCCGGACGTTCCTCGTGAAGATCAACGCCAACATCGGCAACTCCGCCGTGGCGTCGTCGATCGAGGAAGAGGTCGAGAAGATGACGTGGGCGATCCGCTGGGGCGCCGACACCGTCATGGACCTCTCGACCGGGAAGAACATCCACGAGACCCGCGAGTGGATCCTCCGCAACTCCCCGGTGCCGATCGGCACGGTCCCGATCTACCAGGCGCTCGAGAAGGTGGGCGGCCAGGCCGAGGAGCTGACCTGGGACATCTACCGCGACACGCTGATCGAGCAGGCCGAGCAGGGCGTCGACTACTTCACGATCCACGCGGGCGTGCTGCTCCGCTACATCCCGCTCACGGCCAGGCGCGTCACGGGCATCGTGTCGCGCGGCGGCTCCATCATGGCGAAGTGGTGCCTCGCGCACCACCAGGAGTCGTTCCTCTACACCCACTTCCGCGAGATCTGCGAGATCATGGCCGCCTACGACATCGCCTTCTCGCTGGGCGACGGACTCCGCCCGGGCTGCCAGGCGGACGCGAACGACGACGCGCAGTTCGCGGAGCTCGACACCCTCGGCGAGCTCACGACGATCGCCTGGGAGCACGACGCCCAGGTCATGATCGAGGGCCCCGGCCACGTGCCCATGCACCTGATCAAGGAGAACATGGACCGGCAGCTCGCGGTCTGCCACGAGGCGCCGTTCTACACGCTCGGCCCGCTCACCACCGACGTCGCGCCGGGCTACGATCACATCACGTCGGCGATCGGCGCCGCGATGATCGGCTGGTTCGGCACGGCGATGCTCTGCTACGTCACGCCGAAGGAGCACCTCGGGTTGCCGAACCGGAAGGACGTCAAGGACGGTGTGATCGCGTACAAGATCGCCGCGCACGCCGCCGACCTCGCCAAGGGGCACCCGCGCGCCCGCGAGTGGGACGACGCGCTCTCCAAGGCGCGCTTCGAGTTCCGGTGGGAGGACCAGTTCAACCTCTCGATGGACCCGGAGACCGCGCGCGAGTTCCACGACGAGACGCTCCCCGCCGAGGGCGCGAAGCTCGCGCACTTCTGCTCGATGTGCGGCCCGAAGTTCTGCTCGATGAGGATCACGCAGGAGGTGCGCGAGTACGCCGCGACGCACGGGTTCGCGGAGGAGACCGTCGCGGTGGTGCAGGGGCTGCGCGAGAAGGCGGACGAGTTCAGGAAGACGGGCGGGGAGATCTACCGCCCGGCGCAGGCGTAGACGCCGCTCCGAGTCGGCGTCGGTCGCTCGCGTCAGCCGAGCAGATCGCCCAGGACGACGCCGTCCCAATGCGGAATGAGCGGCGTCGTCAGGCGGTCCGAGGGTCCGAGGCGCTCCTCCCGCCATTCGTCTCCCGTGCGGACGAGCCGCAGGAGCGTCCGCATGGCGAGGTCGGCGATCGAGTACTCCAGGGCGCCGCGCCGCAGGTAGAGCTCACGCTTCTCCGCGTAATCGCGCCTGCGGCTGATTTCCCCCTCGGACACGACCTCCACCACGATATCGGGGCACGTGCGCAGCTTCTGGCCCCGGGGCGGCGCCGGTACGCGAAGCAGGATGGCGAGGTCGGGGGACACGTTGTCCTCGCCGTCGTCCTCCCACACGAGCCCGGGCTCCTGGACGACATGGCCCCCCAGCTCGAACACCGGCGGCCCGACGCTGAGCAGGAGGCGGGCCAGGAACGCCTGATGCTCGAAAGACGGGCGTCGGGCCATGTGCAGGACTCCTGCGATGAGCTCGTACTGCGTGTCCCATTCGTGCGGCAGGTTGTCGAGGTCGCGGGCCCGCAGCCGCCGATCGAGCCGGGTGACGGTCGTGACCATCACGGTGATTCTACGTGCTCATCGGGACCGTGGACCAGATGATCGAGGACCTCCAGGCACGGCGCGAGCGGTGGGACATCTCCTCCCACACGATCTTCGAGCCGTTCATGGAGACGTTCGCGCCGGTGGTCGCCAAGCTCGGCGGTCGGTAGAGCGCCGGCGCCGACGCACCGACCGCGGAACTCATATCCTCAGGATCCTGGCCACGACCTCCTTCATCACCTCGTCGGCCCCGCCGCCGATCGTGCCGAGCCTCCAGTCGACGTAGGCGCGAGCGGCGGGATTCTCCCAGATGTAGCCCGATCCGCCGAAGAGCTGCACGCACGTCGTCGCGACGTACTGCTTCATGTTCGCGATGAACACCTTCGCCATCGAGACGTCGAGCGTGACGTCCTCGCCGGCGACCATCTTCCGGATGCAGCGGTGCGCCAGCTCCTGCGCCGCCGTGATCTGGATCATCATCTCGACGAGCTTGAAGCGGTTCACCTGCATCTTGGCGAGCGGCTTGCCGAAGGCCACGCGCTGCTGTGCATGCTCGAGCGTCAGCTCCCACAGCCGCCGGGCGCTGACGGGTCCGGTGACCACCGGCACCATCCGCTCGTCCTGAAACTGGTTCATCTGCTGCTGGAAGCCCCGGTTCGCGTCGCCGATGGTGTTCGACACCGGGACGCGGACGTCGTCGAAGAACAGGAGCCCGGTGTCCGAGCCGCGGTTGCCGATCTTGTCGAGCAGCCGGTACGAGAAGCCCGGCGTGTCCGTCGGAACGATGATCTGGGTGTAGCCGTTGTACCCGGCGTTCGGGTCGGTGACGGCGAGCAGGCAGAGCCAGTCGGCGTTCGCCGTGTTCGTGATGAACATCTTCGACCCGTTGATGACCCAGTGGTCGCCGTCGCGGACCGCGCGTGTCTTGATCCCGGCGACGTCGGACCCGGCTCCCGGCTCGGTCACCGCGATCGCGGCGACCTGCTCGCCCCGGATCGCGGGCACGAGGTACTGCTCCTTGAGCGCCTCGCTGCCGAAGCGCGCGAGCGCGGGCGTCGCCATGTCGGTCTGGCGTTGTCACAGAGCGCGAGCTCCTCGAGGAAGACCGCGTGGTAGGAGTAGTCGAGCCCCTGCCCGCCGTACTTCGGCTCGTACCGGATCCCGAGCAGACCCATCTCGCCGAGCCGGCGGAAGATCGCCTTGTCCGGCCGCCCCATCTCGTCGAACTCCCGGGCACGCGGCACGAGCTCGGTCTGCACGAGCTTCCGGACCGCGGCGCGGAACGCCTGGTGCTCGGAGCTGCCGTAGATGTCCTCGCCTGCCATGTCCGCCTCCTCGGTTCGAGCAACAATCGAGCGCCCGGCCTCGGCGACAGCGACGTGAAGAACGACCCGTGTGGCACGAGGCCAGGCGCGTTTTGTCCTCGCGTCTGCCCCGCTGTGTCCGCGATCTGACGCCTGTCCGCCTGCGAACGTCAGTTCCAGTACAGCACGCCGGGCCGCGTTTGTAATCGCTCCAATAGGCCGCGCACTTCGGAACGGATTCGGATCGCAGCCGAGGCTGGCAAGCGGATTGCCGCCGTCGCCCGACAAGTCTTCTACACCGGTCCAGCCCAAAAGGGGCGGCACTCGCGCAGTCAGCGGAGAAACAGGCAGATGCGAGCGAGAGTCATCCTGGGTGTGTTCGCCGCCGGATTTCTTCTGTTTGCCACGCAGTCCAGCCGCGCCGGTCAGATCACGGGCTCGAAGCACGACTTCCGCAACAGCGCATGGGCGAAAGGGCAGATCTGCATCACCTGCCATGCGACGCACAAGACCGACACGAGCGTGACCTTCGCGCCCCTGTGGAATCACACGAACTCGACGGCGAGCTACACGCTCTACAGCAGCGCGACGATTGACGCGGGACCTCTCGGGCAACCGGGGGGGCTCTCGAAGCTGTGTCTCTCCTGCCATGACGGCACGGTGGCCCTGGACAGTTTCGGCGGCGCCACCGGGACGACGATGATCACCGGCGCCGCGTACAGCCCGAAGAGCAACCTGGGCACTTCGCTGACCGACGATCATCCGATCGGCTTCACCTTCGACTCGGCCCTCGCCAGCAGGGACGGGGCACTCGTGGACCCGAGTACGCCCGGGGTGGTGATCGGCGCCGGCGCCCAGACGAGAACCGGCACGCTCGCCGCCATGCTGCTCTACAACGGCAAGCTCGAGTGCTCCTCGTGCCACGACGTGCACAACACGTTCACCGACGACAACGGGGACAAGCTGGTCAAGATCAGCATGGCGGGCAGCAAGCTCTGCCTGACGTGCCACAAGAAGTAGCCGATCCGCGGCCGTAGACGCGCGATGGGCCAGCTCGGAGGCCTTCCTCTGCGATCGCGGCCGGCGACCGGATCTCGTGTTCCGCTGATCCCGTCCGCCGCGATGGCGAGCGCCCTTGCGGCAGCGCTGCTCGCCGGCTGCGCGATGGCGCCCCGGGGCGCGCCGCGGGAGTCGGGCGCGGTCTTCTACCCGCCACCGCCGAATCCGCCGCGCGTCCAGTGGCTCACGATGTTCACCGGCGAGCGCGACCTGGGCCCCAACCAGAGTGGGTTCGCCCGGTTCGTGCTGGGAGACACTCCCAAGGCCCGGCTCATGCAGCCCTACGGGGTCGCCCTGTTCCGCGGCAAGCTCTACGTCGCCGACAGCCGGGCTCCCGGCCTCGCAGTGTTCGACCTGGTGCAGCACCGCTTCTCGCTCGTGACGGGCTCCGGCAACGGCCGCATGAAGCGGCCGATCAACGTGACGGTCGACGTCGACGGGACCAAGTACGTCACCGACACCGGGCGCGATCGGGTCCTGGTGTTCGACGACAACGACCGGTTCGTCTCCGCCTTCGGGACCGACGGGCAGTTCAAGCCGGTGGATTGCGCGATCGCCGGCGATCGACTGTACGTCGTGGACATCCAGCACCATCAGGTGCAGGTCCTCGACAAGCGGTCGGGCGCGCTGAGGTTCACGTTCGGCACGGCGGGCTCCAGGACCGGTGAGCTCTTCCATCCCACCAACATCGCGATCGGTCCCGACGGCGACGTCTACGTGGTCGAGACCAGCAATTTCAGGGTCCAGCGGTTCACCTCGGAAGGCCGGCCCGTGCGCGTCTACGGCGAGATCGGGACGGCGCCGGGGACCTTCGCCCGGCCCAAGGGCATCGCCCTCGACCGGGACGGTCGCCTGTACGTCGGTGATTCGGCGTTCGAGAACGTCCAGGTCTTCGACAACCGCGGCGGCCTCCTGCTCTACTTCGGTCAGCCTGGCGACGGCGGCGAAGGGCTCAGTCTCCCGACCCAGGTCACCATCGACTACGACCACGTCGACCTGTTCCGTCGCTATGCCGACCCGCGGTTCTCCGTGGAGTACGTGATCCTGGTGTCGAGCCAGTTCGGCCCGAACAAGGTGGACGTCTTCGGGTACGGGCGGATGCGTGGCGTGGATTACCCCCCCGATGACGGGCCGGGCGCCAAGACCCCGTGACGGATCCGGGCCACCGCCGACGAGGGGCTCTCTCGTCACCGCCGCCGGTGTGCTTCTCCTGCTCGGCGCAAGCGCAGCCGCCTGCCTCGCGCAGGAGACCGCTCCGTTCCGCGTGACGGCCACGGAGGGGTACCTGTCCACGCGCTACGTTCGCGACGGATTCGCCACGAGCGGGACCGGGGCGCGCTCGCGTCAGGTGCAGTCCGACCTGCGCCAGGAGCTCTTCCTCATGACGCACAGCTACGTCTATCACCCGAACTTCCTCACGCTGGACATCGGCGGAGGCCCGGTCCTCCAGTACGGGCATTCGTTCACCGACGCGAGCGAGACCGAGGCGGTCAGGCCGCTCTATAACCTCACCGGTCGCGCGACGTTCCTGCGCGAGAAGCCGTACCGTGGATCGCTGTCCTACGACCACCTGAACCCGGTCCTGAGCGTCTCCCCCGGCGAGGTCCTCGCCCAGGAGAGCACGCGCTACGGCGTCGACTTCGTCCTCCTCGCGCCGGTCACCCCGGTCCCGCTGGAGATCGATGCCAGCCGATCCCGGACGGAGGGACGCAGCGCCGACCGGGTCGTCGACGACCGCATCGACCAGCTCAACGTGAGGGCGAGCCGGTCCCTGGGCGCGATCGGATCCACCCGGGTTCACGTCCAGGCCATGCAGCAGGAGTCGCGCAGCGGAAGCCCGAACCTGCCCATCCAGACGACCAGCTTCGAGAGCCAGAGTCTGGACGTCGATACGCGGTTGCAGTTCGGAGGAGCGCGGCAGTACGAGGTCGTGAATCTCGTCACCCTCAACCGTCAGCTGTATGCGCTCGATCCCTGCACGCTCGCGGCCCGTAACGATGCCCGGGTCTTGCTCGATGCGCGCGCCAGGCCGTGGGAGCGGCTGCAGACCTTCGGGACGTACAGCTACGGTGCCAGCGACCAGGGGCAGATCACGTCCCAGCTGCACTCCGCGGCGGCGGGGCTCAGCTACGAGCTCACCGAGAAGCTCACCACGACACTCGGCGTGCACGGCGACCTCAACCGGACCGGCCAGGTCTCCGCGCTGTCCCGCGGAGCAGACGGCTCCATCCGCTATGAACGCCCGTTGCTGTTCGGCCTCGTGCAGGCGGGTTACGCGGTCCGCTTCGATGTGCAGGACCAGCGGGCGGCGGCTCCGCAGACGAACGTGGTCGGCGAGCGCGTCACCCTGACGGGCACGATGATGGTCGCGCTCTCCCGTCCCCGCGTCATCGCCGGCAGCGTCGTCGTGAGCACGGGGGGCCGCACCCAGACGTTCACCGAGGGCCGCGACTACACGCTGACCGTGGTGGGTCTGGAAACCCGCCTGCAGCGGCTGATCGGCGGGAACATCGTCGACGGCCAGGAGCTGCTGGTGGACTATGCCTACGACACCGGCCGGACGTTCGCGTCCACACAGCTCGACCAGACGTTCACCCTCGGCTGGAGCCTGTCGCGGTATCTCAGCCTCTACTACCGCCGTTTCGAATCCGCGCCCATGCTGACCTCGGGCACGCCCTCGTCGCCGCTCAACACCGTGCACAGCGATCTGTACGGCGTGCGGGCGGACATCCCGCTCGCGCTCGGCGTGGCGGTCTCGGTCGGCGGCGGCTACGAGCAGGAGCTCCGGCGGGAGACGATCGCCCCGTACCGGCGCGACGCCCTCGACGTCTACGCGCAGAACGAGGACCCGCTCTTCGACACCACCACGATCCGGATCGGAGCGCATCGCACGTGGCTGGAATACGAGAGCTCCGCCCAGGACGTGGACCTCGTCGGCTACGACGTGCGGCTCGGGTGGCGTCATCCCTTCGGCGTCGATGTCTCCGCCGAGGCGAGTTACGAGGAGGACGCCGGCGGCGTCCTGCCGCGAAGGCTGGTGACCGGCTCGGTCAAGGTCCAGTGGGCCGTGAGGAAGGTGACGCTGGGACTGGATCTCGGGCTCACGCGTGAATCCCAGGGCCCCGTCGAGCGGAACCGGAGCCTGATTCAATTCCTGCTCCGGAGAGACCTGTGACGATGGCCACCGGGGTGCGCGCCGCCATGGCGGCGGCCTGGGTCGCGCTGGTGCTGAGCGCGTGCTCGACGATCGGGCGGGAACCGAGCAGCGAGCCGCCTCTCGTGTGGCCGCCGGAGCCGGACCCGCCGCGCGTGGCGTTCGTCACGATGTTCTCTCGCCCGGCGGACCTGGGGATCTCCGGGGGATTCTTCGAGCGGCTGGCCGGCGCGCTGTTCGGCGGCGCCGACTCCCGTCTGGTCCGCCCGATGGCCGTGGTGGCGGTCGAGCACGTTCTCTATGTCGCGGACCCGGGAGCGGGGGGCGTGCATCGCTTCGATCCGGCGAAGAGCCGGTACCGGCTGACCGGCGCCCCGGGCGGCCGTCCGCTGCCCTCTCCAGTGGCGCTCGCGCGAGGCCTCCGGGGCGAGGTCTACGTGAGCGATTCGGCGCTCGCGAGCGTGTTCGTGATCCGGCCGGACTCGAAGGTCGCCGTGCCGGTCCCGCTTCGCGCAACGCTCCGCCAGCCCACCGGCATCGCCTTCGATCCGGCCACGGCTCGCCTGTACGTCGTGGACACCGCCGCTCACCGCGTGCACGTGTTCAGGCAGGACGGCACGCTCGAGTCGACCTTCGGACAGCGGGGGACCGGAGACGGGGAGTTCAACTACCCGACGCTCATCTGGCGAACACCGACGGGCACGCTGTACGTCACCGACTCCAACAACTTCCGCGTCCAGATCCTCGACGAGCACGGCAGGTTTCTCGGCAAGTTCGGCCGGCACGGCGACGCGTCGGGCGATCTCGCCCGCCACAAGGGCATCGCGACCGACCACCACGGCCACGTCTACGTCGTCGATGCGCTCCTGCACGCGGTCCAGATCTTCGACGATGCCGGCCGGTTCCTGCTCGCGGTCGGCGCGCTCGGACGGGACCGGGGCGAGTTCTGGTTGCCCGCGGGCATCTTCATCGCCGACGACGACACGATCTACGTCGCCGACTCCTACAACCAGCGGGTCCAGGTGTTCCGCTACGTCGGCGGTCCGACATGAACCGCCTCCTCCTCGGTGCGCTCGGCGCGGCACTGGCCGCCGGCGGGCTGCACGCGGCCTCCAGCGCCGACGCCGCAGTCGCAACCACGAAGCACAACCTCTCGGTGAGCGGACCCGGGAGCGCGACGGCCGCCTCCGAGCGCCAGATCTGCGTCTTCTGCCATGCGCCCCACAACGCCGCGCCCAGCGCGCCACTCTGGAACCGCCGCACGCCCGGCGGCCCCTACATCCCGTACACGAGCTCGACCACGCGGGCCGCCCCCGGACAGCCCACCGGCGCGTCGCTGCTGTGTCTGAGCTGCCACGACGGCACGATCGCGCTCGGGGACGTGCTGAGCCGCACGTCGCCGGTCGTCATGGCCCGTGGCGTCACCACGATGCCGTCGGGCCCGGGACGGCTGGGGACCGATCTCTCGGACGACCATCCGGTGTCGTTCGTCTACTCCGCCTCGCTCGCAGCGACGCGCGGCGACCTCGTGAACCCGGCGGCGCTGACCGGATGGATACGGCTCGATGCGTCCGGACAGCTGCAGTGCACCACGTGCCACGATCCGCACGACGACACGTACGGCAAGTTCCTCGTGGTCTCCAACCAGGCCTCCGCCCTGTGCCAGACGTGCCACGTGAAGAGCGCCTGGAGCCAGAGCAGTCATCGGCTCTCGAACGCGACGTGGAACGGCGCCGGCCCCGATCCGTGGCCGCACACGAACGGCGCCACGGTGTCCGCCAACGCCTGCGAGAACTGCCACCAGCCGCATTCGGCGGCCGGCAAGAAACGGCTGCTCAACGCCCTCAACGAAGAGGCCAACTGCTACCCCTGCCACAACGGTAACGCGGCGGCGAAGAACATCCAGGCGGAGCTCGCCAAGGTCTCGCTCCACCCGGTCGCATCCACCACCGGGGTCCATGATCCGGTGGAGCCGGCCGTCATCCAGGCGCGGCACGTCGAGTGTGTCGACTGCCACAACCCCCACGCCGCCAATACCAGTGCAGGCACGGTACCCGGCTCCCTCGCCGGGGTGCGCGGGATCACCATCGGCGGCGCCGAGATCGCTCCGGTCACGGCCGAGCACCAGGTCTGCTTCCGCTGCCATGCCGATAGCCCTGGCCGGCCGGTTCCGCTCGTGGCGCGCCAGCTCGCGCAGACCAACACCCGGGTGGAATTCGACCCTGCGAATCCTTCCTACCATCCCATCGCCGCGCCGGGGAGGAGCTCGAACGTGCCGAGCCTCATCGCCCCCTGGACCACGTCGAGCCTCATGAAGTGCCTGGACTGCCACAACAACAACGCGGGACCGGGCGCGGGCGGAACCGGACCGAACGGTCCGCATGGATCCATCTACCGGCCGCTGCTCGAACGGCCGCACGCGCTGACCGGAACGCCCACCGCCAGCGACCTCTGCTACAAGTGCCACAACCGGTCCGTGGTCACGAGAGCATCCCCGCACAACCGGTCGGAGCATCTGCGGTACGGGTGCAAGGCGTGCCACGACCCGCACGGCATCAGCGCGACGCAGGGCAACGCGACGTACAACAGCCGGCTGATCAACCTGTCCACCACGGATTCCACGCCAGTGGGCACGGGCGCGACGGCCAGGCTGTACATCGATACGGTGGCCAGGCGGTGTTACCTCAACTGTCACGGTGAAAGCCACAATGGGGACCGCTACTAAGATCATGGGGGGACTACCGAAGCCCCCCCAACCCCCCGCGCTCGCTCGCGCCCCGGGGGGTGCGCGGACGCACCCGGGGAACCCGGGGCGCGGCTCGACACCGCGTTCGTCGCCGGCGCCGGCGGGAGGGTTTCCCGCCGGCACGGCGATCGCCGGCATCGCGACCGCGCTCGCCGCCGGCTGGGCCGTGGCCCGGGGCTCGCTCTACACGTCACGATCGGACCTCGCCTACGGCCTCGGGCTCGCGGGCGCGTCGATGATGCTCGTGCTGATCCTCTATCCGGTGCGCAAGCACGTGCGCCTGCTGCGGACGTGGGGACCGCTCAAGCACTGGTTCCGGGCTCACATGCTCTGCGGCATCCTCGGGCCGCTGCTCATCCTGTTCCATTCGGCGTTCGACGTCCGCTCCCTCAACGCCGCCGTGGCGCTGGGCTCGATGATCCTCGTCACCGCGAGTGGCGTCGTCGGCCGCTACATCTATCGCAGGATCCATCACGGGCTCTACGGCAGCCGCGCAACGCTCGAGGAGCTGCAGCAGGAGCTGGAGCACCGGTTCGCGGCGCTCGATCCCCTGCTCGAATGGCTGCCGGCCGTCAGACGCGAGGTGAACCGGTTCTGCCTGGTCGCCACGCAAGCGCCCCCCGGGTGGAGGCGGCGCACGGCCCACTTCACGACGCTGGGCGGGAAGCGATACCTGGCCGAGCGCAGGATCCGGCGAATGATCGCGGCAGCTCCCCGAAGTCACGGCGGTCCGGGCGTATCGCGAAGGAATCTCCGGACCCTGCTGCGGGCGATCGACGCGACGCTGCGCGCCGCGCAGCGCACCGCCCAGTTCACGACCTACGAGCGGCTCTTCTCGCTGTGGCACGTCCTGCACGTTCCCATCGTGTACCTGCTCCTGATCAGCGCCATCGTTCATGTCTTGGCCGTCCACATGTACTAGACGCGTTGCATGGCTGGTGACATGGGTCGCCGGGGCCCTCGTGGCGGCGATCCCATCTGCCGCGGAAGGGCAACGCCTCGAGTCGGCGCTCATGCCGGGCAAGGTGATCGAGGGCCACGCCAAGCTCGAATCGGCGTGCACGAACTGTCACGTGCGCTTCAACCGCGCGGCACAGCCGCAGCTCTGCCTCGGCTGCCACAAGGAGGTGGCGGCCGACGTTCGCAGCCGGTCGGGCTATCACGGTCGGCTCGCGGACACGGAGTGCCGATCGTGCCACACGGACCACCAGGGACGGGAGGCGAAGATCGTCGTCCTCGACGAGCGCGACCTCGACCACTCGCGTACGGACTTCCAGCTCGTGGGCAAGCACAGGGGCACACCGTGCGTGGACTGCCATCGGCTCCGGACGAAGCACCGGGCGGCCCCGTCGGAGTGCGCGGGCTGCCACCGCAAGGACGACCGGCACAAGGGCAACCTGGGCCCGAGGTGCGAGACGTGCCACGACGCGACGGACTGGAAAGCCGCGCGCTTCGATCACGGCCGGACGCGCGTGCCGCTGCTGCGCCGGCACGCGCAGGTCAAGTGCGCGGACTGCCACGCCGAGGAGCGCTACGCGGACACGCCCCGCGACTGCGTCGCCTGCCACAAGAAGCACGACGCCCACAAGGGGCACTTCGGTCCCCGCTGCGAAGCCTGCCACACCGAAGGGGGGTGGAAGGCCTCGACCTTCCTGCATGGCCGGGACACGCGCTTCCCTCTGCGGGACCGGCACCAGACCGTCAAGTGCGAACGCTGTCACAAGAGCCCGCTCTATCGCGAACCGACCCCGAAGACGTGCCGGGGCTGTCATGGCAAGGATGACGTGCACAGGCGCGCGCTCGGCGACGCGTGCGAGAAGTGCCACACCGAGAAGAGCTGGAAAGGGACCCACTTCGATCACGATCGCGACAGCCGGTTCCCGGTGCGCGACGGGCACCGGCGCGTGAAGTGCGAGGGCTGTCACCGGAACACCGAATACCGCGACAAGCCGCCGTTGGCCTGCGTCGGCTGTCACGAACTGGACGACCGCGAGAAAGGCCACCGGGGCCGGTACGGCGGGACATGCGCAACGTGCCACACGGAGAAGGCCTGGAAGGCGCTGGCCTTCGATCACGACCGCGACAGCCGCTATCCGCTGCGCGACAGCCACCGGCGCGTGAAGTGCGAGGGCTGCCACCAGGACACGGGATTCCTCGCCAGGCTGCCGTCCGCGTGCTCCGGGTGTCACGAACGGGACGACCGCGAGAAAGCGCACAGGGGCCGGTACGGCGAGAGATGCGCAATCTGCCACACGGAGAAGGGCTGGAAGGCGCTGGTCTTCGAGCACGACCGCGACACCCGATATCCGGTGCGCGGCAAGCACCGCCAGGTCAAGTGCGACGCCTGCCACCGCGGATCGCTCTACCGCGAGAAGACCGACCCTCGCTGCATCGCGTGCCACCAGCCCGAGGACAGGCACAAGGGGCAGCTCGGTGCCGGATGCGAGGCCTGTCACGACGAGCGCGACTGGCGCGAGACCAGGTTCGATCACAACCGGTCGCGATACCCGCTGCTCGAAAGCCACACGCGCGTCCCGTGCAAGGAATGCCACCCGACGCTCCTGTACAAGGACACGAAGACCGAGTGCGTGTCGTGCCACGCGAAGGCCGATCGGCACAGGGAGCGGCTCGGGCCCCGGTGCGAGCAATGCCACAAGACCCGTTCCTGGAAGATCTGGGAGTTCGACCACCAGCGCACGCGCTTGCCGCTGGACGGCCTCCACGTCAAGGTGGCCTGCCTCGCCTGCCACACCGCACCGGTCAAGGACACGTTCGACCTGGCATCGACCTGCTTCACCTGTCACCGGAAGGACGACGCGCACCTCGGCAGCCTGGGACGGCAGTGCGATCGCTGCCACGTGGCGGACCACTGGCGTCGGATCGTCAAGAGGGAGCGAATCGAGTGATCGACCCTCTGCTCGGACTCGTCTACGGTGCCCCGCTCGCGATCGCGGTGGGGCTCTACGTGCGCCGCCAGCGGAGGCGCGAAGCGCGCGCAGCGGCCATCCTGCGCGAGTCGGAGGACGCGGGACTCACCGAGCCTCCGAGCCTGCATCCCGTCGTCGACCCGATCCTCTGCATGGGCTCGGGCGCATGCACCCAGGCCTGTCCGGAGGCGGCGCTCGGCATCGTCGATGGCCAGGCCTACCTGGTGAATCCCACGGCCTGCATCGGTCACGGCGCCTGCGCCGCGAGCTGCCCGGTGGAGGCGATCTCGCTCGTGTTCGGCACCGAGCGCCGCGGCGTCGACATCCCCTACGTCAAGCCGACCTTCGAGACGAACGTGCCCGGCGTCTACATCGCCGGCGAGCTCGGCGGCATGGGGCTCATCCGCAAGGCCACCGAGCAGGGCCGGCAGGCGATGGAGGCGATCGCGCGACACCGCGCCGACGGGGGACGGCTGGACGTCGTCATCGTGGGCGCGGGCCCGGCGGGGCTGTCCGCCACGCTCGGCGCGATGGCGCACAAGCTACGGTTCGTCACCGTGGAGCAGGAGCAGTGCCTCGGGGGGACCGTCTATCACTATCCCCGTCACAAGATCGTCATGACCCATCCCGTGACACTCCCGCTGGTGGGGAAGGTGAAGCTCGGCGAGATCGGCAAGGAGTCGCTGCTCGCGTTCTGGCAGGGCATCATCGATCGCGTCGGCGTGCCGATCCGCTTCGGCGAGCGGGCCGAGAAGATCGCGCGCAGCGAGCAGGGGGTCGTCGTGAGGACCCCGTGGGCCGAGTATCATGCGCGGTCGGTCCTGCTCGCGATCGGACGGCGGGGGACTCCGCGCACGCTCGACGTGCCGGGCGAGGACCTGCCGAAGGTCGTCTACCGACTGGTCGAGCCCGAGCAGTACCGCGGCAAGCGGGTGCTCGTGGTCGGAGGCGGGGACAGCGCGCTCGAAGCCGCGCTCAGCGTCGCGGCGGAACCGGGGGCGCGCGTGACCGTGTCATATCGCGGCGAAGCCTTCGGCCGCGTCAAGCCGAAGACCCGTCAACGGCTGAGCGCGGCGCAAGGCTCCGGCCAGCTGGACGTCATGCTCCATTCCAACGTGGTGCGCATCGGGGAGCGCGACGTCCTGATCGATCAGGCGGGCACGTCCGCCGTCCTGGAGAACGACGGGGTCATCATCTGCGCCGGCGGCATCCTCCCCACGTCCATGCTGCGGGATACCGGGGTGCTGGTGGAAACGAAGTTCGGCACCGCGTAACTATCGATCCAGCACGTCGCGGACCTTGCGCGTCAGACCGGCCCACGTGAACGGCTTCTCGATGAGCTCCGTGCCGGGGCGCAACACGCCGTGGTGCACGATCTCGGCGTCGGTGTAGCCGGACATGTAGAGCGTGCGCGCTTCCGGGTGGACGCGCGCGAGCTCCTCGGCCAGTCGCCGGCCACTCGATCCTGGCATGACGACGTCGGTCAGCAGCAGGTCGATGCGGTCGCCCACGCGTGCCGCCAGCGCGAGGGCGGCCGTCGCGTCTTCCGCTTCGAGCACGGTGTACCCGGCGCCGGTGAGGATCTCGCGCGTGAGCTCGCGCACGTCCGGCTCGTCCTCGACGAGGAGGATCGTCTCGGTGCCGCGGGCGATCTCCGCGTGGGCCTCGGTCCCGGCCTCGTCCTCGAGCGGGGCGTCGACCGCGGGCAAGTACATCGAGAACGTCGTGCCCCGTCCGGGCTCGCTCTCCACCTCGATGTGTCCACCGCTCTGCGTCACGACGCCGTACACGGTCGCGAGCCCGAGCCCGGTGCCCTTGCCCGCCTCCTTCGTCGTGAAGAAGGGCTCGAAGATTCGGGCGCGCACCTCGGGGGGCATGCCGACGCCCGTGTCGCTCACCGTGAGCCGGACGTACCGGCCGGCGCGCGCCTCGCCGCGGCGCCGCGCCCACGCCTCGTCCAGCACGACGCTCGCGGTTTCCAGGACGAGCCGCCCGCCGTTCGGCATGGCGTCGCTCGCGTTGACGACGAGGTTGACGAGCACCTGCTCCATCTGACCCGGGTCCGCCTCGATGCGAGCCAGCCGCGGGCCGGGCGCGAAGACGAACGCGATGTCCTCCCGGACGAGGCGCTGGAGCATGCTCGCCGTGCTGCCCACGAGCTCGTTGAGGTCCAGGACCTTGGGGTTCAGGATCTGCCGGCGGCTGAAGGCGAGCAGCTGGCGCGTGAGCGACGCCGCACGGCTCCCGGTCTTGTGGATCAGCTCCACGTCCCGCCGCGCGCGATCCCCGGGCGCCAGCCGGCGCAGGAGGAGCTCCGTGCGGCCGGAGATGATCGTGAGCAGGTTGTTGAAGTCGTGCGCGACGCCGCCCGCGAGCCGGCCGATCGCCTCCATCTTCTGGAGCTGCTGGAGCTCGGCCTCGAGCCGCTTGTGCTCGGTCATGTCGACGGCGACCGTGATCACGCCCTGGATCTCGCCGCGCGTGTCGCGCAACGGCGCGGCCGACAGGCTGAGCTCGGCAGGCGATCCATCCTTGCGCCGCCGAACGACCTCGACGCCGGTGAAGCCGCCGTCGAAGGCGCGGGCGAGGTTCGCCCTGAAGTCGTCCAGCTCGTCGGCCGAGACCAGCGGCAGCGTCCGGCCCATGACCTCGGCCGCGCTCCACCCGAACCCGTGCTCCGCCGCCGCGTTCCACATCATGACCTGCCCCGCGGTGTCGAGCACCCACATGGGGATCGGTGACGTCTGGATCACGCCGGCGAGCCGGCGGTTGCTCTCCCGGAGCGCCTGCTCGGCCCGCTCGCGCTCGAGCGCGATGCCGGCCAGGTGAGTGGCGCGCTCGACCAGCGCGAGGTCGCGCCGGCTCGGGGCGCGAGGCTCGCGGTAGTACGACGCCAGCGTGCCGAGGACGGTGCCGTCCGACGACGTGATCGGCGTCGACCAGCACGCGCGCAGGCCGTGGGCAAGCGCCGCCTCGCGCGACGCTTCCCACAGCGGGTCGGTGGCGACGTCCTCGACCACGACACGCGCCCGCCGCCACGCCGCCGTGCCGCACGACCCGGCGCTCGGGCCGATGACGAGACCGTCGGTGGCCCGGACGTACGCGGCCGGAAGGCTGGGCGCGGCGGTCTGGCGCAGGCGCTTGCCGTCGGGATCGAGGACGAGGACGGCCGCGGACATCCCGGTGGCGCTCGCCTCGATCGTGCGGCACAGCGTGTCGAGCACGGGACCGAGCGGCGCTCCGGAGGCGATCATCTCGAGCACGTGCTTCTCCCCGGCCAGGAACGCCTCCGCGCGCGTGCGCTCGAGCTCGGCCCCCGCGCGCGCCGCGAAGATCCGCATGATCGATTCGGCCCGCGCCGGGTCGCGGATCGGCCCGCCGTCGAGCACGGCAAGGACACCGAGCACCTCGCCGGTCGTCGCGAACAGGGGCAGCCCGTGGTAGCTGTCGACCGCCATCGTCGCGAGCCAGGCGTTGTCCGGGTAGCGCTCGCGCACGCCGCGCTCGCACACGTGCGTCCGGCCGCTCGCGGCGACGTGACAGGGGGAGGTCTCGAGCGCGACCTCGAAGTCCTCTCCCGGCGCGCCGTCGTTCCACACGGCGAACGTGCGGAGCGACGGCCCGGCGATCCGGCCGACGAACGCGACCCTGACGCCGAGCGCCGCGGCCAGATGCCGCACGAGCGAGCGGAAGAAGTCGTCGCCGGTCGCCCCGGAGGTGCCCTCGACGATCGCCGCGAGCGCGTGCTCGGAGCGCTTCCGCCCGGTGATGTCGCGGCAGAGCGCCAGGATCTCGAGCGGCGCGCCGGCGGGATCGCGCACGAAGGTCAGCTTCGTCTCGGTCCAGACGGTCGAGCCGTCAGCGCGCCGGAGCTCCAGCTCGAGCGTCCGGGGTCCACGCGAGGAGTCCGGCCCTCGGGCCACTTCCTCGGCGAGGACGCTCCGCGCGAGCTCGAACGCCGCGGGCGTCAGCACCGCGTGGAGCGGCATCGACATGAGCTCGGCGACCGACCTGCCGAGGAGCGGAGCCGCGGACGGGCTCACGTACGTCGCTCTGAGCCGCATGTCCAGCGTGGCGATGACGTCGGTCGCATTTTCCGCGAGGAGCCGGTAGTGTCGCTCGCTCTCGGCCAGCGCCTCCCAGGCGCCGGCGTTGTCGAGCGCGAGCGCGGCGTGGTCGGCGAAGGTCTGCGCGAGGCGCGCGTCCTCCTCGTCGAAGACCCGGCCCGTGCGGTCCCCGACCGCCAGCGCGCCGAACACGCGACCGTGGACGAGCAGCGGGACGGCGAGCAGCGCCCGGTGCGTCGCGCGCGTGACGCGCTCGCGCGTCTCCGCCGTGTAGGTGATGCGGGGATCGTCGAGGATGTCAGCGGACGCGACCGGGCGGCGCTCGGCGAGCGCGACTCCGACCAGGCCGGTGCCGGGCACCAGCCGCGGCGTCCAGAAGAACGTCGAGCCCACGTTGCGCGAGATCGTCAGCGCGACTAGGTCGGCGGTTTCCGGCTCGAGCCGGTAGACGGCCGCGGAGCGGGCGTCGAGCAACCGGCACACGCTCTCGGTCACCCGCTGGCCGACGGCATCCGAGTCCCGCGTCTCGGTCAGGAGCCGGGTGACGTCCGCCAGCGCCTCGGCGGCCCGGCGCCGCGTCTCGCTCTGCGTGTAGAGCCGCGCGTTGCGGATCGCGACCGCCGCGTGCTCGGCGAGCAGCTCGATCGCCTCGCGCTCGTCGTCGGTCGGTGGCGCGCCGCGCGGGAAGTAGACGTTCATGACGCCGACGAGCTCCCCGCCGGCCTCGATGGGGACGCCGTAGTACACGGTCAGGCTGCGCTCGACACACCACTGGCGCGCATACGAGCGCAGGTCGTCGGCCACGTCGTTCACGAGCGTCGCGCGCCGGCGCTCGGCCACGGCGTGCGTCAAGCCCTGACCGAAGGGCACCACCGGGAGCAGCGCGTCGCGCGGGAGCCCTCCGACCGCCGCGAGCCGGTAGCCGCCGGCGGCGTGGTCGATCAGCCGGATCGTGCAGAACCGGTCCTGCCTGACCGTCGTGACGGCGCCGAGGACCTCCCCGAGCACGGCCTCGAGCTCGAGCGCGCTGTTCACGGCGCGGGCCGCCGCGGCGAGCCGGCGAACTCGTCCGCGCGCCGCGCCGTCCTCCAGCATCACCGGGACTCGAACTCCGCCGGGTCGATGCCGTGCTCGGTCAGCTTCTTCCTGAGCGTGTTCCGGTTGATGCCGAGGATCTGCGCCGCCCGGAGCTGGTTGCCGGCCGTCTCCCGCATGACGGCACGGAGCAGCGGCTTTTCCACGAGGCCGATCATGAGCTCGTAGAGGTTCGCGCTCGCGTGCTGGCGGAGGCCGCGCACGCACTCGATGAGCTTCCTCTCGACGATCTCCTCGAGACTCGCGTCCACCGCGACGGATGCCGCCGCGGACACGGGCCCGATGGGCAGGTGCTCGGGCAGGATCACGCCGCCCGTCGCCATGACGATGGCCCGCTGCACGACGTTCTCGAGCTCGCGGACGTTCCCCGGCCACTGGTACCCGACCAGCCGGTCGAGCGCGTCCGGGGCGACGACGCGCTCGCCCAGCTCCGCGCCGTACTTCGCGAGGAAGTGCTCCACGAGGAGGGGGATGTCCCGGCGCCGCTCGCGCAGCGGCGGCAGGTTCACGGTGACGACGTTGAGCCGGTAGTAGAGATCCTCGCGGAAGCGCTGCTCCCGCATGAGGACCTCCAGGTCGCGGTTGGTGGCCGCGAGCACGCGGACGTCGATCCGGATCGATTCACGACCGCCGACGCGCTCGATGGTGCGCTCCTGGAGCGCGCGCAGGAGCTTCGCCTGGAGCTCGAGCGGCATGTCCCCGACCTCGTCCAGGTAGAACGTGCCGCCGTGGGCGAGCTCGAGCTTGCCGAGCTTGCGCTCCTTGGCGTCGGTGAACGCGCCACGCTCGTGGCCGAAGAGCTCGGATTCGAGCAGCGTGCCGGGGATCGCGGCGCACGACACGGCGACGAAGGGCCGCCCCGCGCGGCGGCTGTAGTGATGGATCGCGCGCGCGACGAGCTCCTTGCCGGTGCCCGACTCGCCGCGCAGCAGGACGGTCACGTCGCTGCCCGCGATCCGGCCGATGGTCTTGTAGACGTCCTGCATGCGCGGGTGCCGCCCGATGAGCGCGCCGAACTCCCACACCTCGGAGAGCCCCGTCTTGAGCTGCGTGACCTCCTGGCTGAGACGGCGCGCCGTGAGCGCCCGCTCGACGAGCAGCACGACCTCGTCCAGATCGAACGGCTTCGCGAGATAGTCGTAGGCGCCGCGCTGCATCGCCTGGATCGCGGTGTCCATCGTGCCGTGCGCGGTCATGACCACGACCGGCACGTCCGGCCACCGCTCCCTGAGGCGCGCCAGGACGGCGAGGCCGTCGAGGCCGGGCATGCGGACGTCGACGAGCACGAGATCGTAGGGCTCGGCCTCGAACGCCCGGAGCGCCTGCTCACCGTCCGCGACCGCGGTGACGTCGTAGCCGGCCTTGCGCAGGGCCTTCTCGAGCACCCAGCGCAGGCTCTCCTCGTCGTCCGCGACCAGCAGGCGCGCCGTCATCGTGCGACCGGCAGGAAGCACGTGACCGTGGTCCCTCGCCGCTCCGTCGAGTCGACCTGCAGCACGCCCCTGTGCTCCTCCACGATCCGGTGGCAGATCGCGAGACCGAGGCCGAGGCCGCGCTCCTTCGTCGTGAAGAACGGGTCGAAGATCCGCGCCCGCGCCGCCGCCGGGATCCCGACGCCCTCGTCCGCCACCACGACCTCCACCATCGCCCGCTGTCCCGCCCCGAGGTCCATCTTGCCGAAGAGCGGGTCGAGGCTCACGCGCGTCGCGAGCGTCAGCGTTCCCCCTGACGGCATCGCTTCGATCGCGTTGCCCACGAGGTTCAGGAAGACCTGGACCATGCGGTCCTCGTCGCCGAGGATCGCCGGCAGGCTCGGGTCGTACCGGCGGACGATGGTGACGCCCCGCTCGCGGGCCGCCTCCTCGCACAGCAGCACGACCCGGTCGAGGATCTGGTAGAGGTTCAGCGGCACGGCCCGGAGCTGCACCGGCCGGCCGAGATCCAGGAGCATCTCGATGATGCGGTTGACGCGGCCGACCTCGGTGAGCAGGACGTCGGTGTACTCGCGAAGATGCGAGTCCGGTCCGAGCTCGCGGGCGAGCAGCTGCACGGCGCCACGGATCGACGACAGCGGGTTGCGGATCTCGTGCGCGAAGCCGACGGCCATGCGGCCGGCCGCGGCCAGCGTCTCGCCGCGCCGGAGCTCGTCCTCGAGATGCCGGATGCGGGACACGTCGCGCAGCACGCCGACGGCGCCGCCGACCGTGCCGTCCGCGGCGAAGAGCGGCGCGGTCACCAGGCTGACGGGCACGGCGCGCCCCTCGACCGTCGACAGCGTCGCGTCGGGCTCCGACCGGCTCTCACCGGTCGCGAGCGTCTCGTCCACGCGGCGGACCACGGCGGCGTGGGCGGAAAACAGCTCCTTCAGCATCCGGCCGGTGGCGCGTCGCGCCGAGCGCCCGGTGAGCGCCTCCGCCGCCGCGTTCCAGAGGACGACGCGCCCGGTGCTGTCCGCCACGATGACCGCGTCGGGCAGCCCCTCGAGCACGCCCTGATAATTCACGCGGCGAGCCTCAGGTCCGCGATGGCGTTCATGTCGAGCCCCGCACGCTCGCCGGCGAGCAGGCGGTCCGTGCCCGCCGCCGTCACCATCGCGGCGTTGTCGGTGCACAGCCGCGCGGGCGGGATGTGCACCTTGAAGCCGTGCTCCGAGCCTTCCGCGGCGAGCGCCGTGCGCAGCGGGCCGTTGGCGGCCACGCCACCGGTGAGCACGACGCGCTTGACGCCGGTCTGGATGACCGCCTTCACCGTCTTCCTGACCAGCATCTTCACCACCGCCCCCTGGAACGAGGCCGCCACGTCGGCGACCGTCGCCTCGCTCAGCGGCGCGTGCCGCTTCACGAAGAGCGAGACCGAGGTCTTGATGCCGCTGAACGAGAAGTCCGGGGAGTGGTCCGTCATCTGCGCGAGCGGGAACACCACCGCGCGCGGGTCGCCGCGCTCGGCGACCTTCTGGATGATCGGGCCCCCGGGAAAGCCCAGGCGGAGGAGCTTCGCCACCTTGTCGAAGGCCTCGCCCGCGGCGTCGTCGCGCGTCTGGCCGATCAGCGCGTAGCGCTGCGGCGCCCGCGCGTGATAGAGCGCGGTGTGTCCGCCCGACACGACGAGCGCGAGGAACGGGTGCTCAGGCGGGTCCCCGGTGAGGAACGAGGCGTAAATGTGCCCTTCCAGGTGGTTCACGCCGACGAGCGGCTTGCCGTGCGCGTAGGCGAGCGCCTTCGCCATCGAGCAGCCGACCAGCAGCGAGCCGATGAGGCCGGGTCCCTGCGTCACGACGAACCCGTCGAGATCCGGCAGCCTGACGCCGGCCTCGGCGAGGGCGCGCTCGACGACGGGGACGATGACCTCGAGGTGCCGGCGGGACGCCAGCTCGGGCACCACGCCGCCGTACGGCGCGTGCACGTCGTCCTGGGACGCGACGACGTTCGAGAGCACGCGGCGCCCGTCGGCGAGCACGGCCGCCGACGTCTCGTCGCACGAGCTCTCGATGCCGAGCACCAGCACGTGCGGCCCTCCTCCTCGATCACGTTTCGCGCTTAGGAGCGCTGGGCGAGCCTGCTCGTCCGGCGACGATGCGCGAGCAGCGCCCCGGGTTCCACGGGTGCGTCCGCGCACCTCCCGGGGCGCTTGCGAGCGCCTGGGGGGTATGGGGGGCCATTTCGGGGCCCCCCATTCGGTCGGTCCCTACCGGCTCGCGACCGGCGCCGGTGCGCCGCGCTCGGCGGCGGCTCTGAGCGTCGCGAGCTCCTCGAGCGCCCGCTGCACCTGCACGTCCTTCTTCAGCTCCTCCAGCGGGTCGGCGCCCGGGATCCGATCCTTCTTCAGCTCTTCCTTCGGGATCTCGACCACCACGTCGGGCGTGATGCCCTTGCCGTGGATCGAGCGGCCCTTCGGCGTGAAGTACTTCGCGGTGGTGAGCCGCAGGCCCGAGCCGTCCGAGAGCGGGATGATCGTCTGCACCGAGCCTTTGCCGAACGTCTGGGTCCCGACGATCTTCGCCCGTTGCCAGTCCTGGAGCGCGCCGGCGACGATCTCCGAGGCGGAGGCGCTCCCCTGGTTCACGAGCACGACGATCGGGATCGACGTCACGGGCTTCTTCGCGTGGGCCGAGAAGCGCATGTTCTGGTTGCGGACCCGGCCCTCGGTGTAGACGACGAGCTTGCCGTCGTCGATGAACTTCTCGGACACCTCCACGGCCGCGGTGAGGAGGCCGCCGGGGTTGTTCCGGAGGTCGAGGAGCAGCGCCTTCATGCCGTTCTTCGAGAACTTGTCGAGCGCCGTCTCGAGATCGTGCGGCGTCTGCTCCTGGAACTGCCGCAGGCGGAGGTACGCGACGCCGTTGCCCAGGTCGTGCGTGCGGACGGAGTGCACGCGGATCTGCTCGCGCGTGATGTCGAAGTCCTTCGGCTCCGTCCAGCCCTCGCGCACGATCGAGATCGTCACCTTCGTGCCCGGCTTGCCCCGCATCCGCTTGACGGCGTCGGGGAGCGACATGTCCTTGGTGACCAGGCCGTCGATCTTCACGATGCGGTCACCCGGGTGCAGGCCCGCGCGGTACGCCGGCGTGGACTCGATCGGCGCCACCACCGTGAGGATGTCGTCCTTCAGCGTGATCTCGATGCCGAGCCCGCCGAAGCTGCCGGAGGTCTCGACCTGCATCTCCTTGTAGCTGTCCGGGTCGAGGAACGAGCTGTGCGGGTCGAGCCCGCGGAGCGTGCCCTTGATGGCGCTGTAGATCAGCTCCCTCGGCGGCACCTCGTCGACGTACTGGTTCTGGACGATCGACAGCACCTCGGTGAAGAGCCGCAGCTGCTCGTACGTGGCCGCACCGTTCGCGCTCTTGCTGGCCGCCGAGCCTCCCAGCGACAGGGTGAGGACGACGAGCAGCGACCCGATCACCAACGCCTTCTTCATGGATTCCCCCTCGGGCTCGCTCACACTAGCCCCGCTGCCGGAGCCATTCTGCGGGATCCAGTGCCTTCCCCTGGAACCGCACCTCGAAGTAGAGGCGCGCGCCGGAGAGCGACCCGGTGTCCCCGACCGTGCCGATCCGCTGTCCCGGCCTCACGTCGTCTCCCTCGCGGACCAGGATGTCCGCGACGTGAGCGTACAGCGTGTAGTACTCGTGACCGTGATCGACGATGATGAGGTTGCCATATCCTTTGAACCAGCCAGTGTAGACGACGTTCCCGCCGAATACCGCCTTGACGTCGGTGCCTTCGACGGCCTCGATGTCGACCCCGTTCCGGAACGTCCGCGTCCCGAACCGGGGATGCACCTGCGCTCCGAACGTCGTAACGATCCTTCCCTCGGTCGGCCATGGCAGCCGTCCGCGGAGCGTTCCGAACCCGGCGGCCGGAGGCTCGATGCCGCTGCTCGGCGGCGGCACCTTCGCGACCCGACGTTGCCGCGACCGGAGGTCGCGGACGAATGCTTCGAGCTTCCGAGCCGCCTCGCTGAGCTCGCCAACCATGCGTTCGTGATAGGCGCGCTCGTCGCGGACACGGCTGAGCAGGATGCGGCGCTTCGCCGCCTCCCGATCGACCTCGAGCTGTTCGCGCTGGGCCTCGGCCTTGAGTGCCGCGAGGTCCCGTTGCCGGGCTTCCTCGCGGGCTCTCCGGTCTCCCAGCCGTTCCGTAATTACACGATACTCTTGAATCATACGAGCGTCCAGGGCGGCTAGACGCGAGAGTTGACGCAGGGTTATGGCACGGGCGACGGGATCTTCGGTAGTGAGGATGATGGGCAGGGCCGCACCCTGCGCGTGCAGCTTGTACATGCTGCGCAGCCGCCTGGCGAGCGCGTCCTGCTGGGCCTTGCGCTGGCCCTCCAGGCGCTCGACGTCGCCCCTGAGCGCCTGGAGCTCCGCCTGGGTCTTCCGCGCGCGCCCGTCGAGCCGCCGGACGTCCCTCTGCTTGTCGCCGAGCCGCTTCTCGGTCTCCTCGAGCTCGGCGAGCACGGAGGTCTCGCGCTTCCGGGCGTCGGCCGCCTTCTCCCGTTGCTCGCGCAGCTGGCGTTGCGTGTCCAGCAGGCGCTTCTGCTCGGCCTGGAGCCGGTCGTCCTTTCTCGGCTGCGCATCGGCCCGCACCCCGGCGACGGCGAGCGCGGCGACGGCGAGCGCCACCGCGACTATCAACATGGGGGGACTAACGATGCCCCCCAAACCCCCCCGGCGCTCGCACACGCCCCGGGGCACCCGGGGCGCGGCTCGAGCACCGGATTCGTTCGCGTCATCGAGGGCCGTCCCCGGTTTCCCGGGACGGCCCCGAGCGCTGGGGGGTTGGGGGGGCCATTTCGGGGCCCCCCATGATCTCGAGCGGCGGGTTCCCATCATCGTCCCGCGCGCGCCAGCCAACCGCCGAGCGCGCCGAGCAGCGTGCCCGCCCCGATCAGCGCCGCCAGCCCGGCTGGCGGCAAGAACGAGAACTCGCCGAGGCCCAGCGTCAGGCTCATCAAGGGCTCGAGGTGAGGCGCCGCCAGCCGGTACGCGACGGTGAGCACGGCCACCGCCAGCAGGGCGCCGAGCAGCCCCTGGATCATCCCCTGCAGCAAGAGCGGCATGCGGACCGCGATCTCCGGTGCTCCCACGAGCCGCATGATCTCGGTCTCGTGCCGGCGGGCGTGCAGCACGAGCGTCGTCGCCGTCGTGACGGTCAGGATGGCGGCCAGCCCCAGGATGCCGCCGACGCCGAGCCCGATCATTCCGAGCAACCGCTGCCATTCCGAGAGGCGCTCGACCCAGTCGGCGCTGCCGGCCACCTCCTCCACCTCGGGCATCGCTCCGAGCCGCGCGAGCATCTCGCGGGCGGCCTCGGGGGTCGACGCGTCGGCCGACGGCGTGAGCTCGATCGACGCGGACAGGGGGTTCTGGCCGATCTGGTCCACCACGGACGCGTCCTTGCCGAGGACGCGCTTGAGGGAGGCCAGCGCGTCGGCACGGCTCACGTACGTGGTACCCGCCACGCCGGGCACGGCCTTCACGCGCGCCATCAGCGACGCGAGCGCCGCGGCGTCCGGCTCGTGCCGGAGGTAGACCACGATCCGCACACGGTCGCGCCACCGCGCGACGGCATGCCCGAGGTTCGACGTCACGATCCAGAACGCGCCGAGCGCGGCGAGCGCCAGCGTGATGAGCAGGATCGCGCTCAGCGCGACCCGACCGGCGCGCCGGAGGTCGCGGAACGCTTCCGAGACGAGAAAGCCGACCATCTACATCGTGGGGGGCCCCGACATGGCCCCCCACACCCCCCCGACGCTCGCACACGGCCCGGGAAACCCGGGCCGCGGCTCGGGTTCACGCTCGGCCCGCGTGGAGGGCCCCGACATGGCCCCCCACACCCCCCAACGCTCGGAGCGCCCCGGGGGGTGCGCGGGCGCACCCGCGGGACCCGTGGCGCTCCTCGATTTCTCCGACATGCGCTAGCCCTGGTCCTTGATGAGTCGCCCGCGCTCGAGGACGAGGGTCCGGCGCTTGAGGACCGCCGCGAGCCCCGCCTGGTGCGTCGCCAGGATCACCGTCGTGCCTGACGTCCAGATGTCCTTGATGACGTCGTGGATCTCGGTCGCCATGCCCTCGTCGAGGTTGCCCGTCGGCTCGTCCGCGAGGAGGATCGGCGGCTTGCGGACGATCGCGCGCGCGAGCGCCGCGCGCTGCGCCTCGCCCTGCGAGAGCTGCGCGGGATACGCCTGCGCGCGCGACGACAGCCCGACCTTGCGGAGCGCATCGAACACGCGGGCCGTGATCTGGCTGCGCGGCGTCCCGAGGGCCCGGAGCACGAACGCGATGTTGTCGTAGACCGTGCGCGCCGGCAGGAGCTTGGCGTCCTGGAACACAACTCCGAGGGACCGGCGCAGCGCGGCGACCTCCGATCGGCCAAGGCTCGGCACGTCTCGACCGAGCACCTCGACCTCGCCCTCGGTCGGACGCTCCGCCCCGTAGAGCACACGCAGCAGAGTCGTCTTGCCGGCGCCGCTGGTACCAGTGAGGATCACGAACTCGCCCCGGCTGATCCGGAAACTCACGTCCGAAAGCGCGTGGACCCGGACGGGCCCGACCGAGAAGGTCTTCCACACGCCCTGGAGCTCAATCATGACGGGCAGTTCGATTATAGCGGCCGGCCCGCGAAAGCCAGAACTTCAGACGGCCCGGAGCCGTTCCTCGACGAGCCGGTTGGCCAGGGCGGGGTTCGCCTTGCCGCGCGTGGCCTTCATGACCTGCCCGACGAGCGCCTTGGCGGCCGCCGCCTTGCCCTTCCGGAAGTCCTCGACGGCCTTCGGGTTCTCGGCGATGACGCGGTCGACGACGGCGAGGAGCTCGCCCTCGTCGGCGACCTGCGTGAGCCCTTCCCGCTCGACGATCGTCCCGGCGCTCTCGCCGGTCTCGAACATCTTCTTGAAGACGTCCTTGGCGATCTTGCCGCTGATCGTGCCGTCCGCGATCAACATGACGAGGGCCGCGAGGTTCTGCGGAGGCACGCGCGAGCTCCTGATCGCGGCCTCGTCGTCCGCCGGCAGCTCGCGAAGGAGCTCGGACATCACCCAGTTGGAGGCGATCTTCGCGGGCTCGCCGAGCGCCGGGAGCGCCGCGCTCGGCGCCCGCCCCGCCGTCAGCGCCTTGACGACCTCCTCGTAGTAGTCGGCGAGGGCCCGGCTCTGGGTCAGCACCTCCGCGTCGTACGCGGGAAGCTGGTACGCGTCGATGAACCGCTGGCGCGTGGCGCGCGGCAGCTCCGGGAGCGCCGCACGGATCCCGTCCACCCAGGCCGGGTCGAGCCGGAGCGGGACGAGGTCGGGCTCGGGGAAGTAGCGGTAGTCGTGCGCGTACTCCTTCGAGCGCATCGAGCGGGTGTAGCCGCGCTCCGCCTCCCACAGCCGCGTCTCCTGCACGATCCGCTCGCCGGCGGCGAGCGCCTTCGCCTGCCGCCCGACCTCGTACTCGAGCGCCGCCTTCACGTTCCGGAACGAGTTCATGTTCTTGATCTCGACCTTCGTCCCGAGCTCGCTGGCGCCGCGTGGGCGGAGCGAGATGTTGGCGTCGCAGCGGAGCGACCCCTCTTCCATGTTCCCGTCGCAGACCCCGAGGGAGACGAGGACCGCGCGGAACGCCTTCAGGTAGGCCGCGGCCTCCTCGGGCGAGCGGATGTCCGGCTTCGACACCGTCTCCATGAGCGGCACGCCCGAGCGGTTGTAATCGACCAGGCTCGCCTGCGCGGTCTCGAACGCGCCCTCGTGCACGAGCTTGCCGACGTCTTCCTCGAGGTGCAGCCGCTGGATGCCGACGCGCTTCGTGGTCTCGTCCACCTCGATCTCGAGCCAGCCGTCCTCGGCGAGCGGCTCCTCGTACTGGCTGATCTGGAAGTTCTTCGGCATGTCCGGGTAGTAGTAGTGCTTGCGCGCGAACCGGCACCCCGGGTTGATGCGGCAGTCGAGGGCGAGCGCGCTACGCACCGCGAGCTCGATCGCGCGGCGATTCACCACGGGCAGCACACCCGGCATCCCCTGGCAGATCGGGCACGTCTGCGAGTTCGGAGCGGCGCCGAACGTCGTCGGGCAGCCGCAGAACATCTTCGAGCGCGTCAGCAGCTGCGCGTGGACCTCGAGCCCGATGATCACCTCGAACCCTCTCGACCGGCTCATGGCAGCTCCGGGCGGCGCGTGTGCCAGTCCGTGGCTTGCTCGTACGCGTACGCGAGCCGGAACAATGTCGATTCGTCGAAGGCGCGGCCGATGAGCTGCAGCCCGATCGGCAGGCCGGCGCGCGTGAAGCCGCACGGCACGGAGAGCGCCGGCAGCCCGGCGAGGCTCGCGGGGACGGTGAAGACGTCGTTCAGGTACATCGCGAGCGGGTCGGCCTTCTCACCGTGCCTGAACGCGACGTTCGGGGTCGTGGGCGCGACGATCAGGTCCACGCGGCCGAACACGGAGTCGAAGTCGCGCTTGACGAGCGTCCGGACCTTCTGCGCGCGCCCGTAGTACGCGTCGTGGTACCCCGCGGACAGCGAATACGTGCCGAGCATCACCCGCCGCTTCACTTCCGCCCCGAAACCGGCGGCCCGCGTCTGGCTCGACATCTCGATCAGGTCCTTCCCGGGGACGCGCAGGCCGTACTTCACGCCGTCGTAGCGCGCGAGGTTCGACGAGGCCTCGGCGGGCGCGATGATGTAGTAGACGGCGATGCCGTACTCGGTGGCCGGCAGGGACACCCGCTCGGCCTTCACGCCGAGCCCTTCGAGCACCGCGATCGCATCCCGCACCGCGCGCTCGACCTCCGGGTCGATGCCGGCCGCGAAGTACTCGCCGGGAACCCCGATCGTGAGCCCCGTGACGTCATCGCCGAGCGCCGCGACGTAGTCGCCGACGGCCGTGTCGACGCTCGTGGCGTCCAGCGGGTCCGTGCCCGCGATGACGGACAGCGTCGCGGCGGCATCCGTGACGTCGCGGGAGAGCGGCCCCACCTGGTCCAGCGACGACGCGAACGCGATGAGCCCGTAACGCGACACGCGGCCGTACGTCGGCTTGACGCCGACGACACCGCAGAACGCCGCGGGCTGGCGGATCGACCCACCGGTATCGGTCCCGAGCGCGACCGTCGCGAGCCGGCCGCCGACCGCGGCCGCCGAGCCCCCCGAGGAGCCGCCGGGCACCCGCGCGAGGTCCCACGGGTTGCGCGTCGGCTTGAACGCGGAGTGCTCGGTGGACGAGCCCATCGCGAACTCGTCCATGTTCGCCTTGCCGAGCATGACGGCGCCGGCGGCGTGGAGCCTCGCCACGACCGTCGCATCGTAGGGCGGCACGAAGCGTTCGAGGATCCTCGATCCACACGTCGAGGTGACTCCCGCGGTGCAGAGGACATCCTTCAGCGCCACGGGGACGCCGTCGAGCGGTCCCAGCGGACGGCCGCTCCGGTACCGTTCCGCCGACGCGCGCGCCGCGCGGCGCGCGTGATCGGCCGTCACGGTGAGGTAGGCGGCGACGCGCGCGTCGAGGCGCTCGATGCGTTCGAGGTGCGCTCGCGCCGTGTCCTCGGGCGTGAAGTCGCCGCGCCGGTAGCCGTTGAACGAAGCGGGTCGTCGAGGAGCGCCACGGCTTTGCCGGGGCGCTCCGAGCGCGGGGGGCTTGGGGGGCTTCGATAGTCCCCCCATGATGTCAGTCCTCGATGATCCGCGGGACACGGACACTGTCGCCGGCGCGATCGGGCGCGTTCGCGAGCATCGCGCCGGCCGGCAAGCAGGGCCGGACCTCGTCGTCGCGCATGACGTTCACGAGCGGCACCGCGTGGGAGGTCGGCTCGACCCCTTCGACGTCGAGCGCGCGGAGCTTGTCGATGTACTCGAGGATCGACGACAGCTCGGCCTCCATCCGTTCCTTCTCGGCATCGGTCAGCGCGAGGCGCGCCAGCCGCGCGACGTGCTCGACGTCCTGCCGGGAGATCAATTCTTCATCATGGGGGGGAGCGCGCCGCCGCTCCTCCCCCAAGCCCCCCCACCGGTCCGCTGACCGGGCGTCACAGTTCTTCCAGCTGAGCGTACTGGAGCGACAGGCGCCTGCGGCCGACGCTCGCGAAGCCGACCGTCACGATCGTGTCCGAACCGTCGCGCTCGACACCGACCACCAGCCCCTCGCCGAAGCGGGCGTGGCGCACCTTCGCGCCCACGCGGATCGGCCAGTCCTCCTCGGCCGGCGACGCCTCGATGGCCGGCGACGCCGGCTCGAACCGCGGCTCGCGCCGGACGTTGAGCGGCTCGAGCTCGTCCTCGGGCATCTCCTTCAGGAACCGCGACGGTTGGCCGACGTCGTAGCCGTGGATGCGGCGATGGAGGGCCCACGACAGGTAGACGCGGTGCTCCGCCCGGGTGAGACCGACGTAGCAGAGCCGCCGCTCCTCCTCGAGCTGTTCCGGGTCCTCCATCGAGCGGGAGTGCGGGAACACGCCTTCCTCGAGCCCGGTCAGGAACACCACCGGGAACTCGAGGCCCTTCGCCGAGTGCAGCGTCATCAGCGTCACGCGGGACTCGCCCGTCTTGAGCTCGTCGATATCGCTCAGCAGCGCGACGCTGTCGAGGAAGCCCTCCAGCGTGCCGTCGGGCTCGCCGCGGAAATACTCCTCCGCGGCCGCGATGAACTCCTCGAGGTTCTCGAGCCGCGCCTGCGCCTCCGGCGACCGCTCCTGCTCGAGCGCCTTGCGATACCCCGACACCCGGAGCAGGGAGTCGATGAGCGCCGGAGGCGCCGAGGTCTGCCGCTCGCGGCCGAGGTGCGCGATGACGCCGGCAAAGTCCTCGAGCCCCTTGCGGGCCTTGCCGCGGACGTCGGCCGGCGGGTCCGCCGCCAGCGCGAGCAGCGCTCTGCCCTCGCGCGCCGCGACGTCTTCCAGCCGCGCGAGCGTCGTGGCGCCGATTCCGCGCGCCGGCGCGCCGATCGCCCGGCGGAACGCGACGTCGTCCGCCGGGTTGATGACGAGCCTGAGGTACGCGAGCGTGTCCTTGATCTCCTTGCGCTCGTAAAACCGCACGCCACCCACGATCACGTACGGGATGCGCCCGCGTCTGAGCGCGTCCTCGAGCACGCGCGACTGGGCGTTCGTGCGGTAGAAGACCGCCATGTCGTCCCAGGCGACGCCCTCGCCCCGCACGGTGAGCATCGTCTGGGCGACGAAGCTCGCCTCCTCGTGCTCGTCCCACGCCCGGTACACGCGCGCCCGCACGCCCTCGGGATTTTCCGTCCAGAGCGTCTTCTCCTTGCGCCGGACGTTGTTCGCGATCACGCCGGCGGCAAGCGAGAGGATGCGCTTCGTGGACCGGTAGTTCTGCTCGAGGCGGATGGCCCTCGTGCCCGGGTAGTCCTTCTCGAAGTCGAGGATGTTCCGGATGTCGGCGCCGCGCCATGCATAGATCGCCTGGTCGCTGTCTCCGACGACGCACACGTTGCGGTGCTCCGCCGTCAGCCGGCGCACGATCTCGTACTGCGCGCGGTTGGTGTCCTGGTACTCGTCGACGAGCAGGTGCTGCCAGCGCTCGCGGTAGTAGCGCAGCACGTCCGGCACGTCGCGGAGCAGGCGCACCGTGGTCAGGAGCAGGTCGTCGAAGTCGACGCCCGCGGTCTCCCGCAGCCGCTTCTCGTAGCGGGAGTAGACGAGCGCCGCCTTCTGCTCCCACGGGCCGCGGGCGTCGCGCAGCGCGTCCTGCACGCTCACCATGTGGTTCTTCAGGTACGAGATCCGGTGGACGACCATGCTCGGTGTGAACGACTTCTCGGCGAGCCCGCCCTCCTTCATGCACTCCTTCACCAGCGCGAGCCGGTCGTCCTCGTCGTAGATGGTGAAGCGCGGGTCGAGCCCGACGTGGCGGCCGTGCTGGCGCAGGATCCTGACGCACGCGGAGTGGAAGGTCGCGATCAGCGGGGGCGACACGCCGATCGGCGCCAGCAGCGCGGCCACGCGCTTCGCCATCTCCTCGGCGGCCTTGTTCGTGAACGTCACCGCCAGGATGCTGCGCGGCGACACGCCGCGCCGCGCGATGAGCCACGCGATGCGGTAGGCGATCACGCGGGTCTTGCCGCTCCCGGCGCCGGCCAGCACGAGCAGCGGCCCGTCGCCGGCGGTCACCGCGTCGCGCTGCGCGGGATTGAGATCGTCGAGCAGGGACTCGAGGCCAGCGGGCATCAGCGGATTGTACCGTACGCCACGGTGGACGCGACGCCCGGCCGCCCTCGACGCCCAGGTCCGGCCGCGCGCCGCTCAGAGCCCGTGAACGACTGCCTCCCGCTGCACACACCTACCTTCCTGGACACACGCCTGTCGGGGCCCCCACTCTGACTGTCTAGCGCGTCAGGCGAAGATCAGGTCGACCGCGAAGGCGGCGTCGGGGAACGCGAGCGGCGCGATCGTCTCGACGCGGGCGGGTTGAAGTGCTTCACGGGCGCGGGCAGGTCGCCGGTGAGGACCTCGGCCGCGACGCGGCGGTCCTGGCCGACGGTCCGTCGGCGGGGCACCACTCCGGTAAGGTCCAGCGACACTGGGATCTGGAGTGGTGAGGACCCGCATGAATGGCGGCGCCTCACCACATCACCGGATGAATGGCCGGAACGGAGGGCGGACCGAACAGGTGGCAGGTCGGGCAGCGCCCGCCCGGCACTGGACCCCACGGCCGCGATGGGGCTGTTCGGTCCGGTAGCGGTGGACGAGATCGGCAAGATGGAGTGCCTGTCACGCGCATTCGTCGAGGCGGTGCGCGCGCTCCTCGACACCGCGATGCCGGTGGTGGCTACCGTCGCCGCGCGCGGCGGCGGATTCATCGAGGAGGTCAAGCGCCGGCGCGACGGAGCGCGAGCCTACTTCCTGATCCCTATCTGGGTCGCCATCGGTAGGTACTTCTTCAGCTCCTCCTGCTGGAACTGCCAGAAGGCCTCCGGCCCCTTGTGGACGATGACCTTGTAGACCTTCTCCGCCTGCTGGAGGAATTCCGGGTCCTTGGACGCCGCCTCGAGCAGCGCGCTCCACTTCGCGACCACGTTCGCCGGCAGCTTCGGCGGACCGGACAGCCCCTGCCAGCCCACCACGTTCAGCTCCGGAAACCCGGCTTCCTTCGCCGTCGGCACGTCGGGGAAGGTCGGCAGCCGCGTCGGGTGCACCACCGCGAGCGCGCGGATCTTCTTGCCGAGGATCAGTGGCGCCGCCTCGCTCCACTGCTGGCCCGCGAAGTCCACGTGGCCGCCCGCCAGCGCCGCCAGCGCGGGCGCGCCGCCGGCGAACACGACCTTGTTCGTCTCCGGCACGGGGACGCCGGCCGCGTGGAGGAACTGCGAGACCGAGAACGCCGCGACGGCCGCCACGCCGCCGAGCCCGTAGCGGAAGCTCTTCGGGTTCGCCTTTGCGGCCTCGGCGACCTCCTTCAGCGTCTTCCACGGCGAGTCCGCCTTGACCGTGTAGATCACCGGGTCGAACGTCACCAGCGCGATCGGCGTCTTGTCCTCCATGCGGTACGGCACGTCGCTCTGCGACGCGAAGAGCATCGACGAGACGGCGTGCACGTCGAGGAACAGCGTGTGACCGTCCGGTCTCGCGTTGATGACCTGACGGGTCGCGGTCATGCCGGACGCGCCCGGCTGGTTCACGACCGTGACCGGCTTGCCCCACTTCTTCGACGCGTAGCCCGAGATCAGCCGCGCGGCGACGTCGGCGCCGCCGCCGGGCGCGAAGCCGACGACGATCTCGATCTGCCGGGTCGGATACTCCTGCGCGCTCGCCGGAGCCAGCAGCATCATCTGGAAGACGAGCGCGGCCACCACCGCGGCGACGGGTGCGACACGTGGACGGAACACCGAGCGCATCATCTGTGGAACCTCCGTGATCCCGACACGGCGCCAGCCGGCCGGGGGTTGATGTTCGTTGCCCTGGTCAACCAGTCGATTCGAAGGCCTCCGGACGCTTGCGGCGCGCCACGAGCGACCACGCGGTCAGCGCCACCCCGATCACGATGAACAGTGCCGCGAGCGGCCGCGTGGCGAGGAGCACCGGGCTGCCGCCCGCCATGCTGAGCGTCTGGCGCAGCGCGCTCTCGCCGAGCGGGGTGAGGATCAGCGCCAGCACCATCGGCGCGGTCGGATACCCGAGCCTGGTCATGACGTAGCCGATCACGCCGAACGCGACCGCGACGCCGACGTCGAAGAGCGTGTTCCGCACGCTGAACGCGCCCACCACGCTGAAGACGAGGATCATCGGGCCCATCACCGCGTACGGCACGTGGACGAGCCGCGCCCAGAGCCCGACCAGCGGCAGGTTGAGGACCAGGAGCATGACGTTGCCGATGTACATGCTCGCGATGACCGCCCACACGAATGCCGGCTGCTTCTCGAACAGCAGCGGCCCGGGCTGGAGCCCGTAGATCTGGAGCCCGCTGAGGAGCACCGCCAGCGCCGGCGTCGACGGCAGCCCGAGCGCCAGCAACGGGACGAATCCCGCGCTCGTGGTCGCGTTGTTCGCGCCCTCGGGCGCCGCCACCCCTTCGATGGCGCCCTGGCCGAACTGCGCGCGCGACGGCGACACCCGGCGCTCGACGTCGTAGGCCACGAACGAGATCGCGCCGGGCGTGCAGCCCGGAAGCATCCCGAGGGCAAAGCCGATGCCCGTGGACCGGAGCATCGCGCCGGTGCACCGCTTGATGTCGGCCCACGACGGCATCAGTCGCCCGATCGGCGCCAGCGAGACCGCGGCGGCGCGACGTTCCACCGCCAGCAGCACCTCGGCGATCGCGAAGAGTCCGACGATGACGGCGATGAAGTCGATGCCGCCGAGCAGTTCCGCCGTGCCGAGCGAGAAGCGACGCACGCCCGACTGGGGATCGAGCCCGACGAGCGCGACCAGGATGCCGAGCGCCCCCGCCGCGAGGCCCTTCAGGAGCGACGCCCCGGAGAGGCTCACGACGACGCTGAACGCGAGGACGACGAGGCCGAAGTATTCCGGCGGCCCCACGCGCAGGGCGAGATCGGCCAGCGCCGGCGCGAAGAACGTCAGGCCGACCAGGCCGAGCGTGCCTGCGACGAACGAGGAGATCGCCGCGATCGCGAGCGCCGGCCCCGCCCGGCCCTGCCGCGCCATCTGGTACCCGTCGAGCGTGGTGACGACCGACGCGACCTCGCCGGGAATGTTCACGAGGATCGCCGTCGTCGAGCCGCCGTACATCGCGCCGTAGTAGATCGCCGCGAGCATGATGATCGCCGGCGTCGGCGGCAGGAACGCGGTGAGCGGCAGCAGGATCGCGATGCCCGACGTCGGCCCGACGCCGGGCAGGACGCCGACGAGCGTGCCGAGCACCGTGCCGAACAGCGCGAAGAGGAGGTTCTGCCACGTGAGCGCCTCGCCGAATCCCGCGAGCAGGTGGTTGAGCGCGTCCACCGCGGATCAGGGCCCGAGCAGGCCGTCGGGCAGCGGCATGCCGAGCCACACGCGGAACACGACGTGACACGCCACGGCGAGACCGAGCGCGAGCCCGGCGGTGACGGGCCAGCGATACCGCCCGAGCGCGCCGACGAGCACGAGCAGGAGCGCCGCGGTCGCCACGAAGAACCCGAGCGTCGTGAACAGCGCCACGTAGGCGACCAGCACGGAGAGCGCGAGCACGACCCTGCCGATATCGGCGCGCTCGCCCGCCGCGGGCGGCGCCATCGCCGGCGCCCTCGACACGACGTGCGCGACGCCGAGCGCGAGCAACGCCACCGCGACGAGCAGCGGCATCAGCCTCGCGCCCGACCAGTCGTCCTTGATCCTGAACGTCTCGACGAGGCTGCCGGCGCCGAGCACCAGCAGCGCGAGCCCCACGAGCCGCTGCGAGCTCACGATCGCGCGCCGAACGGACCGGCGCGCCGGACCGAGCGGCGCGACGTCGAGCGCGACACGGCTCGGGTCGGGAGAGTTGGCATCGCCCGCGGAGCGGTCAGCCGCCGCGCCCGTCGCGGACCAGCGACGCGGCGAGCCCGGCGATGCAAGGCACCGCGTCGAGCTTCCGGACGAGCTCCACGACACGCGTGCGAGCCGGCGCGGGCAGCGCCGGTGCGGCAACGGCGTCGAACTTCGCCTCGAGCTCGGCGCGGGTGGCCGGGTTCTGCGGCGCGCCCCGCGGGTAGTCGACGTGCATCCGGTGCCGCGCGCCGCTCCGCAGCACGACCTCGACGTCCGTGGGCGCCTTGTCCGTGGTCTCCCACAGGTGGTTGAGGGACGGCTCGGGGCGCTGGGTCATGCGCCGCGCGAGATCCCGGATCTCCGGATCGGCGAGGTGCGCGTCGTCGAACTGCTCGACGTGGACACGGCCGTCGCGGAGGCCGACCGCGACGCAGTAGCGCATGTCGTTCGTCGCCTGCGAGTACGTGCGCGGCGCCCAGTCCGGGTCGCGGCTGCGCTCGTCCATGATCGTGGTCCACGTTTCCGGGAACGTCACGATCACCTCGGCGACGTCGGCGTGCGTGAAGCCGTGCTTGCGCCGCATGACGCCGAGCGCATCGAGCGGCAGCGCCCAGACGTGCGCGACGTTGTGCAGCTTGAACGCGGAGTCGAGGATCAGCATCCGCGCGCCGAGGTCGCGCGTGAGCGCGCCGGCGTCGAAGCGGCCATCCGTGAAGGCGGCGCAGAAGCCACGCGGATCGTCGAGCACGCCGGCGGGACCCGTGAGCCCGGCCGCCGCGAGCCGCGCGGCGAGGAGACCGTTC
Organism: Candidatus Rokuibacteriota bacterium; assembly: GCA_016184125.1. Classification (GTDB taxonomy): domain Bacteria; phylum Methylomirabilota; class Methylomirabilia; order Rokubacteriales; family CSP1-6; genus AR8. The sequence goes on along the minus strand of JACPDG010000076.1, from coordinate 17,619 downwards.
TGCGCCGCGAAGCCGGGATGGGCGCGCCAGACGTCGCTCCCGTCGCGCAGCGAGATCGACAGCCCGCCGGCGAGGCTCCCCGCCACCCCGAGCGCCTGAACGGTCTGGTCGACCGTCAGGCGGAACAGGCGCGCGGCCGCCGCGGTCGCCCCGAACACGCCGCACGTCGCGGTCGGATGGAAGCCCTTCTTCTGGTGCGCCATGCGCGCGGCGCCGGCGTTGATCGCGTTGCCGACCCGCGTCATCACCTCGTAGCCGGCGACGACCGCGGCCAGCACCTCGGCGCCGCTCGCCGCGGCGGCCTCGCCGGCCGCGAGCGCGGCCGGCACCACGACGGGCCCGGCGTGCAGGATGCAGGTCAGCGTCGTGTCGGTGAAGTTGTGCGCGAAGCCGGCGGCGCCGTTCACGAGCGCCGCGGCGGGCGCTCCCAACTGGTCGCCATGGACGACGACGGTCGCCTCGGCGGGACCGGCGCCGGCGCGCGCGACACTCAGCGCCGCGCGGGCGCACGGCTCGGACATCCCGGCGAGCGCGATGCCGAGCGCATCGAGCACGCAGAGCGTCGCGTGCTCGCGCACGGTCGCGTCCAGCGCGCGCGCATCGAGGTCGTGGACGAACCGGGCGAGCCGTTCCGTGGCGGTCATCGTCGCCTCATTATCATCGATGTGTGGACACTCGTGCGCGCGAACGTCACCGACGACGTGGCCGCCGGCGTCGAAGAGATCCGGATGGAGCTCGCGTCCAACGCCCACCACGTGTTCCGGTTCACGCTGGAGGGCAAGCACGTGCCCGGCGACCTCGCCGACGCGATCCGTCGCGTGCAGAAGGGCTACCAGCCGGCGGCCCACGAGGCGCTCGGGCCGAGCCCGAACGCCCGACTCCTCGAGGCCGAGCCCGCCCTGCGCGCGTACCTGGCGGATCGGTTCGCCGCCGTCGGGCCCGCGGCGGTCTACGCGGAGAAGCTGCGCGGGGTCGTGGAGGCGGGCATCGACGGGCTGCTGGTGACCGGCTTCGTCGCCGACCGCGCGGGCTTGATCCGGGCGCTCGGCGAGCACGTGCTGCCGCGTTTCGTTTGCCCCACGGTTGACACGCGCCGCGGGCTCGTGCGAGCCTCGCGCGCGATCTCTGCCAGACGGAGGAGCACTGCGCATGCACCTGGTCTCCGAACGCATCGCCGTCGACGACTACGAGGACGCGATGGAGCTCGTCTTCGCGCGGGGCTGGACGGATGGCCTGCCCGTCGTGCTGCCGACCACGCGGCGGGTCGAGGCGCTGATCGCCCACGTCGGGCGCGACCCGCAGGAGAGCCTCGGCCCGGTGCCGCCCAGGGGCGGCGAGGCGACGATCGAGAAGCTCGCGATCAACGCGGTGATGGGCGGCTGCCGGCCGGAGCACTTCCCGGTGGTGCTCGCCGCGCTGGAGGCCCTGCTCGATCCGGCGCACAACCTGAACGGCGTCTCGCAGACCACGCACATGTGCGTGCCGCTGGTGATCGTGAACGGGCCGATCGCGCGCGAGCTCGGCTTCAACTCGCGCGACGGCGTCTTCGGCAACGGCTACCGCGCCAACGCCGCCGTCGGGCGCGGCGTGCGGCTGGCCCTCTGGAACCTCGGGGGCGCCGTGCCCTGGGACACGGACAAGGCGACGCTGTCCCACCCGGGCGAGTACGCCTTCTGCATCGCCGAGGAAGAGGAGGACAACCCCTGGCCCCCGCTGCACGTCGAGCGCGGGTGCGCCCCCGGGTCGGATGCGGTCACGGTCTTCGCGTGCGAGGGGCCGCACAGCGTCTTCTGCTACGGGACACCGGAGGAGATGCTCCACGTGCTGACCGACTCGCTGTGCGCGCTCGGCAACAACAACGTCCACGTGCTCGGCCAGACGCTCGTGACGCTCAACCCGCTCAACGCCGAGGAGTTCGCCCGGCGCGGGTGGTCGAAGCAGGACGTGCGGCAGTACCTCTGGGAGCACGCGCGCCGGCCGCTCGCGGAGGTGCGGGCGTGCGGCGTGATCCACGATCAGTTCCGCCGGATGGAGCGGGACGCGGGGCGCTATCCGCTCCGGTACGACCTGGACAACCCGACAACGCGGGTCCCGGTGACGGCGAGGCCCGAGGACATCCACATCGTCGTGGCCGGCGGCCGGAGCTACTTCGCGGCGGTCTTGCCCGGCTGGGGCGGGTTCGGCGGCTTCGCCGTCACGCGCCCCGTCCGGCGGGCACGGTAGACAAGGAGGCCCCGTGGAGATCCTGAGCCCGGTCTGGCCCGCGCCGGCCGTGGCGCCGGTGCGCAAGCGGCGCCCGCGCGGGCTCCAGGGCGCGACGATCGCCCTGGTCGACGACAACCTGGACATCCCGTTCACAACGCATCTGGAGCAGCTGCTCGCCACGCGCTTCGGCGCCCGCGTCCGGCGTCTCGTCAAGCCGTCGGGCACGGCGCCGTCGCCGAAGGAGCTCATCGAGGAGGCCGGCGCCGGCGCGGACGCCGCGGTCGTCGGCATCGGCCTCTGAGGGTCGTGCACGTCGGGCAGTGTGCTCGACGCCGCGGCTCTGGAGAAGCGGGGCATCCACACCGTGACCATCGTGTGGGACAACTTCGAGACGGCCGCGCGCCAGCAGGCGCGACTGCAGGACGTGCCGGATCTGGAGCTGGTCGTGGTCCCGCACCGCAAGGGGGGTGAGACGGCGGACGATCAGCGCCGGAAGGCCGAGGCGGCGCTCCCGGCGATCGTGAGCCGACTCGTCGATCCCATCTGACGGATCCTTCCAGGGAACCGTGCCGAGAGACGGAAACGTGGCGAAAGGAGACCGCATGAAGATGGTGAGGATCGTGCTCGCAGCCCTCCTCGTCGTGCCGCTCGTGGCGGGCGGCGCATCGCTGGCGCCGGCGCCCGCCGGGGCCCAGGCCAAGCCCGTCGTGTGGAACCTGCCTCACGTGGCGGCGCCGACCTACTACCACACCATCAACCTCAACGCGTTCGCGGCGAAAGTGAAGGAGCTGTCGAAGGGGCGCATGGAGATCCGCGTCCACCCGGCGTCCTCGCTCTATCCAGGCCCGGAGCTCATCCCGGCCGTGGTGGAGGGGCGGGCCGAGATCGCGCCGGTGCTGTCGGCGTACCTGACGGACATCCTGCTGGAGCTCGGCGTCCTCGAGCTGCCGTTCATGACCGGCAGCCTCGACGAGCACCGGAAGGCCGCCGAGGCGCTCCGGCCGTTCTACGCCGAGGCGATGGCGAAGAAGGGCCTCAAGCTCCTGACCATCCACACGTGGCCCTCGCAGCAGGTCTTCTCGGCCCAGCCCATCCGGACCACCGCGGACTGGAAGGGCAAGAAGATCCGGGTCTACGGCGCGGAGTCGGCCGAGATCATCCGCACGCTCGGCGGCGCTCCGGTGAGCATTCCCTTCGGCGAGGTCTACACGGCGCTCCAGCGCGGCACCGTGGACGGCGCCGTGACCTCGGCCACGAACGCCGAGCCCATGAAGTTCTTCGAGGTCTCGAAGTACATCAACTACTGGTTCCTGAACGGCGCCAGCCTCGAGTTCCTGGCCGTGAACCAGAAGGCCTGGGACGGCCTCCCCAGGGACATCCAGCAGGCGGTCCTCGACGCCTTCAAGGCGGTGCGCTTCGAGGACAAGGAGTGGGAGGACGCGAAGCTCTGGGAGGCGCGGGTCCTCAAGCGCTTCCCCGAGCTGGGCATGACGATCGTGGAGCCCACCAAGGCCGAGATCGAGAAGGCGCGGACGCTCTCACGCCCGGCGTGGGACAGCTGGAAGAAGCGCACGGGCGCCTCGGGTGCGCGCGCGCTCGAGCTGGCGCTCAAGGCCCTCGGTCGCTGATCGGAGCCCGGTGCGCGTGATCGACGGGACGTCGAAGGCGGCGTCGTTCCTCGGCGGGGTCGCCACCTTCGTCATCATGGCGCTCATCGCCTTCGACGTCCTCATGCGCTACTTCCTCAACGAGCCTCAGCTGTTCGTCGACGAGGTGGTGTCGTTCCTCCAGGTGCTGGTCGTCTTCTGGGGGCTCGCCCATACGTTCCGGGGAGGCGGCCACATCCGGGTGGACCTCGTGACCTCCCACCTGCCCCGGCGGGTCCGGGGCTGGCTGCGGGTGGTCACGCTGACCGTGGGCATCGCGCTCCTCGGCGTCGTCGCCTGGGTCACCTGGCAGTCCGCGTGGACCGCCTATCGCTATGGCCGCGTCTCGGCGGTCATGCTCTATCCCATCTGGCTGCCCATGCTCCTGATCCCGACCGGTATCGCGCTCATGGGTGTGGCCATGAGCGCGACCCTCGTGCGGCAGGTCCGCGCGATGGTGTCGCCGGGCGCGACCGGCGACGAGGTCGAGGACCAGGGGCGCGCCGCGTGAGCGAGGCCGCCCTCGGCGCGCTCCTGATCGGCCTGCTGTTCCTCTGCTTCGCGGCCGGCGTGGAGATCTCGCTCGCCCTCGGGCTCGTCGGCCTCGTCGGCTTGCTGGCCCTCAAGGGCTGGACGGTCGGTCTCGGCGTCGTCGGCTCGGTGGCATGGTCGAACGCCACGAGCTTCTCCTTCGTCGCCGTGCCCCTGTTCGTCTTCATGAGCGCGATCCTGCTCCACTCCGGGATCGGACGCTCGCTCTACACCGCGGTGGCGCGCTGGGTGGGATTCCTGCCCGGCGGCCTCGCCCTGGCCAGCGTGCTGGCCTGCGCCATCTTCTCCGCGGTCTCGGGCTCGAGCGTGGCGACCGCGGCCACCATCGGGCTGATCGCGATCCCGGAGATGGAGCGGCGCGGCTACCACCGGCCGTTCATCTACGGCTCGCTCGCCGCCGGCGGCACGCTGGGCATCCTGATCCCTCCCTCCATCCCGATGATCATCTACGGCGTGATGACAGAGACGTCCGTCGGCAAGCTCTACATCGCCGGGATCCTGCCGGGCGCGCTCCTGACGCTGCTCTTCGCCGCCTACATCGTCGGCTACGCGGCCCTGTGGCCGAGCCACGCCCCGCGCGGGGACGACGTCCGCCTGCCCCTCCGCGAGAAGGTCCGCTCGCTCACGGAGGTCGGGCCCGTCGCCCTGCTGATCGTGGTGGTCCTCGGCTCGATGTACGCCGGCGTGGTCACGCCCACCGAGGCCGCGGCGCTCGGGGCGGCCGTGAGCATCGTGCTGGCGCTGCTGCTCCGGGGGCTCACGTGGCGGGGGCTGGTCGCCTCGTTCCACGAGACCGTGCGCACGACGTCGATGGTCATGCTGATCATCATCTTCGCGTCCGTGTTCTCCCACGTGGTGGCGCTCATCGGGGCGCCGAAGGCGCTCTTCGACCTGATCACCGGGCTCGGCCTGCCGGCGTGGGCGGTCTTCACGCTCGTCTTCATGTTCCTCGTCCTGGTCGCCTACGCGCTCGAGGAGCTGTCCGTGATGATCATCATGCTGCCGATCCTGTTCCCCCTGGTGACGGGGCTCGGTTTCGACCCGATCTGGTTCGGCGTCGTGATGATCGTCTGGCTCGAGATGGGATTCATCACGCCGCCGGTCGGGATCAACCTCTTCGTGATCCAGGGCGTGGCGCGGGGCGCCACCATGCGGGAGATCGCGGTCGGCGCGACGCCGTTCGTCCTGCTCATGATCGTGAGCGTCGCGGTCCTGTTCCTGTTCCCGCAGCTGGCGCTCTGGCTGCCGCAGCACCTCGAGCCGGGCCGCTGAGGCGCGGGCGGCGTCCTCGTCACCCGGCATGCGCGCCCGCGATCTTCACCAGGCCGGCAGGCTCGAACCGGCGGAAGTCCGCGAGTCGCCCGCGCGCTTCGCGACGCGCCGACCACGCCCTCCGCTCGACACGCGCGGCCGTGGCCCATACCGAGCGAGCCGGCCAGACGCCGTGCGGTATCGTGGCGGCCACCGACCGGGAGGCAACCATGGGTCTGCGCACGCGCATCGGGGTGATGGTGCCCTCGACGAACACGCATGTGGCGCACGATCATGATGCCAACGCGCTACCTGTAGCTGCCGCGCAGGCCCGACCGCACCCTTCCTGACAACTTCGGGACCTTGACAACCTCGCATGCCGAGGGCAGAGTCTCGGTACTCGTCGCAGGGCTCCGACGTATCGTCTCGAGGAGGTTCGATGCGCGTAGGCGCGCTGGTGTTGCCGCGGAAACGCTGGGAGCCGTTCGCGTTCGCGTCCCCCTCGCTCGTGCTGATCGCGATCGTGATCATCTTCCCACTCGCCTACTCCTTCTGGCTGTCGTTCCGGAACTTCGATCTGTCGGTCGGCCCCGAGAGCGAGTTCGTCGGCGGCGCCAACTACGTCGAGGCGCTGATCAGGGACAGCCGCTTCGTCAATTCCATCTGGAACACCGCGATCATCATCGGCCCCTCGCTCGTGCTCGAACTGCTCGTCGGCCTCGGCCTCGCGCTGCTCCTCTCGCGGATCGGGCGCGGGCGCCCGATCATCACCGCCCTCCTCGCGATCCCCGCCATGGTCTCGCCGGTGATGGCGGCCATGGCGTGGCGGATGATGTTCGGGGTGAAATACGGCGCGATCAACAACCTCGGCCGCCAGCTCGGGGTGATCGACGTCTACTTCGACTGGTTCTCGAGCCCCTTCATCTCGATCGTCGCGATCGTGCTGGTCGAGGTCTGGCACAACACCGCCTTCATGATGCTGGTGCTGCTCGCCGGGCTCCAGTCGATCCCCCAGGAGCTCTACGACGCGGGCAAGGCCGACGGCGCGGAGGGCTGGCGGAGCTTCTGGTACATCACGCTGCCGCTCCTGAAGTTCACGATGATGGTGGGGCTGATGATCCGGCTCATCGACCTCACGAAGCTCTTCGGCCTGATCTTCGTCCTGACCTTCGGGGGTCCGGGCGGAACAACCGAGACCGTGGCGTTCTCGACGTACCTGGCCGGCTTCAACGACTTCCGGATGAGCTACGCGGCCGCGCTCTCGTACATCATCGTGGGCGGCGTGCTCGCCCTCACGCTCGTGTTCATGTGGGTCCAGCGGATCCGCGAGATGCGGGCGGCCTGATGGCCATCGCCCTCGATCGGCCGCGGGTGGCGTCCCGGAGCGCGCGGACGGTGCGCATCCGGCGCGCGGTCGGCCTCGCGCTCACGTGGGTGACGATCGTCGTCGCGCTGGTCTTCTTCCTCGGGCCGTTCTTCTGGATCCTGACGACGTCCGTCAAGGCCAACGAGGACTACTTCGCGTACCCGCCGGTCTGGGTGCCGGCGGACGCCTCGCTCAAGCACTACGCCGGGCTCTTCACGCGCTCGAGCGGCGCGCGCTATTTCACCAACAGCCTCATGATCTCGACGCTCAGCATGGTGGCGGCGCTCCTGGTGAGCCTGCCCACCGCGTACTCGATCGCGCGCTGGCGGTTCGGGGGCGGCTTCCTCTCCATGGTCCTCCTCGTGCTGCGCATGCTGCCGGCCATCGCGCTCATCATCCCCCTCTACATCATGTACAAGCTGCTCGGGCTGACCAACAGCTACCTCGGGCTCGTGATCGTCTACACGGTGCTCTACGTGCCGTTCGCCGTGTGGCTGCTCGTGGGCTTCCTGCGCGATTTCCCGGTGGAGATCGAGGAGGCCGCGCTCATCGACGGCTGCTCGCGGCTGCGCGCGCTCGTGGCGGTGGTCGTGCCCATCATCGCTCCGGGCCTCGCGGTGGTGGCGCTCTTCTCGTTCATCGCGACCTGGAACGAGTTCCTGTTCGCGATCGTGCTCACCGGCATCGAGACGAAGACCATGATGGTGCTCGTCACCTCGTTCACGAGTGGCGGCACCGACATGTTCTACGGCGAGGCGTCCGCGTCGGTGGTGCTCGGCGTGCTGCCCGCGTTCGTCGTGGCGTTCATGCTCCAGCGGTACCTGGTCAAGGGGCTGGCCCTCGGCGGCACCAAGGGCTAGGCCCGACCCACAGAGGAGATCCGCATGAGAAAGCTGGCGATCCTGGCGGTCGTGCTAATGGTCATCGCGCTCGCGGCATGGCTCGGCCTTCCGGTGGCCGAGGTCAAGGCGGCGCGGCCCTACGAGGGCACCACGATCCGCGCCGTCGTGAACGCCGAGTACGTGAAGTACTCGCTCTCGCTCGTCGAGCCGGCGATCTACGACAAGCTCGGTATCAAGGTCGAGACCGAAGTCATCCCGCTCGACCCTTACGTGGCCAAGACCCTGCTCGAGTTCAACAGCGGCAAGAGCCCGTGGGACCTCGTCATGTTCGGGCCGTCCTTCATGCCGGACTACGGGCGCCACCTGGAGCCGCTGCAGCCGTGGATCGAGAAGCTGAAGCTGGACTTCGCCATGGACGACATCCCCGACGTCTACAAGAAGCTGATGCTCCGGCACGAGGGGAAGATCGTCAGCATGCCGTACGACGGTGACGTCCACATCATGTTCTGGAACAAGGCCGCCTTCGAGCGGGCCGACAACAAGAAGAAGTTCAAGGCGAAGCACGGCTACGACCTCGCGCCGCCCAAGACGTGGAAGCAGTGGGACGACCAGGCCGCGTTCTTCCACGGCTGGGGCTGGGACGGCACCGACCGCAAGCTCTTCGGCGCCGGCGCCTCCCTCAAGGGCAACAACTATTCCTATTACTGGTGGCGGCCCCGGTTCTTCGCGTACGGCGGCCAGTACTTCGACGCCGGGATGAAGCCCCTCATCAACGGACCGGCCGGCGTCCGTGCCCTCGAGGAGATGGTCAAGACCATCCAGTACTACCCGCCCGGCGTCCTCCTCTTCGAGTCGGAAGAGCCGAAGACCATGCTGATCAAGGGCGAGGTCCCGATGCTCTTCTCGTGGACGTCCACGGGCAAGCGGGTCGGCAACGAGAAGGAGTCGCTGATCATCGGCAAGGCGGGTTTCGGGATCGTGCCCGGCGCCGAGATCGACGGCAAGATCGTCCACCGGCCGGACCTCACGCCCGGCCGGTCCATGGCGGTCTCGAAGTACTCGTCGAAGAAGGAAGCGACCATGAAGGTGCTGGAGCTCATCTCGGACCCCGAGCAGAGCCTCAAGATCGTCATGGACCCGAAGACGATCATGGACCCGTGGCGGAACTCGCACTTCAAGGCGCCGGCGTTCCGCAAGGCGTTCCCGGGCGCCGACGAGTACCTCGACGCCATCCTCAAGACGTTCCCGCACGTGGTGCCCGATCCGATCCTGCCGGGCGCCTCGGAGTACATGCGGAAGCTGTCGTTCGAGATCACCGAAGCGCTGGCCAAGCGCAAGTCACCCAAGGAGGCGCTCGATTCCGCCGCCGCCGAGTGGAACAAGGTCACCGAGCGGCGTGGTCGCGACAAACAGAAGGCGCTGTGGAGCGAGAAGATGAGCGAGATGAAGTCGGTCGGCATCGAGTACCACCCGGACTGGGCGCAGAAGGCGAAGTAGCACGAGGTTTCGCGCTGTCCTCGTCGCAGTGCTCGCGGCCGCCGGTCTCCTGACCGGCGCGCCGCGGGCGGTCGCGATCGATCAACCGCTTCCCGACGTCGCCGTCACACTCGCCCTCCCGAGCTGAAGGCTGCCCCCTGACATGGCGACCAAGCTCGGCGTCGATGTGGGCGGCACGTTCACCGATCTCGCGCTCTGGGACGACGCGCGGAGCCGCCTCGCGGTCTTCAAGCTGGCGTCGGTGCCGAGCGATCCCTCCGAGGGCATTCTCGCCGGTGTGCGCGCCCTCGTCGCGCGCGAAGGCGTCAGGCCGATGGATCTCGGATTCGTCGCGCATGGCACGACCGTGGCCACGAACGCGCTGATCGAGAAGAAGGGCGCGCGCACCGCGCTGATCACCACGCGCGGGTTCCGCGATCTGCTCGAGATCGCCCGGCAGAAGCGTCCCGATCTCTACGACCTCCAGGCCGACAAAGCCCGCCCGCTCGTCTCCCGCGACCTCCGGTTCGAAGTGCGCGAGCGGCTGCTGCCCGACGGCACCTTCCTCGACAAGCTGGCGGTGGACGAGGTCCGCGCGGCGCTCGACGCGCTCGCGTCGACGGGCGACGTGGAATCGATCGCCGTCTGCTTCCTCTACAGCTTCGTCGACGGCACGCACGAGCGGCTCGTCGCCGACGAGATCCGCGACCGTCACCGGGGTGTCTACGTGCGAGGTGCACGACCCTTCGTGCGCGCTCCAGCTGGACTGCATCACGCAGGCCACACACGCCGCGGCCTTCCGATCGGTATTCTTGCGACTTGCGACGTGCGTGTCGCACGGATACCCGTCGGCTCGACGAGAATGTCGAAAGGCGCCGACGATCGCGTCGAGTCGGCCAGCCTGTCGCTGGCCTCGCATCTGCGCGCATGCGCAGGGGTCGATGCCGCTGACTGCAGACAAGACGCGACCCGCCGTCCGGGCGGGGACGCGCCCGGCGGATGAGGTCGGCGTCGCGTGCTCGACCCGGAGCGCGATCCGGGCCGTGCCCGCACCGAAGGTCGGCGACTCGATGAAGATGACCTGGGCGCCGGCCGCCCTGTCGAAGAAATCCATCGCGGAGATCACGGCCTCGACCTGGGGCACGAGGTCCTCGCGCTTGCGCTTGAACAACCGCTGCATTCCCGGGAGCCCGCCCAGCATGGTGGGGAGCGCTCGCGACGAGAGGCACGACGGTCGTGATTCTCCGGAACGGGGTGGCTTCGAGCCGAGGTGCCGGTCCGGGCCGCCGCCTCCCTTAATTGACCTGATAGTTTAGGTCGTATACTGTTTGCGGTCGTGGCCACCTCGCGGTCCGCCCGGAGCCGATCGGCCGAAGCGCAGCGGTTGCTCGACCTGCTGAACGCGCTGGGGAGCACCACGTTCCGGCAGCTCCTCTGGCAGCGCGCCTCCGAGCTGGACCTCACGTACGCGCAGTCGCAGGTGCTCTTCCACGTCGTCGACCATCCCGGCTGCCACATGGGTGACGTCGCCAAGGCGTTCGGCGTCACCCTGCCCGCCGTCACGCACATCATCGATCGCCTCGAGGAGAAGCACTTCGTGTCGCGCGCCGACCACCCCGCGGACCGCCGCGTGTACCTCCTCGAGCCGACCCGCCAGGGCCGGGCCCTCGTGCAGGAGCTTCACACGATGCAGATCAGAGGACTCGAAGACGTGCTGAAGCGGATGCCGGCCGAGGACCGGCGGCGCGTCATCAGGGGACTGGAAGCGCTCGTCGACGCGGCCGCGGAGGCCGCGAGGTCGTGAGGCGCGCGCTCGCCGCGCTCGCCCTCGTCGCGGTCGCCGGGGCGGTCGGCGCGTGCGAGCGCACCACCGCCCAGACGGCGCGGCCGGCGCCGCCGCCGGTGCCCGTCGGCGTCGCGACGGCGGAAGAGAAGGTCGTCCCGGTGCAGGTCGCGGCCGTCGGCACCGTGCAGGCGTTCACGACGGTCGCGGTGAAGTCCCAGGTCGCCGGGCAGCTCGTCACGGTGCACTTCACCGAGGGCGACGAGGTGAAGCCGGACCAGCTGCTGTTCACGATCGACGCGCGGCCGATGGAAGCCTCCGTCCGGCAGTGGGAGGCGAACGTCGCGAAGGACCGGGCGACGCTCCGCTCGGCCGAGGCCGCGCTCGCGCAGCGGCGGGCGGAAGTCACGCAGACGGAGGCGAATCTCGCGCGCGACCTCGCGCAGATGGAGAACGCCCGCACGCAGGAGGCGCGCTACCGGCGGCTCGCGGAGCAGGGACTGATCGCGCGCGACCAGTACGACCAGCTCCGGACGAACGCCCTCGCGCTGCAGGCGACCGTCGCGGCCGACCGCGCCGCCGTCGACAACGCGAAGGCATCGGCCCGGGCGGCCGAGGCGATGGTCGAGAACGCGCGCGCCGCGATCCAGGTCAACCAGGCCATGGTCGACACCGCGCGCATCCAGCTCGCGTACACGGCGATCAGGGCGCCGATGGAAGGGCGCACCGGCAACATCACCGTGCAGGCCGGCAACGTCGTCAAGGGCAACGACGACACCCCGCTGGTCGTCATCGCGCAGGTCCGTCCCATCCACGTGTCGTTCGCGGTGCCCGAGCAGTACCTCGGCGACCTCCGGAAGTACCGGCGCGACGGCCGCCTGGAGGTCGAGGCGCAGGTCGACGGCGGCCGGACGGCCGTCGTCGGCGCCGTCACGTTCATGAACAACGCGGTGGACGCGAGCACGGGCACGATCCAGCTCAAGGCGACGTTCCCGAACGCCGACCACGCCCTGTGGCCCGGGCAGTTCGTCGACGTCCTGCTCACGCTGACGACGGAGCGGGCGATCGTGGTGCCGACGCCGGCGGTGCAGCCCGGGCAGAAGGGCACGTTCGTCTTCGTGGTGAAGCCGGACAACACCGTCGAGTCGCGGCCGGTCAAGGTGGGCCGCCGGCTCGCCCGCGAGGTGGTGATCGAGCAGGGCCTGAAGCCGGGCGAACGCGTCGTGACCGACGGCCACCTCCGCCTGCTCCCCGGGTCGCGCGTCGACGTCAAGGCGCAGCAGCCGTCGTGAGTCCCGCGCTCTTCATCCGCCGTCCCGTCCTGACGACGCTCTTCATGGCCGCCATCCTCCTGTTCGGCGCGATGGCGTACCGGAACCTGCCCGTCAACGACCTGCCGAACGTGGACTTCCCGACGATCCAGGTCCTCGCGAACCTGCCGGGCGCGAGCCCGGAGACGATGGCCTCGGCGGTGGCGACGCCGCTCGAGCGGCAGTTCAGCACCATCGCGGGCCTCGACTCGATGACGTCGGTGAGCGCGCTCGGCGTCACGAACATCACGATCCAGTTCTCGCTCAGCCGCGACATCGACGCGGCCGCCCAGGACGTGCAGGCGGCGATCGCCAAGACGGCGCCGCTGCTGCCGCCCAACATGCCGACGCCGCCGACCTACCAGAAGGTCAACCCGGCCGACCAGCCCATCCTCTACATGGCGCTCAGCTCGCCGACGCTGCCGCTCTACGTGGTCGACGAGTACGCGCAGACGTTCCTCGCGCAGCGCATCTCCACGATCAGCGGGGTGGCCCAGGTCTTCATCTTCGGCTCGCAGAAGTACGCGGTGCGCGTGCAGGTCGATCCGCGCGCGCTCGCCGCGCGCGGCATCGGCCTCGACGAGGTCGAGCAGGCGATCGCCCGCGCGAACGTCAACAAGCCGACGGGCACGCTGTCCGGGCCCCGCCAGGCGGTGAACGTCCAGGCCACCGGTCAGCTCACCGACGCCGCGGCGTACCGGCCGCTGGTCGTCGCGTACCGCAACGGGTCGCCGGTGCGCCTGGCCGAGGTCGGCAAGGTCGTCGACGGCGTCCAGAGCGACAAGGTCGCGGGGTGGTTCAACGACGAGCGCGCGATCGTGCTCGCCGTCCAGCGGCAGCCCGGGACCAACACGATCGAGGTGGTCGACGCGATCCGGAAGCTGCTGCCGGCGTTCCGCCGGCAGCTCCCCGCGTCCGTGAACCTGAACGTCGTCTACGACCGGTCCGTGGCCATCCGCGCCTCGGTGCACGACGTCCAGTTCACGCTGATGCTGACGATCGCGCTCGTGGTCATGGTCATCTTCCTGTTCCTGCGCAACCTGTCGGCGACCATCATCCCGAGCCTGGCCGTGCCCCTGTCGATCGTCGGCACGTTCGGGATCATGTACCTGTTCGGCTACACGATCGACGTCATCTCGCTCATGGCGCTCACGCTGTCCGTCGGCTTCGTGGTCGACGACGCGGTCGTCATGCTCGAGAACATCGTCCGCCACATGGAGGCGGGCGAGAGCCGGATGGACGCCGCGCTCCGGGGCGCGCGCGAGATCGGCTTCACGATCCTCTCCATGACCGTCTCGCTCGCGGCCGTGTTCATCCCCGTGCTCTTCATGGGCGGCGTCGTCGGCCGGCTGCTGCACGAGTTCGCGGTCACGATCATGGCCGCGGTGCTCGTCTCCGGCGTGGTGTCGCTGACGCTGACGCCGATGCTGTGCAGCCGCTTCCTCCGCCCGCCGCACGGCGGGCACAACCGGCTCTACCAGGCGTCCGAGCGGTTCTTCGCGGGGATGCTCCGCGTCTACGACGGGACGCTCCGGTGGACGCTCCGGCACCGGCGGTTCACGATGGCCGTCCTCGCCCTCACGTTCGCCCTCACCGCGTACTTCTTCACGATCATCCCGAAGGGGTTCATCCCGACGGAGGACTCGGGCTCCGTGTTCGCCTTCACGGAGGCGGCGCAGGACATCTCGTTCGACGCGATGGCGGAGCGCCAGCAGGCGGTCGCGGCCGTCGTCCGCCAGAACCCGCACGTGCACCAGCTCATGTCGTTCATCGGCGCGGCGGGCGCCAGCACCGTGCTCAACAACGGCCGGTTCTTCGCGATGCTGAAGCCGCGCGACCAGCGGCCCCACGCCGGGCAGGTGATCCAGGAGCTGCGGGCCCAGCTCGCGGCGGTGCCGGGCATCCGGGTGTACCCGCAGCTCCTCCCGCTCATCCGCATCGGCGGGCTGCTCACGAAGGCGACGTACCAGTACACGCTGCAGGCGCCGGACACGCAGGAGCTGTACCACTGGACGCCGATCCTCTTCGACCGGCTCCGCGGCCTCCCCGGGCTCCAGGACGTCAACACCGATCTCCAGATCACCAGCCCCCAGGTGACGGTCGAGATCCACCGGGACAAGGCCGCGAGCCTCGACGTGAACGTGGACCAGATCGAGAGCGCGCTCGGCGCGGCGTACGGCTCGAAGCAGGTGTCGACCATCTTCACGCCGTCGAACCAGTACTGGGTCATCCTGGAGGTCGATCCGGACTTCCAGCGCGACCCGACGGCCCTCGAGCGGCTCTACGTGCGGTCGGGCCGGGGCCGGCTCGTGCCGCTCGGGGCGCTCGCGACGATCACGCCCGGGCTCGGGCCGCTCACGGTCACGCACCTGGGACAGCTGCCCTCGGTGACAATCTCGTTCAACACGAAGCCCGGGGTCTCGCTGTCCGACGCCGTCGCGCAGGTCGAGAGCGTGCAGCGCGAGCTGCGCGTCCCGCCGACGATCTCGGCGACGTTCCAGGGCGCCGCGCAGGCGTTCCGGGACTCGCTCGAGGGGCAGGGGATGCTGCTCCTGGTCACGATCCTGGTGATCTACCTGATCCTCGGCGTGCTCTACGAGAGCTTCATCCACCCGCTCACGATCCTCTCCGGCCTGCCGTCGGCGGGCGTGGGCGCGCTCGCGACGCTCCTGCTCTTCGGCGCGGAGCTGAACGTCTACGGCTTCGTGGGGATGATCATGCTCGTGGGCATCGTGAAGAAGAACGCGATCATGATGATCGACTTCGCGCTCGAGGCCGAGCGCGGCGGGGCCCGGCCCGCCGACGCCATCTACCAGGGCTGCCTGCTCCGCTTCCGGCCGATCATGATGACGACGATGGCCGCGCTGCTCGGCACGCTGCCGATCGCGCTCGGCATCGGTGCCGGCGCCGACGCCCGCCGCTCGCTCGGCCTGGCCGTCGTGGGCGGGCTCCTGGTCTCGCAGCTCCTGACGCTCTACATCACGCCCGTGCTCTACCTCTACATGGAGTCCGCGCAGCGGTACCTTGCCGCGCATCCCGTGTCGCGCGTGTTCTTCTGGCGGCGGGTGCGGGCGGCGGGAGCTTCGTCGCCGGAGCCGGTCGCGAACTCGTAGCCCGCCGGCCGGCGCCGGGATCGACCCGGACACGGGACGCGATCCCTTCTCTCCGATGCACCTCATGTTCGTGGAATGGATGCGCGGCGGTCGGCGCGCGGCAGCCACGGTCGCGGCAGCGCGATCGCAATCTCACGCACGAGGTCGGGGACCGTCCGTGCCCGGCGCTCGTCGATGCGCAACGCCAGCCCGGCCGCGCTCGCTCGCGCCAGCGCGGACATCAGGAACAGCAGGTGCACGGGCGTCCACGACGCCCCGAGCACGTCGAACCGTGCCGGCGCCGTCGAGGCGAGGAGCCCGGCGAGGCTCGACGCCAGCGCGAAACCGATGCCCGCCGCGGTGGCGAACGCCGCGAGATAGAACGGGCGCTCACGTCTCGGAGCGAGGTCGATGGACAGGTCGAAGGCCGCGATCCCGTGCCAGCTCCACAGGGCGCCGGACACGATCGCCTCGAGCGCGATCGGCCACAGCCGACCCGGCGTGGCGAAGAGCCAGATCGCAGGGACCAGCGCGATGCCGAACGAGCAGAGCACGATCACCGGACGTCCACCGAACCGGTCGACCAGGTGTCCTCCCACGGGAGCCGAGACGATGCGCACGACTGCGACCACGATGCCGTGCGCTGCCGCCAGCACGAAACCGGTCTCGAGCGTCGCGAGCATGTGGAAGGAGAAGAAGCTCGCCGAGAGTCCCACCGCGGCGTTCCAGCCGAACTGGTAGACGAGGTACGGGCGCGCGACGCGGTCGCGGAGCGACGCGACGATCGCGCGCCACTCGGGCGCCGTCCGCTCGGCCGGCACGCCGGCAGCCTGCTGTCGGCGCAGGAGCCAGAGGCTCGCGATACCGGCGCCACACGCAACGGCCGCGAGGGCGGCGAGCGTCTCGCCCGTCCACCCGCGCGGCGCCAGCGTGTCGAGCGCGACGGCCGCGCCGAGCGACGCGACCGTTCCCGCGATGCTGAGGTACACGGTGCGGCGGCCGAAGAAGCGTCCCCGGATCGGTCCAGGGACGAGGTCGCCCATCCACGTCGTCCACGCGTTGTTGCCCACGACGCCGAGCACGGCGGCGGCGGCGATCACGGCCACGAAGAGCGCCAGCGCGGTCGAGCTCGGCAGGTCCAGGAACGGCAGCGTGATCAGCGGCAGCCACACGAGCCGCGCCGCACCGATCGCGACCACGGCGAGCGGCTTCGGACCGAGCCGTTGCGTCAGCCAGGCAGCGGGTACCTGCACGACCTGCGCCGCGAGCGGCAGCGCGCCGAGCAGGCCGATCACGAGCGGGCTCGCGCCAAGGTAGAGCGGCCAGCCGGTCAGGACGGCGCCGCCGGCGCACGCGGCGAAAACCTCCGCCGCCGCGCCTTCGGCGATGGACGCGGACAGGGACGCGCGGAGCCTGCCGCCGCGAGCGGGCCGGCCGCGCGACGGGACCGACAGCGGCCCGGCCGCGAGCGGAGCCGAGGACGCGGGCAACGACTCGCCGGGCCGCGGCACCGGCTTCGCGGTCGCGATGCGGCCGAACCGGGCGAGCGATGCGGACGCGCGTCGGGACCTTGCGAGCGGCGGCGGACGGTCGTTGTCGATCGTGGTTCAGGGTCGGTCAGCCGCCTGCCGGAGTGGACACGCCCGAGGCGGTCGGGCTCTTCGAGATTATCTCGTCCGCCGCCCTCGACCGACCGAAATTTCTGGGGGCCGCTCCTCGACCACGCGATTCGTGCACGGGCTCCACCCCGGTATAGTGAGGCTCTCCCCGTCGCCGGCGATGGGTCGCCGCCGTCGTCGCGGTCGGCGGGTCGCTCGTGGGCGACCTCGATGAAACGGGTCGTCGCCCTGGCCGTTCTGCGGTGCCCGCGCGGCTGAGGTCGGCGGCGGCTGGTGGGAGTTTACCCCGGAGGGCAGCGGCTGCGTGCGCTGCTGGAGCGACTGGGGCTCGGCGATCGATCCTCACCGCCGGCCCCAGAGCCATCCGGTTGACATGAGCGTTCCACGCGGACGTCCCTCGCCCGGCCCCGGGCCTCGCTCCTTCGTTTGCCCACCACCGTCGCTCGCGGCCTGATCGCGCCCGGCTTGTCCGTGAAC
>JACPDG010000101.1 GCA_016184125.1 Candidatus Rokuibacteriota bacterium | reverse complement strand
TCGTCGCCGCGCGGGCGGTCGTGCCGTGGATGCGATCCGCGCTCAGCGAGGGCGAGGGGCGCGCGCGACGGAGCGAGCGCCGTGGGCTCCGTCGCGTCGGTCCATCACTTCAGGATGACCGTGTGGTAGTCCGCAGCGCCTGCGAACGGACTCCGGCCGTCGGCGAGCGAGCGTGGCAGGGCCGTGCGCTCCAAGGATGGCCGCGTCCGGTAGAACCTCGAGTCCCCGGTGTTGTACACGCGGTTCGGCTCGAGCGCCGTGAATGCCGGCGAGACCGTCGACGCGATCGGCCAGGAGCTCGGCGCCCCAGCGCCCTCGAGCGGCACGACGGCGAGCTGATAGTCGTAGGACGGAAAGGAGACCGTGGACAGCACCGCGCTCTCCCGCGCCGTGCCGGCGAGCGCGACGGACAGCGCCTCCCCTGCTCCCCGCTCGTCGCGCACCGTCGCCGCCGACGTCCCGGGGTCCCACGTGATCAGCCGCCAGTCGCGGAACCAGCCATCGCCGTCTCGCTCCGCGGGTCGGCCGCCAAGCGCCACTCGAACGCTGCTGATGCGCTCGCGGCGGCCCTCGAAAGGCTCGCCGCGGGCCCTTCGGCCTCGACGACAGCATCCTGCCGTTCGACGTGGGGCGCCGGGCGAGCGAGCGTTTGGCACCGCTGGCAGGTCGGGTCGGTGAGCCGGTTGGTGGCCGGAAGAGCCCGCGTTACACTTGCGTATATTCATTGTGTATCCGGTGGAGAGAGGCATGCAGACCAGGATCCAGAAGTGGGGCAACAGTCTCGGCCTGCGGATCCCGCGGTCGTTCGCGGCCCAGGCCGAGGTCGAGGAAGGGTCGACGGTCGACCTGACCGTCGAGAACGGACGCCTGCTCGTCCGACCGCTCCGGCGCCGCACGTACGCGCTGAGCGAGCTCCTCAAGAAGGTCAATCGACGGAACCTGCACCGTGAGGTGTCGACCGGCGGACCCGTCGGGCGAGAGAGCTGGTAGTGGCTCCAGCCTATGTTCCCGGACGCGGGGACCTCGTCTGGCTGCAGTTCGACCCGCAGGCGGGACACGAGCAAGCCGGTCATCGTCCCGCCCTGGTCATCTCTCCGAGCTCGTACAACCGGAGGGTCGGCCTCGCACTCTGCTGTCCGATCACCTCGCGGGTGAAGGGATATCCGTTCGAGGTAGGCCTTCCGACGGGTCTCGGTGTCGACGGAGCGGTGCTCTCCGATCAGATCAGGAGCCTCGACTGGCGCGTCCGAAAGGCCAGGCGGATCACGACCGTACCCCCTGACGTGCTCCACGAGACCGTTGGCAAGATCCTCGCCCTGGTCGATCCTGGGAACGATCGCTGAGAGGACTCGAGGCGAGCTGTCCTCTGCCGCCGGAGCACCGGGGGCTCGATATACTCTCGTCGAGCTCCACGAGATCACCGACAGGCGAGGTGCTGCGATGTATCCTCATCAGGCCGAGCGACTCACCCAGGTGCTGGACCGCGAGGGGCTGGAGGCCCTCGTGGCCACGGCTCCCGAGAACATCGCCTACATCACCGGGTTCCGCAGTCTGGCCCAGGCGATCTACCGGCGGACGCCGCACTTCGCCGTCTTCACCCGCGACGCCCTCGCGCTGGTTGTGCCGGTCATCGAGCTCCCGGCCGTGGCGACCGAGGCCGGCGATCTCCCGCACGTGCTCCCGTACGGCGAGTTCTACTTCGAGTACGACGCGCAGCCGGGCGACGTCGGCCGCCGCATCCGCGACTGGGCCACGACGAAGCCGCACGCGAACGCCGCGAATGCGCTCGCGGCGGCCCTCGAACGGCTCGCCGTGCGTCGCGGGCCCCTCGGCCTCGATGACAGCGCCCTGCCGTTCGACCTCTGGCACCGCGCGAGCGAGCGTCTCGCACCGCTCAGGGTCGTCGCGGCCGGGAGCTTCTTCACCGAGGCGCGGAGCATCAAGAGCCCGTACGAGATCGAGTGTCTCGAGCGGTCGCTCCACCTCGCCGAGGAGGCTGCGAACGCGGTGATCCAGATGCTGGAGCCCGGCGTGACCGAGCGCCAGGCCGTCACGCTCTTCCAGGAGACGGTCGTCAAGACAGGCGGCGCCCCCTACTGCTCGATCATCGCGTTCGGCGATCACACCGCCATTCCCGCACCGGCTCCGCGCGACCGCGGCCTGAAGGCCGGCGAGCTCGTGCGCTTCGAGGTCGGCTGCGAGTGGAAGGGCTACTACTCCGGCGTGGCGCGCACCGCGATCCTGGGCCAGCCCACCGAGCGCCAGGACCGAACGTACGAGGCCGCGCAGGCGGGACTCGCGGCGGCGATCGACTCGATCAAGCCGGGCGTCGCGGCCGGGACGGTCTTCGACGCGGCGATCCGCGCGGCGCGCGAGGCGGGCCTCCCGAGCTATCGCCGCCACCACGCCGGCCACGCCACCGGACTGGAGCCGTTCGAGCCGCCCCTGCTCGCCGCCGGCGAGGACACCGAGCTCCAGCAAGCGATGGTGCTGCGCGTCGAGGCGCCGTACTACGTGATCGGCTGGGGCGGCGTGACCGTGATGGACACCGTCCTCGTGACGCGCGGGGGCGCGCGCGTGATGAACCGCGCGGCGAGAGGCCTGATCGCGCTGGACTGAGCCGGCACGCCGTCGCCCATGTCGACGGCAAGCCCATAGGCGGCCTCGGAATTCAGTGTCGCTTCGAGCCAGCCGCGATATCGAGCATGATAGGGAAGGTCCCGGCGGTGCGCATAGACGAGGACGTTAACGTCGATCAGGATCACCCGGGGTCTCCATCACGTCGAGGAGAGCGGCGGTGTCGTCGAGATCGACGCCGGGCTGTAGCCCGCCTTCTCCGAACGGCGATGCCTCGTAAACGTTTCTTCCTGACGGGCGTCCAACTGATCAAGAATCGACGAACGACCAGCCGAGCAGTTCCGGGCGGCCGGGACCACCGGGGGGGTGGTCCGAACCCCCAGCGCTCACGACGAGCGACACGCAGTCGACGACGGAGGCGCGGATGAGGGCAGCGATGGCGGTGGTGGCGGGCTTCCTGATGGTGGCGGTCGCCGCGACCGGCGCTCCGGCGCAGGAGATCAAGCAGGACCTGGAGGACATCCGGCAGGACCGCCGGGAGATCCGCGAAGACCGGAAGCAGCTGCGCCAGGACCGGCGTGAGCTGCGACGGGACCGTCGCGAGCTACGGCGCGACGTCAAGGCCGGCAACGAGGACGAGGTGAAGGGCGACCTCCAGGAGATCCGGGGCGACCGCAAGGAGCTCCGTGAGGACCGGAAGGACCTCCGTGACGACCGCCGGGACCTGCGGCAGGACCGGCGCGAGCTTCGCCGGGACGTCCACAGGAAGGCGCGGAAGCGGTAAGGATCTCGCCCGCCCGGAGCCGAGCCGATCGGCTCCGGGCGCATCGTTGCTGCCGGCTCGATCGGAGTGCGAAGGTGGAACCGCGAGGATTCGGTGGAGCGCTCGGATGAAGCGCTGCTGGAACGCGTGGCACGCCGCGACGACGACGCGTTCGACGTGCTCGTTGCACGGTATCGCGAGCGCGCGCATCGCATCGCATGGTCGATCCTCCGCAATGCCGAGGATGCGCGCGACCTCAGCCAGGAGGCGTTCATCCGCCTCTACCGGTCCGCGGGCAGCTTCCGGGGCAGCGCTCGGGTCTCGACGTGGTTCTACCGCATCCTCGTCAACCTCTGCCTCGACCACCGGCGCCGGCGTCGCTGGTGGGACCGCTTCGTCGACAGCGGCAGCGGCGCCGGCGACACCGCGCTGCTCGATCGCCTGCCGGCCGCCGGCGTCCATCCCGACGACGACCTCGCGCGCGGGGAGACGATGAGCCGCGTCTGGTCCGCCGTCGATCGGCTCTCGTCCCACCAGCGCGCCGCGGTCGTGCTGCAGCTCGAAGGCCTGCCCACGAGCGAGATCGCGGAGGCGCTCGGGTGCTCGGAGGCAACCGTCCGCGTGCATCTGCACCGCGCGCTCGCCGCGCTGCGCAAGAGCCTGCGAGAGACGTGACGTGACGGCGCGGCATGTCGATGCGGAGGTCGTCCCGTACGTTCTCGGAGAGCTGGCGAGCGAGGACCGCGCGCGCGTCGAGACGCATCTCGCCGCGTGCCGGCCATGCCGTGAGACGGCGGCGTCGTTCCGCACGGTCCTGACCGAGCTCGTGGCCACTCGCGCCCAGCCCCCCGCGGTCCACTGGAGCCGGTGGCAGGCTGAGCTCCGGCGCAAGCTGGACAGCCGGCTGGAACGGTCGAGGACACCGCCGCACGAACGAGAGGTCGCTGGGCCGCGCCACGCCCGGTTGGGCTGGCACGCCGTACCGCTCGCACTGTCGGGTGCCCTGGCGGCGGTCCTGCTGTACCTCGCGGTGCACGGCATCGGACAGGAGCCGCGGGTGCCGCAGCTCGTCGGCGATCCGCGCCCGGCGGACCTCACGCTCGACGAGACCATCGCCGGCCGACGACTCGACATGCTCCGGCATTACTCGGTCGTGGAGCGGCTCGACCTGCTCGAGGATCTCGACGTCATCGGCAACCTGGATCGGCTCGCCGACGTGAAGGAAGGCCGCGCGTCCGCGATGGCCGAGGGATAGCGCGTGCTCGGCGTGCTCGCCATCGTGGCCGCCGGCCTCGTGGTCATCGGCTCGAGCGCGCCGGCACCTGCCCAGCGGACCTCTTCGGCGGAGCAGGCGCCAACCACCGAGCGCCGGGACGCAACACCGACGGCCGACATGCTCCTGGACCTCGATCTGCTGCGTGACCCGGACGCCGTGCGGCAGCGCGATCTGTGGAAGCGGGTGCGGCTGCTCGAGCGCATGCGCCTGCTCGAGACCATGGAGCTGCTCGAACCGGGTCCCCTGCCGGCGGACAAGCGAGGAGACCGATGAACGCGCGTTCCGTGGCAAGGTGGCTGGCACTGACGCTGATCGCCCTTGCCGGCTTTCAGGAGCTCGCGTGGGGCCAGCCGGCCGACACGCCGCAGGGGCGCGAGCGACTCGCGCCCGAGGGGCGCGAGCGACTCGCGCCCGAGGGCCTGGAGCGCTTGACGCCGGCCGATCGCGCCGTCGTCGAGAAGAACCTCGAGCGCTGGCGGAAGCTGACGCCGGAAGAGCGGCAGCGCATCCTCGAGAACTACCGCCAGTGGAAGTCGATGACGCCGGAGGAGCGGGCCGCCGCGCGGGAGGGTGCGAAGCGGTTGCGGGCGCTGCCGCCGGAGGAGAAGAAGCGCATCCTCGACGATTTCCAGCGATGGCAGCAGCTGCCGGAAGCACGGCGCCAGGAGCTCCGCCAGGCGTACGAGCGGTTCCAGCGCCTGCCCCCCGAGCGACGCGAGCGGATCCTCGAACGCCACCGGCGGTTCCAGGCGCTCCCGCCCGAGCAGCAGCAGCGGGTGCTCCAGAACTGGCAGCGGTGGCAGCAGATGACGCCCGACGAGCGCGAGCGCGCGCGGAAGAAGTGGCGCGAGCTGTCGCCGGAGGGGCGCAGGCAGCTCCGCGAGCGCCTGCACCAGCCCGAGGATCGCGGGCACGACAACCGGCGGTGATGACGGACGGTCTGCTGGTGAATCGCAGGCGCGTTCTCGAGATCGGCATCGCGGCGAGCGCGATGGCGCTCGTGCCGCCGTCACGTCTCGTTGCGGAGCCGCCTCCCCTCGTCGAGCGGAAGATCCCGTCGAGCGGCGAGAGCGTGCCGGTGATCGGGATCGGCACCGCGCGGCGTTACGCCGCGATCACGACCGACGCGGAGCGCGCGCCGCTCACCGCCGTGCTCCGGCGGTTCGCGGAGCTGGGCGGCGAAGTGATCGACACCGCGCCCTCGTACGGGACCGCGGAGGCGGTGGTCGGCGACTCGGTCGCCGAGCTCGGCATCCGCGACGCGCTGTTCCTCGCCACGAAGGTCGGCGCCAGCGGGCAGACGGCCGGCCGCGAGCAGATCGAGCAGTCGTTCCGGCGACTCCGAACCCGCGTGATGGACCTGATCGCCGTGCACAACCTCCGGGACACCGACACCCAGCTCCGCACGCTTCGCGAGCTGAAGCACGCCGGTCGCACCCGGTACGTCGGCATCACGACGTCGTTCGCGCGCCAGTACGCCGAGCTCGAACAGACGATGCGGCGCGAAAGGCTGGACTTCATCCAGGTCGACTACGCCCTCGACCATCGCGAGGCCAGCGCGCGGATCCTGCCGCTCGCCGCAGATCGCGGCACGGCCGCGATGATCAACCTTCCGTTCGGCCGTGGCCGGCTCTTCAAGGCCGTGCAGGGGCGCGAGCTGCCGCCGTGGGCCGCGGAGATCGACTGCGTAAGCTGGGCGCAGTTCTTCCTCAAGTACGTCGTGTCACACGCGGCTGTGACGTGTTGCATCCCGGGCACCTCGAAGATGGAGCACCTGTTCGACAACCTCGGCGCCGCGCGCGGCCGCCTGCCCGGCGCGTCGATGCGCCGCCGAATGGAAGCGTTCATCGACACGCTCTGACCGGCGCGACTCACCCACAAAGCCCGCGACATCCTGGGCGGCCGTACCGGATGTAGCGGTCCATGATCGTCGCCGCACTCATCGCGCTCGGTGTCACAGGCGTAACACTGGTCATCGTGGGAGACCTGTCGATGGACGATCGAGCGCGCGGGCCGTCGAGACGGGCGGGGCGCCGCCAGCGCCACGGGGATCCCGGAGAGGCGCGCGTCAGCCCCGCAGGGAGCC
>JACPDG010000075.1 GCA_016184125.1 Candidatus Rokuibacteriota bacterium | reverse complement strand
GACAGCTCGGCGATCTCGTCGCCCAACTGGTCCAGCGAGCGCGTTTCCATGGCGAGTCCCCCTTCTGCTGGAGCGACTCTACACCGCACTTTTCGAGGCTCCTGGGAGGCACGAGGAGCGGCGATCGCGGCGCGATCCACGTTTTTTCTCCGGCCAACGCACCCGAAGCTGCATCGCCGGGCCGCCGTGGACCGCTGGGACGGTATCTGTCCGGCACCGCCGACACGCGGCGACGCCGACGGCGAAACGTGTCAAGCGGAAAATGGATGGCGGCCTTCGCACGCCCGTCGCGCCCCGAGGTCATCCAGGGCATGGCGCGCGAGGCTGGCTTCTTCCGCTACTTCCACTTCGCGCTGGCGTCGAAATCCTCTGGGGCGGGATTGTGTCCGCGCCGCTTGGTCCTCGTCGTCGGACTGGTCCTAGCCGCGGCGCGCGGGAACCGCCGGCGCGCCCGCGCGCTGACCCGGGCGCATCCTCTATGCGGCCGCACGCGGACGCGCCGGCGCTCGAGACCACCCGCTACGGGTGCTGCTTCCAGAACGCCTCGTAGTGCGCCGCGATCTCGCCCCGGACCGACCGGACGTCGGGCTGGCGGCGCGCAGCGATGTACGCGTCGCGCGTGGGCGGGTCCTTGAAGTCGATCGAGCCGCGCACGCAGCACATCACGGAGCGGGGATCCCGCGTGTGCGGCAGGCCGAGCGCGTGCCCGATCTCGTGCGCGAGCACCTGGTAGAGGACGACCTCGCGCGAGGTCTGGCCCCGCGCCGCGGGCATGAAGACGACGACCCGGACCGGTGGCTCGATCAGCTCCTTCTCGACGTTGAGCCGCGCCTCGCCCATGAGCCGCTCGCCGGTGGCGGCCTCGAGCTTCACGATCACCTGCGCGTCGGTGTCCCGGGCGACCTCCCTGAACGCGGGTATGCCGAACAGCTCTCGGAAGAGCGCGTTCCAGTCGCGCACCGCGCGCGCGGCCGCCTCGTCGAGCGCCGGGTCGCCGACGGAGCCGACGTGGATCGCCAGCGGGAACCGGCCGCGAGGGTGCCCCTCCTTGCCGTCGAGCGCCGTGTCCGAGCCGGCGGCGGGGAGGACGCCGGCGAGGAGCGCGGCGAGACCGATGACGAGACCGATCGACCGCCGCGCGCGCGGCTCGGTCGTGCGCTGTGCTGATCCTCGTGGCGGCATGATCGCGACGCTCCGTGCCTATCCGGTGTGGTGCGCTCTCAGGAACGCGCCGACCGCGGCGTTGTACGGCGCGGGCGTGACCTGCGGAGCGAAGTGGCCGCCACCCTCGAGCACGACGAGCTTGGCGCCGGGGACGCGCTCGGCGAGCTCGTCGGAGTAGAAGCGCGGCGTGACCATGTCGTCGCTCGCGACGATGACCAGCGTCGGCGTGCGGATCTCGGAGAGTCGCGCGCGGCGGTCGAACGCCACGATCGCGTCGATCCGGCTCGTCATGACCTCGACCGGCGCGGGAGCCGCCGCCGCCCGCCGGTGCTCCTCGGCGATCGCCGCGTCGTTCGCGCTCACCCACCACGGCGGCGCGAGGACCAGCACCGACGAGCGCAGGTATGCCTCGACGCCGAGCGTGACGAGGACCTGACGTCGCATCTCGAACAGACGGTGAAAGTACGCGTCCGGTCCGGCCCACGTGGCGCTGAGCACCAGCGTCTCGAGGCGGTCGGGGTGGTCCGACGCGATCGTCTGCCCGATCGCGCCGCCCGTCGAGTGACCGACGAAGTGCGCGCGCGCGATCCCGAGGCGGTCCATCAACCGCAGCACGTCGTCGGCCATCTGATCGACGGAGTACCGGATGCGCGAGTGGCTGCTCTTGCCGGTGCCGCGATGGTCGTGGGTCACGACGCGGAAATCGCGCTGGAGCTCGGCCACCTGACGCACCCAGAACGAGCCGACGCCGTTCAGCCCGGAGACCAGCATGAGCGCGGGGCCATGCCCGGCCTCCTCGTAGTAGAGCTCCGCGTCACCGATCGAGATCGTCGGCATCCGAGGCTCCCCCGGTGGGCCACGCGCGCGTGTCGTTCATCCCCATGCCGCGCTCGATCGCCACGACGTCGTCGGGGCGGGGAAAGGGAGGCGGCGCGGGCTCACCGGCGGCGCGCGCCCGGCCGATCGTCCTGAAGAACTCCTCGAGGCCGGGCGGCGTGATGACCCACAGCATCACCAGCTCCTCGTCGCCGTCGTTGACGATCTCGTGCTTGACGTCGTAGCCGAGGAAGCAGGCCGTGCCGGGCACGAGCGGGTGCCGCACGCCGTCGACGACGACGTGACCGCGGCCGCGGAAGCAGATCTGGAGCTCGACCTGCGCCCCGTGCGAGTGCTCGCGCACGTGGCCGCCCGCGGCGATCGTCTGGTAGCCCATCGAGAGGCCGTCGAAGCGCGTGTTCGCCGGGTAGAGCCTCGGATCCGCGTGGCCGCTGGCCGGCACGGGCTGCCAGTAGGACGGTCCATCGTCCGGCTGCACCACCACCGCGTGACCACGGATGCGTTCGCTGCCGGTGCTCGTCATGGGACCTCCATCAGTAGCGGGCGGCGATCGGCAGCTCGTCCGCCGGGAACAGCGTGATGATCTGCGCGCCGCCCGGGGTCACGATGACCTCTTCCTCGATGCGAGCCGCGGACGTGCCGTCCGTCGCCGGGCAGTATGTCTCGACCGCGAACATCATGCCAGCCTCGAGCTCCATCGGATCGCCGAACGAGTTGAGGCGGCTGATGATCGGCCGCTCGTGGAGGCCGAGGCCGATGCCGTGACAGAAGTTGAGGCCGAACGCCGCCATCTCGCTCTCGAAGCCGATCTCCTGCGCCTTGGGGAACGCCCGGGCGATCCTGTCCGTCGTGACGCCGGGCTTGATCAGCGCGATCGCCTCGTCCATCCACTCGCGGGCCTTCTTGTAGGCGGCCACCTGCGCGCGCGTCGCCCGGCCGACGTTGAACGTGCGGTAGTAGCAGGTGCGATACCCGGTGAACGACATGATGACGTCGAAGAACGCCTGGTCGCCGGGGCGGACGAGGCGATCGGTGAAGTTGTGCGGGTGCGGGCTGCATCGCTCACCGGAGATCGCGTTGATCGCTTCCACGCAGTCCGCGCCCATCTCGTAGAGCCGCTTCGTGGCGAGCGCGACGATCTCGTTCTCCCTCACCCCGGGCTTGAGCGCCTCGAAGATGTCCTGATAGACCCCGTCGACCATCGCCGCAGCCATGTTGAGCAGCGTCAGCTCGTCCTGGCTCTTGATCATGCGCGCCTCGAGCATGACCTGCTGGCCATCGCGCACCTCGACGCCGGCCTGCTGGAGCGCGAACAGGAACGGCGGCTCGACGACGTCGATGCCGAGCGGCATGCCGAGGACGCCCTCGGCCTTCAGGATGTCGCGGATCTCGCGCGCGGCGGCCTCGAAGAGTCCCGCCTTCGGCGAGACGGCGCCGCGCATGCCGACCATGCCCGCGAGCGACTGGTTCGCGCGGATCCACGGGGCGTAGAGCCGGTGGTGGCGGGCGGCCGAGCCGAAGTCCCAGACCCACGGCTCACCGTTGCCGGTGAGGAGGCACCAGCGCGTGAGCTTGTCGCGCGCCCACTCGCCGATGACCGTGCCGGAGAGGTAGCGGATGTTGTGCTGGTCGAAGACGAGCAGCGCGCCGAGGCCCGAGTGCCGGAGGGCACCGCGCGCGCGTCCCAGACGGTAGCCGTGCAGTCGACGGAAGTCGACGCGCTCCTCGAAGTCGACCTGCAGGTGGCCCGGCGCCTGGAGCGGCCGGTCCCACCGGTGGCGGGGGTCGACGTCGACTGACATCATGGGGGGACTATCGAAGCCCCCCAAACCCCCCGGTCGCTCGCACGCGCCCCGGGAGGTGCGCGGACGCACCTGCGGAACCCGGGGCGCGGCTCGGGGACCGGATTCGTTCACGGGCTCTGACATCATGGGGGGCCCCGAAATGGCCCCCCATCCCCCCCCGCGCTCGGAGGCGGCCCGGGGGGTGCGCGGACGCACCCGTGGAACCTGGGCCGCCCCTCGGGTACCTGATTCGTTCGTCGACTCGGGCTTGGCATTCGGCCGCTTGCGACTCATGGCTGTCTCCCGCGATGGGTCATCGCACACGCGACGGCTTGAGGACGAGGAAGTACTGGTGCGGCAGGAAGTCGTGCTCGGCCACGAGCCTGAGTCCAGCCCTCCTGGCGTCGCGAAGGAAGTCCTCGCGCGCGACCCGGTGCTCGACCGGCGGGCCCACCGGAGTCTCGCGCTTGGCGAAGTCGATGTTGACGATCGCGCCGCCGCGCCGGAGCAGGCGCGCGACCTTGCGCAGGAAGGCGGGACCGTCCGGGAAGTGGTGATACGTGTTCACGATGAGCACGACGTCGCACACGCCCGCCGGCAGCATGGGGTCGTCGTCGCGACCGAGCACCGGGCTGACGTTCGACATGCGCGCCGTCGTGAGGCGCTCGCGGAGGACCGCGATGAGCTGTGGCTCCGGTTCCACCGCGTACACGTGCCCCTCGCGTCCCACGGCCCGGGCCAGCTTGAGGACCCAGAAGCCGGCGCCCGCCCCGATGTCGGCGACGACGGCGCCGCGCCGCAAGCCGAGTGTCCGGAGCACGCGGTCCGGCTTCTGCCATTCCGCGCGCGCCGGGTCCAGTTGCCGCTTGACGTACGCGTCGAGGTCTTCCGGGTTCCGGTACGCGCCGTTGTGGTGTCCGTGCCCGGGTTGTCCATGGCCGTGGGCGCCGCGCTGGTGCACGGGCGTCGAGGGCCCGTGCCCGGCGTGGCGGTCCGCGTGGCCATGCCGGTCACCGTGTCGATCGTGCTTGCCGTGTTCGTCCATGCGAGCGTGTCCTTTGTCATGGGGGGACTATCGAAGCCCCCCAAGCCCCCCCGCGCTCGGAGCGCCCCGGCGCAGCCGTGGCGCTCCTCGACCACGCGATTGCTCAGGCGCTGTGAATCCTCGGAATTGTAGTCCACGACCGCAAAGTCTGCTGGCGGCCGGCGGCTCGCGAGCGTGCTATGGTGAACGCCGCCGCCCCGAGGGGCGATCGGAATCGCCCGAGGGGCGAGAGGAATCGCCCGTGGGGCGATCGGAATCGGCCGAGGCGGTACGGCCCTGGAGGTCTGCCGATGCGAGTGACGTCACAGCCGGAGCTGGTTCGCCCGCGACTCTCGTACCCCGACATCCCGTACGGCGCGATGCTCGACCGGCCGGTCATGCTGTACCCGGACCGTACGGCCGTCGTCTTCAACGACACGAGCGTGACGTTCCGCGAGCTCGACGGGCTGGTCAACGCCTTCGCGAATGCGCTCCGCGGCCTCGGCATCGGACGCGGCGACCGGGTCGCGCTCTACATGACCAACCGTCCGGAGTACGTCGTGAGCTTCTTCGCGCTCGCGAGAATCGGCGCCGTCTCCAGCCCGATGAACCCCTCGTATCGCGAGCGCGAGGTCGCCTACCAGCTCGGAGACTCCGAGTCGGTGGCGGTCGTCGTGCAGCACGATCTCGCCGCCGCCGTCCGTGCCGTCCGCGGGGAGCTGCCACGCCTCAAGCACGTGATCACGGTCGGGCCCGGCACACCGGTCGAGTCCGACACGATCCGCTTCCCGGATCTGATCGCCGGCGCGCCGCCGGCGCCGCCGCCGGTGGAGCTGCACGGAGACGACCTGCTCACGCTGCCGTACTCGAGCGGCACCACGGGGATGCCGAAGGGTGTCCTGCTCTCCCACCGGAACTTCGTCGCGAACAACCTGCAGTTCATCGCGTCGAGCCGCGTGACGGAGGACGATCGGTTCCTGATCTTCCTGCCGCTCTACCACATCTACGGCCTCATGCTCATGGGTGGTGCGGTGCACGCCGGCGTCAGAACGGTCCTGATGGAGCGGTTCGATCCGAACGAGTGCCTGCGCCTGACCCAGGCCGAGAAGATCACGATCGTGTTCGCGGTGCCGCCGGTGCTGGTCCTGTTCTGCCAGCGCACGGATCTCGCGCAGGTCGACTGGTCCAGCGTGCGTCACGTCATGATCGGTGCCGCGCCGGTTCCGCCCGAGGTCTCGCGGCGGTTCACGGAGATCACCGGGGTGAAGGTCGTGCAGGGATACGGCCTGACGGAAGCGTCGCCGATCACGCACCTCAACCCGGTGTACGACGATGCGCTCCTGACCATCGACACCACCGGCCTGCCGTGCAACGACACCGAGCAGAAGGTCGTCGACCTGGAGACCGGCGAGCGCGAGCTCGGGCCGAACGAGGTCGGCGAGGTGATCATCCGCGGCCCCCAGGTGATGCTCGGCTACTGGAATGCGCCGGAGGCGACCGCCGCGACGGTCAGGAACGGTTGGCTCTACACCGGCGACATCGGACGCATCGACGAGCGCGGCTATCTCACGATCACCGACCGGAAGAAGGAGATGATCAAGTACAAGGGCTTCGGCATCGCGCCGGCCGAGATCGAGGCGCTGCTCTTCGAGCACCCCGGCGTCGCGGACGGCGCGGTCATCGGCAAGCCGGACCTCGAGGCGGGGGAGGTGCCGAAGGCGTTCGTGGTGCGGAAGGACCCGACGCTCACCGCAGAGGCGCTGCTCGAGTGGGCCCGCGGCCGGCTCGCCGGATACAAGACACTGCACGAGGTCGAGTTCGTGGACGCCATTCCGAAGACGGCGTCCGGCAAGATCCTGCGGCGGGTGCTCAAAGAGCAGGAGCGCAAGCGCGTCGGCCTCGGTTGAGTCGTCGCCGCATACTTCAGGACCGTCCCGGCCACGATGCCGCGGTCGAACGAGCCGGACCTCACACAGCCGCGAGCCTGACTCGTTGTTCAGTCGCGTTGCGCGCGCAGTGATTTCTCAACGCGTGACCGGCACGCGTTGAGCTCCTGCGTGACGTTCGCGCGAACACTTCTGTCCGGTCCTCTGACACTGCGAGATCGCGGATCCCGCGCCACGCGCGCGGGTACCGCCGCGATTTCAAGCCCTTGTGCGCGTATTCCGGCCTGGCAGCCGGATTGCGCAGGGCGCTGGAACCCACCGCGGGTCGCGACGACGATTCGCGCACCGGGTACTCGCAGGGAGGGACCGATGAGCCATCTCGCGCAGCTGTCCAGAGTCGCGATCTTCGCGATGCTCGCGCTCGCATTCTCGATCGTCCCGATGACGGCGATGCCGTCCGCATCCGGCGTCGGCATCGCGAGTGCCGGCAGCGCCGTGCGGTTCGCGCTCACCGACGAGCCCGGATGGTGGTTCAAGAGCTCGGCCGGTCCGATCGGGGGCACGCACTCGCTGGCCGTCGTGCGGCCGGGCGACCGCGTCTCGTTCACGGGCAAGTCGGCCACCGTCCACACCGTCACGAGCCTGATCTTCCCGGCCGGCGCCGCCGGCATGCCGTTCGACACGAAGGCGATGAAGGGCTCCGCCGAGGTGACGCTTCGCACACCGGGGCTGTACGTGTTCACGTGCAAGATCCACCCGTACATGTTCGCGGCCGTCGTCGTCGACGATCGAGCGACACCGGGGCTCGATCTCGGCGAGCGCATCACGCTGCTGAACGGCGTGACGATCCCGACGAGCAGCGATCTCGCGACCCGGTTGCTGCGGACGTTCTTCATCGCCACCGACCCCTCCAACTGGCTCGATTACACCGCGCCGGGTCCCTGGCACGTGACGTACCCCGACGTCACCGTCCGCATCAGTGGCGGCGCCGTCGTGAACCTCCGCCAGGTCCTGAACGCCCGGTACGGCAACGACCTCGCGCGGCCCGCGTTCCAGCGTCCCGCGACGCCCGGCGTGGGCGAGGTGTGGGTCAACACGCAGTTCGAGCGGACGTCCGGCAAGCGGAAGCCGGGCACGGCGACGGCCGTCGACGCGGGCACGTGGAGCGTCCGGCGCAAGGTGGCGCTGCCGGGCATCGAGATGAACAACGCGCACAACATGTGGACGGATCGCGGCCAGACGGTGATCTACACGACGCAGTGGTTCGACAGCAAGCTGACCGTGTTCGACCGCCGCACGGGCGCGCTCATCGACAACATCTCCGTCGGCGAGGCGCCGGCCCACGTCATGACGCGCATCGACACCGACCAGGTACATGTCACGCTGAACGGCGAAGACAGCGCGGAATCGGTGGTCGAGCTGTCCCCGCTCGCGCGCTCCGTCGAGCGCAAGATCGATCTCGGGCGGCCGTTCCCGCATGCCCACTGGATGAGCCACGACGGGCACACGATGGTCACGCCCAACGCATTCACCGCCGACTCGACGGTCTACGACTTCGGGACGCACGGCGCGGTGGCGCAGGTCCCGACCGGGATGCACCCGATCGCGACGGGCATGATGCCCGACGCGAGCAAGTACTACGTGGCGAACCTGATCGACAGCACGATCACGGTGATCGACACGCGGAGCGGCGCCGTGCTGAAGACCATCGACCTGCTCGAGCACTACGACCCGCTGAGCGGCACGATCAGCGGCCCCGCCGGCGGGCTGCCGATCCAGACTCCGGTGGGCCCGAACGGCAAGTACATGGTCACCGCGAACACGCTCACCGGCACCATCCTGGTCATCGACACGACGACCGACACGGTCGTGACGATGCTGCCGTGCGATCCGGGCTGCCACGGCGTGCAGTTCGGCGCGAAGCAGGGCGGCGGCTACTACGCGTACGTGGCGAGCAAGTTCTCCAACGCGCTGCTCGTCGTGGATCCGGATCCCGACGGCGACGGCAACGGCGCGGACGCCGCCGTCGTGGGGCGCGTGTCGCTGGTCGCCACGTCGCGCACGGCGGTCGACGACACCGT
Organism: Candidatus Rokuibacteriota bacterium; assembly: GCA_016184125.1. Taxonomy (GTDB): domain Bacteria; phylum Methylomirabilota; class Methylomirabilia; order Rokubacteriales; family CSP1-6; genus AR8. The sequence goes on along the minus strand of JACPDG010000075.1, from coordinate 29,650 downwards.
GAGCGGCAATCGTGGCATGGGCGGACAGGGCGTCCTGCCGATCCCGGTCGTGTACAACGGCTGGGTGCAGCGGCTTCCGGCCGAATGGAAGGCGCTGCTCACGCCCGCGCAGCGCAGCCCGATCCAGTAGCTGGACCTGGACGAGGCCGAGGCGGGCGACGCCCCGCCTCGGCCTCGTCAGGCCGGGGACTCCCGGATCTCGGCGATCTTGCGGTCGCGGTCGCGGGCGAAACGCCCCCGGTCCTGCTCGAGCTCCGCGTTGAGCTTCTCGATCTCCTCGTGGCTCCGCGCCTTGGCGAGCGCGTCACGATGCAGGATCTCGCGCTCGGCGACCTTGGCTTCGTAGACCTTGCGGATGTCCGCGATGGCCGCTTTCTGCTCGTCGGTGAGCGGGCGCTCGACCACGCCCTCCTCCAGGTCCTTCCGGCGCAGCCTTTCCATCGCGAGCTCGAACGCCGTCTTCGGAGCGTCGTTCGACATCGTCAAGCACCTCGCTTTCGGTCGAAGTGTAGCGCGAAGCACTCTATCCTTGACCAGGGAGCCCCGCTGCCGCTATCAGTTGATGCTCGGTGTTGCGAGCGACCGCAAGCGAACCCGGTGCCCGAGGGCGCCCCGGGCTTTCCCGGGGTTTCCAGTGGCGCGGGCGAGCGCGGGGGGGCTCGGGGGGCTTCGATAGTCCCCCCCATGAAGGCGGAGCCGTGAACGAATCCGGTACCCGAGCCGCGCCCCGGGTTTCCCGGGGCGCGGGCGAGCGCGGGGGGGCTTGGGGGGGCTTCGATAGTCCCCCCCCATGAGGAGGTCGGCCATGCCCGAAGTGGACCTGAAGGTGATCCAGAAGAAGGTGACGGCGGGGGCTTCGTACCGGAAGCTCGTCGCCGCCGCGGAGGCTGGACAGCCGATCTGCGTGGCGTGCGCAGGAATCCCGAACGAGGTCATGCACGCCATGGGCGTGTTCCCGATCTACCCCGAGAGCCTCGCCGCCATCTCCTCAGGCATCGGCAAGGCGGCACCGTTCTTCGACGAGTCGCGCGCGCGCGCGCTGTCGAACGTCATCTGCTCGTACACGCGGTGCGGGCTGGGGATCTGCTGGACCGGGCAGAGCGCCTTCGGGCCATTGCCGCCGCCGGCCATCGCCATCGCGGACGTCAACATCTGCAGTCTCCATCTGACCTGGTGGCGGTACATGGAGGAGCACTTCAGGCTGCCGACGTTCTACATGGACATGCCGGCCACCGACGACCCCGGAGCGCCGGAGTACATCGACTACTACGAGCAGCAGATCCACGAGATGGTGACGTTCCTGGAAGCGAACACGCCGTGCCGCCTGGGCACGGACAAGCTTCGCGACTCGGTGGCGAATTCGGATCGTGCCGGCCTCGCCTGGAAGAAGATCATGGAGCTCAGGCGGAACCGGCCGTCGCCGGTCAGCTTCCGGGCGCTGGCAGGCCAGATCCTGCCGATGGTCATCTCGCTCGGAGACCAGGACGCCGCGGACTACTACGAGGCGCTCCACGACCAGTATGTGCAGGACGCGAACGACGGCAAGACGCCGGCGCGGGGCGGCGAGCGGTATCGCCTCATCTGGAACGGGATCCCCATCTGGCATCACCTGCAGCTCATCAACTACTTCGAGGAGAAGGGCGCCAACTTCGTCTGGGAGCCGTACACGTCGCTCAACTGGGGGAACAAGACCAGCACCGGACGGCTGGACGTGGATCGCCCGTTCCACACGCTGGCCGAGAAGTACACGAACGTCATCACCAACAAGCCGATCGCGAAGCGGTTCGAGTACTTCGACCGGGCCATCCGGGAGTACGCGGTGGACGGGCTCGTGATGTTCTCCAACCGGAGCTGCCGGCCCATGTCGATCGGCCAGCACGAGCTGATCGAGCTCATCCAGGCGCGACACGGGCTTCCCGTCCTGGTCTTCGAGGGCGACCAGGCGGACGCCGAGGGGTTCAGCTGGGACGACGCCCGGATGAGGATCGACGGGTTCATCGAGGTCCTGGAGGGACGGAAGGCGTGATCGCTCGATTCAAGGACCTGTTCGATCAGAGACACGAGAAGGCCCGCGAGCTCAAGCAGGGAGGCGCGAAGATCATCGCCAGCTTCTACGGGCTGGCGCCCAGGGAGCTCGTGCACGCGGCGGGGATGGTGCCCGTCCAGCTCGTCGAGGACCGGGATTCGCGGTACGAGGCGAGGTCCGGGCTCCTGCCCTACCTGTGTGGGATGAGCAAGAACCTGGCGGGCCAGATCGCCGCGGGCGTCCTCGACTACGTCGACGGCGTGATGGTGTCGACGGTCTGCGACACCAACCGGCACATCTTCGATGTCTGGGTGCATCAGAAGGCGTTCCCCAACCACTGGCTCGTCCGCGCTCCCACGAAGCACGACGAGGCCGCGGTCGACTACTTCACGAGAGAGCTCAGACGCCTCGCGGACGAGCTCGGGAGGGTGTCGGGCACGCGCGTCACCGACGACGGGCTCCGGACGTCGATCGCGCTGGCACGCGCGTCACCGACGACGGGCTCCGGACGTCGATCGCGCTCTTCAACGAGAACCGGTCCCTGCTTCGCCGGTTCTCCGAGGCCCGCCGGACGGCGGGCGTCCGGGCCGAGGACGCGGTCTACGTCGTCGCGTCAGCCCTGACCGCTCCCGTGGAGGAGCACAACGCGCTGATGAAGCAGCTCCTCGCATCGCTCGCGCCGGCGCGGCCGACCTCCGAGAGCTCGCGAACCGAGCCGAAGCTCATGCTGTGCGCCCTCAACATCCCGATGGCGGTGGACGTGATCAGGATGGCCGAGAAGTACGGGGCGACCGTCGTGGCGGACGACTTCACGTCGAGCCCGCGGTACGGCTCCACCGAGGTCGAGGCGGACGGCGATCCGTTCCGGGCCCTGGCGAGAGCCTATCTGCGCGCCGTGCCGGCGCCGGGTCTCTCCTCCTTCGAGGACCGCGCCGTCCGGATCCGCGACGCCATGGAAGGGGCGGGAGCCCGCGGATTGATCTACCTGATCCAGCTCTACTGCGACGTCTATGCGTTCGAGTACGCCATCCTCAAGGAGCGCTTCGATCGGTGGAACCTGCCCCACCTCCGGCTCGAAGCCGAGGCGACGCCGAGCTCGGTCGAGCAGCTGAACGTCAGGGTCCAGTCCTTCGTCGAGTCGCTGCTGTGACCGACCGGCGGTCAGCCTTTCGGCCACGTGAACCGGAACGTCGCGCCCTGCCTCCGGGTCGATTCGACCCACACCCTGCCGCCGGCGCCCTCCACGATCTTCTTGACGAGGGCGAGGCCGACACCCGTGCCTTCGGCTTCGATTTCCTTGAGACGCTGGAAGATCTCGAAGACCTTCTGGTGGTAGGAGGGATCGATGCCGATGCCGTTGTCCCTGACGTAGCACTCCACGTGCTCGCCGCGATCGATCGCCCCGATCTCGACGAGCGGCGTCGCGATGTCCCCGGCGTACTTGATCGCGTTCCCGATCAGGTTCGCGTAGACCTGCTCGATCTGGGTCCGGATGCCGCGGAGGACGGCATCGTCCCGCACCACGACTTTCACTCCGCGCTCCTCGGCGAGGTGCCCGAGGCCGGCGAGCACGTCGTCGACCACCTCTCGCATGTTCACGGACTCGGCCGTGCGTCCCTCGCGACCCACCCGGGACAGGACGAGGAGGTCCTGGATCAACCGTTCCATCTGCTCGACGTTCGCTTGGATCCGCTCCAGGTAGTGGACCCCCGCCCGATCGAGCTTCGCGCTGTAGTCCTCCAGGACGATTCCCGTCATGCCATGCAGTGTCACCAGCGGCGCCTTGAGGTCGTGCGAGACGCTGTAGACGAAGCTGTCGAGCTCCACGTTCTTCGCTTCCAGCGCGGCCATCGCCCGTCTCGCCTCCTCGTAGAGGCGGGCGTTCTGCACCGCGACCGAGATCTGATGCGCGATGGCGCCGAGGAGGGGGCGTTCGCGCTCGACGAGACGATCGGGATGCCGGCTGGCCAGGGTCATGACGCCGAAGAGCGAGGCCCCGGCGCTCAGCGGGAGGAACGCGACGGAGGCGAAGCCGGCCTTCCGGAGCCCTGACGACGCGGGATCGTCGGGCGCGGACGCCGTGAGGACGGGTTCCGCGGCCCCGCTGTCATGCCAGCGGGCGCCGACGACGTCGGGTGCCACGAACGAGGGCAGGCCGTGCAGCACGACGAGCGCCGGCTCCCGGTGCTGCTCGTCGAGGAGCTGGATCGCGGCGCCGTCGACGCCCGTGACCTGCACGATCCGGCCCAGCGCATTCTCCAGCACGCCGCGCAGATCGGTGGCGCCGCTGATCGGCGTGGTGATCGCGTAGAGCGCCTGCAGGTCGCGGGTGTTCTCTTCGATCTTCGCTTCCAGCGCGACGTACGAGCGCTGGAGGCGTTCGGCCATGCCGTTGAACTGGCGTGCCAGGGTCTCGACCTCGTCGCCCGTGACGATGGCGAGGCGGTGCGAGAGGTCGCCCTCGGCGATGCGCTCCACGCCTCGCGTGAGCTCGCCGAGCGGCCGTGTGATCCGCCGGCTGAACCGGTAGCTCATCACGAAGACGCCGCCCACCGCGAGGAGAACGAGCACGAGGGCCCAGCGTTCGAGCGTCCGCACTTCGGCGAGCGCAACCGCCGCCGGCTCCTCCACGATGACCGCCCAGCCTGTCCGCCGCACCACGGCGTACGTACCGATCGAGGGCCGTCCGTCCTCGCCCGGCGCGATCTGACCCAGGCCCGGGTCGCGCGCGGGGCTCGTCAGGAACTCCCGGACCTCGTGGTGGCGCGTCATCTTCGTGCCCATCAGGACCTTCGAGTAGTCCGGATGCGCGACGAGGAGGCCGTGGCGGTCAACGACGAACCCCATGCCGGCGCGCCCGACCTTGATGTGCGAGATCGACTCCCAGAGCGTCTTGAGGTTGACCTCGGCAGCGAGGACCGCCGCCGCTTGCCGCCGCGTCAGCCGGACCGGGACGGCGATGGTGACGTGGGGCTCGGCGGTCGCCGGGTGGTAAACCTCGCCGACATAGACCTCGCCGGCCCACGGGCGGCGAAATCGCTCCTCGTCCTCGAGGTGACGCAGGTCCCCCTCGGTGTACACGGCCGTCCGTGACAGTCGATAGAGCTCACGACCGCCCGCGCCGACGAGCGAGACCTCCTGCAGCGCGGGCGCAAGCTTCAGGAGCCGGACCAGCGTCTCCCGGCGCCGCCGGGGGTCCTCGGCCCACAGGAGACTCAGCTCCGCCGCCTCGACGAGCTCGGCGATCCGGCGCTCCAGGAACTGCTCGATCTGGTCCGCCGCCCGGCGCGCGATCTGCAGTCGCTCCCGGGCGATGCCGAGCCTGAGCGCCGGCTCGATGCTGAGCCGCCAGACGGTCGCGGCGATCCCGACAATCGTCCCGAAGGCGACGATCAGCACCAGGAACAGCCGCGACCGTATCGTCCGCGAGGCGGGATGCCCCATGAGATCAGCGCGCCCGGCGGCCTCCGATCAGCTCGTCCGCGCGGTTCAGGATTTCCGGCGAGAACCGCACGCCGATCTCCGCCGCCGTGTCGAGGTTCAGGATGAGGTGATGGAGCCTCGGACGCTCGATGGGGAGCTGGGCCGGGGACGCGCCCTTGAGGATCTTCGACACCAGCACGGCGGCCTGCCGGCTCTGCAGATAGTAGGAGGACCCGTAGGCGACGAGCGCGCCGCTCTTCCTGATGTGCTCCACCTGGTAGACGATGAACGGCAGCCGGACCGAGCGGGCGTAGGCCGCGAGCTGGGTGGTGGCGCCGACCGTCTTCAGGCTCGGCACCAGGAAGAGCGCGTCGGCCTCCTTGCGCGTCACCCGCCTGGCCACCTCCATGGTGTCCTCGGTCGGCGCCACCCGGAGCTCGATCACCGAGAGGCCCAGCTTGGGTGCGAGCTCCGCGGCGAGCGCGAACGCCTTCAGGGAGCTGTCGGCCTCGCGCTCGCCGATGAGAGCCACGCGCCTGACGTCAGGGAGGACCTCCTTCAGGATCTCGAGCCGCTTGCCCACCAGCTCGATGCTGCCGCTCGTCACGCCGGTGACGTGGGTGTCGGGCGTCGCGTAGGCTGGCACGATGCCGCTCTCCACCGGGCCCGAGGCGGAGCCGAAGACCACCGGCACGCGCGGCGGCGCGCCGGCCTTGGTGACCGCGATCACCGTCTTCAGGGCCGTGTTCGTGATCGTGAAGAGCACGTCCACGCGCTCCGCCATGAACCGCCGGGTGATCTCCGCGACGCGCGCCTGGTCGCGGTTCGCGTTGTCCATGGTGTAGAGGATGTCGCGACCCTCGACGTACCCGAGATCCTTCAGACCGTCCTTCAGCCCGTCCACCGCGCTCATCCACTCCTGACCGGGGAGCAGGATGCCGATCCGCGACGGGGCGGCGTGTGCCGCCGTCACGAGCGCCGGCAGCAGCAGGAGTGCGAGTGCGAAAGCCCCATGACGTGTCATCGTCCTTTGCCTCCGCGTGGAGTGAACCTCTATCGGCGTCGCGACCGAGGGAAGCGGGGGCCCGAATGGCCCCCACACCCCCGCGCTCGGGCGCCCGGGAGGTGCGCGGACGCACCCGCGGGGTGCGCGGACGCACCCGCGGGGTGCGCGGACGCACCCGCGGAACCGGGGGCGCACGTCGATATACCCACACGCTCCTGAGCCGGCACGCCGATCGGACCGGCCGGGCATCAAGCAACCTCCGTGCCCGGCCTCGCGACCAGACGTCGCGGGCATTCGAGGACCGCGATGGCGCGCCGTCGGCGCGGTCGTGGCGTAGACGCTGGGACAGCGGCCGCGGCGCATGGCGGGGCCGCCATGGCAACGACGCCAGGACTCGTGGCGGATCCTCGGAGCGAGGCTCGTGCGGTCACGCGCTCGGGACCGGCGCTTCGGCCGGTCCCAGCGCTTGCCGCACGCGTTCGAGGAGCGCCTCGGGCGTGAAGGGCTTCGACAAGAGGTCGACGGTCCCGTCGAGCAGGCCGCGGGTGCCGAGCGTGTCCTCGTCGTGAGCCGAGATGTAGAGCGTCTTCATGTCGGGGCGGGTCTCGCCGAGACGCCGCGCAAGGTGCGGGCCGTCGAGCTCCGGCATGATCACGTCCGCGATCAGCAGGTCGATGGGGCCGGGATGCCGGGCGCAGATCGCGAGCGCTTCGCCCGCGGTCGTCGCCTCGAGCACCGTGTACCCGTGGGACTCGAGGATTTCCCGAACAATCTCGCCCACCTCCGGCTCGTCCTCGACCACCAGGAGCGTCTCCGCGCCGCGGCCGATCACCGGCGCCAGCCAGCCGACCTCCGCTTCCTCGGCTTCCTGGTCCACGCCGGGTAGGAGGATCCGGAACGTGCTGCCGGCACCCGGCCGGCTCTCGGCCCAGATCACGCCGCCGTGCTGCTTCACGATGCCGTACACCGTTGCGAGTCCGAGACCCGTTCCGTGGTCCGGTCCCTTCGTGGTGAAGAACGGCTCGAAGATGTGTGAAAGCGTCTCCTCGTCCATGCCGTGGCCCGTGTCGCGCACCTCGAGGAGGACGTGCGGGCCCGGGCGTGCGCCCGGATGCAGGCGGGCCATCGTCTCGTCGACGTCCACGTCGGCGGTGCGGATGGTGAGGGCTCCACCGCGCGGCATGGCGTCGCGGGCGTTGACGACCAGGTTCAGCAGCACCTGCTCCAGCTGCGCGCGGTCCGCGCGCACGGCGCTCGCGTCCGGCGCGAGGTCGTTCACCAGCTCGATGTCCTCGCGCACGACCCGGCGCAGCAGGTCGAGCATACCGGTCACGACCGTGCCGACCGCGAGCACCTTCGGCTGCAGCACCTGCTTGCGGCTGAACGCGAGGAGCTGGCGCGTGAGGTCGGCGGCGCGGCGTCCCGTCTTGCGGATGAGCTCGGCATCCCGCTGCGCGCGCGCGTCCCCTCCGACCCGGGCCAGGAGCAGCTCGCTCCGGGAGAGGATCACCGTCATGAGGTTGTTGAAGTCGTGAGCCACGCCGCCGGCAACGCGCCCGACGGCCTCCATCTTCTGCGCCTGGCGGAGCTGCTGCTCGATCTGCTTGCGCTCGGTGATGTCGTGCACGGCGACGAGCGCGGCCCGGCGCCCGTGGAATACCAGCGGGTGCGAGAACACCTCGACGTCGATCACGCCTCCGCTCTTGAGTCGATGACGCCACTCGCCCCGGTTGCCGCGGGTCCCCTCCCGCGCGTGCCGGCGGACGTGGCGCAGGAGACGGCTCACGTCCTCCGGCGGGCGGATCTCGGTGATGCGCATGCGCAGGAGCTCGTCGCGCGAGTATCCGTAGATCTCGCTGGCCACGCCGTTCACCTCGAGGAACTGGAGCGTGGTCGTGTCGTAGACCCACATCGCCAGCGGGCTGTCCTCGAAGAGGAGGCGGAATCGCGCCTCGCTCTCCCTGAGCGCCGCCGTGCGCTCCTCGACGTGCGCCTCGAGCGTGTGGTTCGTCGCCTCGACCGCGTGATTCGTCGCCTCGAGCTCGAGCCGGGAGCGCCGCAGGTCGTCCGCCATGCGGTCGAGCGCGGTGCCGAGCGCGACCAGCTCGCGTGGACCGCCCGCGCCCGCGCGGCACGTCAGATCTCCACGCCCGATCGCCCCCGCCGCGCTCACCAGGCGCCCGACGGCCCGGGTGACGTCGAGCGTGAGCGCGATCCCGGCGGCGATGGCGAGGCCGGAAACGACGGTGATGGCCATGGCCAAGACGTAACGGAGACGCCGGACCGGGGCGAACGCTTCGTCTTCACCCATCTCGGCGAACAGGACCAGCCCCAGCGCGGGCACCGGCTCACGCGCTCCGGTCACCTCGCGACCCTCGTGATTCGAGTAGTGTCGCGTGCTTCCGGCGAGCGCGTTCCGGAACGTTTCGCTGACGACCGCCGTCCGGCCCCGGTCCGTGCCTGGAAGGGCGGGGGACACCACATGTCCGGAAGGATCGACGAGAACGGTGCGCCCGGTCTCGCCGAGGCCGCTTTGCTCCGTCATCAGCGGGTCGAGAACGCCGACGTCCGCTCGGGCCACGAGGATCGCGAGCAGCTCGCCGCTGGCGGCACGCACCGGCGCCGCGAAGGCGGTCACGGTCCGCCCCCCGGCGGGCGAGGCCTGGACCGGTTGAACGTACGCCCCCATGCGTGCTTCCCGGAAGAACAGCTGGCCGCGCTCGCTCCGTTCCTCCTCCGCGGTCGCTGTTGAAAGCATCACGCGACCCTCGAGAGGCTCGAGCAGGAACACGTCGCTGAACTCGCCCGACGCCCGGATCGCCTCGAGCAGGCGCCGCAGCTCCGCAGCGCTCGCTGTCCCGGCGGTACCGGGCTTTCGAAGGCGTGCGACCAGGCGCTGGAAGAGCGGGAGCGATGCCTGCCGGGTCACGTCCTTGCGTCGCTCGGCGGCCCACGCTTCGATCTGCTGGCGCTTCAGCGCGGCGACGCTCGCGACATGGGCGTGAAGGTTGGCCTCGAGCGCGTTCCCGCTTTCGCGGTAGAGGAGGACGCCGACGGTCGTCAGCGGGACCACCGAGAGCAGGAGCACGACACCGATCAGGCGTGTCCTGAGGCTTCCTCCCCGTGCGCCCCGAGCTGACAGGCTCGCCATTCAGTTGGTCTCCGTGGACGAGGCCCTCGACAGCAACGGCCATACCACACCTGCTCAGCCTGCAACTGTCAGGTGTTGTGCTTCCACCAGGCCGAACGCGTGGATGGATCCCATCCGGTCTCCCGAGCGCTGAGCAGGAATCGATCGTGCTCGCGAAACTTGATGCCGTCGGCAACGACTCCGAGGTGCGGTTGCTCGTCGCGGAACTCCCCGCCGAGCAGGGCCTCGACGTCCCCGCCGCCGACGATCCTCCCCACGATCTGGCGTGACCGCCATGGCGCCGGCGCCGCCGCTCCCTGACCCTCTCCCATTGACTGACTCCGGACGCAGCCCTCGCGCCCGTCCTGAGTGAGGTTCTGGTCGTCAGGCCCGCACCGGGCGATCGGCTCCGGTCGGGCACGTCCCTTGCTACGCCGCTTCGAGCCGTGGGACACGAGTTGATGACGCAGCTCGTCGAGGCGGGCGCAGACCTCGGACTCCGCCGGCAACTCGTCTCGCGCCTCCGCCCGGCGGCGCTCTTGATCGGCGTGGTCATCAGCCTCGGCTTCCCCGCCACGTTCTTCCTCATCGAGCGCGCAGCCCTCCACGACGCGGCGACTCGGCACGCCCGGGAGCTGGCCCGCCAGGTGCGGTGGCTGGAGCTCCAGGCGCCGGGCCCGTGGAAGTACCAGGCGGAGAAGTACCTGCGGATCCTCGACGCCTTCGTCGCTGACAAGCCCATCGAGGTCGTCGAGGTCGACGACGAGCGGGGGCAACCCGTTGCCGGGCTCGCCTTCCGCAGCCCCCGTGCCGGTCAGCCCTGGAGCCGCCTCAGGCCCGCAGCCAGCGCACCGATGACGTTCGACAACCGGCAGCGCGGGTCGATCACCGTGCACGTGGGCGCCACGCAGCTCGTCTGGCACACAGCGCTCGCGCTGCTCGTCGCCGACGCGGTCGGTGTCGGGCTGGCGGTCTTCGTCTACACCTTCCCCGTGCGTGTCGTGGCGCGGATGGAGGCGCGCCTCCGCGAGCTCAGCGAGACGCGCGAGCGCCTCCACGGGGAGGCGCAGGAGCGTCTCGTGCGCGCGCGTCAGCTCGCCGAGCTGAGCTACACCGGCATGGAGCGCCGTCTCCGCCAGGCCCAGGGCCTCGTCGAGATCGCCACCGCGCTGACGTCGACGCTCGAGCTGAAGCCGCTGCTCAAGATCGTGTGCCAGAAGACGGCCCAGGTGGCGGGTGTCACGCGCTGCTCGATCACGCTGCGTCGAGGAGAGCAGATGGTTCCGGTCATGTCCCAGTTCGCCGATGGCCACGTCGACCTCGACCTCTGGCGCAAGTTCAAGGGCGACGATCGGCCCGCCGTCGAGGCGATCCCGGCGCACGCCGAGGTGATCAGGACCGGCCGGCCCGTCGCGATCCGTGACACGGCCGAGAGCGACCTGGTCCCGGCCGAGTGGTGCCGGACGTTCGACCTGCGCGCCCTGCTGTTCCTCCCGCTGCTCTCCGGCGACCGGGTGATCGGCACGATGTCGCTGGCGGAGAGCTCGGGGCCGCGCCGCTGGGCGCCCGACGAGATCGACCTCGCGACGACGATCGCCCAGCAGATCTCGGTCGTCGTCGAGAACGCGCGGCTCTACCAGGAATCGCTGGAGCAGCGCCGCCGGCTGTCGACCCTCGTGGAGATGACGCGGCGGCTGACGCATGGGCTCGACCTGCCCACCGTGCTCGGCTCCATTGCCGAAGCCGCGGCGACGCTGTTCGGGGGTGAGGCGGGCTTCCGGTTGCTGGAGGGCGAGTCCCTGGTCAGGATCGGCGCGACGGAGGGAGCCCTGAGGGCGATGGTGCGGGAGCGCATCCGGCTCGGCGAGTCACTGAGCGGCCGCGTCGCCCTCTCGGGGCAGCCGATCATCAGCGACGACATCACCATCGATGCTCGCGTGCTGACCGATCACCCCGACAGCGCTCGCGGGGCCCGGGACCAGCCGCACCGGACCGGAGCGCTCATGTGCCTGCCCATCCGACTCGGGGATCGGACCCTCGGCACCCTGCACATTTACCGCGAACGAGGCTACCGCTTCGACGAGGACGCCCTGCGGTTCGCCACCAGCTTCGCCGACCAGGCTGCCATCGCGATCGAGAACGCGCGCCTGCACGCCGCCGCAGTCCGCCGGGCCGACCAGCTCGCCGCCCTGCTCCGCGCGTCGCGCAACGTGATGGCGGACCTCGATCTCGACGTCGCGCTCCAGCGAGTCATCCGCGAGGCCGGCGCGATCGCGGGGACGCCTCACGTGAAGATCTTGACGGTCGACACGAGCGCGGGTGTGCTGCGGTGCCCCGCCTGGATGGGCGCGCCGATGCCGCCCGACTTCGAGGTGCCGATCGGCGCGGGCTACTCCGGGAGGGTCGTGGACACCGGCGAGCCGATCTTCGTCGGCGACACGCAGAGCGACCCTTCGAACCTCCTGCTCGGGCGGGACCGCGAGCTCGGGATCCGCACCTACCTCGGGCTTCCCGTGAAGGCGGCGGACGAGGTGCTGGGCATCCTGACGTTCAACACGGAAGAGCCGCGGGAGTACACCGCGGAGGAGCTCGCCTATCTCGGCGCGTTCGCGGACCAGGCCGCCGTCGCGATCCAGCACGCGCGCCTCTACTCGGCGCTCGAGAAGCGCCTGACCCGCCTGAGGACGCTCACGCAGCTCAACCGACTCATCTCGTCCTCGCTCGACCGCAGCGAGGTGCTGCGTGCCATCAACCGCGCCGCCGCCGAGCTCATGGAGGCGCCGATCGCCGCCTTCTGGCTCGCCGACGCGACCGGCGAGCACGTAGAGGTGGTGGCGTTCTCCGATCCGGCGGTCGGCGCCGACTTTCCCGCGAAGCGCCTCCGGTTCGGGGAGGGCGCGGTAGGATGGGTGGCCGTCCGCCGCCGGAGCCTGAACGTCCCCGACGTGTTCGCCGATGGCCGGGTGGTCGGCCTGGACTGGTGGCGCACGCACGGGCTCTCGAGCTTCTTCGCGGTCCCGGTGGCGGTGGACGACCGGCTCGTCGGCGTGCTCGCGCTGAACGCGCGGAACCCCTTCCGCCTCGACGCCGACGACGAGGACTTGCTCCAGAGCTTCGTGGCGCAGATCGCCGTCGCCATCAGGAACGCGGACCTCTTCACCGGCAGCGAGTCGCGGCGCCGCGCGGCCGAGGCCCTTGCCGAGGTCGGCCGCGCGCTGTCGCAGACGCGCGATCCCCAGGCCGTCGCGCAGTGCGTGGTGAACGCCGTCGCCGTGCTGCTCCGGGTGGGAGCCTCGGCGCTCTACGCGGTTGCTCCCGGATCGAACGACCTCGTGGCGACCGCCGTGGCTGGCAGCGCACGGGCGGCGCTGAGCGGCTGGAGCTTCCCGTGCGGGACCGGGGCGGCGGGCCTCGCGGTCGCGGGGCGCCAGCCGGTGACAACGCCGAACGTCCTCGGGGACCCGCGGATCACGCTCCTGCCTCCGGAGCGCCGGCGCATCGAGCGCGCGGGCTACCGGGCGGCGCTGGCGGTGCCCCTGGTCGTCCAGGAGCGCGTGATCGGCGCGCTGGGTGTCGGCGACGTCGCGGGGCGCGTGTTCGACGACGAGGACGTGCGGCTCGCGCAGGCCTTCGCCGACCAGGCGGCACTCGCGCTCGAGTGCGCCCGCCTCTACCAGGAGGCAGAGGTGGCCCTCACGGGGCTCCGGGCGAAGAACGCCGCCCTGGACAGCTTCGTGTACAGCGTGTCGCACGACCTGAAGTCGCCGCTCGTCGCCATGCAGGGGATGGCGGGGGCCCTGCTCGAGGACTGCGCCGAACGGCTCGATGACCGCGGCCGGCACTACCTCTCCCGCCTCCAGGCGAACGTCGAGCAGATGGAGCGGCTCATCCAGGACCTGCTCACGCTGTCGCGCGTCGGCCGCGAGGGAGGAGGAGCCGGACCGGTCGACCTCTCCGAGGTCGTGGACGACGCGCTGGCGGAGCTGGCAGAGCCGATCCGCACCCGAGCCATCAAGGTGACCGTGGGCGAACTGCCCGAGCTCCGGGGCCTCCGCGTTCAGCTCGATCAGGTCATGCGGAACCTCCTCGGCAACGCGGTCAAGTTCATGGGCGACGCCGCGACGCCGGCGATCGAGGTGGGCGCGACGCGACGTCCTGACGCGTGGGAATGCTGGGTGCGCGACAACGGGATCGGCATCGAGCCCGCGTACCACGAGAAGGTCTTCGAGATCTTCCAGCGGCTCCGGGAGGTCGACGTCGAGGGCACCGGCGTCGGTCTCGCGCTCGTCAAGAAGATCGTGGACGGCGCGGGTGGGCGGGTCTGGGTGGAGTCGGCGAAGGGCTGCGGGGCCACGTTCCGCTTCACGTGGCCCGCCGCGCCGGAAGGCCGCGGCGTGCTCCGCGCGGGGGAGGTCGTGTGTCCGCCCAGCGCCTGACTCTGGTCCAGAAGTTCTCGCTCCTGAGCCTCCTCTGCGTCGGGCTCCTCTCGCTCGCGCTCGGGCTCGTGACCACGCGCGTGCTGACGCGGAACATGCTGGACCTCGAGTGGCAGGCGACCGCGGATCTGGTGCGCTACCAGGTCCGGGCCTACTCGCTCGAGCGTCTCTTCAGCGACCGCGCCCTCCGGAGCGACCGGAGGCGGTTCGGGGAGGCGCTCGCCTCGCTCCTGAGCCTCCCGGAGGTCGTACGCGTCAAGGCCTGGGACGGCGAGGGCGTGGTGATCTGGTCCGACGAGGAGCGCCTGATCGGCAGGGCCTTCCCCGGCAACCCTCACCTGCGCGCGGCCCTCGGCGGGGCGGTCAGCGTCAAGCTCAAGGATCTCAAGAGCGCGGAGAACGCCTACGAGCGCGAGCGCTTCACGAAGCTGGCCGAGGTCTACGTGCCGATCGTTGCGGCCGGCTCCCCGGGCCGCGTGATCGGGGTGCTGGAGGTCTACAAGAACCCGACCCGGCTCTTCGCCCAGATCCGGCGGGTCGAGGTGGTCATCTGGTCGACCTCGCTCGCCGGCGGTCTCGTCCTCTACGTCTCCCTTTTCTGGATCGTCTGGGCTGCCGACCGGAACCAGCGCCGCCTGGAAGAGCGGCTCCGGCACAGCCTCGTGGAGGTCGAGGCCAAGAAGGCTCAGAACGCCGCCCTGGACAGCTTCGTGTACAGCGTGTCGCACGACCTCAAGGCTCCCCTCGTGGCCGTCCAGGGCATGGCCGGCGCCCTCGCGGAAGACTGCGCGGGGCAACTCGACGAGCTGGGGCGGCACTACGTGGAGCGCCTGCAAGCCAACGTCGAGCAGATGGAGCGCCTGATCCAGGATCTGCTCACCCTCTCGCGCGTCGGCCGTGACGGACGGACGCCAGGCTCCGTCGACCTCGCCGAGGTGGTGGAGGACGTGCTGGCGGAGGTGGGAGAGCCGATCCGGACGCGCGGGATCAAGGTGACCGTCGGCGAGCTGCCGGAGCTCTGGGCCATCCGCGTCCAGCTCGAGCAGGTCATGCGGAACCTCCTCGGCAACGCGGTCAAGTTCATCGGCGACGCCGCGACGCCGGCGGTCGAGGTCGGCGCGACCCGACGCCCGGACGGCTGGGAATGCTGGGTGTGCGACAACGGGATCGGCATCGACCCCGCGTACCACGAGAAGGTCTTCGAGATCTT
Source organism: Candidatus Rokuibacteriota bacterium (assembly GCA_016184125.1). Taxonomy (GTDB): domain Bacteria; phylum Methylomirabilota; class Methylomirabilia; order Rokubacteriales; family CSP1-6; genus AR8. The sequence continues at coordinate 14,419 of JACPDG010000075.1, read as the reverse complement.
CCAGCGGCTCGGCGAGGTCGAGGTCGACGGCACCGGCGTGGGCCTCGCGATCGTCAAGAAGATCGTGGACGGCGCGGGTGGGCGGGTCTGGGTGGAGTCGGCGAAGGGCTGCGGGGCAACGTTCCGCTTCACGTGGCCCGCGCCGGCGGCGGCAGCCCGCTGATGCGCTCGCAACTGGAGGAGGAGTGACATGTGGCCGACACGCTTCTGGTCCTCGATGCTCGCGCTCGCCGTCTGTGCCAGCGCGGCCGCAGTCCCGGCGCCGGCGCCCGCGCAGGCCTTCGAGCCGGTGACCGTCCAGCTCAAGTGGCACCACCAGACGCAGTTCGCCGGGCTCTACGTCGCCGAGCACCGCGGCCTCTACCAGGCCGAGCGTCTCGCCGTGCAGCACGCGCCGTGGAAGGTCGGCATGCCCTCGCCGATCGACCAGGTGGCCGCGGGCCGCGCGACGTTCGGGATCACGAGCCAGACCGAGTTCCTGCTCGCGCGCGAGCGCGGCGTGCCCGTGGTGGCGATCGCCGCGGTCTATCAGCGCAGCCCGGTCGGCTTCTTCGTCCTGAAGCGTTCCGGTATCAGGCACCCCCGTGAGTTCGCCGGCAAGGCGGTCGCCTACGCGCCGACGCACGAAATCCACCTGAAGGCGATGCTCAAGCGGCTCGACGTCGATCCCGCCGCGCTCAGGCGCGTCCCGTACAGTTTCGACCTCGGGCCGTTCTATCGCGGGGAGGTTCCCGTGTGGGCCGGCTACGTGATGAACCAGCCCGTCGACGCGCGCCTCGCCGGGCACGAGGTCACCGTGTTCTTCCCCAGCGATTACGGCGTGTACGGCTACGACGACATCATCGTCGCTGCGGAGGAGCTGGTACGCCGGAACCCGCGCCTCATCGAGCGCTGGCTTCGCGCCGCCCTCCGCGGCTGGCGCGTTGCCATCGAGCGGCCCGACGAGGCGACCGACGTCGCCCTCAAGGTCGACCCCGCCCTTCGCCGCGACAAGCAGCTCGCCATGCTGCTCGCGAGCATTCCGCTGATCCACACGGGCGAGCATCCCATCGGCTGGATGACGCGCGAGATGTGGGAGGAGGCGATGGGGATCCTCCTCGAGCAGAAGATCCTCTCCAGGCCCGTGGATCTCTCCCGGGCCTACAGCACGGCTTTCCTCGAGCAGGTCTGGGGGACGCAGGCACAGACGCGATGATCCGTGAACGAATTGCGTCATCGAGGGCCGTCCCGGGTGTCCCGCGACGGCTCCGAGCGCTGGGGGGTTTGGGGGGCCATTTCGGGGCCCCCCATCATCTCAGGTCGCGGTTGCTCGGCGCCTTCCTCCTGCTCGCGGTCGTTCCGCTCGCGGCTGTCGGCGTCCTGATCGACCGCCAGGGCGATGCGATGCTCTCGCGCGCGTTGCAGGAGCGGCTGTCGGCCGTGGCGCTGCTCAAGAGCCAGCAGATCGAGGGGTGGGTGAAGGGGCGGCAGATCGACGTTGCGCGACCCGCGTCGCTCACCACGTTCCGCAAACTGCTCAGTGCTGCCCTGGTGCAGCCTCGCGGCCCCGAGGGTGACGCGGCCGAGCGGGAGTTCCGCGAGATCCTCGAGCGGCTCCGGACATCGGGCGAGTTCGTGGAGGTGTTCGTGCTCGATCCTCACCGCGGCACCGTGCTCGTCTCGACAGATCGCTTGCAGGAGGGGAAGTTCAAGCGAGACCGCCCGTACTTCCGCGGGGGCCGCCGCGGGCTCTTCGTCCAGCACGTGTACTACTCGATGGTCCTCGGCAAGCCGACGATGGCGTTCTCCGCCCCTGTGAAGGAGCCGGGCGGCACCCTCCTCGCGATCCTGGTCGGCCGCGTGGATCTCAGGTTCCTCGATCGCCTCATGGGCGAACGCGCGGGCCTGGGGGGCACAGGCCAGACCTTTCTCGTCAACAGGTTCAACTACTTCGTCTCCGACTCTCTGGGGAGCGGCGAGGGCGGCTGGCGCCCCGTCTTCAGCGAGGGAGTGACCCGTGCCCTTGCTGGAGAGACGGGAACAGGCGGATACGTCAACCATGCCGGGCACCGGGTCGTCGCAGCCTACCGCTGGATCCCCGGGCTCGGGCTCGGGTTGATCGCCGAGATGCACGAACTCGAGGCCCTTGCCCCTCTCCGGGCGTTCCGTCTTGCGCTCGTGGGCGTGCTCGGCGTCGTCGCCATCCTCGCCGTCCTCACCGGCGCGGGGGTGTTCTACGGAGTCGCCCGGCCCGTCACGCGCCTCGTCGAGGCCGCCCGGGCCATCGGCGAGGGCCGACTCGACCACCGCGTAGACATCGAAACCCCCGCCGAGCTGGCGACTCTGGGGCAGGCCTTCAACTCGATGGCCGCGCGCCTGGAGGGGCTTCAGGCGACCCTCGAGCGTCGAGTGGACGAGCGGACGGCTGAGCTGGCTACGCTGCAACGCCTGGCTGACGCAACCGCGGAGGCGGAGACCCCAGAGGGCCTCCTGAGCCAAGCGCTGGACCTGATCGTCGAGTTTCTGGAGGCAGAGGCCGGCCTGGCACTCGTGGCCGACGCCGAGACCGATCGGCTGATCCTCGCCGCTCATCGCGGCCTCCCGGACGCGGTCGCGGCCTCCCTCCGCGAGCATCCGGTGCGGCTCGACAGCGCGCCGCATGGCGACGGGCTCGCCGCTCGGCTCAGGCTCGGCGACCTCCCCGTCCGATCCGTCATCACCCTGCGCGTGACGGCAAGAGGCAGGCTGCTCGGGATGCTGGTGCTGGCGCGCTTCCGCTCGGAAGGCTTTGCCGCTGAGCAGGTCACGTTCCTCGAGGTGCTCGGGAGCCAGCTCGGGGCCGTGGCCGAGAGCCTGCGCCTCCAGAGGTGCGCCACCGGCAGGTCCCGCGAGCTCGAGACGTTGGCCACCGTCACTGGCCAGCTCACGCGATTGCAGCACGCGGACCAGCTTCTGCACCTCGTCGTCACGGAGGCCGAACGGTTGCTCGGCGCCGAGGGCGTGGGGATCCGGAAGCTGGAGGGTAACGACCTGGTCCTCGTGGCGTGCACCGAAACGGCGCGGGAGGTCATGCGGACCGTCAGGATCAAGGTGGGGGAGAGCCTTTCCGGTCTGGTCGCTTCCGAGAACCGGGTCATCGCCGTCCACGACCTCTCCTCCGACGACCGCCAACTGCCCGAGCACAAGCGGGGGGCGCTCGCCGCCGGCGTCCGGTCGTTCCTCGGCGTGCCGCTCCGCTTGGAGAACCGGCTCATCGGTGTCCTGAGCCTCTGGACCAAGCGGCAGCGTCGCTTTTCCGATGACGAGACCCAGATCGTCTTCACGTTCGCCAATCAGGCGGCCATCGCCATCGAGAACGCGCGGCTGTACCAGGATCTGGCCACGAAGAACTCGCACCTCGAGCACCTCTTCGAGACGGCCCGGCAGGCCGCCGTCAGCCTGAGCCTCTCCGAGATCCTGGGATCCCTCGCCCGGGCGGCGGCCGGCCTCGCCAGCCACGACGCGGCGTCGATCCGTCTGCTCGATCCATCCGGAACGCTTCTCCTTGCCGCGGCCCACCACGGTCTCAGCGAGGAATTCGCGAACCGCGGTCCCCTCGCGGTAGGGCAGGGGCTGACGGGCGGTGTGATCGTGGACGGGCGACCGGTGACCGTCGAGGACCTGGCGCAGGCGACCGGCTACGTCCACCGGGAGCATGCGAGAGCCGAAGGGGTCTGCGCGATGGCCATCGTGCCGCTCCGGTCTCGCGACCGGAACATCGGAGCCCTCGCCGTCTACGCGCGCGCGCCACGGCGCTACACCCCGGATGAGGTCGCGCTCCTCTCCCAGTTCGCCAACCTGGCGGCGGTCAGCATCGAGAAGGCGCGGCTCTACGCGGCCGTCGAGACTCGAGCTGCGCGCATCAGGCGGCTCACCGAGCTGAGTCAGCTCGTGAACTCGTCGCTGGACGTCCAGCGGGTCTTCGACTTCGTCACCGAGGCGGCGGTGGACCTGCTGTCGGGTGACCGGGCCGGCGCGTGGGTGCTGGACGAGGAAGCGGGGACGATCCGGCTCGTGACAGAGTCCCCGCGCGAGGACCGGGGGGTCCCGCGCCTGCTCCGGGAACTCCAGCGCGGGGAGGGGCTCGTCGGCTGGGCCATCGAGCATCGGGCCAAGCGCTACAGCCCGGACGTCCGGGAGGATCCCCTGTTCGTCGACAGGGAGTGGGCAGCGGCGGCCGGTCACGTGTCGATGATCGTCGTGCCGCTCCTGGTCGGAGAGCGTGCGATCGGTGCCGTGACGCTGATGACCAGGGCTCCCCGACGGTTCGATGCCGAGGACGAGGAGCTCCTCGAGCTCTTCGCCGCCACCGCCGCCACCGCCGTCGAGAACGCCCGGCTGTTCGAGCGGGCGCGCGACCACGCCGAGCACCTCACCGCGCTGACCGCGCTGATGCGTCTGGTCCTCTCCGCGGCGGACACTCGCGAGGTCTACGACGCCGTCGCGCGCGTCGCCACCACGCTCCTGGACGCGCGCATCGCTCGAGTCTGGGTGGACGACCCTGCCGCGCGGCTCTTCCGCGTGGTCGGCGCCCACAGCGCCGATCCGGCACTGCTCGCGGTGGCGGCGGCGTCAGAGACGATACCCCATGGCGAGGGCCTCGTCGGCGAAATCGGGCGGTCGCCGAGCGCCGTGTACGTCACCGACATCCTGGCCGATCCCCGCGTCTTCTACCAGGCCCTGTGGCGAAAGGTGGGCGCGCGGGCGATGGCGGTCGTTCCACTCGTGGCGGGAACGGCGGTCGTCGGCGCCCTTTCCGTCGTCTTCGGCGCGCGGCAACCCTTCACCGACGAGGAGAAGCACCTCATGCAGCTCCTGGCCGACCAGGCCGCCATCGTCATCCAGAAGGCCCGCCTCTCCGACGAGATGCAGCGGACACTCGAGGAGCTGGAGGCGAAGAACGCCGAGCTGGACGCCTTCGTCTACAGCGTGTCGCATGACCTCAAGGCGCCGCTCGTCGCCGTGCAGGGGATGGCCGGCGCGCTCCTCGAGGACTGCGCCGACCAGCTCGACGAGCACGGCCAGCACTACGTGAACCGGCTGCAGGCGAACGTGGAGCAGATGGAGCGGCTCATCCGGGACCTGCTGACGCTGTCGCGCGTGGGCCGCGAGGGGCGAGGAGCCGGACCGGTCGACCTCGCCGAGGTCGTGGGCGACGTCCTGGCGGAGCTGGGAGAGCCGATCCGCGCGCGCGGGATCAAGGTGACCGTCGGCGACCTGCCGGAGCTCTGGGGCCTCCGCGTCCAGATCGAGCAGCTCATGCGGAACCTCGTCGGCAACGCGGTGAAGTACATCGGCGACGCCGCGACGCCGACGATCGAGATCGGCGCGACCCGGCACGCCGACGCCTGGGAATGCCGGGTGCGCGACAACGGCATCGGGATCGAGCCCGCGTACCACGAGAAGGTCTTCGAGATCTTCCAGCGTCTGGGCGAGGTCGAGGTCGAGGGCACCGGCGTCGGTCTCGCGCTCGTCAAGAAGATCGTGGACCTCGCAGGTGGACGGGCCTGGGTCGAGTCCGCCAAAGGCGAGGGCGCGACGTTCCGCTTCACCTGGCCGCTCGAACCGGTGTCAGCGGCCTCGAGCCACGCGTGAGCTTCGCCGCGCATCCGGCGCCCGTGACCCGTCGGACACGACTTGGCGCAGCCGCCATGGTGAAGCCGCCAACTCGTCGGCCTCCCCGCGCGCGCGACGCGCGAGAACGCCTCGCGTTCGTCGGCGACGACGGGCGTTTGCCTCGCAGCGTGATGCCGCTGAGACGGAACCGGGTCGGGCACGGCGCTTGCGTGCCGAGCAGAACGTTGGCGGACGGCACGAGGACCGCGGAACCGAACCGAGGGAAGCCGAGAGCGCCGCGAGGCGGGCGGCCGACGAACGGAGGGAGGCTGGATGCAGCCGACGAAGCCGATCGACATCCTGCTCGTCGAGGACAACGTGGACCACGCCGAGCTCACGCGTCGCGCCCTCGAGACCGGCAACATGCTGAACGACGTCCACTGGGTGAAGGATGGCGCCGAGGCGCTCGACTTCCTCTTCCATCGCGGCGCCTACGCCAACGGCGCGAAGGCGCCGCGCCCCGGCCTGATCCTCCTCGACATCAAGCTGCCGAAGGTCGACGGGCTCAACGTCCTCCGCGAGATCAAGAGCAGTCCCGCGCTCCGGACGATTCCCGTGATCATGCTCACGACCTCGGCCGAGAACGGCGACGTCAACGCCGCCTACGCTGCCGGAGCGAACAGCTTCGTGACGAAGCCCATCAGCTTCCGGGAGTTCGTCGAGCGGATCCAGGCGGTGAAGCTCTACTGGGTGCTGACCAACGTGCTGGGCGACTGAGAGTTCGAGCAACAATCGACCGCCCGGCGGTCGATTGTTGGCTCGAACTGAGGGAAGTGGGGGCCCCGAAATGGCCCCCACGCCCCCCGCGCTCGGAAGCGCCCCGGGCGGTGCGCGGACGCACCGGTGGAACCCGGGGCGCTCCTCGACCACGCGATTCGTTCACGGGCTCTGAGTGAGAAAGGGAGCGCGACGATGGATGCCGATGCCGTGAATGTCCTGGTGGTCGAGGACGACCGGGACCATGCGGAGCTGATCGCGCGCACGCTGGCGAGCCACCATCCGCCCTTCCGCGTGACCGTGGCGCGGGACGGGCTCACCTGTCTGGACGCCGTCGCCCGCGAGCGCTTCTCGGTCATCCTGCTCGACTACAGCCTCCCGGGGATGGACGGGCTGGCGGTGCTCCCTCGTCTGCGCGACCAGGCGCCGGACGTCCCGGTCGTGATGATCACCGGACGCGGGGACGAGCGGGTGGCGGTCGAGGCGATGAACGCCGGCGGGGCCGACTACATCGTGAAGACGTCCGGGTACCTGGCGGCGCTGCCCACCGTCCTCCGCAAGGTGCTGAAGCAGCACGAGCTGGCGCTCGAGAACGCGCGACTCTACCGCGAGGCGCAGCACGCGCTCGCGGAGCTCAAGACGGCCCAGGACCACCTCGTCCGGGTGGAGACGCTCCGGGCGCTCGGCGAGCTGGCGGGCGGCGTCGCGCACCACCTCAACAACCTGCTCACGGTCATCGTCGCCCGGATCGACCTGCTCCGCTTGAAGCCGGAGGCCGAGCCGTTCCGCCGCTCGCTCACGATCGTCAACCGCGCGGCGAAGGACGGCGCGGAGGTGGTGCGCCGAATTCAGGAATTCGCGCGTGTGGACCGGGTGTGCGAGCCCCAGCTCGTCGACCTCAACGAGCTGACCTCCGACGTCATCGAGATGACGCGCGTCCGCTGGCACGACGCCGCGCGCGCGCAGGGCCTCACGATCGAGGTGGAGCGCAAGGCAGGGCCCATTCCTCTCGTCGCGGGTCACGCGGCGTCGCTGCGCGAGGTCATCACGAACCTCGTCCTCAACGCGGTCGATGCGCTCCCGCGGGGCGGGCGGATCACGGTGCGGACGGCTCGGGAGGACGACGAGGTCTGCCTCTCCGTGACGGATGACGGGGTCGGCATGCCCGAGGCCGTGGCGCGCCGCGCGCTCGAGCCGTTCTTCACCACGAAAGGCCTCAAGAGCACGGGGCTCGGGCTCAGCGTCAGCCACAGCGTGCTCCAGCGACACGGAGGCGGCCTCCACATCGAGAGCGCCGAAGGGCGCGGGACGACGGTCACCATGCGGCTGCCGGTGAGTCCGGAGCAACGGGACCGGGACGGAGCGTCCTCGAGCAGCATCACGGAGATCCGCCCGCTGCGGATCCTCCTCGTCGACGACGAGGCGGAGGTCAGGGAGTCGATCGGCGAGTTGCTCGAGTTCCGCGGCCACCACGTGGCCCTCGCCGGGGGAGCGCGAGAGGCGCTCAGGCGGCTCGAGACCGAGGCGCTCCCCGACGTTGTTCTCACGGACCTCGGGATGCCGGAGATGACGGGTTGGGATCTGGCCGCGGCGATCAGGCGGCGGTGGACCCGCCTGCCGGTGGGCCTCGTGACGGGATGGGGCGACGAGCCGGCCCCCGACCCCGCCAGGGCCGGGCTCGTCGATTTCGTCCTCAGCAAGCCGCTGACGCTCGAGGCGGTGTACGAGCAGTTCCTGCGGCTCGAGCAGCGAGGTCGTCTGCCGGAGCTGCCGTGCGCGTCCTCGTCACGCTGACTTCGCGAGCGGAAGGACGACGCGGACGGTCGTCCCGGCGCCCACCTGGCTGTCGATCTCGACGCGCCCGCCGTGCCGCTCGACGACCCTCCGAGCGAACGAGAGCCCGAGCCCGCTGCGCTGCAGCTTCGTGGTGAAGAACGGCTCGAAGACGGACGCCAGCCGCTCGGCCGGAATGCCTTCGCCGTGGTCGCGAACCATCACCGCCACCGCGTCCGACGCGTCCATCGTCGCCCGTTCGGTGGTGACCTCCAGGGTCCCGCCATCCGGTGACGCCTCCACGGCGTTTTCCAGGATCCCGAGCAGGGCCTGCTCCAGCTGCACCTCATCGGCGCTGGCCTTCGGGAGCCCTTCCGCCAGGCGCTCGACGACGGCGAGGCCCGTTGCCGCCGTCTGGTGCCGGAGCAACGGGAGGACGTCCTTCACGATCCTGTTGATATCGAGCGGCGTGGCATGGAGCTCGAAAGGCCGGACCGAATCGAGCAGGATCCTCAGCCAGCCACCGATCCGATCGACCTCGGCGATGACGGTGCGCAAGCGTTTGTCAACGGCGTGGTGGTCGCCCCTGAGATCGAGCGCGACCTCGGCGGCCGCCCGGATGCTCGCGAGCGGATGCCGGATGCCCTGGACGACCGTGGCGCTGACCTCACCGATGGCCGCGAGCCGTTCGGTGACCCGCAGCTGGTCCTGCGTGGCGCCCAGCTCCTCGTTCGCGGCAGCGAGCGCCGCCGCGTGGCGCTCGAGATCGCGGCGCTGCGTCTCGATCTGCCCGGACGCGCGGTGGATCACGCAGTAGAGGGCCAGGTACAGCAGCACGGCGCCGGCGAGCGACGTGGCGATGACGGTGAAGTAATCCCTCCGGATGTTCGCGAACATCCGCGCGGGATCCTTGTAGATCTCCACGACGCCGGTCACTCGCCCCGGAACCGGGCCGAGCATGAGCGGCACGTACAGTTCCACGGTGGGCGCGAACGCGCGCTCGTACACGTTCTCGGCCTTGCTGCCGTGGTCGAGGTTGCCGACCACGGCGCCGTCGAGCGCCTGTCTGAGGCGGGTGTTTTCCGGGAAGCGGTGTCCGCGCAGGCGCGGCTCGTCGGACCACACCACGCGCATGTCCAGTCCGTAGAGCTTCACGCGAACGATCTCGCGGTTGTGCAGCGCGCGCTCGAAGAAGTGCGCGAACCGCGCCTCGGTCTCCGGGCGCTCCCAGTCCACGAAATCCTCCGGACGCAGGATGGCCGAGGCCGCGGCCCGGATGGCGTCTCCCGCGGTTGTCCGCTCCCACTCGACGACGGCGTTACGAAGGAGCACGGACTCGACGAACACCTGACTTGCCGTGATCGCGCCGATGATCAACAGGCTCAGCAGCGCGAACATGCGCGACAGCGTGGTGCGTGACATCGTGGCGCGTGCTGAGCAAGAGGTGGGCCACCAGGGCGAGTCCCGTCAAGTGTGGTGGGAGAGACCTTGCGGCCTCGCGCCGACGTCGTGGGTCACACTTCTGTGGCGCCACACTGCTGTCCCACGCCCCGGCTCCAGGGTCGTGACGATCCGTCCCGACGCCGCCACTCCGTGTGCCGCGAGGACAATCTCGTTCCCGATGGTGGGAGTAGACTCTCAGCCCCCGCCCCGTCCACGACCTGGCTGGCGGCCTCGCTCGAGGAAGTCCCGCGCGAACAGGGCGGCGCCCAGCGCTCCCACGATCTGCGGCTCGAAGCCGATGTGCGACGTCACCCCGAGCTTTTCCTCGATGCGGCGCACGACCCCGATGTTCTTCGAGATCCCGCCGCTGATCACGAAGTCCTCGACCACGCCCACGGTGCGGAGGAGCCCTTTGACGCGTTCGGCGACGCCGTCGCAAAGCCCGGCGAGAATCTCCGTCGTCGGCACCCCCTGACGCGCGAGCGCGAGCACCTCGGACTTGGCGAACACGACACACGTGCTGCTGATCTTCGCGGGCTGGCCGTTCGCCTCGAGCGAGAGCCGGCCGACGTCCTCGAGCGGCACCTGGAGCAGCGCGGCCATCACCTCCATGGAGCGGCCGGTGCCCGCCGCGCACTTGTCATTCATGAGGAACGTCGTGACCTTGCCCGTGTCGTCGCACCGGATCGCCTTGCAGTCCTGGCCGCCCATGTCGAGGATCGTCCGGACCGAGGGGAACAGGTAGTGGTTGCCCCTGGCGTGGCAGGCGATCTCGGTCACGTTTCGTTCCGCGAACGGGACCACGACGCGGCCGTACCCGGTGGCCACGGTGAGCTCGATGTCCTCCCGGCGGATGGCCGTGGTCTCGAGCGCGCGGTCGAGCACGGCCACCGCGACGGCCGCGCTGTCGGGACCCGTGCGGAGGATGCTGTGGGCGGCAATTTCACCGTCGGCGAGCAGCACCGCCTTCGCCGTGCGCGCGCCCATGTCGATGCCGCACACGACCATCAGCACCGCCCCGCGTCGCGCGCGAGGAGCGCCGCGCCGAGCGCGCCGGCGATCTGCGGATGCTCGGGCACCGCGATGTCCACCTCGAGCTGCTCCCTCAACGCCTGGACCACTCCGACGTTTCTCGCCACGCCGCCGGTCAGGACCAGGTCAGGCTCGATACCGACGCGGCGGCTCGTCGCGGCGATCCTGGAGACGATGGACTCGTTCACTCCCCAGAGAATGTCCTCCCGGGAAGAGCCGCGGTGGATCTCCGCCACGATCTCGGACTCGGCGAAGACGGCACAGGTGGCGGTCAGCACGACGGTTCTCGACGCCTTGAGGGAGAGGCGGCCCATGTCGGCGAGCGGCACGTCCAGCATGTCTGCCACGGTCTCGAGGAACACACCCGAGCCGGCCGCGCACTTGTCGTTGAGAGCGAAGTTCGTGAGGTAACCGTTGGCGTCGCACCGCATGACGCGACTGCCCTCGGCCCCGATGTCGATCACGGTGCGAGCGGCCGGGAACAGCGAGTGAGCGCCGCGCACGTGGCTCAGCATCGGGGTGCGATGACCGTCGGCCAGCCGGACGTTCTCGCGCCCGATCCCGGTGGCAAAGACGCGATGGACGCGGTCGCGTGCGATGCCCAGTCGCGCGAGCGTCTGCTCGAATGCCAGCGCCGCCGCGGCGCCGACTTCTCCCGCGATGACGAAGGTCGCGTGCCCGAGCGTCCCGTCGTCGTGCACGACGACGACGGCGACGCTCTCGTGGCCGACGTCGATGCCCGCCGTCAGCATCCGGGCCCGCCTCGCATGGCCGTTGCCGCCCGCGTCACGCCTTCTCCTCGTCGACCTGTCGGCCGACCGAGTCACCGGCCGCCGCCACCGCGCCGGACAGCGTGAAGTACGTCGGGGCGCATCGCTGGCAGGTACTCTCGCACGGGAGCCGGGACGGCGTCCACACGCCTTCGCCGCTCGTCGCCGCCGTGGACAGCGTACTCGGGCCTGGACGGGAACGAGTCGCACCCGTTGACCGGAGACGTCAGGTGAGGTAGAGAACACGCGACCCTGCTGCCGAAGAGGGAGGAGCTCATGCGCGCGCACGACACGGTCACCGTCCTCAATCCGATGGGGTTCCCGCCGAAGGTCGTCCCGAAGGCGCTCGCGCCACGCCTGCCCTCGCTCGAGGGCCGGACCGTCTACCTGGTCGACTGCCGCTTCGACGACTCGGACGTGTTCCTGGCGCAGATGCGCGCGTGGTTCGCCGAGCACATGCCCGGCGTACGCACGGTCGTGAAGCCGATCTCGGCGAACTACCTCCGCGACGATCCGGTGACGTGGGAGGAGATCAAGGCGCGGGGGAACGCCGCGATCGTCGGTGTCGGCCACTGAAGCACGTGCGCGCCGGCGGTCGCCGCGCACGCGATGACGATCGAGTCCAGGTACGGGGTTCCGACGGTGGCGATGCACACGGACAAGTTCGCCGACGTCGTCCGGTCGGTGTCGAGGGTCAACGGCATGCCGGCCTTGCGGCAGGTGTTCGTGCCGCAGCCGGTCATGGGCAAGTCGGCCGCGGAGCTGCGCGCGTACATCGACGGCAAGGACCCGGTGACCGGACGCGCGGTCATGCAGGAGGTGGTCGAGGGGCTCACGAAACCGGGCGACGGTGACGCGCACGGGGCCGTGGAGTTCGACCGGTCGACGCCGCGGCTCGTCGATCCCGACACCGAGGACAACCTTCACCGGCGGTTCCTCGAGAACGGCTGGACGGACATGCTGCCGGTCGTGCTGCCGGCCGAGGAGCGCGTGGCGGCGATGCTCGCGGGGACGCATCGCAAGCCCGACGAGGTCGTCGGCCGCATGCGGCCGACGCACTTCCGCGAGGCGTGGGAGTACACGGTCGAGAAGGTCGCGGTGAACGCCGTGATGGCCGGGGCGCGGCCCGAGTACTTCCCGGTCATCCTGGCGCTCGCCTCGACCGGGGTCACGGCGCGTGGCAGCACGACGAGCTCGATGGCCGCGATGGTCGTGGTCAACGGCCCGGTCCGCCACGAGATCGGGATGAACGCCGGGACCGGCGCCATGGCGCCCTACAACCACGCGAACGCCACGATCGGCCGCGGCTACGGGCTGCTGTCGCAGAACCTCCAGGGCGGATCCGTGCCCGGGATCACCTACATGGGGTCGCAGGGGAACAACTACGCCTACAACAGCGTGACGTTCGCCGAGAACGAGGAGCGGAGCCCCTGGGAGCCGCTCCACGTGCAGCACGGCTTCCGGCCGACGGACAGCGCGGTGAGCGTGTTCACGGGCTGCCGGTCGACCGCGTACACGCTGGGCGTCCGCGAGAAGCACTGGCGGGAGCATGTCCGCAACATGCTCCGTGGCATGGACCCGCACATCCCCCCGACGCTGCTCCTCGACCCGATCACCGCGCGGCAGTTCATCGACCGCGGCGGCTTCACGACCAAGGACGCGCTGATCGACTGGCTGTACGACAACGCCCGCATGCCGGCGAGCGAGTACTGGGACTACCAGCTCGTGCAGAACTACCTCTATCCGCTCGCGACGTTCGGGGAGGAGCCGTGGGCGTCGAAGCTCCGGGCGGCGCCCGACGAGCTGGTCCGCATGTACCGCCGCGAGGACATCCACGTGGTCGTCGTCGGCGGCGAGACGAACCCGTACTGGCGGATCATGGGCTGCACCTACGTGAAGACCGTGTCGATCGACGAGTGGCGCTGAGAGCGGCGGTCGCGCAGGCGGTCTGCGCTAGCCAGCCACACCGCCGTGATCATTACGATCAGACCGACCTTGAAGAGGTTCTCAAGGCTCGTCCGCAATAGCCCCGTCTAAGAGTCGCCCAACGCTGCCGCTCACCGGCCGGAGCGAGCAACGCGAGCCCCGGTCCGGTGAAGCGGCTTGTTCGCGTGAACGCCGTCAACGGTCGAGTGGCAGGCGCGTGAGATCACGCGCTCCATGGACGAACGCCAAAATCTGAATCTCCGAGGGCGTCACCTCGTAGAGGAGGCGATAGCGCTGGACGAAAAGCTTGCGCACCGTTGGCTGGTTGAATTCTGGAACGACGCGCCCACGTTCGCTGAGGGTATCGAGAGAGGCGGCGGCGTCGAGAGCCTGAGTTAGCAACCGGTCGAGGAGCGCCCTAACTGCTTGCTTCGCTTCCACCGCCGTCCTCCTGTGAGCGCGAGAGTGTCATCGGCAATATCGGCGATAGTTTAGCGCACCCGACCGAGTGCTCCTGGTGTGGCCGATCACCGGTCTCGTTGCACGCGAACTACTCTTGGATCGGCGGGGGACCTGCGGCCCGCGGATGCAGGACGTCGATCGCCCACCCCACGTCGAGACGCTCTCCCAGCCAGCCGGGGCAGGCGGTGCGCGGGTGCAGGCGCAGGCCGGACGCGGCGTGCGCGTCCCGCAGGCGCTGCGCCGGATCGGCCGGCACCGGCACCGCAGGCGGGACGTCGGCCAGGAGCTGGCCGTCCGGCCGCCGGAACTCAAGCGCGCCGTCCGCCTGGCGCTCGACCTGGTAGCCCTCTTCGTGAACGGCGCGATGGTGCCGCCGGCAGAGCAGGGCGAGGTTGGAGAGCGTCGTCGGGCCGCCCTCCGCCCAGTGGTGCAGGTGATGGCCTTCGCCGGCGCGCACGCCGCACCCCGGAAAGCGGCAGCCGTGATCGCGATGGTGGAGGGCGCGCCGCAACGCGGGCGGAACCGTCCGCGTGCGCGCGCCGACTTCCACGACGCGGCCCTCTTCGTCGTGCCGCATCACCACGCGGCTGGCGTCGCACGCCAGGCGGCGGGACGTTCCCGCGGGAACGTGCACCCCGTCCTCGAGGACCGACTGGCCGGGT
>JACPDG010000114.1 GCA_016184125.1 Candidatus Rokuibacteriota bacterium | reverse complement strand
GATGGGGAGCGCCACGAACACCGGGCCCGCCGGCGGATCGCTGGCGATCTTGAAGGCGCGGTGCAGGATGAGCGCGAACTCGTCGGCTCGCTCGACCTGCACGCTCCACTTGGTGAGCGGCGTGGCCATCGCCACCAGGTCGTGGCCGAGCACGGGGCCGCGCAGGCGCAGTCGCGTGTCCTGCTGGCCGGCCGTGACGACGAGCGGTGAGCGAGCCTTGAGCGCGTTGTACAGCATGCCGAGCGCGTTGCCGAGGCCGGGCGCCACGTGGAGGTTGACGACGGCCGTCTTGCCGCTGGCCTGCGCGTAGTAGCTGGCCGCGCCGAGGGCGACGCCCTCGTGGAGCGCCACGATGTACCGGAGCTCTTCGTGATCGAGCAGGCTGTCGAGGATCGGGCTCTCGGTTGTGCCGGGGTTGCCGAAGATCGTTCCCACGCCGTGGGCGAGGAGGGACTCCATGAGCACCTGCTTGCCGCGCATGCCAGCTCCTTGCGTGATGAACGTCCCTGTTCGGTTCTCGGGTCCGTGGGCCTCAGAGCGGCCGGATCTGCACCTTCCGCCACTTGATCGGGCCGCCCTGGGCGCCTTTCACTCCCGGGCCGTACTGGAGCGCGAACGGCCCCGACGCGTGCTTGCCGTCCTGGATGCTCACGGTCTGGACGCCGTTCAGCTTGACGGTGAGCTGCGTGCCTTTCGCGGTGATCTCGTAGGTGTTCCACCGGCCGCCCGCCTTGTGCACCAGCGGCACCGGCACCGCGGCGTGGTCAACGATCGCGCCGGTGGCGTACTTGGGCTCCGGCCGGATGTCCCAGATGTTGACCTCGTAGCAGGTGGCGGCCCCGATCTTCGCGGGATCGGAACAGCGGATGAAGACGCCGCTGTTGGTATCGGTTTCCGCCCTGAACTCGGCGCGGATCTCGAAATCCTTGTACGCGTTCTTCGACACCAGGTAGCCGATCTTGCCCTTGTCGGCCACGACGGCGCCGCGCTCCGCGCGCCAGTTGGCGTCGCCGATGCGGTTCCAGTTGTCCAGCCCTGTTTCGCCGTCGATCAGCGTGACCCAGCCGCCGCCGCCGCGTGCTAGCTGGGCGCAGCCGGCCAGCGTGAACGCGAGAACCAGGAGCGCCGGTATGGAGGCAGACAAGCGTTTCATGTGGACCTCCTCTCGCGACGTCGGTGGCCGGATCGTGCGTGAGAGGCTAGGGCTTGTCAACTTCAGCCACGGGAAGCGAACGGCGGGTTCGGCGGTCGACACGCGATCGGCCGCACACGCGCAGCGTCGAGCGGACACGGACCGCTGGCGTGCTCAGCGAGGCCGAACGGGCGTTCGGTTCGTGCGCTGGGTCAGCGAGAGTCGACGTGCGCGAGGTCGGGCGCGCCGGCAGGAGGCGAGGCCTCGAGCTGCAGGCAGAGCCGGTCGCACCGCGTGACGGTCGTCGGGGAGAACGCCGTGCACCGGTTCACGGCGACCCGGGCGCCCTCCCAGGCGTGCGACACGAACTCGACGGTGACGGCCTTCCTGACGCTCGGACACCAGAAGGAACGGACGGTCACCGGGTTCATTCGCTCAGGCTTCCAGGTTCCCATCATGTCCTCCGAGACGCCGAGCGGCGTGCGTCCGATGATTCTCGCTGCAGGCGGTCCGGTCAAGCCATCAGTTCAGAGCCGAAGGCCGCGGCCCCGAGCGCCGGATCAGCCCCTGTGCAGCCGG
>JACPDG010000047.1 GCA_016184125.1 Candidatus Rokuibacteriota bacterium | reverse complement strand
GCCTCGACCGTGCTGGTCGGTAGACGGCGCGGACGGCCGCGTGGATCAGCGCCGCCGGTGGCCATGCCAAGACGCGGACCAGGCCCGGTGGTGACCGACGGGTCATCCGCCGCACCGGCCCGAGCGCGCTGAGCAGCGCTTCGTTCCCCTCGCGCGCGTAGACCCACGCGAGCAACACGCCTCCGGGGACCAGCAGCGGCGCGAGCGCCCGGAAGCCCGCGGCCGGATCACCGAGGTGATGCAGGACGCCGATGGAATACACGACGTCGAAGGCGCCAGGACGTAGCGGCGGCCGCGCCAGGTCTCCCTGGACGAGGTGGACCGCGCCGAGGTCGCTCGTGTTTCTCGCACTCACGTCGACCGATGCGCCGACGTCGAGGCCGACGACGTCGCGCGCGCCGAAGCGCGCGGCGAGTCTCAGATGCCGGCCCTTGCCGCACCCGGCGTCCAGCACCACGCGCCCGGCGAACCCGGCAGGGTCGAACGGCGAGATCCAGCCGCGAAACTGCGCCTCATACTCGGGCCGGATCTCGTCGTACCGGCTCCACTCGTACGCGAACCGCGCCGCCGTGGCCGACGTCTCGCATCCCATGCCGGGCGGAAGGAGGCGAGGGATGCCGCGCAGGATCGGCCACGCGTGGTCGCAACGGTCGCAGCCGAGCGATCCGTCGACGATCTCGCCGTCGCGGCCGCGCGCGCTCCGAAGCGTCAAGGCACCGCCACAGAGCGGGCACGCGAGCCAGTTCAGCAGACGTTCCTTCATGGCTCCGCCGCCGGCCGTCCGATCAGGCGTGGGGGGCCATGTCGGGGCCCCCACTGGGAGCCCGCGAGCGAATCGGGTGGTCTCGGAGCGCCACGGCTGTGCCGGGGCGCTCGGAGCGCCGGGGGGCACGCATCGGGTGGTCGAGGAGCGCCACGGCTTGGCCGGGGCGCTCGGAGCGCGGGGGGCATGGGGGGCATCGATAGTCCCCCCATCTCAGTGGACCCGCCAGCGTTCAGCCCACAGCTGGAACACCAGCAGCGTGTAGAGCTCGCAGCGGACCGCGGAACCACCGCGCGAGCGGGACGCCGAAGCCCTTCTTCGGGCGGTGAACGATCGCGCGCGGCAGGTCGCGGGCGAGCGCCCGCTTCAGCACGTACTTCGTCGTCAGCCCATGGAGCTTCAGGTGGTCCGGCAGGCTCGCGGCCAGCTCGACGACGCGACGGTCGAGCAGCGGCGGTCGCACCTCGAGCGAGCACGCCATGCTCGCGCGATCGACCTTGGTGAGCACGCCCTCGCCGAGATACGTGCGCAGGTCGACGTAGAGGAGGCGCGCGAGCTCGGAGGCGTGCGGGACACGAGCGGCGACCTCGTGGAGGCTCTGCCACGACGGGGCGCTGTCCATCCGGGCGATGGCCTCGTCGGTCAGCAACGTCAGCTGCTCGGCCGGCGTGAAGGTCCCCATCCAGATGGCGTGGCGCTCGATGGGCGCGGCGTCGATACCCGCCACGAACCGCTTGAGACGGAAGTCCAGGCTGAGGTTGTCGAGCGAGACGGGCAGCCGCTCGGCGACCGGGCGGGCGATCCGCTCGCGGATGGACCGTGGCACGCGAGCCCACGCGCGCGCGATGCGATGCGCCTGGTACGTCGGATAGCCGGCGAAGAGCTCGTCGCCACCGTCCCCCGACAGGGCGACCGTGACTGACCGCCGCGCGAACCGCGAGAGCAGGTACGTCGGCAAGACGGAACCGTCGCCGAGCGGCTCGTCGAGGATGTCGGGCAGCCGCTCGACGAGCGTGAGGCCGGCGCCGGCATCGAGCACCTCCTCGTGATGGTCCGTGCCGAGCGCCTGCGCCACGCGCCGGGCATGCCGGGATTCGTCGAAGGACGGCTCCGTGAACCCGACCGAGAACGTCTGGAGCCGCCCGGGCGCGTGACGGGTCGCGACGACCGCCACGGCGCTCGAATCGATCCCGCCCGAGAGGAACATGCCAAGCGGCACGTCGCTCACGAGGTGATCGCGAACCGCAACGTCGAGCGTCTCCCGCAGGCGCTCGATCGCGTCATCGAGACGCATCGCAGTCCCCGCGGCGGCGGCGCCGGGGATCGGGAGATCCCAGTACGGCTCGAGCTTGACGCGACCGTCCGTCCACGTCAGCCAGTGGCCGGGAGGCAGCTTCCGGATCGCCTTCAGCATCGCGTGGGGGGCTGGAAGGAAGTCGTGCGCCAGGTAGCGCGAGAGCGCGACGACGTCGAGCTCGCGACCGATGCCCGGATGCTCGAGCAGCGCGCGGACCTCGGAGGCGAAGACGATCTCGCCGGGCAGCAGTGCGTAGTACAGCGGCTTGATGCCGATGCGATCGCGTACCAGCGTGAGCGCGCGCGCCGCGCGGTCCCAGAACGCGATGGCGAACATGCCCTCGATCTTCCCGAGCAGATCGAGCCCCCAGGCCTCGAAGCCGTGGACGAGCGTCTCGGTGTCCGAGCGGGTCCGGAAGACGTGTCCGAGGGCGGCGAGCCGTTCCGACAGCTCGCGGTAGTTGTAGATCTCGCCGTTGAACGCCGTCCACACGCGCTCGTCCTCGCCGGCCATCGGCTGGTGGCCCCCGGCGAGGTCGATGACCTTGAGCCGCCGCGCGCCCAGCCCGGCAGGGCCAGACGCGACGACGCCCTCGTCGTCCGGGCCGCGATGCCGGAGCGCCGCGGTCATGCGCCGGAGCAGCTCGACATCCGGGGTGCGGTCGGCCGCCGCGAACACCTGCCCGGCGATCCCGCACATCAGCGGGGCTCGTGCGGGGGGCGCGGCTCGACCCCGACGGTCTCCCGGATGTAGTAGGTGGCCTTCCGCTGCGTCTCGTAGAAGCCACGCGTGACGATCTCGGCGAGGAAGCCGATGAACAGCGACATGACGCCCGTCAGGACGAACACCACCATGAAGAAGACCATCGGCGTCGCCTCCAGGCGACGCAGGACCAAGAGCCGGTACGCGACGATGACGAGCGACGCCGCGCCGAGGAGCAGGCTCATGAGACCGAACGTGGCGAACACGTGGTTCGGACGGGTCGAGAACCCCCCGAGCAGCTTCAGCGTGATGAGGTCGACGATGACCTTCCACGTCCGGATCAGCCCGTACTTCGACCGGCCCTGGGTCCGGGGGTGGTGCGCGACCACGAGCTCCGCGATGCGCGCGCCGACCCACGCGGCGAGCACCGGAAGGAAGCGATGCATCTCGCCGTAGAGGTGCATGTCGCGCACGACCTCCGTGCGGTACGCCTTGAGCGTGCAGCCGAAGTCGTGCAGTCGCACGCCCGTGACCAGGCGCGTCAAGACATTGGCGATCTGCGACGGCAGCTGCCGGGAGAGCCACGGGTCCTGGCGTCCTTTCCGCCATCCCGAGACCACGTCGTAGCCCTCCTCGAGCTTCGCGACGAGCGCGGGGACGTCCGCCGGATCGTTCTGGAGATCCGCGTCGAGCGTGACGAGGATGGGATGGCGCGCGTGCGCGAGGCCGGCGGCCAGCGCGGGCGTCTGCCCGAAGCTCTTGCGCAGCCGGATCAGACGCACGCGCGCGTCGGCGGCCGCGAGCCGACGCAGGACCTCCCAGGAGCCGTCGGTCGACCCGTCGTCGACGTAGATGACCTCGTACTCGCGCCCGAGAGGCTTGAGCGCTTCGGTGAGCCGCGCGTGGAGCGGCTCGAGATTCAGCTGCTCGTCGAGCACCGGGAGCACGACCGAGAGCCCGGCGAGCGGCGCGGAGGCGGCGGGCGGCGTCATGCTGTCAACGACGTATTGTCCCATCCGTTCCGCCCGTCGCCGCGGCGTTTCTCCGCCCCTGCTGCCGTTCGCACCGGTCGCCGCGCGACGACGAGCATGCCTCGGTCACCTCCCCGTCTGAGGGTCGATGCCGGGCCCGGCCACGCGACGGTGCAGCACGACGCGCGAGCCCGAGGCGGGCGCCCAGAAGTGATGCCACTGCGGCTCCGGGATGTTCTCCCACACCGTGTCCACCACCGGCAACTCGATGCGCTGATAGAGCCGCCACGGGATCTCCTCCCGGACGTAGCGGATGTGGCGCTGGACGTCCTCCGCGTAGCCGGGCGCCGTGTTCGTCGATCGGAAGAACGAACGGATGATGACCCACTCGGGCGGCGGGAAGACGACCGGGCTCTGGCACGCCTGCCCACCGCGCACCTCGAGGCCCGTGTAGAAGCGGATCGGGCCGTCGCCGTAGGAGATATACACGCGGTCGCCCGGCCGCGCATGAGCGCGCAGGTGGCCCACGATCGCCTCGATCGGGCCCTCGAAGTCGTGCGTGATCTCGTACACGTACCACGCGAGCGGCCAGCGCACCGCGGGCTGCGCCGGCTCGAGGCGGTGCGCCACGCCCGAGAGCCAGCCGTGCGCGACGTCGGAGGTGAGGAGGACGATCGCGGCCACGGTCGCGACGATGGGACGCCGCACGCCGACGGTGACGAGGACATACGCCTGCACGAGCGCGAGCGCGGGCAGCAGGTGCACGACGTACCGGAGGAACACGGTCGGCAACGGCGCGAGCGTCGCGACGTAGGCCGCGACGAACACGAGGAGGAAGATGCACCGCCGGAAGTCCGCCGATCCCCAGACCGCCTCGCGCCCCTCACGGATGAGCCACACCGTGAACGCGAGCAGCAGCGTCACCGGCAGCGCGACGAAGTCGATCCTCCTCAGATAGATGAGGAACACATCGAGCGCGGCCTGCACCGTCGCCCACGTCGGCGCGCTCGACGGCGCGCCGAACGCCACCACCCAGCCCGTGCCGTAGATCGCGAGGAGCGGCGCGTTGACGACGAGCACGGCCGCGGCGGCGCCGAGCAGCCGGCCGAGCGCCCGGCGCTCGAGCCCGACCACGGCGAACGCCACCAGCAGTGCGAGGAAGGTCGCCGGGAACATCGGATGGTTGGCGTGGACCATGACCGTCGACGCGGCAACCAGGCCGACCGGGGCCCACCGCCGGCCCTCCACGGTGCCGACGAAGAAGTGCAGCATCCAGACCCCGGCGAGCGCCGCGATCGCGTAGTACCGGCTCTGCCGCGCGTGCAGCAGGAAGGGCACGGAGAGCGTGAGGAACACGCAGGCGAGCAGCGCGATGCGTCCATCGCGAAACAGCCGCCGGCCGACGAGGTAGAGCGTCGGGATCATCAGGAAGCCGGCGAGGGCGAACGGCAGCCGCGCCGTGAACGTCGACACGCCGAACGCCTTGAACGACGCCGCCGTCAGGTACATCGGCAGCCACGCGTGGAACGTCCACAGGTAGTTCTCGTCGGCGTCGAAGCCGCAGCCCTGCGAGATGACGTGACCGCCGTGCCGCGCCACCGGGAGGCCGACGTCGATCACGTTGTGCGAGAGGAGCGCGTTCTCGGCCTCGTCCTCCCAGAGGTACCGGTCATCGAGCCGGGCGAAGGTGAGAACGGCGCCAGCGGCGAGGAGGAGCGCGAGGAGGGTTCGCGCGGCGGTCGATCGCGTGGTCAGCCGCGAACCGCGTTGCGCCGCCGGCGGGCGCGCTCGTACGTCGTCGGGACTCACGAGGATCTGGCCGCGGCGGACACCGTCATGGTGTCAACGAAGGGCGACGCGCACGCGACGCAGCGGATTCACCGGGCCCCGTCCGGGAGGCGGTAGATCTCGGTGTCGCCGAGCCGTTGCACCTCCGAGTAGCCGCTCGTCCTGATCAGGTCACGGTACACGCCGTGCACCCCTGGCGTGACCCAGTTGCCGAGCACGACGACGGGAACCGCGCGCTGCTGGATACGGCGTGCGATGTCGGCGTGGGACAGGAGGCCGCGGCGCGCGCGCTCGCCTGGCTCGAGGCGCGCCGTGAACCAGAGCGTGAACGGGTTCGCGAGCTCCGGGATCACGCGCGCGCGCGTCTCGACGAAGTAGCCGGGCCACCAGCTGATGGCGGTCGTGGCCTCCGGCGGCATCGCCTCGTCGATCGCCCTGCCGACACGGGTGATCGCGGGGATCGTCCAGTTCTTGACGTTCGCCCTCGTGAACACGCCCGGGACGATGTCGCCGCCGACGGTGAACCACCAGACGTCGATGGGCGCGATCGCGACGTGGAGGCCGACGAGGAGCGCGAGCGCGGCCCCGAGGCGGCGGCGCAGCCGGCCGGGCCCCGTCTCGCGCGCGACGGCGAGGACGAGCTCGGCCGCCGCCACGACCATGAACGGCAGGAACATCGTGAAGTACTGCGGGTACGTGGGGGTGGGCACGAGGCTCACGACGAGGAGCACGCCGGCGAGCTGCAGGGAGAGCGGAAGAGGTGTGCGGAGCGCCGCGCACGACACGCCGAGCGCAAGGTTGGCGAGCGCGAGCAGCGTGAACTGCAGGCTGGTGGCGCCGTACGAGCCGTTGAGGCCCAGCATGGTGCCGAGGGCCGCGATCTTTTGCGGGATCGCCCCGACCAGGCCCGCGTCGGATCGGATGGCATGGTGTCCCACGACGTTGAAGAAGAACGTCTCGGGGTCGGGCAGGATGAAGAGGAGGTTCGGCAGGAGCGCCAGGGCGAGCCCGAGCGAGAAGTGTCCGAGCGTCCGCATGCGAGGCGAGCCGACACGATTCGATACGGCCGGCCCGGGTGGTGCGGGCTGCCGCCATGCCGCGAGCGCGAGGACGGGCACCACGGCGACAACGTACAGGCGCGTGTCGATCGCGAGGCCGACGAGGGCGCCGGCGAGGGTCCATCGCCACCGCTCGGGGCCCCGGCACGTCACGCCGTACGCGAGGAACAGCGCGAGCGTTCCGAACGCGTACGTCTTCACGAGCGGGAGCCAGGCGAACGCGAGGCTGGACGTGACGAACACGAGCGCCGCGATGGCGCCCCACGTGCGCCGTCCGCCGAGCCACGCGACGTGCCGGTAGAGCGCCCAGCCGAGTCCCACGGCGAGAAGCGCCGAGAACACGCGCGCGGAATACCACCCGATACCGGCGACGCCCATCCAGCCGGCGTAGAGGTATGGCAGGAGGAACATCTGCGGGTAGTGGAAGTCATGGAACGGGAGCTGGCCCTCGAGCACCATGCGCGCGTTGATCAGGTAGACGCCCTCGTCCGCATCGACGAGCCGCACGAGCGACATCGGGACGAAGACGGCGGCGAGGGCGGCCACGACGCCGAGCTCACGCAGGATCGCGCCCCGTTGCCCCATCAGGGCCGGCTCTTCCGCCGGAGCACCGCGAGCCAGACCTTCGACCGCGGCGCGTACGTCCTCGCGGCGTCGTCCCAGGCGTACCGCGTCGTGTCCGGCGAGACGATGTCGACGACGCCCACGCGGTCGAAGTGCGTGCCGAGGTCGCCGAGCCAGCGGGCGAGCGTCAGGTCCGACTCGCTCGTGGCGAGCCACGAGGTGTCGACGTGGACGTAGACCACGTACGTCGGCTTCGCGGCCTCGAGCTCGCCGACCATGCGCGCCTGCATCCGTGCCGCGAACGCGTGGCGCTCCATCAGCGGGTACATGTAGATGAACCGCGTCGCGGCTCGCCGCCCTGCGTAGTAGTAGATCTGCGGCTCGGACCCGAGCACGGCCACGGTGTCGCCCGCGGCCGCGTGTCGTCTGATGTAGTCGCCGATCACGGGCGACTCGGGGAAGGGGCTCCAGCCGTAGATCGTCCGCGCCACCTCGAGGGGCGTGGCCCGGAACAGGACCACGCGCTCGGTCCACAACGCGTGCAGGACGGGAACGGCGACGACTGCCGCCACGGCACCTGCCGCGAGGCGCGGCCGATGGGCGAAGATCCGAGCGACCGTGCCGGGCGCGAGGCCTGCCAGCAAGGCGAGCGCGGGCAGAGCCACGAGGAAGTAGTGGTGCCGGAAATAGAGGCCCGGCGTGACGGCGAGCGCGGAGGAGAGCACGAACAGTCCGGCCAGCGCGCGGGCGTGAGCGCGCGCGGGGTCGACGGCGAGGCCGATGGCGCCGACGACCGCCGCGCAGAGCGTGAGCGCGGCCCCGGGCACGATGTCTCGCGAGACGATCGCGAGGTTGGTCAGGCCCTGCGCCGGCGGCAGCGGGCTGACGTACGTGGACGTGTAGCGAAAGGTCCAGAACCAGAAATCATCGAGCGTGCCGGCGACTCCCAGACCGAGCGCGAGGAGCGCGAAGGGCAGTGCGGCGCCGCCGAGGAGCGCGCCGGCTCCTCGCGTGGCGGATCGCGCCCCTCCGCCCTGGCCGGACCCCGGCCGCATCAGGATCACCGCCAGACCGAACAGGACGAAGAAGGCCGCGGTCTGCTTCAGCAGGAAGCCCGCGCCGAGCAGCAGGCCGGCGACGAACACGGTCCTCGTCCGGCCCGTGTCCAGCCCGCGAAGCAGGACCAGGATGGCGCCGAGCACCGGAACGAGCAGGAAGTGCTCGGCGTACGCGGCGAAGCCCATCATGCGCGGGGAGAGCGTGAGCGTCGCGAACGCGACGGCCGCGGCAAGGCCGGCGCGCTCGTCGAACACCCGGCGTCCGAGGCGGAACACGAGCACGATGCCGGCGGCGTTCACCAGGAGCAGGCCGGCGTGGATCGCGGCCGGCGTGCGACCCAGCACCGAGAGGATCACCGCATAGACCGCGTGGATGCCGGGCATCTTCATCGTGTACGCGGATGCCATCGGCGGCACCCCTTCGAGCAGGAGGTGACCGATGTACGCGTACTCGCCCTCGTCGCGATCGAGCGGGATGTCCAGCAGCCGGATCCGGATCGCTGCCGTCACGACGAGGACCAGGAGCAGCACGGCCGACGGCCAGCGCTCGCTGGGTGGTGATGCGTCAGGCGTCATCACACCCGCGGCGGCTCGCACGACGGCGCCGGCGTGTCGCCATCACGGAACCAGCGTTCCGCCCAGTCGCCGTGAACCCGCGAGGCGCGCGATACGTCCTCCATCCAGGACCGCGTACGCGTCGAGGGTGCGAGCTCCCGGTGGGAGGCGAAAGGCGCTGAAGCGGAAGGCCCAGCCTGCATGCCGTGGTTCGACGGCCGCCGGCTGTGCGTCCTCGGCGATGGGCGCCTGACCGAGAACGACGCCGTCAGCGGCGACGAGCACGGCGGTCGGAAAGCCACGAGTCGCCGGATCCTCAGCCCAGCCCGCCAGCCAGAACTCGGTGCTGCGGTACGTCTGGCTGCCGCCGAAGGCCCGCACACTGATCGGCCGGTGCCAGGCGGCGGTGATCGCGCCAGCCGGCTCGTGAGGTTCCACGACGGTGTACGACGCCAGCGAGGCAAGCGCCGAGCGGCCCCTGAACGGGCCGAGCGCTAGACGATCGAGCTGCGCCGCCCGCTGCCTGACGAGCCCCGCATCGGTGTGAATGACGCCCAGGCAGCCGTCCGGGGCGTCGCGGTAGTGCTGCACGCACTCGAGCGCCCAGCCGTTGATCCACTCCAGGGCCTCCACCCACGGGTTCGTGCGCACCCACACCGCGGCGTAGCTGGCCGACGCTGCGACCAGGGCCACGATCGCGACCGCGAGCGTCGCGACGCGAACCCGCGACGACAACCGCCTGGTGTCGATCAGCGACACCGTCGCGAGCGCGGCCACCACCGCGACGCCGATCCAGTGGAACGTCGAGATCGTCGTGTAGCGAGACGCGAGCGCCTGCGAGACGCCGGCGCCGAGGCGGCCGGCACCCGTCATCGCGGCACTGCCGAGGACGTACAGGGTGAGCATCAACCACGGGAGCACGTCCGCCCTCGATGCCGGCACGCGGAACCAGAGCCACCACGACGCGGCGCCGAGCGCCACGAGCCCGGCGAGCCCCCACGCTATGCTGGGGCCGAGCGCGGGCCAGCCGAGCGGCGCGCCGAGATACGCGAGGAGGTACACGCCGAAGTCGCCCGGATGCCCGAGGAACAGCGACGGGCTCGGATGCTTCGGCGGATGCTCGAAGCCGGTAAGATACAGCGCGGTCACGCCGACGCCCAGCGCGAGCGTCGAGAGGGCGAGCCACGCCCGGCGTGCCGCTGCTGCCCGAGGGTCGAGCGCGATCGCGACGGGCACCACGACCAGGAGGATCAGGCCGTTCGCGAACGAGAGCACGCCGGCCCCGGCGGCGAGCATGGCGAGCACGGCGCCGGCCGGCGTCGGCCCTCGCCGGGCCAGTACGAAGACGGTCACGCAGGCGGCCAGCGCGCTCAGGAAGGCCGGCTGCGACATGCTCTTCAGCCAGTTCTCCCATTTCACCAGCGAGAAGGTCATGAGGGACGCACACAGCACGAGCCAGGGGATGAGCGCGGGGGCCCGCTCACGGCACGTACGCCGGACGAGGAGGGCCAGGAGCGCGACGGCCGCGAGGGAGAAGGCGACGTTGAGCATCAGCTCCGCAAGGATGTTCCAGCGCGTCACGCGGGCGAGGCCGAGCATGATCACCCAGGGGATCACGTAGCGATGCTCGTTCTGCTGAGCCCACAGGTCGCCGAGCGTCAGCGTCCCCGTGGCATCCCGCTCGAGCAGCGGCACCATGTCCCAGTGGTCTTCGAACGGGAAGGGCGCGCCGGCGCTGAGGATTCCGAGGACGACAAGGACCGGGGTGACGGCGCCGAGCAGCAGCGGGAGAAGGCCGAGCCATCGCCCAAACACGCCGCTGAACAGGCGAACGGACTCGAGGGCGGGCGGTCCTGACGACACGAGCCCGACCAGTATACTTCGCGGGCTGTCCGTTGGCCCAATTCCGCGGCCGTGAAGCTGTGCCGGTGCGCCGAGCGCGGCCGTGAAGCTGGTGTCGGATCGGCCAAACGCGGTAGAGTGACGGGACGGCATGCTCCAGGCAGTACGCGACTCCCCGGGAACGCTGACGCCGGACCCGCCTCGTTCGGCTCCGGCCTCGGTCATCATGCTGGTCCACAACGAGGCCGGGATCATCGAGGACGTCGTCCGCGAGTACCACCGGGAGATCATCGCGAAGCTGCCCGGGTCGGAGCTGCTCGTGCTCGAGGACGGCAGCCGGGACGGCACGACCGAGATCCTGAGGAGGCTCGAGACCGAGCTCGGGATCACGCTCGTGCACCACGACGAGCGGCGCGGCTACACGGCGGCGCTGAGGGACGGGCTCTCACGCGCCGCTCACGACGTCGTGTTCTGGACCGACGGCGACGGCCAGCACGACGCCAGGGACTTCTGGCGGCTGCGAAACCGGCTCGCGCACGCCGACATGGTGGTCGGCTACAAGCGTCCGCGCCGCGACCCCGTCTACCGCCGCGTGGTGTCGCGGGTCTTCAACACGTTCGTCGGCCTCTACTTCGGCCTCTGGCTCCACGACGTGAACTGCGGGTTCCGCCTGATGACGCGGCCCGTCGTCGAGGACCTCCTCGCCGATGCGTGGCAGCTCCGGGCGTGCATCGCCTCCGAGCTCTCGATCCGCGCGCACTTCAAGGGCTACGCGGTCGTCGAGGTTCCCATCCGGCACCGGCCGCGGCGCGACGGAGCATCACGGGGACTGCCGCTCCGGAGCATGCCGGGCGCCATCCTGCACATCGTCCGCGAGCTCGCGGCGATGAAGACGCGGATTGCCGGCGGGACGTTCTGACCGGAGGCCGAGCGCGCCGGACACCGGCCCCCGACGCGTGTTCGTCGCGGGCGGCGCCGGGTTCGTCGGCAGCCACGTGGTCGACGCGGTGCTCGCCCGGGCAGCGACCTCCGTAACCGTCTTCGACGACTTCAGCTCGGGGCGGCGCTGGCACCTCGAGGACCATGCGGGCGATGACCGCCTCACGGTGATCGAGGGCGACCTCGCGGACGTCGAGGCCGTCACCCGGGCCGTCGCCGGTCACGACGTCGTGTATCACCTGGCGTCGAATCCCGACATCGCACGAGCCGTCACCGAGCCGGACGTCGACTTCTGGAAAGGCACGTACCTGACCCAGAGCCTCCTCGAGGCGATGCGGCGTGCCGGGGTGCGGACGATCCTCTATGCCTCGGGGAGCGGGATCTACGGTGACACGGGCACGCGGCCGGTCGCCGAGGATCACGCGCCGCTCCTGCCGATCTCGACGTACGGGGCGTCGAAGCTCGCCGGCGAGGCGCTCATCAGCGCCTACGGCCACATGTTCGAGTTTCGCGGGTACGTGTTCCGGTTCGCGAACGTGGTCGGGCGGCGGCAGACGCACGGCGTGGCGTATGATTTCCTGCGCAAGCTCGCGCGCGATCCCCGAAGGCTCGATGTCCTCGGTGACGGCAGCCAGTCGAAGTCATACATCCACGTGACCGACGTCGTCGACGCGATGACCCACGTCGCGGCGCACGCACCCGATCGCTTCAACTACTACAACGTGGCGACCGAGGATGCCGTCGACGTGCGGACGATCGCGCGGCTCGTGATCGAGGCCCTCGGCCTCGACGGCGTCGACATCCGCCTCGGCTCGAGCCCGCGCGGGTGGGCGGGCGACGTGCCCGTCATCCGGTTCGACGTCGCGAAGATCCACACCCTTGGATGGCGCCCGCGGCTCGACTCGATGGCGGCGATGCGCCGCGCGATCGAGGAGATGCGCGGGGATCTCCTCGCCGGCCGGCTCGCCGGGGTCGGGTGACCGCCCCATGCAGGCCGTGATCCTCGCCGGCGGACTCGGCACGCGCCTCTCGACGCTCACCGGCGATCGTCCCAAGTCGCTCGTCCCGGTCCTCGGGCGGCCGTTCCTCGACTACCAGCTGGCGCTCCTCGACAGCCACGGCGTGACGGACGTCGTCCTGTGCGTCGGCCACCTCGCCGCGCAGATCCGCGAGCACGTCGGCAACGGGTCGCGCTTCGGCGTCCGCGTCCGCCTCAGCGACGAGGGCGAGCGGCGGCTCGGGACGGGCGGCGCGCTCCGCTGGGCCGAGGCCCTGCTCGACGACGCGTTCCTCGTCCTCTTCGGCGATTCGTACCTCGTGCTCGACTACCGCGCCGTGATGGCGTCCCTGCTCGCATCCGATCGGCTCGGCCTCATGGTCGTTCGCAGGAACGACGACGGCTACGAGTCGAGCGACGTCGTGGTGGACGACGGCTTCGTCGCCGCCTACGGGCGGGATCGAAGCGGGCCGCGGATGGTCTACATCAACTACGGGCTCTCGGCGCTCCGGCGCCGCGCGCTCCTGTCGCTCGCGCGGGGAGCGGCGTGCTCGCTCCAGGAGCTCTACCGGCCGCTCATCGAGGCCCGGCAGCTCCTCGCGTACGAGGTGCACGACCACTACTACGAGATCGGTTCCCCGCGCGGCCTCGCGGACCTCGAGCAGTGGCTCGCCACACAGCGGGATATCGAGGAGCGCCCCGGGTCCCCCGGGGCGCTGCCGAGCGTGGGGGGCGTGGGGGCCATGTCGGGGCCCCCACTTCCCTCGGAGGAGCGCCCCGGGTGTCCCGGGGCGCTGCCGAGCGTGGGGGGCGTGGGGGCCATGTCGGGGCCCCCACTTCCCTCGGCCCCATGATCGTGACCCGGACGCCCGTCAGGATCCCGCTCGGTGGCGGAGGCACCGATCTGCCATCGTACGCGTCCAGGCATGGCGGCTTTCTCCTCAGCGCGGCGATCGACAAGTACACGTTCATCACCGTGAACCCCCGGAAGCTCGACCGGCTCATCCGCGCGAGCTACTCCCAGACCGAGACGGTGGACGAGCTCGACCGCCTGCAACACCCGCTGATTCGCGAGGCGCTCAGACTGGTGGGCGTCGACGGCGGGATCGAGATCGCCTCCATCGCCGACGTGCCGAGCGGCACGGGGCTCGCCAGCTCGGCCAGCTTCACGATCGGGCTCCTGCACGCGCTCCACACGCTCAAGCGCGAGTCGGTGCCGCTGGTGCAGCTCGCCGAGGAAGCGTGCCACGTCGAGCTGGACGTCCTGAAGGAGCCGATCGGGAAGCACGACCAGTACATCACGGCGCTCGGCGGGATCACGTGCCTCGAGATCGACCGTGACGGTGGTGTGATGGCGTCGCCGGCCGCGATCGCGCCGGACGTCCTCGAGGAGTTCGAGCGCAACATCCTGCTCTTCTACACGGGGCGCTCTCGCAGCGCCTCGGCCGTCCTGGAGGGCCAGGCGAGCGCGAGCGAGCGCGGCGAGCCGGACGTCATCGACCGCCTGCATCGAATCAAGGCGATCGGGTACGAGGTGAAGGACGCGCTCGAGTCCGGGCGGCTCAGACGCTTCGGCGAGCTCATGCACGAGCACTGGGTCACGAAGCGCGGACTGTCCGAGCGGGTCTCGACGACCGAGCTCGACCGGTGGTACGCGACCGCCCGCGACAGCGGTGCGCTCGGCGGCAAGCTGCTCGGCGCCGGGGGTGGGGGGTTCTTCATGTTCTACTGCGAGCACGAGGCGAAGCCTGCGCTGCGGGACGCGATGGCGCGGGAGGGGCTGGTCGAGATGCGGTTCCGCTTCGACTTCGAGGGCTCGAAGGTTCTCGCCAACGTATGACCCAAGACACCTCGCCGCCCGCCGCGTACATCCGGACCTACCTCGATCAGGTCTCGGCGATCGTGCGTCGCCTCGACACGGCAGCGATCGAGGCGCTGCTGGCGCGGCTCGTGGCGCTCCGCGATCGCGGCGGTCGGCTCTTCGTCCTCGGCGTGGGAGGCAGCGCGGCGAACGCCTCGCATGCCGTCAACGACTTCCGGAAGCTCGCGGGCATCGAGGCGTACAGCCCCGTGGACAACGTCTCCGAGCTCACCGCGCGGGTGAACGACGAGGGCTGGGCGTCCGTGTTCGTCGAATGGCTCCGCACGAGCCGTCTCCGGCCGGCCGACATGGTCCTGGTCCTCTCCGTCGGCGGCGGTGACGCCGACCGCAATGTCAGCCCCAACCTCGTGGAGGCGCTGCGCTACGCGAGAGCCGAGGGCGCGACGGTCGCGGGGATCGTCGGCCGTGACGGCGGTTACACCGCGCAGGTCGCCGACGTGTGCGTGACGATCCCGGTCGTGGATCCGCGGACGGTCACGCCGCACACCGAGTCGTTCCAGCCGCTCGTGTGGCACCTCCTGGTCTCCCACCCGGCGCTGCGGCGCGCCCGGATGACCTGGGAGTCGATCGACGGGGACGCGGAAGGCTCTGGCGGACCGGGTGCGTCCGTCTCCGACACGCCGGCGAGGACGGACTGATGGCGATCTTCCTGGACACGGGCGACGTCGACGAGATCGAGCGGTTCCTGCGCATGGGTCTCGTGCGGGGCGTCACGACCAATCCCACCATCCTGCTGCGCGACGGCGTCCATGGCGGTCTCCCTGCGATCGCCGAGCGGGCGCGGGCGATCGCGAAGCTGATCGCGCCCTGGCCGCTGTCCGTCGAGGTCACCACGGCCGAGCCCGCGATGATCCGTGACCAAGCTCGCACGATCGCGTCGTGGGCGGACAACATGGTGGTGAAGGTCACCGTCCACGGCCCGGAGGGTGAACTGGCGCCGCTCGAGGTCGTCCACGAGCTCGAGACGCGCCACGGGATTCGCGTGAACGTCACCGCGATGATGAGCGCGCAGCAGGCGTTTCTGGCCGCCATGGCGGGGGCGAGCTACGTGTCGATCTTCGGCGGGCGCGTGAACAACATGGGTTACAACGCCTGCGGCGAGATCACGAAACTCCGCGCGCTGCTCGACCGCTTCGGCCTCCGTGGCCAGATCATCGTGGGGTCGACGCGCGAGGTGCTGAACGTCGTCGAGTGGCTCGAGGCGGGGGCGCACATCGTCACGGTCGTTCCGGAGCTGCTCCGCGGGATGCTCGTTCACCCGTACAGCAAGGAGACCGTGCGGCAGTTCCTGCGTGACGCCGCGGAGAGCGAGGGCCGGCGGCCGGAGGACCGGCCGGTGCGGCCGGAGGACCGGCCGGCGCGATGACCGCCGGCATCCTCGGCGGCGGGCTCGCGGGTCTCGCGGTCGCCGCGCACCTCGAGCACCCGTGCGAGGTGCTCGAGCAGGAAGAGCGTCCGGGCGGTCACTGTCTCACGGTCGTCGAGGACGGCTTCACGTGGGACGCGGGCGGTCCTCACATCATGTTCTCGCGGAACGAGGAGATGCTCGCGTACATGGTCGGGCTCCTCGGGCCGAACGTTCGCCGGGGCCGGCGCGCGAACAAGATCCTCTTCAAGGGCCGGTACGTGAAGTACCCGTTCGAGAACGGGCTCGGCGACCTCGATCCCGAGGACCGCTTCGAGTGCCTCTACCACTACCTCGTGAACGATGCGCCGCCGCCGACGAACTTCAAGGAGTGGCTCTACCACACGTTCGGCACGGGGCTGACCGAGAAGTACCTGCTGCCGTACAACGAGAAGATCTGGAAGGTCCGGGCCGAGCAGATCGCCCTCGACTGGGTCGAGGGCCGCGTGCCGAAGCCGCCGCTCGCGGACGTGGTCAAGGCGGCCGTCGGGGTGCAGACCGAGGGCTACACGCATCAGCTCCACTTCCACTACCCGGAGCGCGGGGGGATCGAGTCGCTGCCGACAGCGCTCGTGCCCCGTGTGCCGCGCATCGTCACCGGCTTCACCGTCAGGCACGTCCGGCGCCAGCGCGACCGCTGGGTCGTGAGCGACGGCCACCGCGAGCGCACGTTCGAGCGCCTCGTGGCCACCATTCCCCTCGACGTCCTCGCGGACGTCGTCGATGGCGTTCCGGCCGAGGTGCGGGCGGCGGTCGCGGCGCTCCGGTACAACTCGCTGATCACGGTGGCGCTCGGCGTCGAGGGCGAGGAGTTGCCCGACTACACCGCGGTCTACATCCCGGACCCCCGCATCCGGACCCACCGGATCTCGTTTCCTGCGGCGTTCAGCCCGCACAACGTGCCGCGCGGGCGTTCGATGGTGGTGGCCGAGATCACCACGAACGCCGGTGACGGAACGTGGGAGATGGCGGACGCTGCCCTGGTCGACGACGTCGCGACGAGCCTCGAGGCGATCGGCCTCCTCCGGCGCTCGCGGCTCTGTTACGCGCGGGTGGTGCGCAGCGCGTACGGGTACGTCGTCCAGGACTCCGGCTACCGGCTGAACGTCGCGCGCGCCAAGGCCTGGTTCGAGGCGCAGGGCATCGTGCTGTGCGGCCGGGTCGCCGAGTTCGAGTACATCAACATGGACGTGTGCCTCGAGCGCGGCATCGCGCGCGCGCAGCAGCTCAGGAAGGAGCTCGCGTAGCCGGGCCGTGCGCTGCCTGATCTGTGGCTCGGGCTCGCTGGAGGAGCGGTACACGGCCGTTCGCGATCACTTCGGCGTGGTGCCCGGCGAGTTCCGGTTTCTCGGCTGCAACGCGTGCGGATCGCTCAGCCTCGATCCCGTTCCTGCCGCCGAGAGCATCGCCACGCTCTATCCCCGCGAGTACACCTTCCGCGCGGCCGACACGAGCGAGCCGGCGATCCGGCGTCTGCTCCGCGCGATCGAGTGGCGCCTGTTCTATCGACCGCAGTACCACGGCCGGCTCCGGACGATCCGCCGACTCACCGGGCTCGGGGCCGGCCGCGCCCTGGAGGTCGGGTCCGGGAGCGGGCTCTTCCTGCGGCTGCTCGTGGAGGCGGGCTTCGAGGGCCGCGGCCTGGACATCTCGCGCGAGGACGTCGCGTACGCCCGCGAGCGTCTCGGGCTCGCCGTCACCGAGGGCGACCTCGCGACGGCGGCGTCGCTCGACGCGCGCTACGACCTCGTGCTGATGTTCTACGTGCTGGAGCACGTCCCCGATCCCGTCGAGCTGGTCCGCAGCGCCTGTGCGCTCCTGGCTCCGGGCGGCTGGCTGGTCGCTGCGGTTCCCGTGATCGACAGCCTGCAGTCCAGGCTGTTCGGCGCACGCTGGTCGCAGGTGACCGAGGCGCCCCGGCACATCACCCTGCCGTCGCGCGCGGGACTCGTGCGGATGCTGGCCGCTGCCGGGTTCACCGACGTGCGATGGGGCGCGATGCCGCTCCTCGACAACGCCGGCGTGATCGTGATGTCCCTGCTTCCCGGCGCGGCGACGCCGCAGGCGTACGGACGCGGAGCCACGCTGGCACCGCTCGTGCGGCGCTTCGCGGCCGGTCTGCTGCTCCCGCCGGCGCTGCTCGCGGCGTTCGCGGAACGGCTGCCGCTCGGTCCGGGCCCGGGCATGACGATGGTCTGCGCGCGGAAGCGCCCGAGCCCGTGAACGACTCGGGTGCTCGAGGAGCGCCGCAGCGCTATGCCTGCCCTCCAGTCCGCCGACGGGAGTCGAGGAGCGGCCCGGGTATCCCGGGCCGCTTCCGAGTGTTGGGGGGCTTGGGGGACCCGTCGAGGTCCCCCATGAAGTCAGTCCCGCGGCACGGCGTCGAGGGTGGGTGAGCCCAAGAGCGGCACGATGCGCGGTCCATCGAGCACCGCGTAGGCCTCGAGCACGCGCGCGCCGGGCGGCAGGCGGAAGGCGCCGAACCGGAACGACCACCGAGGCTGGCCGCCTGTCCGGCCGCCTGTCCGTTCGTCGGCGACCGGCGCCTCGCCGAGCACGGTGCCGCTGGTCGCGACGAGCACGCCACGCGGCGGCCCTCCGGTGGCCGGATCGATCGCCCAGCCGGCCAGCACGATCTCGGTGCTCCGATAGGTTCGGAGCGTCCCGAGGACGTAGCGGACGACGACCGGATACGCCGACGCATGCGTGATCGCTCCCGCGGGTGTGGCTCGTTCCGCCGGCACGTAGGCGCCGAGCGGTAGGGGTGCCGGAGAACGGAAGGGCCCGAGCCCGAGAGCTTCGAGTCGCTCCGCGCGCTGCCTCAGCACGCCGGGATCGTGATACGACATCCGCAGACAGTCGTCCGGCGCCACCCGGTAGAACCGGACGCATTCGAGAGCCACCCGGTGCGACGTCTCGAGCGCGAGCGTCATGCGCCCTGCACGGTTCCAGGCCGATGCGTAGCTGGCGGCGGCGGCGAGCAGGACGAGGACGACCGGCGCCAGCACGGCGAGCAGGACGCGCCGCGAGGCGCGCCCGGCATCGAGCGCGGCGGCCACGGCGAGCGCCACGGCGACCGCCACGCTGACCCACAGCAGGGACGAGATCGTCGTGTAGCGCGACGACACGGCCTGCGCGACGCCCATCCCGAGCCGCCCGACGCCCACCATCGAGGCGCTTCCGGCGACGTAGAGGGCCAGCAGCATGAAGGGGAGCACCGCCGGGCGGGCAGCGGGCACCCGTGACCACAGCCACGCGGTGGCAGCGACGAGCGCGGCCGCGCCAATGGCGCCCCACGCGAGGCTTCGCGCCGCCGATGGCCATCCGAGAGGCGCGCCCAGATAGGTCAGCACATACGCGGCGAACCCGAGCGGGTCGCCGGCGACGAGCCAGGGGCTCGGGTGTTTCGCGGGATGCCGGAGTCCGGCGAGGTAGAGGGCCGCGATCGCCCCGCTGGCCACGACCGTGGCGACGACGAGACGACTCCGCTGGCGCCACGGGCCTCGCGGATCGAGCGCGAGCCCGACCGGGACGACCGCAAGGAGCACCAGCCCGTTCGCGAACGACAGCGCGCCGGCCGCGGCGGCGAGCGTCGAGAGCGCGGCGCCGGTGATCGTCGGGCCCCGCCACGCGAGCGCCGAGACGGTGGCGCACGCGGCCAGGGCGCTCATGAATGCCGGCTGCGACAGGCCCCAGAGCCAGTTCTCCCACTTGACGAGGGAGAAGGTCATGAGCGAGGCGGCGAGGACGAGCCAGGGTGCGAGCGCCGGTGCGCGCTCGCGACACGCGCGATGGACGAGCCCGGCGAGCAGAGCGAGCGCGAGGAGCGAGACCGCGACGTTGAGCAAGAGCTCCGTGAGGATGTTCCACCGCGTGAGGCGGGCCAGCCCGAGCATGACGAGCCACGGGAGCAGGTAACGGTGCTCGTTGTGCTGCGCCCAGAGGTCGCGGAACGCCAGGGTGCCCGCGGCATCGCGGTCGAGGAGCGGGACCATGTCCCAGTGGTCTTCCATCGGGACCCGCGTTCCGGCGCCGAGGATCTCGAGCACGACGAGCCCGGGCGGCACCGCCGCGAAGAGAAATGCCAGGAGGCGAGGCCATCGCGCGCCCGCGCGCAGCGCCGTGGAAAGACGGGACAGCACCGGCAACGAGTATATGCCGAGGCGCGCCGCAGAGTCCGCCCCCGCATCACGCCGCACGATCGCTCCGGAGGGGCTCATCGGCTCATGGAACCCGTCCCGGAAACCGCCGTAATCGGCTAAAATGACGCATCCGGTTGCTCTGTCATTTGACGAGGTCGATATGGTGATTGCCGACCGGGTCTGCGCGTCCTCTCCGGGCCCATCGCCCGATGCTGCACGCCTCGCCGTCATGGCGAGCTCGCACGAGGCAAGCGATGGCTGACGAGCTGAGGATTGCCGTCATTGGTCTGGGCCACTGGGGTCCGAATCACGTCCGCGTGTTCAACCAGTGCCGGGGGTCGCGCGTGGTCGTCGGCGCCGATCCGGATGAGCGCCGCAGGAACTGGGTGCTGGCGCAGTCCAGCGACCTCGAAGTCGTCTCCGAGGCGGAGCACGCGCTGGAGCGGCCGGACGTCGACGCGGTCGTGATCGCCACCCCGACGCGGACGCACCATGCGCTCGCGAAGGCCGCCCTCGAGGCGGGCAAGCACGTGCTCCTCGAGAAGCCGATGTGCTCGACCGTCGAGGAGGCGGAGGAACTGGTGAACCTTGCCCGGACCACGGACCGGGCGCTCGTGCACGGCCACGTCTTCGTTTACAACTGCGGCATCGAATTCGTGCGCGAGCACGCAGTCCGGGGCGAGTTCGGGGCCATCCAGTACGTCTATGCGACGCGCACGAACCTCGGGCCGATCCGGTACGACGTCGACGTCGTGCAGGACCTCGCGACGCACGAGCTCGCGATCTTCGACTACCTCTTCGGCGAGCTGCCCACGTGGGTCGCCGCAAACGGCAGCCGCGTGCTCGGTACGGCGCGCGAGGACGTCGCGTTCGTCGCGCTCGAGTACGGCTCGGGCATCCTCGCGCACGTGCACGTCAGCTGGCTGGATCCGCAGAAGACCCGCAGGCTCACGCTCGTCGGTGACCGCCGCATGGTCGTCTGGAACGACGTCGACCCGAGCGAGCCCGTCCGCCTCTACGACAAGGGCGTCAAGGAGGAGCCCTACTACGACTCCTTCGGCGAATTCAAGTTCGCGCTTCGCGACGCCGACGTGCTGATCCCGAAGATCGAACTGCGGGAACCGCTGCGGCGCCAGGCGGAGGCGTTCGTCAAGCGCGTGGTGGAAGGGACGCCGACGCGCAGCGAAGCGGAGTCCGGACTGCGGGTCATGCGGTGCCTCGACGCCATCGAGACGTCGCTCGTGAGCGACGGGCGTCGCTGCCCGGTGCCGCGATGATCCCGCTCGTCGACCTCCAGCGGCAGCAGGCGGACCTCGCGCCCCGGATCGAGGCGGCGCTGCGCGCAGTCTGTGCGCGCGCGGACTTCATCCTCGGCGCGGCCGTCCAGGAGTTCGAGCAGGCATTCGCCGCCTACCTCGGCGTCCGGCACGTCGTCGGCGTGGCGAGCGGGACGGATGCGCTCCACCTGGCCCTGCGGGCCCTCGGCGTCGGACCGGGCGACGAGGTCATCGTGCCGGCGAACACGTTCATCGCGACGGCGCTCGCGGTCACGTACTGCGGCGCGACCCCCGTGCTGGTGGACTGCGATCTGGGAACGGCGCTGATCGACGCGTCGGCCGCAGAGGCGGCGGTTACGCCGCGGACGCGCGCAGTGGTCCCCGTCCACCTGTACGGGCAGCCGGCCGACGTGGACGCGATCCTCCGGTGGGCCGCACCGCGCGGCATCCACGTGGTCGAGGACGCAGCGCAAGCGCACGGTGCCCGGTATCGCGGGCGGCCATGCGGCTCGCTCGGCGTCGCCGCCGGGTTCAGCTTCTATCCGGGCAAGAACCTCGGCGCCAACGGCGACGGCGGGGCCGTGGTCACGAGCGACGACCGCGTGGCGGCGGAGGTCCGCGTCCTCCGCAACCTCGGGTCGGGCGAGCAGTATGTCCACCGGACGGTCGGGTACAACTCACGGCTGGACACGCTGCAGGCCGCCGTGCTCGGCGTGAAGCTCGGCCACCTCGACGGCTGGAACGAGACACGGGCGAAGCTCGCCGCCCGCTATCGCGACGGGCTCGCGGACCTCGTCGACGAGGTCGAGATGGTCGACGTCGCGCCGTGGACGACGCGCCACGCGTACCACCTGCTGGTCGTCCGCGTGCTCCGGCAGGAACGGGACGCGGTCGTGGCGCGCCTCCGCGCGTCGGGCGTCGGCGCACAAGTCCACTACCCGATCCCGATCCATCTCCAGGACGCCTACCGATCGCTCGGGAAGGGGCCCGGATCCTTCCCGTCCGCCGAGCGGCTGGCGCGCGAGGTGCTTTCGCTCCCCCTCTGCCCGTACATCGGTGAGGATCGCGTTGCGGCTGTCGCCCGCCGGCTTCGCGACGCGCTCCGCTGGCGGTGACGGCCGTCCGGGGCACGCGGCCGTGAAGGTCGTGGTGGCGTGCTTCGCGTACAACGAGGGCGAGAAGATCCAGCGCACGATCACGCGCCACCCCGGCGACCGCTCGTACGACCTGCTCGTGATGGACGACGGGTCCACCGACGGCGCCCTCGCCGACACCCCATCGGACGTCATCGTCCTGCGGAACGCGACGAACCGGGGCGTCGGCGACTCGATGAAGCGCGTCTTCGCCTTCTGCCTCGAGGGCGGGTACGACGTCATCGTGATCCAGGCCGGCAACGACAAGGACGACCCGCGCGAGATCCCACGCCTGCTCGCGCCGATCCTGGCCGGCGAGGCGGACGTCGTCCAGGGCTCCAGATACCTCGAGGGCGGCGCCCACGGCAACATGCCGGCGTACCGGATGGTCGCGACTCGCTTCGCGCATCCGTGGCTGTTCTCCCTCGTGACGGGCCGCCGCGTCACCGACACCACGAACGGCTTCCGGGCCATCCGGACCACCGTGCTGCGCGATCCGCGGATCGACTGGACGCAGCCGTGGCTGTCGCGGTACGAGCTCGAGCCGTACCTGCTGTACAAGGCGATCACGCTCGGCTATCGGTACCGCGAGGCGCCGGTGACGAAGGTCTACCCGCGCCGCGAGCTCGGGTACACGAAGATGCGCCCTGTCACCGACTGGTGGAGCATCCTGCGGCCGCTCGTGTACCTCCGGCTCGGGCTCCGGCGGTGACTCCGCGACGGCGCGGGCCACCCACGAGGAGGGAAGAAGACGTGATGGCGAAGAGCGCGAGAGACAGGCGGCGTGGATCGGAGTCCCGGTCGGTGACGAGCCGGCGGACCGCCGCCGCTGCCGCGCGAGCCCGGCGCCGAAGACCGGCGGCCGAGCCGCGGCCACCGGGAGCGCCCGAGGGCGGCTGGCGGCTGCACAACGGCGCGATCCTCTACCCGAACGTACGGCTCGGCCGGGACGTCGTCATCTTCCCGGGCGCCGTCATCGGCCGACCGCCGATGTCGAGCGGCGCGACGATCCGCCAGGTGTCGAGCGACCGTCTGGCGCCGGTCGAGATCGGCGACCGCTGCGTCATCGGCTCGAACGCCGTGATCTACATGGGCGTCACGATCGGTCACCACGCGATGGTGTGCGACACGGCGTGCGTCCGTGAGGGGTGCGAGATCGGCAACTACTCGCTCCTCGCGATGGGCGTGACGGTCAACTACAACACGCGCATCGGCGAGCGCGTCAAGGTCATGGACAACACGCACCTCACCGGGAACATGGTCATCGAGGACGACGTG
Source organism: Candidatus Rokuibacteriota bacterium (assembly GCA_016184125.1). GTDB lineage: Bacteria > Methylomirabilota > Methylomirabilia > Rokubacteriales > CSP1-6 > AR8. The sequence continues at coordinate 52,539 of JACPDG010000047.1, read as the reverse complement.
TTCATCGGGATGCTGGTGACCAGCGCGAACGACAACACGATGGGGCGTGTCGGGCACGGGACGGGAGACTGGCTCGAGCGCGGCCCGGTGGTGCGGCGGTTCGCGCGCGTCGGCCAGGGCTCGTGCCTGCTGCCGGGCGTCGAGATCGGCGAGCACGCCATCGTCGGGGCGAATGCTGTCGTCACGCGCGACGTGCCGCCGCGCGCGCTGGTGATGGGGGTCCCCGCGCGCGTGGTGCGCGAGCTGGCTGCGCCGGGCGCGTGAGCGCGGCGCCCCGGCGGGGCACGCGGCATCAGGCCCCGACCGCGGCGCGTACGGCCGTCACCCCGCGGGCGCGCGGCCCTTCACCCGGTGATAGAGGACGAGCCGCGGGACCGGGGCATTGTCGGGCGGTGGCCGGAAGTGGTGCATCTGCGGCTCGGGGATGCTGTCCCAGACGATGTCCCTCACCGGAAGCTCGATGCGCTCGTACTCCGCCCAGGGAATCTCGCGATCGACGTACTCGCGCGTGCGCACGGCGTCCTCGTTGACGCCGGGCGTCGGCGTCTTGAAACGGAAGAAGTGCCGGATAACGATCCAGTCCGGCGGCACGGCGAACGGGCGCTCGCACGTGTTGCCGCCGCGCACCTCGAGGTCCGTGTAGAAGCGGAGGGGGAGGTCGCCGTAGGTGATGTAGACCGTCTCGCCCGCCCGCGCGTTCGCCTGCAGGTACCGCACCATCGTCTCGATGGGGCCGTCGTAGTCGGTCGCGATCTCTTCGACGTACGCGAGCAGCGGCGACCAGAATCCCCGTCTCAGCTTGACGCGCGGCTCGCTCGGCCACCCGTAGAAGACGTCCGTGCCGAGGGCCAGCACCAGCAGGATGGCGCCGAGCACGGGACGGCGCCGGCCGAGCGTCGTCACGATCCACGCCTGGAGGATCGCGACGGCAGGGAGCAGGCCCAGCAGGTACCGGATGAACGTGAATGGGAACACGGCCACGTGCATGACATACGCCGCCATGAAGACCGTCAGGAACAGCGGAAGACGCAGCGCGCGCGAGTCGGCGACGAGGCGGCGTCCCTCGACGGCGAGCCACACGAGGAAGACCGCGACGATCGCGGAGCCGATGAAGAAGAAGTCCACGCTCTGGAAGTGCGCGACGTTGCGCTGCCAGTACTTCCACGCGACGTACCCGATCGTCTTTGGTGGCCCGGCCCCGAACGACACTATCCACGCGCCGCCATAGATCACGAGCCAGGTCGCGTTGAGGGCGAGGGTGGCGGCGCCGGCGACGGCGATCCGCGCGATCGCCGCGAGGGGGGGCCGGAAGACGAGCATGTACGCGACGGTCAGCGCGCCGAACGTCCCGAGGAACAGCCCGTGGTTCGCGTGGAACATCGCCGTCGAGGCCAGCACGAGACCGACGACGCCCGAGCGCCGGCCTTCGATGGTGGTCACGAAGCAGTGCAGCATCCAGACCGCGGCGAAGACGCTGATCGCGTAGTAGCGGCTCTGCCGCGCGTGCAGGAGGAACGGCACCGACGCGGTGAGGAACGCGCAGGCGAGCAGGGCGACCCGGCGATCGCCTGACACGCGCTGCGCGACGAAGTAGAGCGATAGCACCGAGGCGAAGCCCAGGAGCGCAAAGGGCAGACGCGCCGTGAAGGTCGACTCGCCCAGCAGCGCGAACGAGCCTGCCGTGAGATACATCGGGAGCCAGGGGTGAAACGCCCACAGGTAATTCCGGTCCGCGTCCAGGCCGCATCCCTGCGAGATCAGGTCGCGGCCGTCGTGCGCGATCGGCAGCCCGATCGCCTGGATCCGGCGAGCGAGGAGCGCGGTCTCGGCCTCGTCGTCCCAGAGGTAGCGGTCGTCGAGCCCCGTGAACAGCAGGACCGCGGCGACGAGGAGCAGGGCCGGGAGGGCGAACCGTGGATCGAGCGCGCGAGACAGAAACCTTCGCGCCGGCCCCGATGGCGCTGGCGCCGGCGGTGACGAGCGCTGCACGTCCGCACCGTAGCAGAGCGGTTCACCGCCCGTCAATGTTCTCGGGGGGCCGGGGGGGCCAGGTCAGCCGAGATACGAGGCGACGAACGTGCCGGCCGGCGCGGCCCGCGCGAAGCGGTCGAGGCGGAACGGCTCGGCGCTCACCGGAGCCGGGGAGCCCGTGATCGGCGGCGTCCGCCGTTCGTGTCACGACGCCACCGGGACGATGCGGACCGGATCACCGGTCGCGACGTGGCCCTCGCGCAGGACTCGCGCGTAGACGCGGCTCCAGCCCGGATGGCGCTTCTGGCTGACGCGCGAGTAGTCGCCGTCGTGGAAGACGCCGCGGATGTTCACGCACGGGCTCGTGTAGCGCGTCACCTCCACGATCGCCTCGTCGCCGAGGCCGAGGCGCGTGCCGGGCAGCACCAGGCTCCAGTCGAGTCCCGCGACGGTGACGTTCTCGCCGAGCGCGCCCGCGACGATCCGATGCCCCTCGGCTCGGAGCGCCTCGATCTGCTCCATCGAGAACAGGCAGACGGCGCGGTCGGGGCCCCCGTGGTGCTCCCGGTCGCGATGGCCGTCACCGGCGAGGCCGAGTGCCGTCACATGCGCCGATGGCACCGGCAGCTTCGGCACGCCGCCGGGCGAGATGCTGAGCTGCGCGATCCGTCCTGCGCTCACAGGCTCACCTCCGTGCCGATTCCGCGCTGGCGCGCGCGGTGGTACGCCAGGCGCGCCGTCGCGAGGTCTTCGAGCGCGAAGCCGACCGACTTGAACAGCGTCACCTCGTCGGGCGACCGGCGTCCCGGCTTCGCGCCGGTCACGAGCTCCGCGAGCTCGGCGGCCACGTGCGCGTGGTCGATCGCTCCCTCGCGCAACGGGATCAGGATGTCGCCGGCCTCCTCGCCCGCGCCCGCGTAGGTGTCCACGACGACGCGCGCACGCCGCACCAGCGCGGTGTCGACCTCGCGGGCGTCCGGGCGGAAGGCGCCGACGGCGTCCACGTGCGCGCCGGCACGGACATCGGATCCGAAGACCACGGGCGAGACTGACGTTGTCGCGCAGGTGATGACATCCGCGTCACGGACGGCGGCCCGGGCGTCGGCCCTGAGGGTCACCGGGACGCCGAGGTCGTGGGCCGTGAGGCGCGCGAAGCGGTCCGCGCGCTCGGGGTCCCGCGCCACGAGGTCCACGCGCGTGATGGGCAGCACGGCGGCGAGGCAGCGAAGCTGGAACGCCGCCTGCACGCCCGCGCCGAAGCAGGCGATGCGTCCCGCATCGGGCCGGGCGAGGTACCGCGCCGCGAGCGCTGACGTCGCTCCCGTCCGCAGCGCGGTGACGTACGTGCCCTCCAGCAGCGCGAGCGGAGCGCCGGTCTCGACCTCCATCAGCACGTAGGCCGCCTGGATGGTCGGATGGCCCCGAGCGCGGTTCCCCGGGTAGACGCTGACGAGCTTGACGCCGACGGCGCCGTCCGCCTCGTGCCCGGGCCGGACCACCGCCGGCATGACGAACAGCACGGCGTCGTCCGTGACCGGCGTGACGCCGCGCGACGGGACCGTGGTGAGGCCGGCGGCGTACCGGCGGAACGCGTCGGCGAGCGTCTCGACGACGTCGACCGGTGAGAGCAGCGTCTCGAGGTCGGTGCGCGACAGCACGAGCAGCGAGCTCACGCGCCCGTCATTCACCGAGGTACGCCCGGCGAACGTCCGCGTTCGCCACGAGCTCGGCGGCGGTGCCGGCGAGCACGACGATGCCCGTCTCGAGCACGTACCCGCGGTGCGCGATGTCCAGCGCCATCGCCGCGTTCTGTTCCACGAGGAGGATCGTCGTTCCCTGGCGGTTGATGTCGACGATGGTCTCGAAGATCTGCTCGACGAGGACCGGCGCGAGGCCCATCGAGGGCTCGTCGAGCAGGAGCACGCGCGGCCGCGCCATCAGCGCGCGCCCGATCGCGAGCATCTGCTGCTCGCCGCCCGACAGCGTGCCTGCGACCTGCGTCTGCCGCTCCTCGAGCCGGGGGAACAGCGCGAAGACGCGCTGGAGGTCCTGCGCGATCCCCGCGTCGGAGCGGATGTAGGCGCCCATCTCGAGATTCTCGAGCACCGTGAGCCGGTTGAAGATCCGGCGCCCTTCGGGCACGTGCGCGACACCGCGGGTGACGATCGCGTGCGGCGGGAGCCCGAGCAGGCTCTCTCCCTCGAGCTCGATGACTCCGGCGCGGGGATGGAGGAGGCCTGAGAGGCTCTTCACGGTCGTCGTCTTCCCCGCTCCATTGGGGCCGAGGAGGGCGACGATCTCGCCCTTCGCCACCTCCAGCGAGATCCCCTTCAGCGCGTGGATCTCGGCATAGTAGACGTGGAGGTCCGAGACGGTCAGCATGCGTTCATCAGGGCGCGGTCGTGCTCCGGCCCGCACGACCGCGCCCGAGGTAGGCCTCGATGACGCGCGGATCGCGCTGCACGTCGGAGGGGGCCCCCTCGGCGATCTTCTCCCCGTAATCGAGCACGGTGACCCGGTCGGAGATGCCCATGACGACGCGCATCTGGTGCTCGATGAGCAGGATCGTGAGCGCCCGCTCGTCGCGGAGGCGACGGATGAAGGCCATCATCTCGAGCGTCTCGCGGGGGTTCATGCCGGCGGTCGGCTCGTCGAGCAGCAGGAGGCTGGGCCGTGCGGCGCAGGCGCGCGCGATCTCCAGGCGCCGCTGCTCTCCGTAGGACAGCTGCTTGGCGAGGAAGTCCCCGCGACCGCGGAGCCCGACGAAGTGGAGGAGGTCGCGCCCTGCCCGGTTCGCCTCCGCTTCCTCCCGCCGCGTCGCCGGACTGCCGAGGATGGCTCCCAGCCAGGTGGATCGGAGATGGGCGTGCATCCCCACGAGGATGTTCTCGAGCGCCGTCATGTTCGCGAAGAGGCGGATGTTCTGGTACGTCCGCGCGATGCCGAGCTGGGTGATGAGGTCGGGCCGGAGCCCGTCGATGCGCGTGTCCCGGAAGACGATCGCTCCCTCGTCCGGCTGGGAGAAGCCCGTGATCAGGTTGAAGGCGGTCGTCTTCCCGGCTCCGTTCGGTCCGATGACGCTGTGGATCGCCTTGGTCTCGAGGTCGAGGTCGAGCCGGTTCACGGCGATGAGGCCGCCGAACCGCTTCGTGAGGCGACGGGAGGTGAGGATCGCCATCACCCGGCCGGGCCGCGGACGTTCTTCATCTCTTCGCCCGCGTGCAGCTCTCGCCTCACCGCCGCCGCCGGCCACAGGCCTTCGGGCCTGAGCTGCATCATGATCACCAGGGCGGCGCCGTAGATCAGGAACCGGAAGTCGGAGAACTCGCGGAGCAGCTCCGGCAGCCCGACCAGGAACAGGGCGCCCACGACGACTCCCGGCATGCTGCCCATCCCGCCGACGATGATGAGCGCGAGCACGTTGATGGAGATCAGCAGCTGGAAGCTGTGAGGGAACACCGAGCCGACCAGCACCGCGAAGAGGGCTCCGCTGACGCCGGCGAAGGCCGCGCCGAGGCCGTACGCGAGGAGCTTGATGTTGACCAGGTTGATGCCCATCGCCTCGGCGACGTCTTCGTCCTCTCGGAGGGCCATCCACGCCCGCCCGAGGCGTGAGTCGCGCAGTCGAGCGGCCACCAACGCGACGAGCGCGCTGGCGGCCAGTGTCAGGTAGAAGAGGTGCTGCGGGCCGGCCAGCTCGAGACCGAAGATCTCCGGCTTGGGAATCGACAACACCCCCTGCGAGCCGCCGAGCCAGGGCCGCAAGAAGTCGGAGAGCACGAGGATCCGGATGATCTCGCCGAAGCCGAGGGTGGCGATGGCCAGGTAGTCTCCGCGGATCCGCAGGACCGGCAGGCCGAGGACGACACCGGCGATCAGCGAGACGGCCACGGCGACCGGCACGGCAGCCCAGAACGAGAGGTGGGTGACGGCGAGGCCTCCCGCGCTCGTCAGCAGCCCGACCGTATAGGCGCCGATGGCGAAGAAGGCGACGAAGCCGAGGTCCAGGAGTCCGGCGAAGCCGACCTCGAGGTTCAGCCCGAGCCCCATCAGAACGTAGAGACCGACGAGGACGAGCACGTGGGAGAGAAATGGTCCAGCCACCAGGGGCAGCGCGAGCATCGCGGCCGCGATGGCTACGAAGCCCAGACCGCGGAGCAGCCGGGCTGGACGGGGCGGGAGCTCCGCGGCCCACTGGTGCAGCCGGCTGCGATGGGTCGCCCAGGCCCAGGTGCCGGCCGCGGCGACGATGAAGACGAGCGCCGAGCCGCCGGGGGACAGCGCCTCGGTGGTATAGAGGACATCCCTGATCGCCGTCCGGACGGTCCCGTCGACGAGGAGGAGTTGCACCAGTTCCTGGAACAGCCCGAGCGCGAGAACCCAGGCGAGGCCCGTGACCACGGCCCGGGTGAAACGGGGAGGCAACAACGTTCCCACCGCCCCCGCGACGCCCGCGACGGCGGCGGCCGCGACCGGCGTCCAGGCGCCCTCGAGATCGCGATCGAACAAGAGCAACCGGAAGAGCGCCGGAGAGGCGTTGACGAAGACGCGACGGAGGTCGAGGAGCGAGCCGGTCAGGACCAGCGCGGCCACGAGCGTCCCCGTCGTCGTGCCGGCGACGACCCCATGAACGAGGGCCGCCGCCGTGCCCGCGGCTCGACGAGCCGCGTGGCAGCCGGCAGCGAGCGCGGAGAGGGGAGGCAGCAAGACGCCCAGTGACGGCAGTCCCGCAACGACCTGGCGTCCCGCCAGCGCTTCGACCATGCCCGCGAGCGCGAGGAAGACCGCGACCGCGCCCCAGATCAGTCCGGAGCGCAGCGCCTCGGTCCACCGGCGTGGGCCCGTGCTCATCGTCGGGTGCCGCGGCGGCCGCTACGCCTTCTTGACGGCAAGGCGCTCGCCGAGGAGCCCCGAGGGCCGGAAGATCAGGACCATGACCAGCATCGTGAAGGCGATCACGTCCTTGAGCTGGTACGGCGCGACGATCCCGAGCCCGTCGAGGAAGAGGATCGGCCCGACCGACTCCACGAGCCCGAGGAACAGGCCGCCCAGCATCGCGCCGGGAATGTTGCCGATCCCGCCGAGCACCGCGGCCGTGAAGGCCTTGATGCCGGGCACGAAGCCCATGAAGAAATGGACCTGCTTGAAGACGAGCGCGTACAGGAGGCCGGCCGCCCCCGCCATGGCGGCGCCGACCGCGAACGTCGTCACGATGATGCGGTCGACGTTGATTCCCATCAACGCGGCCGCCTCCAGATCCTCGGCGACCGCGCGCATGGCCGTCCCGGTCTTGGTCTTCATGACGAAGGCGTAGAGGCCGAGCATCATGATCACGGCGGCCACCAGCACCACCGCCTGCGTCTTCAGGATCCTGACGCCGGCGAACGTCCAGACTCCCTTGAGAATGTCCGGTTCCGGATAGGCCTTGAAGCCGGAGCCGTAGAGCCCGCGGAACGCGTACTGGAGGAAGAACGACGCGCCGATGGCGGCGATGAGCGGGACCAGGCGCGGCGCGTGGCGCAGCGGCCGGTACGCGACGCGCTCGAGAAGCACGCCGACCAGGGTCGAGGTCGTCATCGACACGGCGAGGACCAGCAGCAGGCTCGGGAGCGGATAGCGATCGAGATGCCCGGACCTGGCCAGCGCGTCGGCCACGAAGTACGCCGTGTACGCGCCCGCCATGAACACCTCGCCGTGCGCGAAGTTGATCATGCGGAGGATGCCGTAGACCATGGTGTATCCGAGCGCGATCAGCGCGTAGATGCTTCCCTGAGACAGGCCGAAGACGAGGAAGTCGAGCCACACCTCGCCGGAGTACTTCGCGGCGAGGACCGTGCCGATCGTGCCCCAGACGACGAGCACGAGCACGACCAGACGGAAGCCCCAGAGGACCGCGTCGACCGGCGACAGCTTGTCGGGCCAGCCCCCGCGCACGGGCTACCTGCAAGAAAAGGGGGACGAGCCCCGGGCTGTCCCGCGGCTCATCCCCCGCTCGCGTCCGAGCAGTGCCGACCTACGGATAGATCTTGCGCGGGTTCTTCCCGGGATCCCACTTGCTCGCGTCGGCCGACTCCGTCTGGTAGACGGCGATCTTCGGGTCCGCGCAGTCGCCGTGCTTGTCGCAGGTGATCGTGCCGGTCAGGCCCTTGTGGCCCTTGGTCGCGAAGAGCGCGTCCCGGAGCGCCTTCCGCCCGATCTGGATGCCCGTCCCGTCCGTCTTGGCGACCTTCTCGATCGCGGCAAAGATGATCATCGCCGCGTCGTAACCGTGAGCGTGGAACGCCGACAGCGGCTTCTCCCCGTACTTCTTCTGGTGCTTGCCCAGGAACTCCTTGTACCGCGGGCCGAGCGCCTCGGCCGAGAGGTCGGGGCTCGAGTGGTACATGCCCACCGCGGCCGCGCCGGCGGCCCGCAGGAAGTCGGCTGAAAACATCCCATCAGCACCCATGAGCTTGGCTTGCGCGAGCCCCGGCACTTCCTTGGCCTGCCGGGTCACGTGCCCTCCGGCGGCCGTGAAGATCGGGTAGTAGATCACCTGCGGCTTTCCCGCGGCGATCTTCGTCAGGACGGGACGCATGTCCGTGTCGGTCGGGGCGATCGCCTCCTGCGACGTGATCGTTCCGCCCATCTTCTTGAGCGTCTCGGCGAACACGTTCGCCAGCCCTTCGGCGTACGGGCTGCCGTCGTGGATCGTGGCGGCCCGCTCGATCTTGAGCGCCTTGCGCGCGAACTCGGCCGCGACGCGCCCCTGCACCTTGTCGTTGTGCGCGGTGCGCAGGTATCCGTCGAAGCCGGGACCGCGGTCGGGAGCCGTGAGCGAGGGCGCCGTGTTGGAGGGAGAGACGGTCACGATCCCCGCCTTCCAGAGGATCGGGGCGCCCGGCACTGCCTCGCTGGAGCAACTCGAGCCGATCGCCGCGACGATCGCCGGGTTCGCAGCGAGCTTCGTCGCGGCGGTCACGCCCCCCTCGGCGTTGCAGCCGGAGTCTTCGCCGATCAGCCTGATCGGATGCCCGGCGACCTTGCCCTTGTCCGCGATCGCGAGCTCGATCCCGCGACGGATGTCGATGCCGAGGCTGGCGTCGGGTCCGGCGACGACGAGCCAGTACGCGATCGTGATGGGCTGGGCCTTCGCGATCTTCACCATGCCCGTTGCCTGGCCGGCGGCTGTCGTGGGCGCGAACGCCCAGACGACCAGCGCGAACAGGGCCGTCATCAAGATCAGCGAGCTCTGCAGGCGTCTCATCGCTCCGCCTCCTTGTGTCTTGCGGCGTCCCACGATGGACAACTCGCCCCGAGCGCCGTTCGCTTCCGTTCCCGTTCGCCTTCCAGAAGACGGGTGGGCGCGGCACGCTGGCAGAGGCGGCCATCGGGAACGCGATTCGGTGAACGTCGCACTCGCGCGAGCCGGGATATGGTCCCGCATTATAGCGGGCGGCGCCGGTCGGTCAAGCCGCGCGGCCGGTCCCTCACGCGCGTGCGCCGCGGATGGCGTCGATGAACCGGCGCGCGGCGGCGGTCGGATCGTCGGCGCCGCAGACCGCCGAGATGACGGCGACGCCGTCGGCGCCGGCGCGGATCACCTCGGCGACGTTGTCGGCGGTGATGCCCCCGATCCCGACCAGGGGGACCCGGATCTCCGGCCGGAGGGCGCGGATCAGCTCGGGCCCGACGAGCTGGGAATCGGGCTTCGTCACGGTCGGGAACATCGAGCCGACGGCGACGTAGTCGGCGCCGTCGCCCTGGGCCGCCCGCGCCTGGGCCACGCTGTGCGTGCTCCGGCCGAGGATCATGCCGCGGCGCAGGAGCGGCCGCGCCGCCCGCGGCGGCAGGTCGTCCTGCCCCAGGTGGACGCCGTCTGCCTCCACGGCGAGCGCGAGATCGACGCGGTCGTTGACGATGAACGTCACCCCGGCCGCGCGGCAACGCTCGCGCAGCTGCTCGGCCGCCGGGAGAAGCACGCCGGACGGGAGGACCTTCTCCCGGAGCTGGACCATGCGGCAGCCACCGGCGATGACGGCGTCGAGGACGTCGACGAGGTCGCGCCCGCGGCACGCCGTGCGGTCGAGCACCACGTAGAGCGCCGGATCGAACGCCGTCACAGCCGCCGCGCGCCGTCGGCGCTGCCGAACCGGCCGGCGATGAACTCCGGATCGCCGAGGACCTTGAGGTGGAACGGGATCGTGGTCTTCACACCGTCCACGACCGTCTCCGAGAGCGCCCGCCGCATGCGCTCGATCGCCTCGGCGCGGTCACGCCCGTGGACGATCACCTTGGCGAGGAGTGAGTCGTAGAACGGCGGCACGCTGTACCCGGCCATCAGGTGGCTGTCGACCCGGACGCCGAAGCCGCCCGGCGGGATCCACGCCGTCACGCGGCCGGCGCTCGGCGTGAACGTCTCGGGGTCCTCGGCATTGATGCGGCACTCGATGGCGTGTCCGGTGAGCGCGATCGCGTCTTGCCGGTAGCCCAGCGGCTCGCCGGCCGCGACGCGGATCTGCTCGCGGACGAGGTCGATGCCCGTCAGCATCTCGGTCACCGGGTGCTCGACCTGGATGCGCGTGTTCGTCTCGATGAAGTAGAAGCGCTGCTCGGGATCGACGAGGAACTCCACGGTCCCCGCGCTGACGTAGTTGACGGCCGCCGCCACCTGCAGCGCCGCGCGGTGGAGCGCGGCGCGCGTCTCGGGCCGCAGTCTCGGCGCCGGGGACTCCTCGAGCAGCTTCTGGTGCCGCCGCTGCACCGAGCAGTCGCGCTCGCCGAGGTGCACGCGCATGCCGCTCCTGTCGCCGAGGACCTGCACCTCGATGTGCCGCGCCCCTTCCACGAGCTTCTCGCAGTAGATCTCCGTCGAGCCGAACGCGGCGCCAGCCTCCGACTGGCACGCCGCGAACGCGTTCGGCAACGCCTCCCGGTCGCGCCCGATGCGCATGCCGCGGCCACCGCCGCCGGCGGCCGCCTTGAGCATCACCGGATAGCCCACGCGGTCCGCGACCTCGACCGCTTCGTCACCGTCACGCAACGGGCGCTCGCTGCCGGGCACGATCGGGACGCCGGCCTGCTTCGCGATCTGGCGGGCCTGGGCCTTGTCGCCCATGAGTCGGATCGCCTCGGGCGACGGGCCGATGAACGTGATGGAGCAGGCGCGGCAGATGTCGGCGAACGCGGCGTTCTCCGCGAGGAAACCGTAGCCGGGGTGGATCGCCTCGCTGTCGGTGATGGCGGCGGCCGACACGATCGCGGGCACGTTGAGATAGCTGCCGCGCGGATCGTCCGGCCCGATGCAGATCGACTCGTCCGCCAGCCGCACCGGCAGCGAGTGGGCGTCGGCCTTCGAGTGCGCCACGACCGTGCGGATGCCGAGCTCCCGGCACGTGCGGATGATGCGGAGCGCGATCTCGCCGCGGTTCGCGATCAGGATCTTGTGGAACATCCGGCGGCTACCCACCCAGGAGGCGGCGCCAGTGGTGCTCCAGCTCCGACGCCCGCAGCCCCCAGACCCGGCCCATCGCCTCGCCGAGCGGCTCACCGTCCCGCAGCCGGAGCAGCAGCGCGCTCATCGCGTCCATGCCGCCGCGATCGACGAGGTCCGTGACGACCCACAACGCCAGGTCGTATCCGGTCCGGGCGCGCGCCGGATCCGCGTCGGTGATGAGCGCCTCGATCCCCGCGAGAGTCGGCTGCGCCGGCACGCGGAGCATCGGGTCCGCCGTCGAGCCCTCGAGCACCTGCGCGAGCCCCTCCTGAAGCCAGCGCGGAGCCCGGCCGTGCGAACGCTGGTGGATGACCGCGTGCGCGTACTCGTGGACGATGAGCCGCGTGAGCTCGCCTGCCGGTGGCAGCGCGGTCGCGAGCGGCAGGCGGATCTTGCCGTCGAACGCGCCGTTGGCCCAGCCGTGCAGCCCCGTCACGCGCTCCCACTCGCCGGCGCCGTACAGCACGACGGTCGCGCGGTCGGGCAGGACGTGCCCGAGCGTGCGGCCCACGTGCTCGCGGGCGGCGTCGAGCTGCCGCAGGACGCGCTCACGAAGGGCCGGGTCCATGTCCGGCGGCGCCTTCACGACGAAGTGCGGGCGGTCGATCCGCACGAACGCGGTTTCGACGCGCGCCTCGCGGTCGAGCTTCGCGAGGAGGCGCCGCGCCCTGTCATGCCCGGGATCGCGCGCGAGCGCCGCACGTACGTGAGCCCTCGCGCGGCCGGCGTCGTCCTGCCGGTCCCAGAGGTGGGCGAGGAGAAGACGGACCTCCGCGTCGCTGCCGGCACGCGCGACCTGTTCGAGCGGGGCCAGGGCCTCGTCGACGCGGCCCGCGTGCACCGCGGACAGGCCCAGCCCGCGCAGCAGGCCGGGCGAGGCGGGGAGCTCGCGCAATCCGTGCTGGAACAGCGCCATCGCCTCCTCGGCACGTCCTTCCCGGAGGGCCTGCCATCCCCAGCTCTCGAAGCACCAGCCGACGTCTTCCCGGCGCGAGGGGCTCGGCTCGTCGTGCGCGGCTTCGGTCAACCGGTCGCAGGTCGCCGCGAACTCCTCCCCCGCGTGGAGCGCGAGCCCTTCGCGGGTCATCGCGTCGGTTCGAGTAACAATCGACCGCTGCGGCGGTCCATTGTTGCTCGAGCTCTCAGCCGGTGAGCGCCCGGGCACGGCGACACGCGCCGGCACCGGCGATGTCCCTGGCGCGGGGCGTGCGCCCTCGGCGATGAGGAAGCCTGCGACACCGAGGGCCAGGGCCACCAGCGACCAGACGAGCCGGCGGCTCGAGCGGCGCGGCACGTCAGGAGCCAAGTGCTCGGCGCCTCCGGGGACGCGGCCGGTCATCGAGGAGCGCCCCGGGCTTCCCGGGGCGCTGCCGAGCGTCGGGGCCGGGGGAGCCCGAGGGGGGCGTCAGCCCCCTTCGTGCGATGGTCGGGGGCCATGTCGGGGCCCCCATCATGAACGCTCGGCCATATCGGGGCCCCCGAGGACGGGGCCGGTGATCGAGGAGCGCCCCGGGTGTCCCGGGGCGCTTCCGAGCGATGGGGGGTATGGGGGGCCATATCGGGGCCCCCCATTACCGTGGATCGATGAGGAAGAGCGGCTGGCCGTACTCGACGGGTTGCCCGTTCTCGACCAGGATCTTCACGATGCGGCCGCTCACCTTCGACTCGATCTCGTTCATCAGCTTCATCGCTTCGATGATGCAGAGGATCTGGCCGTGCTTCACGAGGTCGCCCTCGCGCACGTACGGGTCGGCGGTGGGCGACGACGCACGGTAGAAGGTGCCGACCATCGGCGCCTCGACCGTGACGAGGGCGCCGGCGCCAGCTTCTCCAGCCGGGAGTGATGATGCACCGACGGGCGCCGGCGGGCTGCCGGGAGCTGAGACGTCGGCTGCAAAGCCGAGGGGCGCGCGCTGCACGCGAATGCGGAGATCGCCGTGCTCGATCTCGACCTCGCACAGGGCGAGCTCGGCGATGACGGCGCCGAGCCGGCGGGCGAGATCCACGACGTCCGTCTCACCGCCCGTGCCCGCGCGCTGAGCGCCCGGCGCCCGCGTCGCCCTCGTCGAGGACCGGCGACGGTGCGGTCTCGCCATCATCCCGCGGCCGCGACGCGGCCCAGATACTCGCCCGTGCGCGTGTCGACCTTGACGACGTCGCCCTCGCTCAGGAAGAGCGGCACCTGCACGACAGCCCCGGTCTCGAGCGTCGCGGGCTTCGAGCCGCCCTGCGCGGTGTCGCCGCGCACGCCCGGATCAGTGCGGACGATCGAGAGCTCGACGAAGTTCGGCAGCTCGACGCTCGTGGGCGAGCCGGCGATGTACAGCACCTCGACCTCGGTGTCCTCCTTGAGATAGAAGCGGGCGTCGCCGACCTCGTTCTCGGAGAGCGAGACCTGCTCGTACGTCTCCGTGTCCATGAAGTTGTAGCGGTCGTCGCGATAGAGGAACTGCATGTGCTTTTCCTCGAACTCGACGAGCCCCACCTTCTCGCCCGACCGGAACGTGTTGTCGATCACGCGCCCGCTCTTCATGTGCTTGAGCTTGGTGCGGACGAACGCGCCGCCCTTGCCGGGCTTCACGTGCTGGAAGTCGACGATGTTGTACGGCTCGCCGTCGAAGACGATGCGGAGCCCCTTGCGGAATTCGGCGGTCGAGACCTGCATCCGGTATTCAGCCTTTCCGTCGAGAGCGGCCACGCATGGCTGCCTCGAGCCCTTCGCGTGCGCCGCGGTGCTCCGGGTCGGTTCTCAAGAGGCGGGTGAAGAGCACCGCGGCTTCCTCCGTGGCTCCCTGGTCGAGGCACACGGCGCCGAAGCTGGCGGTGACGAACGTGTCGTCGCGGAGCACGCGCAGGAGCGCGCTCGCGTCCGAGGCCGCCGGGTCGGCGCGCAGCAGCCCGAGGAGCGAGCGGGCGTCCCGATCCCCGGGGTCCACCTTGACGACCGCCTCGAGGTGCCGTGCCGCCGCGTCGATGCGCCCGCGCTGGCGCTCGAGATCGGCGGCGAGCCGGTGCGCGCCGGCCTCGGCCGGAGTCGCCGCGAGGATCGTCTCGACCTCGGACAGGGCCTCGGCGACCGCGCCGTCAGCGGCGAGCGCCTTCGCGAGAATCAGGCGGGCGGTCGCGTACTGCGGATAGCGCGCGAGTCCCTGGCGGCACGCGGCGATCGCGTCGGCCGTGCGTCCCGCCTTGCGGTACAGGTCGGCGAGCTGCGCGAACGCCAGGGACTTGGGATCGCGCGCGATGCGCTCCTCGGCACGTCGGATCTGGGCGGCGAGATCGTCGGACGGCACGGCGCGTCTGTTATACGGACCCGCGGTTTCTGTTGTCAATTGCATGGGGGGCCCCGAAATGGCCCCCCATACCCCCCCGCGCTCGGCAGCGCCCCGGGGGACCCGGGGCGCTCCTCGATCTGCCGGGGCGAACTGGAGGGCCTGCGCTGCGCTCCAGCCCCCGGCGCTCGGTAGTGTCCGGGACCCGGGGCGCTCCTCGATCTGCCGGGGCGAGCTGGAGGGCCTGCCCTGCGCTCCACGCCTTCCGGCGCTCGGTAGTGTCCGGGACCCGGGGCTCCTCGATCTGCCGCGGCGAACTGGAGGGCCTCCCACACGGCTCACGCTCCGAGCGCCGCCAGCACGTCGTCGTCCTTGACGTCGGTCACGAGCCGGAACCGGCCGATCTCCGGCGCCAGCACGAACGGGATCCGTCCGTCGCGGGCCTTCTTGTCGCGCTTGATCGCCGCGAGCACGACCGCAGGATCGACGCCCTCGATCCGGGTTGGGAGGCCGAGCGCCTCGAGCAGCGCGCGCTGCCTGGCGACCGTGTCTGCCGTCGCCTCGCCGAGCCGGTGCGCGAGCCGCGCCTCCGCCACGATGCCGAGCGCGACCGCTTCGCCGTGCGTCCACCGCTGATACTCCGACGCCGCCTCGAGCGCGTGGCCGATCGTGTGGCCGTAGTTCAGCACGTTCCGGAGCTCGGCGTCGCGCTCGTCCTGCTCCACCACGCGGGCCTTGAGCCGGCACGAGCCGGCGATGAGTCGCTCGACGTGTCCGAGGTCACGACCCAGCAACGCTGCGGCGGACCGCTCCATGTCGTCGAAGTAGCCGGCGTCGAGCACGCAGCCATGCTTCACCATCTCGGCGAGCCCCGAGCGATACTCACGTTCGGGCAGCGAACCGATGGTCGCCGGGTCGACGACGACGAGCCGCGGCTGGTGGAAGCTGCCGATCAGGTTCTTCGCGCGGGGATGGTCGATCGCGGTCTTCCCGCCGATGGACGCGTCCACCTGCGCGAGCACGGTCGTCGGCAGCTGCACGAAGTTCACCCCTCGCATGTAGGTGGCGGCGACGAACCCGGCGAGGTCGCCGACGGCACCTCCACCGAGGGCGAGCACCGTCGACGTGCGGTCGATCCCCGCCGAGAGCAGGGCGTCCCAGCAGCGCTCGGCGACGGCGAGCGACTTCGCCGGCTCGCCCTCCGGCACGTCGAGCTCGGTGACGCTGAATCCGGCCGTCGTGAGGCTCTCCGCCACGCGGGTGCCGTAGAGCCGGCGGATGGCGGCGTCGCTGACCAGCACCGCCTTGCCTCCGAGGCCGAGGGGGCGGAGGTGATCGCCGACCATCGCGAGCGCGCCGCACTCGACGGCAATCGTGTACGAGCGAGATCCGAGGTCGACCGGGATCAGCATCCGCGCCGTCCCGCCGGCCTGGCAGCCGGCACGACCACTCTTTCAGGCTCTCGACGGAGGCCCCAGGGCCTCGCCGTGGGATTCGCCAGCCACGAGGAATCGGAAGGTCTCGCGCATGGGATACGGGTCAGCTTACCACTGTCGCGGCCGGGGCCGCCGTCCACCGCGGTGGTCGGTTGTTGCGCGAACTCTCAGCGAACGGGAGGCGACGTGGGGCCGGTCCCGCGCGGGGGATCCTTCAGCACGGTCGGGGTGATGAAGATGACCAGCTCGCGGTCCGGGTCGATCCGGCGTGCCTTGGCCTTGAAGAGCCAGCCGAGGATCGGGATGTCGCCGAAGAGCGGAACCTTGCGGATGGTCTCGACGTCGGAGCGCTGATGGACGCCGCCGAGCACGAGCCATTCGCCCTCGCGGACGACCACCTCGGTCTCCGCTCGCCGCTTCGTGATCGGGAGCGCGGTGCCTCCGGTGCCGACCGGGACCGGGGTCCCCGGCTCGTTGTTCTCGACGATCACCTTCATCTTGACCTTCGTCACGCCCGGCTCCCGGATGACCGTCGGCGTGACCTCCAGTCGCAGCGCGGCTTCCTTGAACTGGATCTGGGTGCCCGCGGAGCTCACCGTGGCGAACGGGATCTCGGTGCCGAGCGCAATCGACGCCTTGGCATTCTCGACGGTGACGATCTCGGGACGCGAGAGCGACCGCGTCTTGCCCTGGGACTCGAGCGCCTGGAGGGCCAGGTTCAGGCTGAAACGGGTGCCGATGATGCCGAAGCCGATGCCCGCGACCGACGAGGACGGCGGGATGTTGACGACGTTGCCGGCGAACGGCAGCGGGTTCGCGCCGGGCTCGAGCGCCGGCAGGATCGTCGGCAGCGGCAAGGCACCGCCTGGCCCGACCAGGGCGTTCGCGGCCGGGTTGACCTCCGACGCGTTGAACGGCACACCGGCGACCTGGAAGCCGTTCTGGACCGTCTGCACGCCGCGCGTGACGAGCACGTTCGAGCCGTCACGCCGGAAGCCGGCGCCGCCCCACTGCACGCCGATCTCGAAGAGATCCGTGCGGGTCAGCTCGTTGAGCCGCGCCTCGATCTTGATCTGCGGGAGCTGGACGTCGAGCGTCTCGCGGACGAGCTTCTTGATGCGCTCGACATCGGCGCGGTAGTGACGGATGAAGATCGAGTTCGTCGGCTTGTGGGCCTTGATCGTGATGCCCTTCGCCAGCACGTCGGCGGACGGCGTCGGCGGCGGCCCCGGGGCCGCCTGGGCGCCATAGAGCGACGAGAACGGCGGTCCGGCCGGGGGCACGACCGCGGCGCTCGGCTCGGCCGGTGCCCCGCCCTCCGGGATGCCGAGCAGGCCGATGAGCGTCTTCGCGATGTCGTCCGGATCGGCGTACGCGAGACGGATGGTCTCCTCGACGAGCGGGCCCCGCGCTTCCTGTTCCCGGATGGCCGCCTCGGCCACGAGCTTGGCCTGTTGCGCCTGCTGCTCCTTCAGCGCGGCTTCCGCGACCTTCGTTCGGATCTCGGCCTCGGCCTGGGCCTTCGCCGACTCGGCCTTGGCGCGCGCTTCCTCGATCTTGGCGATGGCCTCGCGGTCACGCGCCAGCTGGTCCCGCGTCACGATCCTGATGACGTTGCCCTTCTCGAGCTTCTCCAGCCCGCGGGACTCCAGGATGATGTCGAGCGCCTGCTCCCACGGGACGTTCTTCAGGGTGATGGACATCTTCCCCTTGACGTCGTCCGCGATGACGATGTTCTTGCCGCTCTCCGCGGCGAGGATGCGGAGCAGGTTCACGACGTCGGCGTCCTTGAAATCGAGCGAGATGAGGCGGCCGTTGCCGCCGGCCGGCGGGGCGGGCGGCGCCGCCGGCCGCGGGGGCGCCTGAGGCGCCTGCGCCGCCTGCCCGACGACGATGGGACCACGCGGAACGACGGTGGGCTGCATGTCGGTCCACTGACCGGCCGGGACCCGGACCAGCGTGGGCAGTTCGCGCGACTGGGCCGGGAGGACCAGGACGGGCGCGGCCGGTGCCGCGTCGACCAGGTCACGCAACCGCGGCCGCGACGTCGGGACGGGGGCCCGCTCGTCGCGTCCCGACACGTTCGGCACGGCGATCACGAGGCCCTGAGCGTTCTCGTCGATGGTGTACGGAGCCCGGCGGGTGAACTCGACCACGACGCGCGCGATGCCCTTCCGGAACTGGCTGCCGCGGACCTGCTTGAGCGGTGCGCGGTCGATGTCCAGCGGTCCGGACTTCCAGGCGAACGTCGTGTCCTCGAGGTCGAGGATCAGCCGCGCCGGGCCGTCGATGAGCTCGACCTGGTAGCGCGGGTGACTCGACGTCTCGAGACGGATCGTCGTCGCGTCAGGTCGTGTGACGACCACCACGTCGTCGAGGCGGGTGCCGGCGGTGGGGACGCCCACTTCTCCGGCCGCCGCCACGGCCGGAATCAGGGTCACCAGCAACAAACGTCGGGCGAAGCCGAGCAATCTCCCGTGTCCTGGCTGGCTCATTCAGTCCTTCACGATCTTGAGCACCACGCGGTTGGTCGTTGAGCCCGGCTTGGGTGGGACGGAGAAGACGATCTCCTCCGTTCCGATCTCGACCACACGTCCCTCGCCGAGCGTGTCTCCGGGCTTGAGGATGTACCCCATGCCCTGAGCCGTCTCCACGAGCGCCAGCCGTGTGCTGGCGCTCCGCACGATTCCGGTCAGCTTCGACGACGTCACCACGGACGCCGCCGGCGCCGTCTCCCGCTCCTTCACCGCGACCTCGAGGTTCTGGAACGGATCACGCCGGCCCTTGATTTCGTAGCGCAGGCGGCTCGGCGCCAGCACGTCCGCGGCCGCCTTCGCGGTGGCGGCCGTGTCCTTCGTCACGGTTGACGCCGCGGGTGCCGGGGCTGCGGGTGGTGCTGCGGCAGCGGGCGCGGGGGGAGCGGGCGGCGGCGGTGGCGGCGGCGCGCCGCCACATGCGGCCACCACCGCCGCGATGCTCACGACGCCGACGAGGATCCGCGACGGCGTCATTTCTTCGCTCCCGGCTTCGGCGCCGGCGGCGACCCGACGGGCCGGTACTGGTACGTCGCGAGCGTCAGGTCGGCGCGCATCGGCGACTTGGCCCGGCCGAGCCCGGTCAGCTTCCAGTTGCCCACGGTGACCACGCGCGGCAGGCCGGCCAGTCGATCGAGAAACTGCGCCAGGTCGTGATAGCCGCCCTCGGCCGTCAGCGTGATCGGAATCTCGGCGTAGTAGTCACGGACGCGTGCCTCGCGAGGCTGGAACAGCATGACGGCCAGCCCGGTCTGGAAGGCGGAATCGGAGAGCGTCCGGTAGAGCGGCGGCATCTCGCGCTCCGTGGGGAGCTTCTGCGTCAGCCCGGAGAGCTGCTTCTCGAGCTCGGCGAGCTGCCGCTTGAACGTCTCGAGCTGCGCCAGGATCGCGCGCTGCTGCGCGATCTCAGCCTGGGTCTGCTGGAGCTGGGCGTCGAGCTTGGCGACGCGCTCCTGCGCCGGCGCGATGGCGAAATACCACGGCACCGCGACGACCACGATGAGCCCGACGATGCCGATGACCAGCTTGTACTTGCGGTCGAGGTCGACGATCGGATCGAAGAAGGGAGGCAGCTCCATGTCAGCTCTCGAAGCGGCAGGTGACCTCGAACGTGACTTGCCGCGGCGTCTTCGTCAGGTCCTGCCGGGAGAGGACGATGTCCACCTCCTTGAACCGGCCGGACGAGCGGAGGTTCGCCATGAAGTCGGCGACGGCGGTGGCGGAGAACGCCGTGCCCGTGATCCTGAGCGTCGTGCCGCGCTCTTCCAGCCCGGTCAGCCACAGCTCGCGCGGTACGACATCGGCGAGAGCGTCGAACAGCACGACGGGACGCACCTGGTTCTTCGTGAGCTCCTGGATCGCGTCGACCCGCTTCTTGAGGTCGGCGACCTGGTCGCGCACCTTGCCGACCTGGCCGACGCGCACTTTCAGCTGTTCGAGCTCGCTGGCCGCCTGCACGGTCCGCTGCGTCAGGTCGGCCTCCTCGCTCGAGAGTTGCCACCACCAGGCGCCGACGACGATGAGCGCGATCGCGTACGCGACCGCGAACGCGACGGCGAGGTTGATCTCCGGGATCTTGAGCTGGAAACGTCCGCCGGCGCCGCGGCGGGGCCGTCCCTCGGGCGGCGCGAGGTTGATCCGGATCATGATGCCTTGTCTCCCGGCCTCCTGAGCCCGAGGCCGACGGCGACCGCGAGCGACGGGCCGGCGGCGGTGACCGTCTCCACGTGCTCGTCCGGCACGGCGATCCGCTCGAACGGCCGCGCCAGCTCGACGGGGATCCCCCAGTTCGACGCCAGGTACTCGTTGAGACCGGGCACCTGGCAGCACCCTCCCGACAGCAGGATCTTGCCGATCCGCTCCGACTCGGCCGTGGAGGCGAAGTAGTCGAAGGTGCGCTGGACCTCCAGCGACAGCTCGTGCGAGACCTCCTCGACCGCGGGCAGCAGCGACTCCCACTCGACGTCGGGGTCGCGGCCGAGCTTGGCCGCCTCGGCTTGCTCGAACGGCACGCCGAGCCGCTGCGCGATCGCCTGCGTGTACTGGTTGCCGCCGAACGGGATGTCGCGGGCGAAGATCGACGCACCGGCGCGCATCACGTTCGTCTTCATGATCGACGCGCCGATGTCGATGAGCGCGACGGCCTCCTCGGAAGTGTCGGGCGCGTTCAGCTCGAACTGGTTGGAGAGCGCGAAGCTGTCGACGTCCACGATCAGCGCGTTCAGCCCCGCGTCCTCGACCACGGTGATGTATTCCATCACCTTGGACTTCTTCACGGCGACCAGGATGAGATCGAGCGTGCCGCCACTCTCGGCGACCGGGTGGTAGTCGATGAACACCTCGTCGATCGCGAAGGGGATGTGGTGCTCGGCCTCGAGGTGCACGGCGTCGTGCAGCTCCTTGGCAGGCATGGCGGGAATCTGCACCTTCTTGATGATCAGCTCGCGGCCGCAGATCGAGATCACCGCGTTCGGCGTCGTCAGCCCGGCCCTCTGCACGGCTTCCTTGATCGCGCCGCTGACCGTGACCGGGTCCTTGATGGAGCCCTCCGCGATGGTGTCGGGCGGCAGCGTGACGATGCCGAGGGCGCCGAGTGTGTGCTCGCCCTCCGCCTCGCGGATCTGGACGGCCTTGATGGCGCTCGAGCCCACGTCCAGCCCGAAGATCTCCGCCGGCTTCCGGCGCAGGAACTTCAGGTCTAACTTCGGCTTAAACATGCATTTTCACCTGTCCGCGTAGTATAGGTGGCCGCCCCACGCGCCCCCAACGTTTTCCGTCACACTAGGCTTGGGGCCCGCACTGTCGGCGACCACTACGACTCGGCCGTCTATGATCATGGGGGGACTATCGAAGCCCCCCAAGCCCCCCCTCGGAGCGCCCCGGCAAAGCCGTGGCGCTCCTCGCCCCCGAGCCGCAGATGCACCACTTCCGGCCACCGCCCCTCGGAGCGCCCCGGCAAAGCCGTGGCGCTCCTCGCCCCCGAGCCGCAGATGCATCACTTCCGGCCACCGCCCCTCGGAGCGCCCCGGCAAAGCCGTGGCGCTCCTCGCCCACCCTCGCTTCGACACCTCCCGCCGGCCCCCGCGCTCCTCGACTACCAGATTCGTTCAGGGTCACCGACCCTCGTCGGGGAAGTCGTCGCGCAGCGTCACGCTGTTACCGGGTTGGAGATCGACCGCGGTCTCGCGGCCCGCTTCCACCTGGACCTTCAGGCGCCAGACCGGCTGGCCGGCGACCCGATCCGAGAGCTTGTACGGGCCGGCCACGATCCGCTTGAACTCGTAGCGGCCCTCGTCGTCCGTCCGGACGGTGTAGCGCTGTTCCTTGGCCGACGTGCCGGGGAGGCCGGTCAGGTGGATCTGCATCCGCTTGGTGGACTGCGGCCCTCCGGGCTCGGAAGACCACGTGACGCGGCCATAGAGGCCCGCATCCCCCACGCGCTCGACGTGGAGCGTGGTCGACTTGTCGGCGGGCCGGGCGGGCGGGGCTGCGGTCGACCGGGTGCCGCCCGTGCCTTCCGCCTCGGCCAGCCAGCTCTTCGCCGCCTTGTACTCCTGGGAGTCGGGCTGCGCGTTGGCGACGACCCACCGGAACTCCCGGATCGCCTCATCGCGAAGATCGAGATACGAGGCTGCCACGGCGAGATCGTAGTGGAGCGAGACATCGGCCGGCCGCGCAGCGACCGCTTCACGGAGCAAGGGCGCTGCCATGTTCCAGTCCCGCCGGGCCATCGCCTCGCGGGCGCGCGCGGCGGCGTCGCCCTTCGCCTGGCTCGCCGGGCGCGGCGGCTCGGTCGGCGCCCCCTGACAGGCGGCGAGCGCGAGCGCCAGCAGGAGGGCCGCCGCGAGCCGTGGCCTCACAGGTTCCTCAGCTTGACGCGGGATTCGACGATCGCCCGCTGCGCGCCTGCGGCACCGCTCGCGGTCGTCGACTCCGCCTGGGTCTCGACGACGATCCTGAGCGAGTGGATGTTCGCCTCGCTGCCCGCCGCCACCGGCGTGTACCCGTCGGCGTTGTAGCAGAAGACCTTGAAGGATGCGACGCCGCCGATGATGTCCGTGTTGGTGCCGGCGTAGCTCCGCTGCAGCACCGAGCCGCTGAGCGCGTAGATGACGATCGCGTTGGAGGCGTCCGTGAACGTGATCGTGTCGGCGCCGGTGGTGTTGTTGCAGTTGGCGCCGACGCTCGTGATGGAGAGTGCGGAGCGCAGCTCGCGCGTCATGAGGTCCAGCGCGAACCGGGCGTTCTGCTGCACCTCCACGCGCGCCGAGCCCCAGAGATACGCGATCTGGCCCTGCTGCTGCAGGACGAAGACGCCCGCCATCACCAGGCCGAGCACCGCGACCGAGACGAGCAGCTCCGCCAGCGTGAAGCCGCGCTCGTTCACTGGCGCCTGGCGATGATCATCTCGAGCACCGCCGACTTCCCGGTGCCCGTGCCCTGCCCGCCGACGCCGCTCATCGGCGTGTAGGTCACCGTGACCCGCACGAGCCGCATCGCGCCGTCGACGACGCCCGCGCAGCCGCTGCCGCTCCCGCAGTCGATCACACGGACGTTCCGGCGGTAGGCGGGAGAGCCGGTGACCGGTTCCTCGTCCGCCCACGTGGTGCACGACGTGCCGGAATCGCAATCCGTTGGCAGCTCGCGCTCGCACGTCGTCGACGTGGGCGCGCTCGCCGAGCCGAGCCCGAGGCAGTCATTCGCCGGAGGCGCCGCGACCGGGCACGGGCTCGCGCTGCTCCCCGGACACGCCCACGTGGCGTTCCGCACTTCCTCGAGCCGCTGCTCGGCGAGAAACGTCGCCGTGGACAGCGCGTTGCCCTCGTGCACGCCGTAGGTCGACAGCGGGATCACCATCGCGAGCCCGACGAGCCCGATGCTGATCACGATCGTGGCGACGAGGACCTCGGCGAGCGTCACGCCGCGCTCGTCGCCAGCCATAGCGAGGACCGCGAGCCTGTGAGCCGATCGGGTGGTCGAGGAGCGCCACGGCGTTGGCGGGTGCGTCCGCGCACCCCCCGGGGCGCTCCGAGCGCCGGGGGGGATTGGGGGGCCCTTCGAGGCCCCCCATGAACTCGAGTGACGGGTCAGCATCCCGAGCCGAGGTACGTCGTGGTGATCCGCCCCGACGCGGCGACGGCCAGCCTGGCGCACGCGCCCGTGTTGTCGGGGTCGCGAACGAAGAAGCTGCCGGCCGGGTTCGCAGCGCCCAGATAGGAGAACTTCACGGTCGTCTCGGGCGCCTTCACCTGCATCCGATTCGCGAGCGTCATGTACCCGCTCCCGTCGGTTCCCGGACCCGTCCAGATGCACGGCGCGGTGTTGCCGTTGTCCGCGCACTTCTGCGTCCCCGAGCACGACGCACCGGTCGCGACGATGTAGCGCAGCTTCGCGCCATAGGTCCCGGCGGTCACGTCGCCCAGGATGCACAGCCACTGGTTTTCCCTGATCGCGAGCTGCCGGCCCGAGTTCAGGACCGTCACGGCCTCCTGCGCGCCGGCGCGCAGGGTCGACGTTCTCCAGTAGGTGAGGAAGGTGGGCATGCCGAGCACGGCGAGCGCGCCGATGACGGCGATCACGACGATCAGCTCGGCGAGACTGAAGCCGTCGCTGTCGATGCGCCGCGCGCCTAGCCGCCGAATCCGCTCGCGTACCATCCGACGAGGTTCTCGCCCCATAGCAAACCCGCAGCGCCGCCGGCTGCAAGGAAAGGGCCAAACGGGACCGGGTCCTTGCGGCGCACGCGCCCCGTGACGAGCAGCACTGCGGCGACCGTTCCGCCGAGAAGCACGGCGATGAACAGCGCGACGAGCGCGACCTTCCATCCGAGAAAGGCGCCGAACATCGCTCCGAGCTTCATGTCGCCGCCACCCATTCCGCCACCGCTCGCGACGATGATAACCAAAAAGATGCCGCCACCCATCGCGATTCCGACGAGCGCATCGACGATGCTCACGCGCCGCGTGGCCACATTGGCAACGAGGCCTGCCACGATGCCCGGGAGCGTGATCACGTCCGGAATGATCTGGTGCGCGAGGTCGATCCCCGTGACGGCGATCAGCGCGCTGAGGAATACCAACGCCACGCCGAAATCGGGCGAGGGCCCGAACGTCAGATACGCGACGACCCACAGGGCCGCCGTCGCGGTTTCGACGGCAGGGTAACGCCAGGCGATGGCCATCCCGCACGCGCGACATCGCCCGCGCAGGAGCAGGAACGACAGCACCGGGACGTTGTCACGCCATCGGATCGCGACGCCGCATCCCGGGCACGAGGACGGCGGGCTCCACAGGCTTCGGCGCTCGGGCACGCGCACGATCACGACGTTGAGGAAGCTGCCGGCGACGAGTCCGAACAGGGCGACCGCGACGACGTCCATTCCGCATCACCAGGTGGCGAGGAAGGCCGGCCCGAGGATGCTCGCGAGCGCTCCGTCGTCCTGCTGCAGCCGCTCGTAGTGGTCCCGTGCCGCCTCCACGCGCCCGGCCGCGAGGAGCAGGGACGCGAGCTCGAACCGCGCCCGCGCGAGATCGGGCTTGAGCTCGAGCGCGCGTGTCAGGTGCGGCATCGCCTGCGCTGGCTGGCCGAGCTGCGCGTAGAGGATGGCGATGTTCGTCCGCACCATCTCGTTGTCCGGCGCGAGGCGGAGCGCGTACTCCATCTCGGCGAGCGCCTCACGCCGCCGGCCGAGGATCTGGAGGGCCACGCCGAGGTTGTTGTGCGTCTCGGCGTCGTTCGGGTCGCGCGCGAGGACCCGGCGGTACGCGGCAATCGCCTGCTCGATCTCCCCGAGCGCCACGTGGGCCAGGCCGAGATGCCCATGGATCTGCACGCGGTCCGGGCGGAACTGCAGGAGGCGCTGGAACTGGTCGCGGGCAATCGAATGGAGGCCCGAGTTGAACGCCCGAGCGCCGACGTTGTAGCGACAGAGGGCGCATGCCGGCTCTGCCTCCGCGGCGTTGAGCCAGAGGCTGTCCGTGTCGCGCCACGTCTCGACCTGCTGCCAGGTCAGGACCGAGAGCCCGGCCAGCCACGCCGCGAAGGCGAGGACACCGGCCTTGACGATGATCGGGCGCAGCGCGCCCCCGGTTCCGGCGCGGAGGAGCGCTCCAACGCCTGCGCCGAGGAGCAGGGCCCACGGCAGGCACGACAGGTAGCTGTACCGGTCGTGCGCCAGCTGGTAGCCGGAGTGCGTGAGCCCGGCGACGGGGGCGAGGAGGATCGTGTACGAGAGCCACGTGGCGAGCCCGGCCGGCCAGCGGCGCCGGAAGGCGACGAGGATCGTGGTCGCGAGCACGATCACCGCGGCCGGCACGAGGAATCGGAACGCCAGCGGATCGATCGACGCCGGCAGCTCGTAGAGCGGGGCGAGCCGGAGCGGCAGGACGGTCTTCTCGACGTAGAACCAGAAGCTGTAGAGCACGAGCGAGGGCCGCGCGGTCCACGGAACGATGTCCGGCGACGTGAAGAAGCCGTTCGCTTCCTGCGCGTAGTAGCCGAGCATCGCGGCGAGCGCGGCGAGGGCGGTGTACGGGATCTTCTCCCGCCACACGAGCCAGGCGGGCGGGCGACCCCACGCGCGCCAGTCCGGACCGAGCCGCCGCAGCGGATAGAAGTCGAGCAGCACGAGGATCACCGGCAGCGTCATCACGATCGACTTCGACAGGATCGCGAGCAGGTAGGCGACCCAGGCGAGCGCCTGATACGTCCAGTAGCGGGCGCTCGAGCTGAGTCGATCGACTCGCGGAGCGACCGCGTCGGGGAAGGCACCTCCCGGCGCGCCCGGCTCGCCGTGGCTGCGCAGGTACAGCAGGAGCGTCACGAGCAAGAAGGCACCCGACAGCACGTCACGCCGCTCGGTGACCCACGCGACGGACTCGGTGCGCAGCGGATGCAGCGCGAAGAACAGGGCGGCGGCTGCGGCGGCGAGGCGGCGTACGGGTGCCGTGAAGCGCGCGGCGGCGTCAAGGAGCCGCAGCGCGACGAGAGCGAAGAGCGCGGCATTCGTGGCGTGCAGCAGGAGGTTCGTGAGGTGGTACCCCGCGGGGCGCATGCCCCAGAGGACGTAGTCGAGGCCGTGCGTCAGCCAGGTGATCGGCACGTAGTGCCCCATCATCACGTTGCTGAACATCCACGAGATCTGCGTCCATCCGAGCCCGCGATAGGCCTCGTTCTTCACCAGGAGCTTGGTGTCGTCCCAGTCGACAAAGCCGTTCCACAGCGTGCCGGCGAAGGTCGCGGCCGTCAGCGCGGCGACGACGAGGGGCACGACCGCGGGGTGCACGACGACGTCGACGAGCCGGGCGCGGATCGCGTGCTCGACCGGCGCGGCGACCGGCCCGCGCGCCAGTGGTGTGACCGTCACCTCGCCGGAGCCCTGTTCCATCGCCTCACCATTCCACGGCGAGCAGCGGTGCGAGCGCCCGGGCGCGCGCCGGGTCGATGCGGCCCAGCGCGTCGTGCGCGGTCCGCGCCGCCTCGACATTGCCGAGCGCGAGGTGCGCCCGCATGAGCGCATGGTAGCCGCCGGCGGCGTCGGGCGTCGAGGCCACCGCGCGCTGCAGCACGCCGACGGCGGCAGCGGCGTTGCCGGTCTCGGTGAGGGCGAGCCCGAGGTTCGACAGCACCAGGGAGTCGTCAGGCTTCAGCATCATGGCGCGGCGGAGGTGAACGAGGCCCTCCGCGGCGCGGCGCTGCTTCATCAGGGCAACGCCGAGGTTCATGAGGGCCTGGACGTCATCCGGGCGCTCCTTCACGACGCGAGCGAATTGCACGGTGGCGCGCGGCAGGTCGTTGACCTGCGCGAACACGAGCCCGAGGTTGTAGTGGAACTTGATCCGGTCCGGACGGAGCGCCAGCGCGCGCTCGTAGTGTCCGCGCGCCGCGTCGAGCAGATTCTGCTTGAACAGGTGCACGCCGAGGTTCTGCTCGCAGATCGCGCAGTCCGGCCTCGCGTCGATCGCCGTGCGCCAGAGGGTCTCGGTGTCGCGCCACGCCTCGACCTGCTGAGAGCCGAGCACCGCGAGCCCCAGGAACGCGGCGGCGAGCGCGACCGTGCCGGCGTGGGCCACGACGCGCGTCAGCGCGCGGCGCTGCACGAGCTGCACGAACGCGCCCACCGCGGCGCCGACGAGGAGCGCCCAGCCGAGGCACGAGAGATAGCTGTACCGGTCGTGGGCGAGCTGGTGCCCGGCGTGGACCGCTCCGCTCACGGGGGCGATCATGACGCCGTACGAGATCCACACCGCGAGCCCTGCCGGCCACCGCCGGCGCAGCGCGAGCACCGTCACGGTGATGGCGACGACGCCGAGCGCCGGCCCGAGGAACGTCCACGCGAGCGGGTCGACGCGGGCCGGCAGCTCGTAGAGCGGCGCGAGGCCGAGTGGCAGGAAGGTCTTCGCGACGTAGAACCAGACGCTGTAGAAGACCAGCGCCGGGCGGTCCGTCCAGTGCACCTGGTCGAGCGACGTGAGGTACCGGTTGGCCGCTTGCCCGTAGTAGCCGAGCAGCGCGGCGAGCAGCCCGAGCGCGACGAACGGGATCTTCTCGCGCCACACGAGCCAGGCCGGACGGCGCAACCAGCTCCGCCAGTCCGGGCCGAGACGACGGAGCGGATAGAAGTCGAGGACGATGAGCACCACGGGCAAGGTCATGACGATCGACTTCGAGAGGATCGCGAGGAGATAGGTGAGCCACGCGAGCCCCTGCCACACCCAGTACGTGTGGCCGCGCTGCCGAGCGCTGTGGAGATACAGGAGGATCGTCAGGAAGAAGAAGAAGCCGGACAGGACGTCGCGACGCTCGGTGATCCACGCGACCGACTCGGCGCGCAGCGGATGCAGCGCGAAGAAGAGCGCGGTCGCGGTCGCGGCGACGTGCAGCGCGTGCGACGACAGGCGCGTGGCCGCGGTGAGGAGCCGGAGGGCCACGAGCCAGAACATCGCGGCGTTCGCCGCGTGCAGGAGCAGATTCGTGAGGTGATAGCCCGCCGGACGCATGCCCCAGAGCACGTAGTCGAGGCCGAGCGTGAGCCACGTGATCGGGACGTAGTGGCCCATGAGGATGTTGCCGAACATCCACGAGATCTGCCGCCACCCGAGGCCGCGGTACGCTTCGTTGCCGGTGATGAGGACCGGATCGTCCCACTCCACGAACCCGTTCCTCAGGGTGGCCGACAGCGCGATGAACGTCACGACGCCGACGCTGACGGGCATCAGGCGGTCGAGCCAGTGCGCGCGCCCGGCGTCGCGCGCCGTCGCGCACACGCAGCGTGAAGCCGTCGCCCCGGGCTCCCTGTCGCGCGCGGCGGTGCTCGCAACCAGCGCCGGCTCGATCGTCTCAGCGCCCGTGAGCGAATCGGGTGATCGAGGAGCGCCACGGCTTTGGCGGGTGCGTCCGCGCACCCCCCGGGGCGCTCCGAGCGCGGGGGGCTTGGGGGGCTTCGATAGTCCCCCCATGATTTCCGAGGTGGGGCCGCCCAGCGGGGTCACCACGTCGGGACCGTGGCGGGCGCGGTCCGCGCCGCCAGGCCGGAGTCCAGCCCGGCGAGCGTCTGCTGCAGGGCATGCGCGCGGGCTTCGTCACCGGCCGCCCTGTGCGCGGCCGCGAGCCCCGCGAGGCTCGCCGCCGACCGCGGATCGGCCTGGACTGCCCGCTCGAGCACGGCAATCGCCTCTGCAGCATGCCCGGCGTCCAGGAGCACGAGACCCAGAGAGGAGAGCACGCGTGGATCGTGCGGTTGATGGCGTTCTGCGACTCTCAGAAGCGCCAGACCCTCCGCGTGCCGCCCTTGACGCGCGAGGACGCTGCCGAGGGGGCCGAGCGCTTCGAGGTGATCGGGGTGGTGCGCCAGCACCCACCGGAGCTCCTCGACCGCGCGGCCGAGCTCACCGACGTCCGCGAGGGCGAGGCCGAGGTTCAGGTGCGCGTTCACCCGATCGGGACGAAGGGCGAGGGCGCGCTCGAAGCGTGCGATCGCCGGGCGCGCGAGGCCGTCGCGAAGGAGCGCGGCGCCCAGGTTGACCTCGCAGATGGAGCAGTCGGGCCGGGAATCCACCGCCTGTCTCCACAGGCTCTCGTCGTTTTTCCACGTCTGCACGTGAAGCGCCGACGTTGCGCCGAGCGCCAGCAGCCAGCCGGCCACCGAAGCGAGCATGGCCGCACGCAGTCCAGGGCGCAGCCGCGCGCGGCAGCCGTCCCCGAGCAGCAGTCCCACGCCCGCGCCGGCGAGGAGCGAGATGGGCAGGCCGGCGAGATAGCTGTAGCGATCGTGCGTGAGCTGGTTGCCGGCGTGGACGAGCCCGCTGACCGGAGCGAGCAGGATCGCGTAGCCGAGCAGGACGGCGAGACCCGCGGGCCAGCGCCGCCGCACGGCGAGCAGGACCGTGACGACCCCGCCGGCGGCGATCGCCGGCACGAGGAACTGCGGCGCCAGCGGGTCGATGCGGGCCGGCGGCTCGTAGAGCGGCGACAGACCGAACGGCATGAGCGTCTTCACGAGATAGAACCAGAGGCTGTGCGCCACGACAACCGGGCGCGTCGTCACGCCGAGACTCTCGGGGGACGTGAACGCGGCTCCTGTCGCCTGCGCCCAGACGGCGACGATCGCCGCGAGGCCGCCGAGCGCGGCGTAAGGAATCTTCTCGCGCCAGACGAGCCACGCGGGCGGGCGGGCCCACGCGCGCCAGTCGCCGTTCAGCCGGCGGAATGGATAGACGTCCAGCAGGACGAGGATCGCGGGCAGTGTCATCACGATGGACTTCGAGAAGATCGCGAGCCCGTACGAGAGACACGCCGCCGCGTGCAGCAGCCGCGTCCGGCGTCGGCCGGCGTCTTCCGGCGGCGATCCACGATCGGTGGCACGTGGCTGGCCGTCGACGGCGAGCACGTAGAGGAACAGCGTGAGCATGAAGAGGAAACCGGACAGCACACCACGGCGCTCGGTGATCCATGCGACCGACTCGACGCGGAGCGGATGGAGCGCGAAGAAGAGCGCGCTGGCGGCCGCGGCGAGCGGGGCGGTCTCGCGGGACACCGGCATCGTTCGCGGGAGCAGGCGGAGGACGGCGAGGTAGAAGAGCGCGGTGGTGGCCACATGGAGCAGGACGTTCGTGAGGTGATAGCCGGCGGGCCTCATCTGCCACAGGACGTAGTCCAGCCCGTGCGTGAGCCAGGTGACCGGCACGTAGTGTCCCATCAGCGTCGTGCTGAACATCCATGCGAGCTGCGCGGGGCCGAGTCCCCGGTACTGCTCGTTCTGCGTGAACAGGACCGGATCGTCCCAGCCGACGAAGTCGTTCTCGAGGGACGGCGCGAAGACGAGGAGCGTGACGGCGGCGACCACGGCAAGGCCGGTCGCTCGCGTGCGCGGAAACCCGAGGATGCTCACAGGAAGAGCGAGGCCAAGGGGAGACGGGCTCGCCCTTGGCCTCGTACCACTCGGAAGCGGCAGGCGCTCAGGGCGCCTTGGCCGTCGTGCTGTCGCCGGTCGAGGAGACGGTGAACGTGCCGTCCGCGGAGCTCGCGTAGACGTAGGTGACCCAGCCGCCGCCCGACGGCTGCGCCGGGATCGCGCCCATGAAGGCGCCCGCCGTCTGGCCGCCGGAGTTCGAGCTGGATGCGGTCAGCAGGTTCATCGTGCTGGGCAGGTTGCCCATGTGCGCCGAATACATCGAGACCGCGCCGGCGAGGGCGCGGACGTCGGCGGCGCCCTTCGCGATGCGGGCGCGCTGCTGGATGTTGTTGTAGAGCGGGACGGCGATCGCCGCCAGGATCCCGATGATGGCCACCACGATGAGGAGCTCGATCAGCGTGAAGCCTCGCTCCCCGCCGAGCCCCCGCCCCTTCCTGAATGCGGTCATACGATCCTCCTTTGTGATGTGACGCCGGCCCCTGCCTGCGTCGTGTGCCGCGCGCCGTTCCGGCTGCAGGTGTGATGCCACACCGCCTGTTCCGGTCGATCCGTTGCGATTTACGGCACTTGCCGCCTCCTCCCGACGTGACTGACGCCCGACGCCGACAACGTTTGTCAGCGGCGGTGACGAAATTTGTCAGAGCCAGAACAGTCGAGCGAGGATGGAAGCCACGCGAACCCGACGTTCGTTACCCGCCGAATGTTGCATCGATTTGATGTGCCTGGCGGGCCACTCACCGGTGCCGTCGTTCTTGACTTGGCCCGAGCGCACGGCTTACGCTCGTCGGGCCTTCCGATGATTCATCCGCGCAGCGTGCACTCCGAGCGCGACCGTTGATGCCTCCGGACAACCCCCGCTGAGAGGAGCCGTGCATGGCGAGGATCGACGCCTTCTTCAAGCTCATGTTCGACCAGGGTGCCTCCGACCTGCACCTCGTGGCCGGGCAGCAGCCGATCGTCCGGCTGCAGGGCGATCTCGAGCGGATCAAGTACGACCCGCTCGAGAACGACGACCTGCGCGCGATGCTGTACGAGATCGCGCCCGAGCACAAGATCAAGATCTTCGAGGAGACGGGTGACGTCGACTTCGGGTACGAGATCCCCGGCGTCGCCCGGTTCCGCGCGAACTTCTTCATGCAGAAGAACGGCGTCGGCGCGGTGTTCCGCCAGATCCCGACGAAGGTGCTGACCGCCGACGAGCTCAACCTGCCGCCCGTGCTCAAGAAGTCGGGCATGCTCAACAAGGGCCTCGTCCTCGTGACCGGTCCGACGGGCTCCGGCAAGTCGACGACGCTCGCGGCGATCATCGATCACGCGAACAAGAACCGGAAGGACCACATCATCACGGTCGAGGACCCGATCGAGTTCGTGCACCAGAGTCAGGGCTGCCTCGTGAACCACCGGGAGGTCGGCACGCACACGCGGTCCTTCGCGGCGGCGCTCAAGGGCGCGCTCCGGGAGGACCCGGACATCATCCTCGTCGGCGAGATGCGGGACCTCGAGACCATCCGGCTCGCCATCGAGGCGTCGAATACCGGGCACCTCGTGTTCGGCACCCTGCACACGACGAGCGCGGCCAAGACCGTCGACCGTGTGATCGAGGTGTTCCCGGCGGAGGAGCAGGCGCAGATCCGCAACAGCCTCTCGACCGGCCTCAAGGTCGTCGTCGCGCAGAACCTCTTCAAGCGCATCGACAAGCGGGGCCGGGTCGCCGGGCTCGAGATCCTCGTGTGCACGCCCGCCGTCTCGAACCTCGTTCGCGAGGGCAAGACGCACCAGATCCCGTCGGCGATCCAGACGGGCAAGAAGTTCGGGATGCAGACGCTCGACGACGCGATCATGGAGCATCTCAACGCCAAGCGGATCGGTCCCGAGGACGCCTACGACAAGTCGATCGACAAGCAGAAGTTCCTGCCGTTCCTGAAGACCCCGCCGGACGAGTTCTCGTAGGCCGGCTGCCGGGACGGAGGAGGAGACCGCATGCGGAAGCCCGAGATCGACGACCTCCTGAACACGATGCTCGACTCGCACGACAACGTCTCGGACCTCAACCTGACCGTCGACCGGCCGCTCCAGGTCGAGGCGTCGGGGCAGCTCGCGCCCGTGCCGATCGAGCCACCCGTGGAGAGCCTGACGCCGTTCCAGACGGAGACGTTCGCGCTCAACCTCATCAACAACGATCGGCGGCTCAGCCACATCCTGGCGACCCAGGGCTCGTGCGATCTCTCCTACTCGCTCGGGTCGCGGGCGCGGTTCCGCGTCAACGTCTTCCAGCAGCGGGGCAACCTCTCGATCGTGCTGCGGAAGCTCGAGACGAAGATCCCGACCATCGACGAGCTCAAGCTGCCGGACGCGTTCCGGAAGATGCTCGACGAGAAGACGGGATTGATCCTCGTGACCGGCGCGACCGGCAGCGGCAAGTCGACCTCGCTCGCCGCGCTGCTCAACGAGTTCAACGTCACGCGCGCGGTGCACATCGTCACGCTCGAGGATCCCGTCGAGTTCGTGCACCCGAACCGGAAGGCGACCTTCAACCAGCGCGAGCTCGGGACGGACTACGACTCGTTCGCGAACGGGCTGCGCGCCGCCCTCCGCCAGGCCCCGAAGATCATCCTCGTGGGCGAGATGCGCGACCGCGAGACCGTCGAGCTCGGCATGAAGGCGGCGGAGACCGGGCACCTCGTGCTGTCGACCCTCCACACGATCAGCGCCGGATCGACGGTGAATCGCATCGTCGGCATGTTCGACCAGGAAGAGGAGAAGCAGATTCGCCAGCGCCTCGCGGACACGATCCGCTGGGTCGTGGGCCAGCGGCTGCTGCCCAAGGTCGGCGGCGGTCGTGTCGCCGTCCACGACATCCTCGCGAACACGATTCGCAGCCGCGAGTCGATCCTGAACGGCGAGGCGGAAGGCAAGACGTTCTACGAGATCCAGGAGGCCGGCGAGACGTACGGCCTGCAGACGTTCGATCAGGCCATCGTGCGCGCGTACGACGCCGGGCTGATCACCGAGGAGACCGCCGTGGTCTATGCCACGCGGAAGGCGGTCGTGCAGCGGGGCATCGACCGGACGAAGCAGAAGCGCGGCGAGAAGACGACCGACATCGAAGGCCTCAAGCTCGACATCCAGTACGACCGGAAGCTCAAGAAGTAGGTCGGAGGAGGATCGCGTGAGCGCCCAGGGAGCCGACCAGGAAGCGTACGACATCAACCAGCGCCTGGCGCTGGTCTGCATCGACGACGCCGACCGCAAGGCCGAGGTCAGCGCGGCCGTCCAGGAGCTGGGGTACCGGCCGCAGTTCGGAGAGAATCCGGCCCACGTCCTCGACCGCATCCGCAAGAACAGCTATGAGGTCGTCGTGGTCGACGAGGCGTTCCAGGGCTCGAGTCCGCAGGATCACCCGGTCCTGAAGCATCTGCAGTGGATGCCGATGACGCTCCGCCGCTACGTGTTCGTGGCGCTCCTCGGTCCAGAGCTCAAGACGTACGACAACATGACGGCGTTCTCGCGGAGCGTGAACCTCGTCGTGAACTACAACGACGTCGCGCAGATCAAGCCGATCCTCCAGCGCGGCATCGCCGACAACGACCAGTTCTACCGGGTGTTGCGTCAGGTGCTGCAGGAGGCCGGCAAGCGGTAGTCTACTCTTTCGACAGCCGCTGCGCGTGTTTCTGCAGCTTGTATCGGAACTGACGGAACGACAGCTTCAGCAGCTCGGCCGCCCGCGTCTGGACACCTCCGGTGCGTTGCAGCGCGAGCTCGATGTACTGGCGCTCGATCTGGTCGAGCGTGCCCTCGAGGTCGATCCCGGCCGTTGGGACATGGACGGGGACGGTCGGGACACCCTGGGGGCGGCACAGGTCCGGCGGGAGCTCGTCCGGCGTCAGCGTCTCGCCGCTGCCCAGGACGATCGCACGCTCGATGACGTTCTCCAGCTCCCGGATGTTGCCGGGCCAGCGGTACCGCTCGAGGATCGCGAGCGCCTCCGGCGAGATCCCGCGGACCGTCTTGCCCACCTCGCGCGCGATCTTCTCGATGAAGTGGGCGACCAGGAGCGGGATGTCCTCGACGCGGTCGCGCAGCGGCGGCAGGTGGATCGGGATGACGTTGAGCCGGTAGAACAGGTCCTCCCGGAGCGTCCCGTCCGCGACGGCCTTCGCCAGGTCGCGGTTCGAGGCGGCAATGAGCCGCGCGTCCACCTTGATGTCGCGCGTGTCACCGACCCGCCGGATCTCCCGCTCCTGGATCGCTCGCAGGAGCTTCACCTGGACGGACGGCGGGATCTCGGTCATCTCGTCGAGGAACAGCGTGCCGCCGTCGGCCGCCGCGAAGAGACCGATGGTGCTCGCGACGGCCCCGGTGAAGGCGCCCTTCACGTGGCCGAACAGCTCGGACTCCATCAGGCTCTCGGGCACGGCGCCGCAGTTGACGGACACGAAGGGGCGCTTGCGGCGCGGGCTTTCCTGGTGGATCGCGCGGGCGACGAGCTCCTTGCCCGTGCCGCTCTCGCCCGTGATCATGACGGTCGATGCGCTGTCCGCGATCTTGCGGATCGTGTCGAGCACGTCGAGCATCGTGCGGCTCTTTCCGACGAAGGCCTCGAGCGACCGCTCCTGGCGGAGCTGCCGGCGCAGCGCCTGGTTCTCGTCGACCAGACGCTTGCGCTCGAGCGCGTTCGCAATGGTCAGCCGGATCTCGTCGAGCTTGAACGGCTTGGTGATGTAGTCGTAGGCGCCCGCCTTCATCGCCTCGACCGCCGTCTCGGTGGAGGCGTACGCCGTCACGACCAGCACGACCGTCTGGGGCGAGTGCTCCTTGGCCGCGCGCAGGACCGCGAGCCCGTCGACCTTGCGCATGCGCAGATCGGTGATGACGAGGTCGAACACCTCCGCCCGGATCGCCTCGATCGCCGCCTCGCCGCCGTCGACCAGCACGACGTCGTACGCGTCCTTGCGGAGCACGACGCCGAGCAGCTCGCGCATCGACGGCTCGTCGTCGACGACGAGGACGCGCGCGTCAGCCATCGCCGCCCGGGAGCGTGACCGTGAACGTCGTGCCGAGGCCTGGCGTGCTCCGGACGTCGACCTGTCCGCCGTGCTCGACGACGACCCGGTGGACGAGCGCGAGACCGAGCCCGCTGCCACCGGGCTTGGTCGAGAAGAAGGGCTCGAAGATCTGCGGGAGGTCGGCCGCGGGGATGCCGTCGCCGGTATCGGTGACCCAGACCTCGAGCCGGTCCGCGTGCCGTGCGCCGCCGGCGAGCACCTCCCCGCCCTCGGACACGGCCTCGATCGCGTTCAGGCAGAGGTTCCAGATCGCCTGCCGGAACTGCTGCGCATCGACACGCCAGGTCAGCTCGGGGGGGAACTCGCGCCCGAGCTTCACGCCGGACGGCAGCGAGCGATGCTCGAGCAGCACGAGCACCTCGTCCAGGATCTCGGAGACGTTGACGCGCTCCGCGGCGAGCGGCGCCGGACGCGCGTACTCGAGGAAGCTGCGGATGATCTCGTTCAGCCGGTCCGACTCGCGCAGCACGATCCGGCCGAGCCGCTCGCGGTCGTCGTCCAGGCGCTCGGCGTCGCCTCCACCGCCGCTCGCCGTGAGGGCCTCGATGGCGCCGGTCAGCGAGGCCAGCGGGTTACGGATCTCGTGCGCGATGTTCGCTGCCATGCGGCCCAGGGTCGCGAGCCGGTCCGCCTGGCGCATCCGCGCCTCCATCTGGCGGATCCGCGAGAGGTCGTCGCACGCTGCGATGAGCCCGAGACGCTCGCCGTCACCCGACCTGAGCAGGGAGAACGCCATGCGGACCGGCACCGTCGAGCCGTCGGGACGCGTCAGCGCCGTCTCGTGTCGGGCCGAGCCTCGCGGGTTCCGCACCAGCGCGGCGTCGATCGCGGCGAGCGGGACGGAGGGGCCGAACACCGTCCCGGCGGGACGCCCGACGGCGTCCGCGGTCCGCATCCCCGTGATCTCCTCGGCCGCGCGATTGAACGCGGTCACGCGGTGCTCGTCGTCGAGCGCGATGAGCCCCGTGGAGACCGACTGGAAGATGACGTCCTTGAACGCCTGGAGATCGCGGAGGTCGCGCCGCTGCGTCTCGAGCTCGCGACTCG
Source organism: Candidatus Rokuibacteriota bacterium (assembly GCA_016184125.1). Classification (GTDB taxonomy): domain Bacteria; phylum Methylomirabilota; class Methylomirabilia; order Rokubacteriales; family CSP1-6; genus AR8. The sequence continues at coordinate 15,326 of JACPDG010000047.1, read as the reverse complement.
TCTCGCGGAAGCGCTCGGCGAGGCCGCCGGCGACGATCGCGACCGTGAGGAACGTCCCCGTGTTGAGGAACATCGTCAGGACCTCGAGCGCGGTGGTCTCGGCCGGCGGCTCGAAGAGCGCGGTGACCGGGAACACGGTGCGACCGAAGACCAGAGCCGCGTACAGCGCGCTCGCGGCGCCGGCCACGACGAGCCCCCCGGCACGGGAGAGCAGGACGCACGCCGCGATCACCGACAGCACGTAGAGGAACGCGAAGATCGAGCGCGGACCGCCGGTCCCGGCGACGAACGCCGTCACGAGCACGGTGTCGAGCAGGAGGATCAGCCAGGCCATCCGGCGGGGCGCGGAGAGCGGCGGCATCAGCAGGACCGTGGCCGCGGACGCGAGCGCGGCGAGCAACGCGAGCGCGAGCATGCCGCCGTGCAGGCCGGGAACGAGGTCGGCGGGCAGGAAGGGGACGAGCGCGAGGAGCAGGCCGGCGAGCCCGAGCCGCGCCGCCGAGAAGACGCGGAGGCGCTTGGCGTCTGCCGCCGTCACTACTTGACCAGCGTGACGAGCTTGAAGATCGGCATGTACATGGCGACGACGATGCCGCCGACGCACACGCCGAGGAAGACGATCATCAGGGGCTCGAGCAGCGAGGTGAGCGCACCGACGGCGTCGTCAACCTCCTGCTCGTAGAAGTCCGCGATCTTCGACAGCATGGCGTCGAGCGCGCCGGTCGTCTCACCGACCGAGATCATGTGCACGACCATCGGCGGGAACACGGGCGCCTGCCGGAGCGGGTCCGCGAGGTTCCGCCCGCCCGCGACCGCGTTCCGGGCGTTCATGACCGCCTTCTCCACGACACGGTTGCCAGCCGAGCGCGCGGTGATGCGGAGCGCCTCGAGGATGGCGACGCCGGACGAGATGAGCGTGCCGAGCGTGCGCGTGAACCGCGCGACGGCGACCTTCCGGATCAGCATGCCGACGATCGGGACCTTGAGGGCCCACGTGTCGATGATCATGCTGCCCTGGTTGGTGGCGTAGTACTTCTTGAACGCCATGATGAAGCCGAACCCCCCGGCGCCCATCAGCCACCAGTAGCCGATGACGAAGTCGGAGAGGGCGATGACGATCTTGGTCGGCAGCGGCAGGTCCTGGCCGAGGTCCTTGAACATCTTCGCGAAGGTCGGGATGATGAAGATCATCATGAAGAACACGACGAGCGTCGCGACGCTGATGATGGTGATCGGGTAGACCATCGCGCTCTTGACCTTGCTCTTGAGCGCGGCCGCCTTCTCGATGTAGACGGCGAGGCGCTGCAGCACGACGTCCAGCACGCCGCCCGACTCGCCCGCCTCGATCAGGTTCGTGAACAGGTCGGTGAAGATCTTGGGGAACTTGCGGAACGACTCCGCAAGGGTCGCTCCGCTCTCGATCTCCTTGGCGATCATGCCGGTGCTGTCCCGCAGCGCCTTCGACTCGCTCTGCTCGGCGAGGATGTTGAGGGCCTGGGCGATCGGCAGGCCGGAATCGATCATGACCGAGAACTGGCGGGTGAAGATGGCGAGCTCCTTGTCCTTGACCTTGCCGCCGATCTTCTTCGGCGCCGGCGCCTTGACCTTCTTTTCCTGGATCTGCGTCGCCAGGATGCCCTTGGCGCGGAGGACGGCCTGTGCGGCCGGGCGGTTGTCGGCCTCGATCTCGCCGGTGACGGCACCGCTCGACGCGCGTCCCTTGTAGAGGAAGACCGCCATCACGAACCTCCTTGCGCCTGGGGCCGAGCCGGGGCCCGCCGCCGGGGCGGCGGCGCGACACCTCGCAGACGGCGCGGGCCAATCATTTCAGAGCGCCGATCGCTCACCAATCGTCGTGTCCAGAGCCCTACGACAGCGTGACGCGGAGGACCTCGTCCACGGTGGTGACGCCTTCGACCACCTTCTGGATGCCGGCCTCGCGGAGCGTCTTCATGCCCTGCGCCTTCGCCATGGCGCGGAGCTCCGCGGTCCCCGCGTTCTTGAGGATCAGATCGCGCAGCCCCTCGCCGATCGGCATGATCTCGTAGATCGCGACCCGGCCCTTCATGCCGGTGAAGCTGCAGACCTGGCAGCCCTTGCCGCGATACACGGGGATGCGGCCGCGCCCGGTCGGCTCGTAGCCGTACGGGACGAGCGTCTCCTCGTCGATCTCGTAGGGCTCCTTGCAGCTCTTGCAGACGCGGCGGCCGAGCCGCTGGGCCAGGATGAGGAGCAGGGAGGACGAGATCAGGAACGGCTGCACGCCCATGTCGAGCAGGCGGGCGACCGTCGCGGGGCAGTCGTTCGTGTGGAGCGTCGAGAACACCAGGTGGCCGGTGAGCGCGGCGCGGATCGAGATCTGCGCGGTCTCGAGGTCGCGCGTCTCACCGACGAGGATCACGTCGGGGTCCTGGCGGAGGAAGGAGCGAAGGACGGCGGCGAACGTGCGTCCGACGCCCTCGTTGACCTGCACCTGGTTGACGCCCTTGAGGTTGTACTCGACCGGGTCCTCGGCGGTCATGATGTTGACCTCGGGCGAGTTGATCGTGTGAATCGCCGAGTAGAGCGTCGTCGTCTTGCCCGAGCCCGTCGGGCCGGTGATGAGCACCATCCCGTACGGCTCGTGGATCGCGCGGTTGAATTGATCGAGGCTCCACTGATCGAAGCCGAGCTGGGTCAGGTCGAGCTTCAGCGCGTCCCTGTCGAGGATCCGGAGCACGGCCTTCTCGCCGAACATCGTCGGCAGCGTGGAGACCCGGAAGTCGATCTCGCGCGGCCCGTAGCGCAGCTTGATGCGGCCGTCCTGCGGCAGGCGGCGCTCGGAGATGTCGAGGTTCGACATGATCTTGAGGCGCGACAGGAGCGCGGCCTCGAGCCGCTTGGGCGGCGACAGCATCTCGTGGAGCACGCCGTCGACGCGGAACCGCACGCGGAACGTCTTCTCGTACGGCTCGAAGTGGATGTCGGAGGCGCCCTTGTTGATGGCCTCCGCCAGGACCATGTTGACCAGCTTGACGACCGGCGCCTCTTCGGCGGACTGCGTGAGGTCGAAGACGTCGACCTTGGAGGGCGCGTCCTCCTGCTCGCTCTCGAGCACCTCCATCTCGGGGGCGTTCGCGAGCTCGCTCAGCACGTCCTCGGGCGGCTTCTCCGCCTGGTAGTAACGCTCGATCGCCTTGCGGATCGAGGCCTGCGACGCGACGACCGGGAGGATCTGCAGGTTCGTGAGGAAGGCGACGTCGTCGAGCGCGAAGACGTTCGTCGGGTCGGCCATCGCGAGCGTCAGCGACCCGCCGAGCCGCCGGACGGGCACGACCTCGTACTTCTGCGCGATGTGCAGCGGGACCAGCCGCAGGACCTCGGGATCGAGCTCGAGCTGCGACAGCGTGATGGATGGGATGCGGTACTGGCGAGAGAGGAAGCCGATCAGCTGCTCTTCCGTGATGACGTTGAGGCGGACCAGGATGGAGCCGAGCTTCTCGTTCGAGCCCTTCTGTTCCCCGAGGGCACGGGCGAGCTGTTCGTCGGAGATGAGCCCCTCGGCGACGAGGAGATCGCCGAGCCGGCGCTTCTGCCCGAGCTTCACCTGGGCCATGACGGCCGCCGCGCTACGCTCCGCCCAGGCGCTTCAACGTGTCCGTGAAGGCGCGGTACGCGTCGTCCTGGTACAGGACGAACACGACCTTCCGGAGGGTCGATCCGCCGCCCTTGAGGTGGGCGACCACGGCGTTCAGCATCGCGTCGGCCGAGACCGGGGGCGGGACGTGGCCCACGCCCGTCCCGAGGGCCGGCATCGCGAGCGACGTGATGCGGTGCTTGTCGGCGAGCGTCAGGATCGCCCGCGTCGTCCGCGCGATCGCGTCGCCGTCCGTCTTCAGATCCGGTCCCATCAGGACCGCGTGGATCACGTGCGTCGCATTGAGGTTCCCGCCGGTGGTGAGGAGGACGTCGCCCACCTCCGCGGGGCCCTGGCGCATCGCCTCCTCCTCGATGATCACGCCGCCCTTGCGCTTGATGGCGCTCGCGACACCGGTGGTCATCGTGAGCGCCGAGTTGGCGGCGTTGACGATGGCGTCGACCTCCCAGTCCGTGATGTCGCCGCGCTCGATCGCGATCGCCGCGGGGCCGAGCCGGAGCCTCATCGCGCGCGCTCGCCCGCCACGGAGTCCCGCTCGCGGGCCTTCGTGGCCTCCCAGGACCGTTCGAGCTCCTCCCGCGACGCGTCGTGCACGGAGGCGCCGCGTGCGGCGAGCTCGGCCTCCATCGCGGTGAAGCGCCGGCGGAACTTCTCGTTCGCCGCCTGGAGCGCATCCTCGGCGTCCAGGCCGGCCAGGCGCGCCACGTTGACGAGCGAGAACAGCACGTCGCCGAGCTCCTCCCGTAGTCGCGTCCGATCCCCCGACGCCAGCGTGTCCGCTGTCTCCCGCATCTCCTCCTCGACTTTCCCCCACGCGGCGTTCGCGTCCGGCCAGTCGAACTGTACGCGCGCGGCCTTCGACGCGAGTCGCTGCGCCCGAAGCAGCGCCGGCAGCGCGCGCGGCACGCCGTCGAGCACGGAACGCGCACTGCCGGCGGCCGCGGCCTGGCGGCTCTTGATCGCTTCCCACTGTGCCAGGGCTTCACCCGGCGTGCCGACGCGCGTGTCGCCGAAGACATGCGGGTGACGCGTCACGAGCTTGTCGACGAGACGCCGGAGCACATCAGGCATCGCGAATTCCCCGAGCTCCACGGCGACCTGGACGTGAAAGACGACCTGCAGCAGCAGGTCGCCGAGCTCTTCCGCGAGCGCGCGGGGATCGTCGCCGTCGAGCGCCTGCAGGACTTCGTAGGCTTCTTCGATCAGGTAGGCCTTGAGGGAGGCGCGCGTCTGCTCGCGGTCCCAGGGGCAGCCGTCGGGACCACGCAGGCGGCGCATGATGTCCAGGAGCTCCGAGAAGAGCGGTCCCGCAGAGTCGGTCATGTCCGGTCCTCGAGGATGACGACAAGTATAGCGCGGCGACGATCGTTTCCGTATATGTTACGCTCGCTTAGTATGGTGCCCGCAGAGCCGGACGAGGGATTCAAGGTCACCGACCGGCGGCGCCGCCACGAGGACGATGAGGCGGCGGCGAGCCCGGCGCCCGAGGCGGCGGGGTCCGAGGCGCGTCCCTCCGAGTTCACCGCCGCCGAGCGCGACGTGCAATCCCGGACGGTGGCGGAACCGATCGTGGGCTCCGGGCCGGGTCGCGATCTCACGGGACTGTTCGTGATGCTCGCGAGCTCTGCGGCGATGGCGCTCGGTGAGGCGCCCGATCCGATGACGGGCGAGGTCCACCGTGATCTGGGCCAGGCCGCGGAACTGATCGATCTGCTCGTCCTGCTGAGGGAGAAGACCGAGGGGCGGCGAACGCCGGAGGAGACGGAGGTCATCGAGGAGGTCATTTACGACCTGCAGATGCGGTACGTCGCGGCTACCCGGCCGTCCGGACCACGACCCGGCCCTTCTCGACCCTGACGTCCTCAACCGTCCCTGGCAGCGACCACCGGAACCAGCGAAGCGCCGAGGGGGACAGCACCAGCCGCGGCGTCATCGACGGCAAGGGCTGCCGGCCGATCGAGAATCGTCGGACGTCCAGTCGCAGGTAGCGCCGGGTACCCGGGCCGGCTTCGACGCGCACGTTAGCGACGAGTCCGATCCACACGCGGCGCTCGAGCCAGGAGCTCGGCAGGGTGCCGCCGAGGGCGTCGCCGTGGACCTCGCGGACCAGATACGACAGCGGTAATCGCCCGCGGATCTCCGCGATACCCTCCGGCGCCAGGCTCACCGAGGTGTCGGATACAGGCAGGTCGCCGATCTCCACGAGGTTCCGCGCGAGGAAGGCATTGAGCTCGGCCTGCGTGATGATCACGTTGCCGCCGCCCGACGTACGTCCCGTCCCGGTCAGGATCGCGTAGAGCTTCTCCTGGGCGCGCGCCGCGTCTTCTTTGGTCGCCGCCGGCGCCACAGCGTCGTCCGGCTGCCGGAGCATCTGGAGCCCCGCCCAGCCGGCGGCGGCGATTGCGCCGACGAGGAGGAGAGTCAAGAGCAGACATCCGCAACCGACACGCACGCGCCCCACGCTAGCACGAGCACCAAGCCGTGAAGAAGAACAACGTTGAACGATTTGACAGATATGGACTCAGCTGATATATGAAGTGTGTACTCAGGAACCAGCTGCCGATGCCCGTGCAGGCCGACAAGGTGAAGGCCACGTACCGGGACGGTCTGCTGACCGTGACGCTGCCGAAGTCCGAGGAAGTGAAGCCCAAGGAGATCAAGATCGATCTTCTGTAGTTGGGGGGACTAACGAAGCCCCCCAAACCCCCCTATTGGCGGCTCGGAAGCGGCCCGGGAAACCCGGGCCGCTCCTCGGGGGCCCGATTCGTTCGGATCCTCCGAGCGAGATCAGCGTAAGGAGAGGCAGACATGGCGAAGGTGATCGGCATCGACCTCGGGACGACGAACTCGGTGGTTGCCGTGATGGAAGGCGGGAACCCCGTCGTCATCCCGAACCAGGAGGGCAGCCGCCTGACGCCCTCGGTCGTCGGGTTCACGAAGGACGGCGAGACTCCGGTCGGGCAGGTCGCGAAGCGGCAGGCCATCACGAACCCGGAGAACACCGTGTTCTCGATCAAGCGGTTCATGGGACGCCGCTACGACGAGGTCCTCGGCGAGATCAAGCTCGTCCCGTACAAGGTGATCAAGGCGCAGAACGGCGACGCGCGCGTGGAGATCCGCGGCAAGCAGTACGCGCCGCCCGAGATCTCCGCCATGGTCCTGCGGAAGCTGAAGGAGGCCGCCGAGGCCTACCTGGGCGAGAAGGTCACCCAGGCGGTCATCACCACGCCGGCATACTTCAACGACAGCCAGCGGCAGGCGACCAAGGACGCCGGGAAGATCGCCGGCCTCGAGGTGCTCCGGATCATCAACGAGCCGACGGCCGCAGCGCTCGCCTACGGCCTCGACAAGAAGAAGGACGAGCGCATCGCCGTGTACGACCTCGGCGGCGGGACGTTCGACATCTCGATCCTCGAGATCGGCGAAGGGGTGTTCGAGGTCAAGGCGACGAACGGTGACACGCACCTCGGCGGCGATGACTTCGACCAGCGGGTGATGGACTGGATCGCCGAGGAGTTCAAGAAGGAGCACGGCATCGATCTCCGCAAGGACCGGATGGCGCTCCAGCGCCTCAAGGAAGCGGCGGAGAAGGCGAAGTGCGAGCTCTCGACGACGCTCCAGACGGAGATCAACCTGCCGTTCATCACGGCGGACGCGAGCGGGCCGAAGCATCTGGTGACGACGCTCACGCGCGCCAAGCTCGAGGCGCTCGTGGCCGACCTCGTCGACCGCACCCTCGGTCCCTGCCGCCAGGCGATGCAGGATGCGGGCGCCGGCTCGAAGGACATCAACGAGGTCATCCTCGTCGGCGGCCAGACGCGGATGCCGAAGGTGCGCGAGGCCGTGAAGCAGCTCTTCGGGAAGGAGCCCCACATGGGCGTCAATCCCGACGAGGTCGTCGCGGTCGGCGCCGCGGTGCAGGCGGCCGTGCTGGCGGGCGAGGTCAAGGACGTCGTCCTGCTGGACGTGACCCCGCTGTCGCTCGGCATCGAGACGCTCGGCGGCGTCATGACCGTGCTCATCCCGCGCAACACGACGATCCCGACCAAGAAGAGCGAGGTCTTCACGACCGCGGCGGACAATCAGCAGTCGGTCGAGGTCCACGTGCTCCAGGGCGAGCGCCCGATGGCGCGGGACAACCGTACGCTCGGGCGCTTCCACCTCGACGGCATCCCGCCCGCGCCGCGCGGCGTGCCGCAGGTCGAGGTGACCTTCGACATCGACGCGAACAGCATCCTCAGCGTGTCGGCGCGCGACAAGGCGACCGGCAAGCAGCAGAACATCACCATCACGGCGTCGTCGACGCTCACGAAGGACGAGATCGACCGGATGGTGAAGGACGCCGAGGCGCACGCGTCCGAGGACGAGAAGCGCAAGCAGGAGATCGAGGTCCGCAACCAGACCGACTCGCTCGTGTACGGCACGGAGCGCACCCTGAACGAGCACGGCTCGAAGCTGCCGGAGGCCGACCGCAAGGCGGTGGAGGACGCGCTCACGGAGGCGCGCGAGGCGCTCAAGAGCGACGACGTCGAGCGAATGAAGCGCGCCCAGGAGTCGCTCACCCGGGCGTCGCACAAGCTCGCCGAGATCATGTACCGCGAGGCGCAGGCCCAGGCGCCGGGCGAGGCGCGGCCGGGCGACGGGCGCGGCACGACGGCGGGCGGCGGCGCCAAGGAGGGCGAGGTCGTGGACGCCGAGTTCGAGGACCTGGGCGAGAAGAAGTAGAGGCTGATGCGGCGCGACTACTACGCGGTCCTGGGCGTCAGCATCTCGGCGGGGCCGCGCGAGATCCGTCAGGCCTACCGGCGGCTCGCGCGGCAGTACTCGCCGGACGTCAACTTCTGGGATCACGACGCCCGGACGCTGTTCCAGGAGATCGAGGAGGCGTACCGGGTCCTGAGCGACCCGATGCGGCGTGCCGCCTACGACCGGTACGGTGGCAGCGTCGCGCTCGGCCACGGCCGGCGCGGCGAGGACGTGCACGTCGCGGTCGAGCTCTCGTTCGCCGACGCCGCGCGCGGCGCGACGCTGGCGATGGACGTTCCGCGCGACTCGCCGTGCCGCGCCTGCGGCGCAGTGGCGTTCACGGACGGCGACCCGTGCCGGCACTGCGGCGGGCGCGGCGTCCGGCGCGCGGCGGACGCCGTGTCGGTCACCATCCCGCCGGGCGTCGACTCCGGCGCGCAGATCCGCGTGGCGGGGGAGGGTGATGCCGGACCGTTCGGCGGTCCGCGAGGCGACCTCATCGTCTCGACGCGGGTCGCCGAGCATCCGTTCTTCCGGCGCCAGGGCGACGCCGTGCAGTGCGAGGTGCCGATCAGCGTCTGGGAGGCGTTGACGGGCGCGCGGATCCGGATCCCGACCCCGACGGGTGACACCGTGCTCGTGATTCCGCCGGGGCTCCGCGATGGCATCGTCGTCCGGCTTCGCGGTCAGGGGATGCCGCGGCTGTCGGGCCAGGGCCGGGGCGATCTCCACGTCACCCTCCGGATCGAGGTCCCGGGCGAGATCGACGCCAGGACGCACGAGCTCGTGCGCGAGCTCGAGCGCCTGCTGCCGCTGGCGCCGCGGGCCGACCTCGACCGGTACTGCGGCGGAGTCGCATGAGCGACCGGGGCAAGCCGCTCTACATGATCGGCGTCGTCGCCGAGATGCTCGACGTGCATCCGCAGACGCTGCGGTTCTACGAGAAGAAGGGACTCGTGCGTCCGAGCCGGACCGTGGGACGGACCAGGATGTACTCCGAGGAGGATGTCGAGGAGCTCGCGAGGCTGCTGCGGCTCACCCGCGACCTCGGCGTGAACCTCGCCGGCGTCGAGATCATCGTCAAGATGCGGCGCCGCATGCTCGAAATGCAGAAGCAGATCGAGGATCTGCTCGCCTATCTCAGGGAGGACGGCGGGACGCCGCCCGATGCGGCTCGACGCGAGCCCCGCGAGGCGCTCGTCCGTGCCGCCTCCGGCCAGCTACGACCCGTCGACGTCTTCTGAATCATCATGGGGGGACTACCGAAGCCCCCCAAACCCCCCGGCGCTCGCACGCGCCCCGGGGGACCCGGGGCACGGCTCGGGCACCCGATGCATTCACGGGCTCCTGAGCGACGACCGGTCTGGAAAGGAAGTCACCCGTCATGTCCGACGAACTCGTGGACCGACCCGTCCCCGACGTGCTCGGGATCCTGCCGCTGCGCGGCACCGTGCTGTTCCCGCATGCGGTGGTGCCGCTCGCGGCGGGACGCCCCTCGTCCGTCCGGCTGATCGAAGATGCCGTGCAGGGCGGCCGGATCATCGGGGCGATCACCCAGAAGGATCCCGCGGAGGACGCGCCGAAGCGCGAGGGGCTCCACGACGTCGGCACGCTGGCCGTCATCCACCGCGTGCTCAAGCAGCAGGACGGCACGATGCGGCTCGTCACGCAGGGGGTCCAGCGCTTCCGCCTCGTGGAGATCGTCGAGGAGGCGCCGTACCTGCGGGCCCGGATCGAGGTGATCACGGAGCCCGAGGCGTCCGGCGACGTCGAGCTCGAGGCGCTCAAGCGCAGCGCGACCTCGCTCTTCCAGAAGGTCGTGTCGCTGTCGCCCACGCTGTCCGACGAGCTCGCGACGATCGTCGCGGGGAGCGAAACGGCGGGCACGCTCGGCGACCTCGTCGCCGCCGCGCTGCCGACGCTCTCGCTCCCGCTCCGCCAGGAGCTGCTGGAGACGGTGGACGTCAAGCAGCGGCTCCAGAAGCTCGTCACCGCGCTCGGCAAGGAAGCCGAGGTCCTCGAGCTCGGCTCGAAGATCCAGTCCGAGATCCAGTCGGAGATGTCGAAGACGCAGCGGGAGTACTACCTGCGCGAGCAGCTGAAGGCGATCCAGAAGGAGCTGGGCGACGCCGACGAGCGGACGCAGGAGATCGAGACGCTCCGGCAGAAGATCGAGGAGGCCGGGATGCCGGACGAGGCGCGGCGCGAGGCGCTGCGCGAGCTGGATCGGCTCGCCAAGATGCCGCCCCAGGCGGCGGAGTACACCGTGGCGCGCACGTACATCGACTGGCTCGTCGCGATGCCGTGGAAGGCCGAGACGACGGACGCGATCGATCTCGCCGCGGCCCGGGCCGTCCTCGACGCGGACCACGAGGGGCTCGAGAAGATCAAGGAGCGGATCCTCGAGTACCTCGCCGTGAAGAAGATCAAGCCGGACGGCAAGGACCCGATCCTCTGCTTCGTCGGCCCGCCGGGCGTCGGCAAGACGTCGCTCGGGCGCTCGATCGCACGCGCGCTCGGCCGGAAGTTCCACCGCATGTCGCTCGGCGGCATGCGGGACGAGGCGGAGATTCGCGGACACCGGCGGACGTACATCGGCGCGCTCCCCGGCCAGATCATCCAGGGCGTTCGCCGCGCGGGAACGCGGAACCCCGTGCTCATGCTGGACGAGGTCGACAAGCTCGGGATGGACTTCCGCGGGGACCCGGCGTCGGCGTTGCTCGAGGTGCTCGACCCGGAGCAGAACAGCACGTTCCGGGATCACTACCTCGACGTGCCGTTCGACCTCTCGCGCGTCCTGTTCATCACCACGGCGAACGTGATCGACACGGTACCGGCGCCGCTCAGAGACCGCATGGAAGTGATCCATCTCGCCGGGTACACGGAGGAGGAGAAGGTTGCGATCGCGACCCTGCACCTGGTCCCCAAGCAGGCGCGCGAGCACGGGCTCGAGGCGGGCAAGGACATCACGTTCCTGCCGGAGGCGTTGCGCTTTCTCGCGCGGCGCTACACGCGCGAGGCCGGCGTGCGGAATCTCGAGCGCGAGATCGCGAGCGTGTGCCGCAAGGTCACGCGGCGCCACGCCGAGGGCGTGACCGAGCCGGTCGGGGTGACGCCCGACCTCATCGTGACGCTCCTCGGCGCGCCGCGCTTCGAGTTCGAGGAGCTCGAGACGCGCACGCGTGTCCCGGGCGTGGCGGTGGGGCTCGCGTGGACACCGGCTGGCGGCGACGTCCTGTTCGTCGAGGCCACGCGGATGCCGGGGGCGCGGACGCTGACGCTCACCGGCCAGCTCGGCGATGTCATGAAGGAGTCGGCGCAGGCGGCCCTGTCCTGGGTCCGGTCGCACGCGGCGGCGATCGGCGTGCCCGGCGACTTCTGGGAGAAGAGCGACGTCCACATCCACGTGCCCGCCGGCGCGATCCCCAAGGACGGACCGTCCGCCGGTGTGACGATGGTGACCGCGCTGGCGTCGTTGCTCGGGAACCGGCCCGTGCGGCCGGCCCTCGCGATGACCGGAGAGATCACGCTCTCGGGACGCGTCATGCCGGTCGGCGGGATCAAGGAGAAGGTGCTGGCCGCGCATCGTGCTGGCGTATCGACCGTCATCCTGCCGCGGCGCAACGAGAACAACCTGGTCGAGGACGTGCCGGTGACGGTCCGTGACGCGATGACGTTTCACCTGGTCGACGCCGTCGACGAGGTGCTCGGGCTTGCCCTGGAGGCACCCGTCCCGCGCGAAGCCGTCGAGCCGGCCGCGGTGTAACGTCGCTACAACACGGGCCACGGAGCCATTTGGCCCGATGGACCGTTGACAAACGCGCGGCTCACCCCGCTATCATAGCGGGGTGACCGCGCTCCCTTCCTCGGCTGTCTGCGACGTGGCTCGCAGCGCCGCGTCAGAGCCCGTGAACGAATCGCGCCGTCGAGGGCCGTCCCGGGTTTCCCGGGACGGCTCCGAGCGGTGGGGGGTATGGGGGGCCATTTCGGGGCCCCCCATGATGTTGGTCCGGCTCGCCCGCCGCTCGATGCTCATCAAGCCGCTGGTGGCCTGCCTCGCGATCGTCGCGATGCCGGCGATGGCGAGTGCCGAGACGTTCCGCCTGGTCGCGCCCGATGGCACCGTCCACTACACGAACGCGCCCACCGATCCCGCGTACTTGCGGATGGGGCTCACACGGCGCCGCCCCGCGCCGTCACCCCTGCCGGCGGCCCTCAGCCGCCGCACGACGTTCGTCGACTTCGTGCGCGCCGCCGCGCAGCGGTACGGCGTTCCGGAGAAGCTCGTGCTCGCCGTGATCCACGCGGAGTCGCGCGGGAATCCCTGGGCGGTGTCCCCGAAGGGCGCACGCGGCCTCATGCAGCTCATGCCCCAGACCGCCTCGCTCCTCGGCGTCCGCGACTCGTTCGATCCTGAAGAGAACATCGACGGCGGGATCCGACATCTGCGCCGGCTGATCGATCGGTACGGCAACGACCTCCGTCTGGCGCTCGCCGCCTACAACGCCGGCGAGCAGGTCGTTGCCCAGTACGGTGGCGTCCCGCCGTACGCCGAGACGCAGGGCTACGTGCAGAAGGTCCTGGCGCAGTACCGCGGCGACGACACTGCGAGCCCTGCGCCGGCTGGCGCCCCACCGCTCGACGTCACGTATCGGGTCGAGCGCGACGACGGGACCGTCGTCTACACGAACGTCCGGCCGCCGGGCTCCCGCACCCGCTGAGCTAGTCTTTCCGCCAGCAGAGGTCGAGGAAGCGCTCGAGGAACCCTTCCTTGACGAAGATCTCCACGGCGGCCCGCGTGCCCGTCTGGTCCATGCCCCACAGCGCCGCGCGCTTGCCGTCGGTCGCGACCTGGATGAAGAGCTGCTGGTCGCAGGTGTACGTCACGGGAAGCTCCTCGTAGAGCTGCGCGGTGAACGCGTTCACTCCCGGGCCGCCGATCGCGATGGCGGGAAAGAACTCCTGAAGCTCGTGGTTCATGATCCAGACGTCGGTCACCACGACGCCCGCGCGCCCCTCGGCACCGGCGCCCCGGGCGTTGACGGCGCGCTTGAGATCGTAAGCGATCGGTCGATCCTCCTCCTCGGGCAGGATGCCGTGACCGACGACGATGAGCACCGTCGTGCGCAGGTCGAAGTAGCGCCCCATCACCGCAGCAGCTTCGAGATCTCCCGGAAGACGTCGGTGTCCGCGCGCCCCAGCCACCGGAAGACGATCGTCTCGGTCGACGACACGACCGCGCCCGCCTGGCGCGCCTCCGCGAGCCCGACGTCGGCGTTCGCCCGCGTGCGCGAGCACACCGCGTCGGCAGCCACCGTCACGCGGTAGCCGCCACGCAGCAGGTCCAGCGTCGTGAGGAGCACGCAGACGTGCGCCTCCATGCCGGCGACGACGACGTGCTCGGCACCCGTCGCGCGCAGCCGCTCGACGAACCCGTCGGCACCGCAGCACGAGAACGCCGTCTTCTCGAACGGCCGCACGTCCCGCAGCAGCTCCCGCAGCTCCGGCAGCGTGCCGCCGAGCCCCTTCGGGTACTGCTCGGTGACGACGATCGGCAGGCCGAGCCGGGTCGCGGTTTGCGCCAGGATCTTGATGTTCTTGATCATCTCGTCGCGGCGGTCGGCGTCCATCGCGTTGAACAGCCGCTCCTGCACGTCGACGATGAGGAGGATCGCAGCCGGCATGTCGCCTCCCGTCGTGCGCGCGCATGGCGCGTAATCGCCGCCATTGTCTCACGGCAGGCGAGGGCCTCCCGGAGGCGCTATCCGTGCCAGCGGCGGTCGAGACCGCGGTACTGGATCGCTTCCGCGCAGTCGTCCGCGCTGATCGTCTCTCGACCGTCGAGATCCGCGATCGTCCGCGCGACCTTCAGCACACGGTCGTGCCCGCGCGCCGAGAGCCCGAGCCGGTTCATCGCGGCGGCCAGCAGGCGGTCGGCGTCCGCGGGGACCGCGCACGCGCGACGCAGCAGGCGGCCGGAGAGGTCGGCGTTCACGCGGACCCCCGCGGCGCGATAGCGGTGGCGCTGCCGGTCGCGGGCGGCGAGCACGCGCGCGCGGATCGTCTCCGAGCGCTCGACCGGGAGGTCGGGCGCGAGGTCGGCATGCGCGACGGCGGGCAGCTCGACGTGGAGGTCGATCCGGTCCAGCAGCGGCCCTGACAGGCGGCCGAGGTAGCGGTCGCGCTCCCCGGGCGTGCAGAGGCAGCGGTCGAGCGAAGGGCAGCCGCGGCGGCACGGGTTCGCGGCGGCAACGAGCTGGAAGCGCGCGGGGAAGTCGCCGACGCCCGTCGCTCGCGAGATCCTCACGCGGCCGTCCTCGAGCGGCTGGCGGAGCGACTCGAGGACGTGCTGCTGGAACTCGGGCAGCTCGTCGAGGAACAAGACGCCGCGATGCGCGAGCGTCACCTCGCCCGGGTGCGGCGGGCTGCCGCCGCCGATCAATCCGGAGACCGAGATGGTGTGGTGCGGCGCGCGGAAGGGCCGCGTGCCCACGAGTTGCCCGTGCGGCGTCAGCAGCCCCGCGACGCTCCAGATCGCGGAGACCTCGATCACCTCGTCGGTGCCGAGCGGAGGCAGGATCGTCGTGAGGCGCCTCGCCAGCATGGTCTTGCCACCGCCGGGCGGGCCGACGAGGACCACGTTGTGACCGCCGGCGGCGGCGATCTCGAGCGCGCGCTTGGCGTGCGCCTGACCGCGCACGTCGGCGAAGTCGAGATCGTCGGCGGCGCCCGACACGGCGATGGCCGGGTCGTCCCGATCGTCCGGCGTGGTTTCGCCGTTCAGCAAGCTGACCGCCTCGCGGAGCGTCGAGGCGGCCAGCACGCGCAGGCCGCCGATGGCCGCGGCTTCCGCACGGTTCTCGCGCGGCACGAGGATGGTCGCGATGCCCTTGCGCCAGCACGCGAGCCCGACCGCGAGCGCGCCGCGGACCGCGTGGATCTG
>JACPDG010000074.1 GCA_016184125.1 Candidatus Rokuibacteriota bacterium | reverse complement strand
GGATCGCGAGCCTGAGCTCCCGGTTCGTCAGACCGGGCGCGTAGTGCCCGAGCCACGGCATGAAGCCGGGCACGCGCTTCCACAGCACGCTGCCGCTCGGGTTGCGAACGGGCTCGATGGTGGTGAGCGCCACCGGTGCGAGGCACGTTCCGTTCTTCATGGCTGCCCCTCCTCTGCGTCGTTCGGGCCGCTGCTCGCCGCGCCAGCGCGGGCGCGCGCAGGAAGGGCAAGGACGCTGCCAGACGTCAGCGCCGGCCTGGCGCGAGCTGGAACATCACGCAGCGATTGACGAATCCGAGGGCGATCGTGGCGACGATGGTCCGCGCACCCCGGGCGGTGCGCGTGGCGATCTGCATCACGCGTGCAGAATGCAACGCGCTCAGCGTCCGACGCGAAGGGCGTCGGCGCGGACGGCCCCCTTCCCCGATCCGGTGACAGCGGTGACGAGCCAGTATTCATGCGGGTCCCGACGCTGTCATCGGATCGTTGCGTGAACTGAGAAACGATGGAATCGCCAGTATTCATGCGGCTTGTCACCGCATGTCACCGGATCGGGAAGGTCGGGCGTCGCGGTGGCGTTGTGGAGTGAACCCCTAAGGTGAGACACGGAAATGGACGGAATCAGTGGGGCGAAGGACCGCCGGCCGGCGCTCGACGCGATGATGGCCGCCGTCCGGGCGCGCCGGGTCGATGTCGTGGCCGTCACGAAGCTCGATCGCCTCGCGCGGTCGACGCGGCACCTGGTGACGCTCGCGGGCGAGCTCGAGGGCCTCGGCATCGATCTCGTGGTGCTCGACCAGGCGATCGAGACCACGACCCCGGCGGGTTCGGCAGCGAAGAACACGACATGAAGGGGTGCATGCGGCCACAACCTGACGGGCGGCCGTACCTGTTAAGTCAGGTCCGTCAGTGCCCCTACGATACTCAGAGTTGGGCTAGAATCGCTTCCCCCACATGGCAGACAGAAGGATCAAGGGACCGGATGGCCAGGAGTACGATGGAACGGAGATCGGCTTCCAGAACGTCCGAGAACATTGGGACGAGTATCTTCTGGATGATGGCACGGTTGTGAAGTTGAAGCCGCCGCGCCACGGTGCGCCGGACCCACGGCTGCTCCGCGTCACGCCGGGTCGGCGATACACGACGGTCGTGAACCTCTACGAATTTCTGTGCGGCATCTCGGAGGGGGAACGGACGAGGCGAGCGGCGTGGCTTGGCGAAAACAGCATCAAGACGTTCCCGGTGAACCCGCGGGACGCCTCCGAGACGTTTCGCAACCTCGGGCGGTTGGTTGAAGAGTGCGGCCACGTCGCCGACCTTCTTGTCGGTGCAACTGCGACGGCCGAGCGCTTGGTAGTGGCAAGCCACGATCGCGACTTCGAGAGGATGGACCAGGTCATCCGTGTAGCTACGAACGGGCGGCGACCCCATTTCAGCGGACCTTCACCCGCCAGGATCTCGCGGCGCTCCTGACGAAGCTCGCGGCCAAGGACCGCTTGGCCGCAGCCTGATCCATGACCGACCGATACGTCACCGTAATTGCGAGCCAGAGTACTTAACTTAGTTGGCGACGGCCCTTACCATCGCGTCCCGGACGATGTTATGACAGCCCTCGAAGCGGCCGACATCGCTCGGCTGAAAAGGCGTCCCTTCGTATCGTGCTTCATGGGCGGCCTTCTTCAGCGTTTCGTACTGCGTGAAGATCGCCCGGGTTTCCGGGTGGCGGCGCATCTCTGGCGCTCGGAGTAGGTGATCACGGTAGGCCGTCGACTTCGTGACCAGAAAGGCCTCCACGTAATGGAGCGCGCTGTAGAACAACACGATGACCTTCCACTCTGAATACGCCGCCGGGATCAGGGGAACGAGAGCTTCGAACCGACGCGCCGACGCGAGATGATCGTCGCTGCTAACGAGAAGCGCGATGGAACGCGGGCCCTGGCGCCGGCAGGAGGGGGATGGCGCCGGCCGGAATGAATTTCGCTAGATCGCGACCCATCAGGTGGATCGTGCGGAAGTCCAGGAAGAACTCACCGAACGCATCGACCATGGACGCCTCGACGCTCGCCAGCTCGCTTTCGGCCTTTTCGTCGACAGACTCGAAAAACGTGATGAACACGATCGTGTTGCGTGGCCGGTCGTAGAGCATGAAGGCGCCGGTGAGCGGGAGACCGGTGATGCGATCCCGGTACGCAGCCGCGACATCGAGAACCGTTGCACCCATGGTCCGCATATTAAGCGCCTCCCGGCGTCGTCGGCGCAATGCCCGTTTCGCGAAATGAAAGCATCGGGCGTGCCAGGCCTAAAACCATGGATTCCAAGAAAGTTACAGCCACGACGGTTCAGACCGGGGCGTTTATGACACGCCGGAGTGAAGAAACCGTACCAGATCGGGCAACGGGCTGGCGCTGGGAGAGGGCTTAGCGGGCTGCGGTTAGCGCTGATCCCGCCGATGAAGGGGGGAGGGCAGGGTTCGCCGGGTCGTCCTACCGCCGCGCGGGCGCGTCCAGAGACTACGGAGCCAGGCGCTGGTGCAAGAGCACCCCACGGAACGTGACAGTCTGACCCGAGCCTGACCCGAGCCTAGCCCGTACGCGCCAGTACAATAGGTAGATTTTTTTGACTCACTCGCCATGGCAGCGTACCGTTTCGGGTCGTGATAGGCCGATCGATCCACCCACGCTCTCTCGTTACCCAGGCCATCGTCGTGACCGGGCTGGTCTGCTCGACGGTGGCACTCACGTTCGCGCAAACGGACAGTCGGCGCGCTCTGCCGCCCTCGGTCGGAGCTGCGGACGCCACGCCCGTGAATGCGTCGCCGGCGAACGCCTCGCCCGTGTCCGTGTCACCGCTCGCTGCGGCCTCGCCGACCGGCGGGCCGGGTGGCAACATGCTGGCGAACGCGAACATGATGTGCGGGATGCTCCAGCCCGGCTCGGTCGCCGCGACCTCGAACGATTGCCGTCTGTGCCACGGACGGCAAGCAGACCACGGCCATCCGACCGAGTTCGACTACGCGCGGTGGAGCCGTGGGAGCGGCACGATCGCGCTTCGCCCGGTGAGCGAGGTTCAGCGCCGCGGGCTGTCGCTGCCGGACGGGCAGGTCCGGTGTGTCACCTGCCACGACGCGAGCTCGCCGTGGAAGTTCCACATCAAGCTCCCGCAGGGCGCGAAGCCGGTGCCCGGCGTCGATCTCCGGCGTCCGATGACGTACGAGAGCGCCCGCGCGCTGCCTCCGCCGCAGCCCGGCGACGACGTCGCGAAGAAGTCGCTCTGCGTCGCCTGCCACGCGCTCGACTGACGTCATGGGGGGCCCCGAGATGGCCCCCCATACCCCCCGACGTTCGCCGGGCCCGGGATGAACCCGGGCCCAGCTCTGGCACACGATGCGTTGGGAGAGCCTGCCATGGTTCCCGATCCCCCGACGTTCGCCGGGCCCGGGATGAACCCGGGCCCGGCTTCGACGGAGCGCGATCCGTTCTCGCTGGCAGCGGCGTTGCTGGGCTGGCTGCAAGAACGCTTCGCGCAAGGAGAACGGCCATGCACAGCCAGACGACTCGGCGCGCGGCCCGCCGCGCGCCGGGGCGCCGTCGCGTCTTTTTCCCGGATCACTCCACCCGTCCTGCCGCTCGCGTCGGCCGTCGGGGTTCCGGGCACGGCACACGAGGCGGACGCACGAAGGCCCGCGCCTCGGTGCAGAGCGGACGTCGCGCACCGGGCGGCGCGAGCGTGGTCATTGCTGCCACCGCGCGTCCTCCACCGAGGTGGGCGCCCTGTCGGGGCCTCGATGCGTCGCTTCAGCGGCCGGTGCTGCCGAAACCTCCCGGGCCCCGCTCGCTCGACGGCAGCTCGTCGACCGTCACGAGCTCCGCATGCGCGACACGCTGGATCACGAGCTGCGCGATCCGCTCGCCGCGCGCGAGCGTCACGCTCTGCACCGGGTCGTGATTCACGAGGATGACCTGGACCTCGCCGCGATACCCGGCGTCGATCAGGCCGGGGGTGTTGAGCACGCTCACGCCGTGGTCGCGCGCGAGCCCCGATCGCGGCAGCACGAAGCCGGCGAAGCCCGCCGGGATCGCGACCGCGAGGCCGGTGCCGACGGTGGTTCTGCCGCCGGCGTCGATCGTCACGTCTCGCACGGCCCGGAGATCGAGCCCGGCGTCGCCGGCACGTGCGTACGCGGGGCGCGGAAGACCGTCGTCGAGTCGCTTGACGAGCACGCGGACGCGCTCCGCCGTGGTCGCGGAGCGCCGGCCGCTCCGCGGGCGAGCGGTCATCGCGCCGGGAGGGCAGCCCGGTCGGCGTCGGTGCGGACGACGAGGTCGCTCAGGCGCTTGAGGATCTCGATGGTGAGCTGCGGCCGGTTCCGGATGAGCCAGTCGAGCCGCTCGTTCTTGATGACCAGCAACTCGACGTCGCTGGCCGCGAACGCGTCCGCGGACCGCGGCGCCTTGCGGAAGAGCGCCATCTCGCCGAAGAGCTCGCCCTCGCCGTACTTCGTGAGCACGCGCTCGGTCCCGTCGATCCGCTTGCGGATCTCCACCGAGCCGGCGTGCACGACGTACGCCTCGCCGTGCGCCTCGTCGCCCTCGCGGAAGATGACCTGGTCGCGGGCAAAGCGCCGCCGCTCGACGTCGCCGAGCGTGAGGTTCTTGTAGATCTCGAGCCCGATCGACGGCAGGTGCGACTTGGTCTCGACCGGCAGCCGCGCGTTCGTCCAGCCACCGAGCCCACCCTTGAGGATGCGGACGTTTCGGTACCCGTGTTGCCGGAGGAGCTGCGCGACCTGGGCGCTCGTGCGCTCCTCCGGCGTCGTGCAGTACGCGACGACCGGCTGCTTCGGCTCCAGCTGGAGATCGAGGTGCCCCGCCGCCGCGTCCTCCGGAGACAGCCGGACCGCGCCCGGCAGCTTGAGCGGGCTCGTGTCGTAGTCGGTCGTCGACCGCACGTCGAGCATGACCGGCGAGACGCCCTTCTCGATGAGCGTGATCACCTGGGTGGGCAGGATGCGGAACCGGTTCTTCCACCAGCGCCGCCCCCACAGGGCGCCGAAGCCGGCGGCCGAGAGCAGCGTCACGCCCAGCGTCGCCCACGCCCACGGGAACGGCCGCGGCGGCGGGTTCTTCACCTTCTGCTCGGCCTCCGCCAGCGCGCGCTTGACGTCGACCAGGTTCGGCGTGAGCCGGTTCGCCTCGGCGAGCCGGGCGGCCGCGGTCGAGTAGCGCTCCTGGAAGAGGGCGTCGAGGCCCGCGGCCCAGAGCGGGTTGAACGTGCTCTCGCCCGGGCGGACCGGCGTGTCCTTCAGGAACGTCCGCACGTCCTTCGCCGGGATCAGGAAGTTGAAGCCCTGCACGATGGCGCCGCCCGTCGGCGACAGCGACACGAACGTCATGACCCCGACCACGCTCGCATCGTCGGTGATCGCGGGGCCGCCGCTGTTGCCGTGCGCGGCGGGCGCGTCGGTCTGGATGACGTCCTGGCCGATCGCGTCCGGCTTGAACCCCGACACCGCGCCGTTCGTCACCGACGCCTCGGGCGTGACGTCCCGCCGGAGGAGCTCGTGCGACAGCACCACGCCGGGGAAGCCGAGGATGTGCACCGGATCGCCGATCTTCGTGTCACGCGCCGTGAGCGCGAGCGCCGGGTAGACGCCGTCCTTCACGCGGAGGAGCGCGAGATCGCGGCCGGAGTCCTTCACCGGCTGCCCGAGGGCGTCGAGCCCGAGTGGCGGGCTGAACTTTTTCACCTCGGCCGGCAGCGTCACGCCGCTCGACAGCATCACGGTGATCGAGGCCGTCGTGTTCAGCTTCATGGTCGCGAGCGTGCGATCCGTTGCGACCCGGCGGATGCGTTCCTCCAGCTCGGGGCGTTGACCGGGCGCGATCCCTCGCTCGCGCAGCGCGGGATCCACGCAGGCCTGATCGATCGCCTTCTTCTTGAGCTCGTGGGTGACCCACGGCGGCAGCCGGTGGACCGGGTCCACGACGTGCGCGTTCGTGATGAGCCATCCGCGGCCGTCGATGAACCAGCCGGTCCCCGTCTCCATGAACGGCGGTGGCTGGACGGTGACCGGCCCCGTCCCGCAGTTCATCGTGACCTCCGCCTTGACTTCCGCGGTGATCAGCGCGACGGCCGGCTTCGCGCGGAGGATGGCTTCCTGCACGGTCAACGCCGGTGCGGCGGGCGCACCGGAAAGCCACGCGAGGATCGCGGCACCGAGGACACCCAGGCGGCTCATCGCCGGAAACCTACCACGGGCTAGCCCCCGGGCGCCACGGGGCAGCGTCCCGGGCTGTACCCTCGGGCTGGCCGGGGTCCGGTCGGGCGCATAGAATGGCGTCGTCATGACACGAGGCATCACATCCAAGACGGACGCCAACCTCCAGGTCGCGCTGGCCGGCGAGGCCGACGCCAACCGGCGCTACATCGCCTACGGCGTGCAAGCCCTCAACGAGGGCCGGCCGGAGATCGCGCAGCTCTTCTTCGAGGCGGCGGGCGCGGAGACCGTCCACGCGCTCAACCATCTGCGAACGATGCGCGCGATCGGCACGACGCGCGAGAACCTCGAGCGGGCGGCGACCGGCGAGATGGAAGAGATCGAGGTCATCCTGCCCCGGATGATCCAGGAGGCGCAGGAGGAAGCGCGACAGGACGCCGCCGCCTCCTTCCGCCTCGCGCTCGATCGTGAGCGCCACCATCGCGACATGTTCCGCGCCGCCCTGGCGGCGTTCGACCGCGTGCCGCCGGCGCGCCCGCCGGAGGCGTCGCCGCCTCCGCCGCCCGCGACGGCCGTCGCCGCCGAGGGGAGATCCGTCGAAGCGCCGCCGGCGCCGCCCGAGCGAGACCGGGCGCACGGAGCCGCGGCGCTCGGCGCGCGGGCGAGCGCGATGCTCGGGTCGGACGGCAAGGCCCAGGGCCACGGCGCCGAGCTGGCGACCGAGCCGGAGCGCATCGAGCGCCTCGGCTCCATCCGCGAGCTCGTCTTCGGCGCGCAGGACGGCCTCGTCTCCACGTTCGCGGTCGTGGCGGGCCTCGCGGCCGCCGGCGCGCATCACCTCGTCGTGCTGCTCGCGGGGCTGGTGTCCGCCGCCGCCGGCGTGCTGTCGATGTCGATCGGCACGTTCCTGTCGTCGCGCGCGCAGCGGCAAGTGTACGAGGCGGAGCTGGCGCGTGAGCGGCGCGAGATCCGCGACCACCCGGGCGAGGAAGTCGCCGAGCTCGTCGCGTCGCTGATGTCACGTGGCATGTCGCGCGCCGACGCCGTCGAGGTGGGCCGGCGCGTCGCCCGGCATCCCGACCTGCTGCTCGCGACGCTCGGGATGTTCGAGCTCGGGCTGGCGCCGCAGCGGCTCGGCACCCCGGTCCGTGACGCCTTCGTGATGGCCGGAGCGTTCGGCGGCGCCGCGCTCCTGCCCCTGCTGCCGTTCCTGATGCCGCGCGTGTCCCTCGCGCTCGGGCTCGCCGGACTCCTCACCGTCCTGGCGCTCTTCGCCGTCGGCGTCGTGAAGGGACGGCTCGCGCACGTGTCCCCCGTGCGGTCCGGCCTCGAGGTCGTTGCGCTCGGCCTCGGGTCGGGGATCGTCGGCTACGGTCTCGGCCGCCTCGCCTCCGTGGTCTTGGGCATCGAGATCCAGTAGCCTCGCGACGCCGGTGAGCGTCGCATGGCTTCGTTGCGCTCGTCGCCGCTCCCTGCGGCGTACTCGAAACCCGTGAAGGATCCGGTGGTCGAGGAGCGCCACGGCCGCACGCCGGCCCCGTTGGAGACCTGGCTTGCTATGATGGCCGAAATGGAAGAGCGAAGACCTACCGACGTCGCGAGCTCGGCCTCATCGCCGCTCGCCATGACCGAATGGGCCAATCTCCCTGAAGACGAATCTGGCGAGTGGGTGGATGGGCTCCTCGTGGAGGAGGAAGTGACTGACTACCTCCACGAGGTGGTTGTCGTATGGTTCGCGGCTCAGTTCCGCGCGTGGCTCGCCGACCAGGGAGGATTCGTCGGGGGCTCGGACGCAAAGTTCGCGGTCTCACCGCGCCGGGGTCGCAAACCGGATCTCTCGGTCTTCCTTCCCGAGGGACGCGTACCTCCCGCCCGCGGGTTGATCAGGGTGCCGCCCGACATCATCGTTGAAGTCGTGTCCATCGGCCCACGGGACGGCCGTCGCGATCGGGTCGAGAAGCTCAACGAGTACGCGGCCTTCGGTGTACGGTTCTACTGGATCGTCGATCCGGAGGAGCGCAGCCTTCAGGTCTTCGAGCTCTCCCCGGACGGCCGCTACGTGCACGCTCTCGGAGTCACTGGCGGCATGGTCGATTCCGTGCCTGGCTGCCCGGGCCTTCGGCTCGACCTCGATGCGCTGTGGAGGGAGACCGACCGCCTGGGGCCTCCCACCGCCGAGGACGACGCGTAACCAACCGAGACGGGAGCCGGAAGGCCGCGCGGCTGGGGTTCGCCGCGGGCACCGCGAAACCAAGTCCAGCTGAGCTGGAGGCGCGTGCTTCGCGATTAGAGGTCCTGCGAGGCGTGCGAGGCTGATCGGCGCCGCGCGCGCGGGCTATCGGGCGGACGCGATCGCGTAGGCGAGGAGGAGCCAGCCGGCGATGAACGCCACGCCGCCGAACGGCGTGATGGCGCCGAGCCAGCGCTGGCCGGTCACCGCGAGCACGTAGAGCGAGCCGGAGAAGAGCGCGGTCCCGGCGAGGAACAGCCAGCCGGCGGCGGTCAGCGATGCACTCGGCCACCGCCCGCTGGCCCACGCCACCGCGAACAGCGCGAGCGCGTGGTACATGTGGTAGCGTGCGCCCGTCTCGAACGTCGCGAGCAGATCCGCGGGAAGCCGCCCGCGCAGCCCGTGCGCGGCGAACGCCCCGAGGACGACCGCGAGCCCGGCGGACAGCGAGCCGACCACGACGAAGACGCGGTCCATGGGGCGGTCGCGGTCAGGCAAAGCGGGAGAGCGCCGTGGCGAGCGCGCCGCCTTCGCGCTCGCGCAGGACGATCGCGATGCGGAGCTGCTCGAGGTACTGCGCCAGCGTCTTGCCGCCGAGGTCGATCTTGCGCTCGGCGAAGAAGCGGTGCACGTCCTGCTCGAGCGCCGGCGTGGCGAGCGCCGTGACCCCCTCGCACATCCGCCGGAGGCCGTGCTTCGGGTAGCGGCGATCCATCGTGTCCCAGTTCGTCTTGACGAACTCCCAGGCGAGCTCGCGCGCATACACGCTCATGAGCAGCGACCGCGCCACGAACGGCGCGTCCTGCGTGCGGATCTCGCCGTTGATCGTGCGCTCGATCGTCTGCTGGAGGAGCGCCGGCTGCCGGAACGCGGCGAGCGCGTAGAGGTAGCGCTGCTCGTCCTGCGGGGTCGTCGCGGAACGGAACCGCTCGAGGAACCGCTGGTAGCGTGGCGCGTCGCCGGCGTGCGCGAGCGTCGCGATGATGGCCGGGAGCACGTTCGGGTCGACCCCGTTCGACGCCCGCGATGCGGTCTCGTAGAGCTCCGCCGCACGCCGCTGCGTCTCCGCGTCGTTGCCCAGCGTGCCGAGGGCGCGGAGGATGTCGCCCCGGAGCTGGCGCGTGAGCTCGTCCTCGCCCGGGGCGGGCGTCCATTCGAGGGCCGCGGCGATCGGACCGAGACGATCGCGCACGAGCGCCTCGAGCCGCGGCCGGTCCCCGGGATCGACGATGCGATTGAGCGCGTGGAACGCGCCGAGCAGGATCGACCACACGGCGCGGTCGCGCTCGCCGCGGAAGCGCGCGGTCAGCTCGAGGTACTCCGTGAGCGGCAGCAGGCCCGCCACGGTCGCGGCCCATGCATCGCTCACCAGGTTGAAGCGCTCGATCGCGGCGAGGTGATCGAGGCGCTCGAGGAGCCGTCCGGCGAGGTCCGGCGCGTACCGGACGCGGTAGAAGCCGTGGCCGCCCTCGTTGACGACCGCGGCCTCGAAGCCGGCGGGCAGGGGCACGCGGGCCTCGCGATCCGCGAGCAGCACCGTCGTCACGCGGCTCTCGCGGCCGGCCACGATCCGCACGCGGAGCGGCACGTGCCATCGCTCGCCGGCGTCGCCGTCGATGGGCGTGCCGGCCGGAGGCGTCGCGAGGTACGTGAAGCGCTGCTGGGACAGGACGAGCTCGCCGCCATCCGCGCGCGCGCTCACGATCGGGTAGCCGGGGCGGAAGATCCAGGCGTTCATGACCTCCGGGATCGGCTGCTTCGACGCGCGACCGAGCGCCGACCAGAGGTCGATGGTGTCCGCGTTGCCGAAGGTGTGGGTCCGCAGATAGTCCCTCACCCCGTCGCGGAAGACGCCGGCGCCGAGGTACTGCTCGAGCATGCGCAGGACCGACGCGCCCTTCTCGTACGTCAGCACGTCGAACATCGCGTCGGCCTCGCGCGGCGCATGCACCGGAAACTCGATCGAGCGCGTGCTCCAGAGCCCGTCGACGTTGAAGGCCGCCGCCCGGGACACCCCGAAGGTGTCCCAGCGCCGCCACTCGGGCTTCCAGTCGTCGACCGCGAGCATCTCCATGAACGTCGCGAACGCCTCGTTGAGCCAGATGCCGTTCCACCAGCTCATCGTCACGAGGTCGCCGAACCACATGTGCGCGTTCTCGTGCGCGACGACGTCGGCGACGCGCTCGAGCTCCGCATGCGTCGCCTGCGCCTCGTCGACGAGGAGCGCGGTCTCGCGGTACGTGATGGCGCCGAGGTTCTCCATCGCCCCGGCCGCGAAGTCCGGGATGGCGAGCAGGTCCAGCTTGTCGCCGGGATACGGCAGGCCGTAGTAGCGCTCGAAGAACTCGAGCGAGGCGGCCCCGATCGCGAGCCCGAACCCGGTGAGCCGCGTCTTGCCCGGGACGCACCAGACCCGGACCGGCGCGCGGCCGACGTGCACCACGTCGCTCGCCTCGAGCTCGCCGACGACGAATGCGACGAGGTACGTCGACATCGTGATGGTGTCCGCGAAGCGGACGACCTTCTTGCCGCGCTCGATCGTCTCCGACACCACGCGCGTGTTCGAGACCGCCGTGAGCGCCGGGTCGATGACGAGCGTCGCGGCGAAGACCGCCTTGAACGCCGGCTCGTCCCAGCACGGGAAGGCCCGGCGCGCGTCCGTCGCCTCGAACTGCGTCGCGGCGAGCGTGCGCGTGGCGCCGCTCGCGTCCTTGTACGTCGAGCGGTAGAAGCCGCGCAGCTTGTCGTTCAGGACGCCGCGGAACTTCAGATGCAGCCGCCACTGTCCCGCCGCGATGACGCCGTCGAACGCGAGGCGAGCGCGCTCGGCGTCCGGCTCGAGCGTCGCGCGTCCGGGCACGCGCTCGCCCCGGTCGCTGGCGATGCTGGCGTCGTCGATGGAGAGCTCGGCGGCGTTCAGCACGATCTCGTGGACGGGCTCGGCGACCGTCACGGCGACCGTCACCTCGCCATCGAACGCGAGCGCCGTCAGGTCGGGCTCGAGCCGGAGGTCGTAGCGGTGAGGAACGACGGCGCGCGGCAGCCTGTACGGGTCCACGAGGAGTCCTCCGGTGGAGAGATGGCGCGATGCGGCCTTACTGTACCATCGCGCTCCCGGGGGGAGGTTTCGGAAGGGGGGCGAAGCCCCTCCGAGTTCCCTACGCGGCCAGCTCGCCGGCCTCGACCGCGCGCTTGAGCTCGATCAGGTCCTGCGCGATCTGCCCGTCGGCGTTCTCCCCGATGAACCGCAGGACGGCGTGGCCGAGCTCGCCGCCCGGCGGGTCGTACTGAAGCGACACGCGCACGAGGGTCGAGCGACCGTCCGGGGCGCGCTCGAAGTGCACGCTGCCGGCGTGCCGGACGAGGGTCGAGTCGACGGACCGCCAGGCGATGAGCTCGTTCGGGATCTCGTTGATGATCTCCGCGTCCCAGCCGAGGTCGATGCCGGCCGGCGCCTTCACCGTCCAGCGGGAACGCGCGCGGTCCAGGACCTCCACCTCCTGGAGGTGCGACATGAAGCGCGGCAGGTTCTCGAGGTTCCGCCACGCGGCGTAGATCCGCTCCGGCGGCGCGTTGACGACGATCGAGCGGTCGACCTTGACGCCGAGGTTGCCTTCGATCGTGCCCTCGTCGCCTGCCCGGTCGATGCCGAGCAGGCGGTAGAGCGGGCAGACGCCCGAGATCCCGCGCCACGCGAGCGCGGCGCCGGCGCCTGCCAGGCCCCATCCGGCCACGGCGCCCCGGGACAGCCCGTAGAGGAGCAACGCCCCGCCGCCGATCGCGGAGGCCACGCGCTCGCCCTCACCCACGTTCACTCCGCGCGCGAAGTGACCGCGGCCCGTCGTCTGGCCGCCCGCGCGCGGCGGGTCCTCGTGTCGCCGACCCACATCCGCCCCGCTGCCGATCGTCGCCATGTCTGTCCCTCGCGGTTTGCGGCCCGGCACGGGAACGCCGGGCTGAAAAGGTTGCACGGTCCGTTCGCACCGACACCGACGGCGAAATGCACGGCTGGTGCCACGAGCGCCGGTCCGTCCCGCGCCGCCTCAACCCTGGCCGAGGCCGATGAACAATCCTGCGAGCATGTCCCAGCCCGACGAGTGGCCGATGCGGACCAGCCGCCGTGCCACGTCGAACACGGGCACGGGCGCGGCGCCGCGCGAAAGCGCGGCGACGAGGTCGTGCAGGGGCGCGTGGCCATCGCCGGTCGCGAGGTCGTGCAGGAGTGCCGCACTGATCCGATGAGTGCGCGTGCGCGCGCATGCGACCACCGTGCTCGCCGATGCCCGCCACGCATCGGCGTCGACGAGAGAGGCGTGCGCCAGGAGGTGGCGCGCAAAGTACATGGCGCCGACGAGATCGTCGCCGGACGGCGTGAGGCCGGCGCCGAGACCGAGGAGGGCGGTCGCCGGCCCGGTCGCCGCGAAGGCGTCGCCGGCCGCGCATGCGCGCGCCAGCGCGCGCACGTGCGGCGCTGCGCGGTGAGCGCTCGCATCGCTCAGGCGTGATGGCGCCGTCGCGTGCGCGGTCGTGCGACCCCCGATCAGGACGGCGAGACCGGCCGGCGGACCGACCGCGTCGAGCCGCTCGCGAAGCTCGCGAGCCCGGTGGATGAGCACGGTTGCGCGATCGCCGTCCAGCAGGAGCGGCTCCGGCCGCCACGTGCGTGCGCCGGCCGTGTCGATCGCGATCAGGTCGCCGGTCGCGATGGGCCGATCCGCACGCGAGGCCGCGTCCATGCTGGTGAGGATGGCGCGAGCGTGCAGCGGCGCGCCCTGGGGTCCGAGCCACACGATGTCGTCCCCGGCGGTGAGATAGATGGACTCGCGCAAGACCGCGAGGACGCGCGCCGCTCCGCCGGTTCTCGCCAGCGCCTCGCTCGCCTTCACGCCCACGTCCCCGGCCGGCACACGCACGGCGGTCACGCTATCACGGCGCCCGGGACCGTGAGCGCGGCGGGGCCGCCGCGCGCCGGGATCGCGGCACCGAAGCGCGCGCGGTAGTCGTCGAGGCGCACGGATGCGGCCGAGCGCCCCGCCGCGCTGAGCGCCAGGAGCGCCCGGCGGCCGGCGTCGTGGACGAGCCAGAAGCTGTCGCCGCCGATGGCGTTCATGTGCGGGTAGACGACCGCGATCGCCGTGGCGGCGGCGACGGCGGCATCGAGGGCGTTCCCGCCCGCTCGGAGGATGGCGAGACCGGCCTCGGACGCGAGCCGGTGAGGAGAGGCCACGACGCCGCGCGTGCCGCGCGCCTCGGGCCAGCGGGTCGGGTCAGTCACGGTTCCGACGCCCTCCGAGCGCACGTCGGCGCTGGCTGCCTGGGCGCGCGGCAGGCGGCGGATTCTGGTCCAACCGCGTGGCAAGGAATCATCCGAGCCCCCGGGCACGAGCTAGCGTGGCATGTCGGGGATACGAGAGCCAGAACGGCGAGATTTCGCGGACTTCCGAAGGACGCCGAGCGCGCCTTGGCACTTCCTACAACTGGCTCCCCGATTGCTCCGAATGTTTTACCGTCCGACACGCGATGAATTGTATAGTCACCACTCGGCTTTCCGGTATCCGCGGCCATGTCATGACGCCCGCGCATCGTCACGTTCTGCCGGCACTCCGTGTGACGTGGGGGGCCCCGAAATGGCCCCCCACACCCCCCAACGCTCGGAGCGCCCCGGGAAACCCGTGGCGCTCCTCGATTCGCCGTTTCTCCGACAGGCTCCTCGCGCGGCTCTCCGTTGCGGCAGCGGCGCTGGCGTGTGTCGCCGTCCTCCTCGGCGTGGCGAGCCCGGCGGTCGCGACGACGGTGCTCACCCGCGAGTCGGTCGCCGACACCGAGATCGATCTCCAGAGCCCCAACCAGAACAAGGGCTCGATCACCACCATGACGGCGAAGAGCCACTTCCAGGGTGGCTCGGGGCGCAACATCCGCGCGCTCCAGCAGTTCTCGCTCGCAGGCATTCCGGCCGGCAGCGCGATCGTCTCGGCGACGCTCGAGCTCTACATGGCGACCGCGTCGGCGGTGTCGCGCACGTACAGCGTTCACCAGATCCTCACGTCGTGGACGGAGGGCGGCGCCACCTGGAACAACGCGGGGACCACGCCCTGGACGACGCCCGGCGGCGACTTCGGCCCGGCGCCGCTCGCGACTGCGGAATCAGGCACGGCGAACGGGGTGTGGCTGACGTGGAACGTGACGGCGACGGTGCAGGCCTGGTTCGCGTCGCCGTCCACGAACCTCGGCGTGCTGGTCAAGGATGTGCTCGAGGACTCGACGACGCAGTACCGCGCGGACTTCGCGACGCGCGAGAACGCCGGCCTCGACTACAACTTCAACCCGGCGCGCGCGCTGAGGCCCCGGCTGTCCATCACGTACGACCCGCCCGCCCTCCAGATCACCTCGTTCACCGTGGATCCGAGCGTGTTCTCGACGGACACCGTCACCGTCAGGATGACGGTGACGAACAACGGCGCCACGGCGCTGGCCGGCGTCGCGCCCTCCTCCCCGCTGGGCTTCAGCGGCACCGCGACCCCGGCGCTCGTGAGCGGTCCGAGCCCCGCGTCGGTCGCCTCGCTGGCGCCCGCGGCGTCGGCGACGTTCACGTGGACCTACACGATGACCGGGAGCCAGGACCAGACGTACCTGTTCACCGGCTCGGCGAGCGACGGGTCGGCGATCGTCACGGCGCCCGCTGCGGAGACGAACGCCGGGACGCCCGGGCGCATCAGCATCTACACGGTGTCGGTGACGCCGGTCGAGGTGCAGTCGGTCGGGACGAACGTGCAGGTGACGTTCAGGGTCACCAACGGGCTCACGACCGGGACGATCGACTGGCTGAACATCGTCGATCCGGCCACCGGGATCTGGCGGTTCAGCGATCCCGCGTGGCAGGCCAACGACACGTCGGGCTGGAGCAAGACGGTCCAGCAGGGCGTGAGCTTCAGGTTCGTGTCGCCCGGCGCCGGCCAGGACATTCCCCCGGATACGGGGACGGGCGACAACTACAGGGACTTCACGATCACCTTCGACACGGTGGCGGATCCGGGCATCGACACCGTCTACAACTTCGACGTCACGGTGCGGCAGCGCGGGAAGGTGCAGGACATCCTGGTCCAGACGTCGATCACCGTGAGGATCCCGACCCTCGAGGTCACCGCGATGACGGTCGACGCCACGGCGGCGAGCGGCGGCAACGTGACCATCGTCATGACGGTCCGCAACCGCGGCTCGAGCACGCTCACGGACGTCACGCCGAGCTCGACGTTGACGCCGGCTGGAACCGCGGGGACGAGCTACGCGAGCGGGCCGACGCCGCCGTCGGTCCCGGCGCTCGCCGGCGGGGCCAGCACGAGCTTCGAGTGGGTGTACACCGTGACGGGCAGCGTCGACCAGACGTACGCGTTCTCGGGCACGGTGCAGGCGAACGGTGGCGGCCTGACGGCCGGGCCGACGGTCTCGAACACGGGCCGCATCGCGAGCTACGGCCTGACGGTGGCGCCCACCTCCGTGACGGCCGGATCGGCGGCCGTCCAGATCAGGTTCACGGTGCAGAACACGCTCGCGGCCGGCACGGTCGACCGGATCACGGTGACGAACCCGAACACGACGTTCTGGGTGACGGACGCGACGTGGGCGAGCAACAACAGCGGCACGAGCTCGAGCACCTGGACCTCGAGCCAGCCGACGGCGTCGGCGTACCGATACACCTCCCCGGGGGTCGCGAGCGACATCGCCGCCAGTGGGGCGACCAAGGACTTCATCGTCACGTTCGCCACCGTCGGCGACCCGGGCCTGGACACGACGTACACGTTCGGCGTCGCGGTCCATCGCCGGGGCGACCAGAGCGGCAACGAGAGCACGGTGACCGGGACGGTGCTCGTCACGCGGTACGTCCTCGAGCTGATCTCGGTGACCTCGTCGCTCCCCGCGGACGGCGCCACCACGTCCACCATCCGGGTCCGGCTGACCAGGACGGGCGCCGGGCAGGGCAGCGAGACCCTGACATACGCGACGACGGGCGGCACGTTCCCCGGCCCACGCGAGCGGCTACGCCGAGCTCGCGCTGACGCCGCCGGTCAGCAAGTCGGGATCGAGCGGCACCGTGACCGTGTCCTTCGCGTCCGTCGTCAGCGTGAGCACGACGATCACGTTCACCGGGATCGCCGTGAACCCGGTCGGCTACCTCGCGGCGACGGCCGAGAGCGGCCAGGTGACGCTCTACTGGTCCACGCCGGTCTCGCCGCAGTACAGCGACTCGGTCATCGCCCTCCGGAACCCGACCAGCGTCCCGACGGAGACGCTCACGGACTTCACGAGCTACGGGAACGGGGCCACGGTCGGGTCGAGCACCGTGATCAAGGTGCTCGACACCGACGGCGCGAGCGTCGTCGACGGTGGCCTGACGAACGGGCTGAAGTACTACTACAAGATCTTCAACGCCTACAAAGACCTCTACTCCGAGACCTCGAACCTCTCCATCGATTCGACGCCGACCCCTGGCACGGGCGGGACACCGGCGTGGACCTACTCGCTCGCGGGCGCCGGGGCCAGCCTCGGCATCCCGCTGACGCAGGGCTCGCGGGTGATCGCCGCGCGCGGCAACCGGCTCTTCGCGCTCGACCGGGCGACCGGTGCCCAGGACTGGATCACCTCGCCGCTCGGCGGCAGCGTCGAGGGGTGGCTCGTGCCCTGGCCGAAGAGCGGCACGTACTCGGACGTGCTCGGCGACTGGACGGCGTACACGCTCTACGCCGGAGCGACCGACGGCAAGGCCTACGCGTTCGACACGAGCGGCAACCAGGTCTGGGCGAGCGGGGTGCTCGGCGACGGGATCCAGGCCACCGTCAGCCCGCAATCGTGGGACCTGGAGTTCCTGAACCCGGACTTCCAGCTGACGTACACGGACGGCGCCGGCGGCCCGATGGACGTGGTGTTCGTCGCGACGCGCAACGGCAGCACGACGAACAACACGGTCTCCGCGCTGCGGGGCTTCGCGGCCTCCGGAGGCACGCCGGACGGGGGCACGTCGATCTGGACCTTCGATCCCCAGAATCTCGTGCCGCCCGCGCCGATGGACATCGTGGTCGCGGCGCCGCAGCCGACGTCGGCGCCTCACAACCTAGTGATCGTCGGCAGCTACTCGGCGGGCCAGACGCAGCCGAGCCTGTGGGCGATCAACGGGGTCACCGGCGTCAACGGGCCCGCCGGCGCGCTGGTCGCCAGCAAGGGGGTTCTCGGTAACGGGCCGCCCGCCCACTTGGGCGACATCACCTCGGAAGTGACATTCGGCTACGCGTGCTGGGACTGCTGGGAGGTGAACACGATCTACGCCGGCACGGCGAGCGGCTACGTCGTGGCGTTGAACCTCCCCGACCTGACCGAGAAGTGGGCGGCGAACTTCGATGCGGGCAGCCCGATCGTCGGCTACATCTGGGAAGACCTCTACGATCCAGGCACCCTCTACTTCACGACGCAGGATGGCTACGTCCGCGCGATCCGGGACAACGGCGCGTCGGCGACGGAGCTCTGGAGGACCGCGACGGCGATCCCGAGCGCGTCGAGCCCCGTGGTGGACGAGGATCGCGGCACGCTCTGGGTCGGTGGCTCGGGCGGCCGGCTCGTGGAGATCGACACGGCCTCCGGGGCGATGACGACGGCGTTTCCGGGCGAGGCCGCCGAGACGCTGGGAGACCCGACCGTGGATTTCGTCGGGGGCAGGGTGTACGTCGGCTCGAGCGCCGGCCGGCTGCACGCCGTGCCGATCCCCCTGCCATGAGGCGCCGCGGCCGCGCGCTCCTCGCCGTGGCGGCGTTGCTCGCGACGCTGATGCCCGCGGTCTCGGCCACGGCCGGGGCGCCGGCGCGCCCGGCGCGCCCGGCGCGCGAGGCGATGCTCTACCGGCTGACGGCGCAGGGGCACTTCGCGAGCGGCGCGCGCGTCCGCGGCCACCGCTTCAGGATCAACGACGTGCGGGAGATAATCGTCGAGACTCAATGGTGGTACCTGACGAGCGATCGGACCGAGCGCGTGAAGCTCATCACGCAGGAAGGACACGTCTACCAGGAGTGGGAGAACACGCTGGCCCCGGCGCCGGGGCGCCGAGGGCGAACGCAGGCCGCGGGCACGACACGGATTCCGGTCGCCGGGACGTCGATCACCCGGCACGCGCTGACCGGCCGGTGGCGGCTCGAGGTGTGGCTCGACGGCGACTCGCAGCCCCGGGCGGTGAGGCCGCTGTCGCTCACCCGCTGACCGGCCCCGCCTCCGGCACGCGGTGTGTGCCGCGGGCACGGTGACCGCCATGGAGCCGACCGCGCCGCGTGACGACGACCAGGCCCCGCGGCCTCCGTACGAGCCTCCCCGCATCGTCTGGGAGGAGCCGTTCGTGCCGGAGACGTTCTCGGCCTGCGGCAGGAAGAACACGAGCTGCCTGCGCCGCGCGGGAGGGCTTCGCACGTGAGCGAGGCCGGGCCGCTCGTCGTGGCCGTCGCCGGCGTGACGGCCGCGATCGAGGCGAAGCCGCTCGCCTTCCGGTCGGCGCTCGCGGCGCGCCTCGCTGCGTTCGCCGTCGAGGGCCGCGCCCCGGACTTCACGGTCGAGGCCGACATCGTGCCGGGCCGCCGTGGCGGTGGAGGGCCGGGGGCGTTTGCGCTCGACGCGCGCGCGCTCGAGCTCGTCGGTCCAGGGTTCGAGGGCCGGTACGACCGCGTCGAGCGCCGGGGCGCGATCCGCCAGCCGGCGTCGCTCGGCGTCTTCCATCGCTTCCTCGCCGGCGTGTTCGGCCTCGAGCTTCCGTCGCGCGGCGGGCTGCTGGTGCACGCCGCCGCGCTCACCTGGGGCGGGCGGGCCCACGTGTTCTTCGGGCCGTCGGGCAGCGGCAAGACGACGCTCGCGCGGCGCCGGCGCCACGGCGTGCTGTCCGACGAGGTCGTCGCGCTGCGCGTGGACGGCGAGACGGCCCGCGCGCACGGCACACCGTGGCGCGGCCGGAACCTGTCGGCGCCGCTGGGCGCCCTCCACCGCCTGCGCCGGACGGGCACCGCCGGCATCCGCGCCCTTCCGCCGGCGCTGGCCGCGCGCGAGCTCATGCAGAGCCTCTTCGTGCCCGCGCCGGATGGCGCGCTCGGGGACGCGGTCCTCGGGACGCTCGCGCGCCTCGTGCCGCTCGTCCCCGTCTTCGAGCTGAGCGTCGTCCGCGGACGGCCGTTCTGGCCGCTCGTCGACGCGGCCATCGCCGCGGACCGCGCATGAGCGGCGCGACCGAGAGTTCGAGCAACAATCGACCGCCCCGACGGTCGATTGTTGCTCGAACTGAGTTCATGGGGGGCCCCGAAATGGCCCCCCATACCCCCCAAGCGCTCGCACGCGCCCCGGGGGACCCGGGGCGCGGCTCGAGGTCGGAGTCGTTCACGGGCGGTCACCTCGACCGGCTCTTCGAGCGCGCCGCCGAGGCCTGGATCCCGCTCGGCGTCATGATCGAGGTCAACCACGCCTGCCCGCTCGACTGCGTGCAGTGCTACATCGGTCAGGACCCGAAGGAGCGGCCGCTCACGGCCGACGAGTATGGCCGCGTGTTCGACGAGCTGGCCGCCGAGGGGACGCTCTTCCTGACGGTGACGGGGGGCGAGATCTTCCTGCGCAAGGACCTGATCGCGATCCTGCGCGCCGCGCGCGAGCGGGGCTTCGTCCTCACGTGCTTCACGAGCGGGACGCTCATCACGCCCGCGCTCGCGGACGAGGTCGCCGCGCTCGCCCCCTGCGCGGTCGAGATCACCGTGTACAGCGTGACGCCCGCGGTGCACGACGCGATCACCCGGCGCGCCGGGTCGAATGCGCGCACGCTCGAGGCGGTGCGGCTGCTCCGCGAGCGAGGCGTGCCGGTCGTGGTGAAGGCCCCTCTCATGACGCTGAACGCCGGCGCGTACCGCGAGGTCGCGGCGTTCGCGGAATCGGTCGGCGCCAGCCACCGGTTCGACGTGACCGTCGCGCCACGGCGCGACGGCGACCTGGTCCCGCTCGGCTACCAGCTCGTCGCGAGCCGGATCACGACGCTCGGTCGTGACCCGCTGCTCGAGGGGACGATCGAGCGGCGTGAGGCGTGCGGCGAGGACAGCGGCACGTGCGGCGCGGGACGGTGGGGCTGCGACATCTCCCCTTCGGGCGAGGTGTACCCGTGCCTGGCGTTTCCGTATGGCCTCTCGGCAGGCTCGCTGCGCACGCGGAGCTTTCGAGAGATCTGGCGCGAGGCGCGGATCATGCAGCGCCTCAGACGGCTGTCCGCGCGGGACCTGACCGGCGCGGCGGGCGACTGCGGGCACGGAGCCGGCGAGTGCGCTCGCTGCCTGGGGTTCCTGCTCACGATCCACGGCGACGTGCTGGGCGTCTCGGGGTAACCGCCGTGTCGCTGCTCGCCGCCCACGCGATCATGCTGGCCGACGGCGTGCGCGGGAGCGCCTACCGCGACGCGATCCACGCCGCGGTGCGTCCCGGTGACGTCGTCGTCGATCTCGGCACCGGGACCGGCCTCCTCGCGTTCTTCGCGTGTCAGGCGGGCGCCCGGCGCGTGTTCGCGATCGAGCGCGACGCGTCGCTGGTCGGGCTCGCCGGCGCGGTGGCGCGGGCGAACGGCTGCGCGGACGTGATCACCTTCGTCGCCGCGACCTCGGCGGCCATCGAGCTGCCGGAGCCGGCCGACGTCATCGTGACCGAGACCCTCGGCCACTTCGCGCTCGAGGAGCAGATCGTCCACGCGCTCGCCGATGCCCGGGCGCGCTGGCTCAAGCCCGGCGGACGGATCATCCCCGCGGACGTCACGCTGGTCGTCGCTCCCGTCGACTCGGCCGAGTCGGCGCGCCGGATCGCGTTCTGGGGCGGCGAGCGCTTCGGGATCGACTTCCGGGCCGCGCGCCGCTGGGCGGCGGACGCCTTCGACGCGATCTGCGTCACGCCGGACGACCTGCTCGCGAGCCCGCAACCGTTCGTCTCGGTCCGTCTCGACACGCTGCGGCTGCCGCCGCCCGCGTGCTGGGCCGGTGAGCTCGCGTTCGAGATGCGCCGGCCAGGCCATCTCAGCGGTCTCGCCGGCTGGTTCGAAGCCACGCTCGTCCCCGGGGTGCAGCTCACCACGGCCCCCGGCGCACCGGGCACACACTGGAAGCACGCGGTGTTCGCACTCGAGACGCCGATCGGCGTCGAGGCGGGCGATCGACTGACCGTCGCGCTCGGCGCGCTCGTCGACGGCCGGAGCGTCGTGTGGAGCTGGCGCGGCGAGGTCGAGCGTCCGAGGCGGGCGCGGGTCGCCTTCGATCACTCGACGATCGACGAGGTCACGGCCGGGCGGGCCAGCCAGACGGCGGTGCCGGCCGCGACGCCGCTGTTCGAGGCCGCCGCGGCCGCCGCGCCGCACCTGGACGGCACGACGACGGTGGGCGAGCTCGCCGAGCGGCTCCGTCTCCGGTTTCCGGATCGCTATCCGTCGCTGGCGCGCGCGGTGGCCGACGTCGCGCTGGTCGTGCGGGCGCTCGCGTGACCGGCGCGGACGAGCGTGCCGCGCGCACCGCGGCGTCCCGGGCGAGGCGTGGCGCGTCGACACCTGGCGTTCGTCCGAGCGAGACGGTACGCCTGCGCGACCGCAGGGCCGAGCGTGCCGCGTACACGGCGGCATTCGCCGGCAATGTCGTCGCACGTGACGGTCAGCTCTGGTGCGCGGTCGCGACGTCGAGCATGGCGCCTGTCGTGCGGCCCGGCGACCGCGTCTGCCTGGCCCCGCTGACGCACACAGCCCCGAGGCTCGGCGAGCTGCTCGCGGTTGTCGCGGACGGCTCGGAGGCCGTGAACAAATCGGGTCATCGAGGGCCGTCCCGGGTGTCCCGGGACGGCGCCGAGGGCGGGGGCCGGGGGAGTCCGAGGGGGGCGTCAGCCCCCTTCGTGCGATGGTGGGGGGCCATGCCGGGGCCCCCCATGATGGTGGTCCACCGGCTCGTGGCTCGCTCCGGCGCGCGCCTCGTGCTCAAGGGCGACGCGCTCGCGTCCCCAGATGCCCCCGTCGACCCCGCGTCGGTGATCGGGCGCGTCGTCGCGATCGAACGCGCCGGCCGCGTCGTGCGCGTCGACGGCGCCGTCTGGACGATCCTCGATCGAGTGCTCGCTCTCCATTCACGGCGGTGCGTCGGAGCGCGCGTCGTGGCCGCGCCACGCGTGGTGCGCGGACTGGCCCGGATCCCGCCGTACGCGGTCGCCTGGACGGTGGGGCTCGGCTGAACTACTTCGGGGAATCGTCGCGCGGCGTAGAATGCAGGTCATGGCTGGTACCGTCGACCGAGTCCTCGACGAAGCCCTCAAGCTCCCCGCCGACGAGCGCGCCCGAATTGTGGCGGAGTTGCTGGCTACGCTGGAACCTGACGTGGCGAGTCAGGGGCGCAGCGACGAGGAGTGGATTCAGGAGATCGAGCGGCGCGCCCGCGCGGGGATGCGGGGTGCTCCGGGCGTGCCCTGGACCGAGGCGCGCAAGCAGATTCGGAGCCGGCTCTCCACTCGGTGAAGCCGGTCCGCCTCTCCCCAGAGGCGATCGACGAGGTGTTCGAAGCGACCGTGTGGTACATGGCGCGACGGCCGGGCTTGGAGTCGGAGTTCCTCGCCGAGATCGATCGCGTCCTGCCGCTGATCGGGAGCTCTCCAGCCTCGTTTCCACGCTTGCTTGATCTACCAGAGGATTTGGTCGTTCGCCGCGCCTTGCTCCCGCGCTTTCCGTACGCGGTGATCTTCATGGACCTCGGCCCGCACGTCAGAGTCCTTGCCGTGGCCCACGCGAAGCGCCGACCCGGCTACTGGCTCGATCGGGTGGTGAAGGAATAGACCCGCTCGCATGGTCATCCGCAAGAGCCCCCGTGTCGCGTGGCGAACCATCGCGGGCGAAGGCGTCGTCCTGAGCCTGGACACGCGGATGCTCCGCGGTCTGAATCCGGTCGGGACGCGCGTCTGGGAGCTCATCGACGGGCACCGTGCCGTGGACGACATCGCCACCGAGATCGCGCGGGAGTTCGGGGTGGAGGCCGAGCGCGCGCGCGCCGACGTGGACGCGTTCGTCGCCGAGCTCGCCGACAAGCACCTGGTCGAGATGGTGCATGCGCCGTAGCGCGGCGTTCGACGCCCTCTGCCGTTGCGGTCGCGCCTGGCTGGCGGGCGCCGAGACCGTGACGCTCTCCCCGCCCGACTGGGACGTGCTCCTCGGCCGGGCACGGCACGAGCGCCTCACGCCGGTGCTCCATGCGCTCTTCGCACGGGCCCGCGTGACGCCGGTGCCACCGGCACGCTTCGTCGAGGCGCTCGCGCAGGACCACCGGGCGAGCCTCGGCCGGTCGCTCCTCCGGCTCGCGGCGCTCGAGGAGGTCGTCGCGCGGCTCCAGGGCCAGGGCATCCAGACCATGGTCCTCAAGGGGCTCTCGCTCGCCGAGACACTCTACGGAGATCCCGCCCTGCGCCCCATGGACGACGTGGACCTGCTCGTCTCGCGGCACGAAGCACGCGCCGTGCGCGACGTCCTCTCCGGTCTGGGCTACGCGGCTCCGAGCTTCGAGGACGACGTCCGGCGGCGTGCCGCGACGGAATTCGTGCCAGCCGGCCCCGTGTCCACGCGGCCCGTGATCGACCTGCACTGGACGCTCGTCGACGACAAGTCGGGACCCGCGGCATGGCGATGGGCCGCGCACGCCGCGGAGCGGTCGCGCACGGTCACGCTCGGCCACGCCACCGTCGGGGCGCTGGCGCCCGCCGACGCCCTCGTCCACGCGTGTCTGCACCTCGTCGCCAACCATGGACTGGGCGGGCTCCTGTGGTACTGCGACATCGCGCTGATGCTCGACCGCTGGGGCGATGAGATCGATCCGGACGCGGTCGTGGACGCCGCGACGACCGCGCGCGTTGCGGGAGCGGTCGCGGTGGCGCTCGCGGGAGCCTGCGACACGCTCGGCGCCCCGGTCCCGCCGGCGCTCGTCGCGGCGTTGCGCCGGCGATCGATCGGCGGCGCGCTGCTCGCGCACCGCCCGGTCATCCACCGGCTCGCTCGCCGGCCGGTGCCGTTCCAGGACTACGTCGTGCCGCTGCTGATGCTCGACCATCCGCGCGATGCGGCGTGGGTGGTCGCGCGCCGCCTCGGCGCCGCGCGGCGCGAATCGTGCGAGGTGCCGCGGACCGTCCCCCCGGTTTCCAACGCGGCCGGCAGCGGGTAGTATCGCGGGAACGCGCGCCTGGTGCGCGCGAGGCTCCGTCGCACCCCGCGCACTCCGCGGTGAAAGGAGACGCGCCATGTACGAGGTCTACGCCCTGAAGTACGGCGAGCGAGACACGCCGGCCTGCCAGTTCTTCTACCGCGAGACCTCGCACGAGCCGGTGACGCTCCACTACTTCGTGTGGCTCGTCACGGGTGGGCCGCGCCCCGTGCTGGTCGACGTCGGCTTCCGCGAGGACGACGCCGCGCAGCGTCACATCCGCAACTACGTGCCGCCGTCGGCGATGGTGGAGCGCGCCGGCGTGAAGCCGTCCGACATCCCGCTGGTGCTCGTCACGCATCTGCACTACGACCACTGGGCCGGCCACTCGCTGTTCCCGTCCGCCGAGTTCTGGGTGCAGAAGGACGAGGTCGCGTTCTGGACAGGGCCGTGGGGTCGCTACGACGCGTTCCGCAGCGCGGCGAACGTCGGCTCGCTCTCGAGCCTCGTCACGCTGAACTACGAGCGACGCATCCGCATCGTCGACGGCGACGTCGAGGTGATGCCGGGCCTCAGGCTGTACCGCGTCGGCGGTCACACCGCGGGCCTCCAGATCGTCACCGTCGACACACCGCGCGGCCGGCTCGTCCTCACGTCCGACGCCTCGCACTTCTACCGCAACATCGAGCGCCGCCAGCCCGTGCAGATCATCACGAGCCTGCCGGACATGCTCGCGGCCTTCGAGCGCATCGACGAGCTCGCGGGGCGGGAGCGGCTCGTCGTGACCGGCCACGACCCCGAGGTCGCGGAGCGCTTCAAGGTCGTGGAGCCCGGGATCATCCGGCTCGCCTGAGTGCCTGTGAACCAATCGGGTGGCCGAGGAGCGCCACGGCTCGGGGGGCCCGTCGAGGCCCGCCAGGGCGCGGGTGGGCCCGAGGCGCGGCCCGGGTTTCCCGGGCCGTGTCCGAGCGCCGGGGGGATTGGGGGGCCCGTCGAGGCCCCCCATGATTTCAGTGTGCCGCGCGCTCGCGGCGGAGGACACGATGCAGGGCGATCCGAAGGAGGTGGACGCCGCGTGGTGGCAGCGCGACGTGCAGGCGCTGCCCGTCGGCGCGCCGTTCAGGCCGGGACTCGATCCGCTTCCTGCGTGGCATCATGCGTGGGCGGTCGTGAAGGACCGCTGGGGACGGCCGGCGCACGGGGAGCCGCGCGAGGCGCTGCGCCGCATCACGACCCGCGTCCCGTCCATTGGGCCGAATGACGCCCTCGGGTACGTGCTGTACGCCGGGCTCACGTACAACACCGTGTTCGCGGCGCGTGGCGTGCCGATCTCGGTCTTCGACCTGCACGACGAGGACGCGCACGTGCCGGGCAGCGGTGCCGTGGTGCTCGTGGCTGCGCTCGGCAGCGAGGCGGCGCGAGAGGGCCGCCTGCGCATCGGCGAGCTGCGCGTGCTCTATCCGGGAGTGTCGAACCTGCTGTCACCGCGCGCCGGCGACGACCCGATGTTCGCCGACTTCAAGATCCAGGGGTACGAGACGCCGGACGGCTCGTTCGC
The DNA here is from genome assembly GCA_016184125.1 of Candidatus Rokuibacteriota bacterium. GTDB lineage: Bacteria > Methylomirabilota > Methylomirabilia > Rokubacteriales > CSP1-6 > AR8. Next base: position 19,041 of record JACPDG010000074.1, on the reverse strand, counting down.
GCAGTTCGTGCGCTGCCAGGCGCCGCAGCTCCTCGCGCACTCCGAGCGCCTGACGCTCGCCGCGGGGTCCTCGTACATGCTCGACCTCGAGACCGTGTTCAAGGCGCTCTACGACGTCGCGCAGGTCGGCTACGACGAGCGTGTCTTCATCGAGGGGGCCGCGGGCGGGACCGGTCTCTACGCGGTCGCCTGCGCCGCGCTGCGCAGCGCGCGAGTGACCGGTCTCGTCTCGACCGAGGAGAAGGGGCGTCTGGTGCTCGCGCGGGGCGCGCAAGCGTTCGTGAACCGCACACTCCCGGAGCTCGCCGGCGTCTTCGGGCCCGTGCCCGCCGGTCCCGCGGAGCAGGGGGCGTGGCGCGCCGCCGGCCAGCGGTTCCTGGCGCTCGTCCGGGAGAAGAACCAGGGCAGGCCGATCGACGTCGTCGTGTCGTCGGTCGGCCGCGACCTGTTTCCCCGGACGATCGATCTCCTGGGCCCGGGCGGGCGCCTGGTGTTCTACGGGGCGACGAGCGGCTACACGCTGACGTTCCTCGGCAAGCCGGGCGCCGCGCGCGCCGGCGAGATGTACCGCCGGGTGGGGCTCAGGCCGGCCGACAGTCTCCTCGTCTACTACGGCGTGACGGGCGAGATCGACGACACGGTGGGCGTCGACGCGATCAGCGCGGCGGGCCATGCCGGCGCGCGGGTGGTTGCAGTCACGCGGACCGACGCCCAGGCGGCCCACGTGCAGCCGATGCGCGGCGTCGCCGGCGTCGTGAGCCTCGAGACCCTCGGCCGGAGCCCGGCCTTCGCGTGGCCGGCCGCGATGCCGGATTACGACCGCGATCCGGACGGGTACCGCGCGTACCAGGAGCGCACGCTGAAGCCGATCGGCCAGGCGATCGGGCGGCTGCTCGCGACGGCGGACAACCCCCGGGGCCATCCGGACGTGATCGTCGAGCGGGCCGGCCAGGACACGCTCGGGATCAGCGCGTTCCTCGCGCGGCCGTTCACGGGCCGCGTCGTGTACCTCGAATCGACGGCCGGCCAGCGCCTGTCGTTGTACGCCCCGAACGTCTGGATGCACCAGAAGCGCATCCTGTTCCCTTCATTCTCGATCCTCGGGAGTCATCTGTCCAATGCCCACCAGGCCGACGAGGTGGTGCGCCTGATCGATCGAGGCGCGCTCGCGATCCACGCGCCGGCGATCCACCCATGGGACGATCTCGCCGAGGCCGACCAGGCGATGCACGAGAACCGGCACACGGGCACGCTCACGGTGCGCGTGGGCGCGACGCCGGATCTCGACGGCGCCCGGACCGCGCGCGCCGTCTTGGAGGCCTGGGGCTCCCGGTTCGTCACCGGGAGCGCCGTGCACGTGCGGCTCGATCCCGTGCGGCCCCGGTCCGTCGATCTCGTCGCGCTGATCACGGTCGACGTGCCGCCGGCCAACACGATCGGCCGCGCGACGCTCGAGGACCTCGAGCGGGTCCTCGATCTGCTCGAGCAGGAGTCGCACGTGAAGGCGGCGGTGCTCGCCGGCGCCGGCGCGATGTTCGTCGCCGGCGCAGACGTGCGCCAGCTTCGCGCGTTCGCGAGCGCCGACGAGGTCCACGCGTTCGCCGTCCGGGCGCAGCGCGCATTCGTGCGGATCGCGCGCTCCGAGGTCCCGATCATCGCGGCGATCGACGGCTACGCGCTCGGCGGCGGCAACGAGCTCCAGATGGCGTGCGCGTACCGCGTCGCCTCGGCGCGCGCGGAGCTCGGGCAGCCGGAGATCAACCTGCACGTCATCCCCGGCTTCGGCGGCACGCAGATGCTGCCGCGCCTGGCGATCCGCCACGCGGTCGCGACCGGTGACCAGGTGTACTCGTCGCTGGTCGCCGCGCTCTCGGTCCTGCTCGACGGCCGCCGGCAGTCCGCGGCGGACGCCCTGGCGCTGGGCATCGTCGACGAGGTGGCGCCCTCCGACGCGCTGTCGCACGCGCTCGGCATCGCCGGACGCCTCGCGCGCGGCGAGGGCGCGGTCCGGCTCTGGTCACCGCTCGCCGAGTCGCGCACGATCGCGTTCCCGAACGTCGAGCGCGACGCCGAGGTCCAGGGGCTCGTCGCGCATCACGACCGCGTGCCCCGGAGCGCGGCGGCGCGCGCGATCATCGACCTGGTCCGGCTCGGCCTCACGCGCGGCATCGAGGAGGGGCTCGCGGCGGAGGCGCGCGAGTTCGGGCGGCTGGTCGCGTCCGGCGACGGCCGCGCGGGGATCGACCGGTTCCTCGCACGGCGGGCCTGGCCGCTGCCGCCGAGGCCCGCCGTGCGTCCTTGACCGTGGTCGCGTCGCACGCTACCCTCCGGCTCGTTCGACCATCAGTCCCGAGCCCAGGAGTGTTGCGATGATCCAGCTCTATGACGCCGAGACGGACGAGCCGTGCGGCACACTCAGCGAGGAGCAGTTCGAGATCCTCGCGGACGCGCTCGAGGAAGAAGGCCCCGACGACCGCGACTACTACCTGAACGTCGAGGTGGCCGACATGATCGAGAGCAACGGGCTGGATCCCGAGCTCGTCCGTGTGCTGAGGAAGGCGCTTGCCGGTCGCGAAGAGATGGACATCCGCTGGGAGCGGGTGTGAGCCTGCCCTGCGCTGGCTCGTCGACGGCTACAACCTGATCCGCCGCGAGCCCGACCTGCGCACCGCCGAGGGGCGCGGGCTCGTGGAGGGACGGCGTGCGCTGCTGGCGCTGGTCGCCATGGCCGCCCGCCGCACGGGTGATCCGTTCACGGTCGTCTTCGACGGGGCGCCGGGGCCCGCGCTCGCCCCGAGCGGCGGTCAGGTCCAGGTCGTCTTCTCCCGCCCGCCGGAGACCGCCGACGACGTGCTGATCCGTCTCGCGCACCGCTATCACGAAGGGGCGATCGTCGTGAGCTCAGACCGGACGGTGCAGGACGCCGCCCGCCGCACGGGCGCGAGCGTGCTCGAGGTGGACGAGTTCGTCGGCGCGCTCCGCGAGGGCGGCGGCGGTGAGCCCGACCCGGGGGACTCCGAGCCGGCTGACCTCGACGAGCGCCGGGCGGGGAAGCGCGGCAATCCGCGCCGGCTCTCGAAGGACGCGCGCACGAAGCTGAGGGCGCTGCGCCGCTTGCGCGGGCGCTGAGGGGGGCCAGGCGTGAAACGAGGAGCGCCCCGGGTCCCCCGGGGCGCTGCCGAGCGTCGGGGGGTGTGGGGGGCCATTTCGGGGCCCCCCACTATGGTGGTCGCGCTCGTCGCGGTCGCCTTCGCCCTCTGGGCGTCGGGCCGCGACATGGCGTTCATCGGGCGGAACCCCTTCGGGCTCGACCCGTGGATGGTCCGCAAGGCGGTGCATCTCGCCGAGTACGCGGTGCTCGGCTTCCTGATCTTCCTGGCGCTCGGGGCGCAGTCCCGCTCCACGGCGCGGCGTGCGCTGCTCGCCTTCACGCTCGCCGTGGTCTGCGGCGTGCTCGACGAGGCGAGCCAGAGGCACGTGCCGGCGCGGAGCGCCAGCCCGCTCGACGTCGCGCTCGACGCCACGGGCGCGGCGCTCGGCCAGCTCGTCGCGCTCGCCCTCGGGCCGCTCCGTCGCTCGCGTGGAGCCGCGCCGCCGGCCGGCGGTGGCCCGCCGTGAGGCGGTCGGCGTAGCGGCCGAGCCTGCTGCGCTCAGGCTCGTGCGGTGCCGCCGCTCCGTCTGCCTCGACTGCGGCCGCCGGTTCCTCGATCGGCCCCTCCACGCCCGCGACTGACGCCGCGCACCGCGCCGCCATCCCGATTTTTGTTCCTTGGTGGCCGTGGCTCGGACCGCCTACGATCGCGCCGTGCGCGATGCGACGAGCGTCGCGCGTGGAGGCGAACCCGGTGTCGGCAGGGAGGACGGAGTCATGGACCGCCTCGTTTTCATCGTCCGCCGCGACCGCGAGAAGCTGTACGCGACCCTGAAGGCGGCGCTCGTGACGGAACCCCTCGTCCACGTCGTCGTCGACCGGCGCCAGTGGCATCGCCGTGAGCGGGACGCACCGCATCCCACGGAACGCCGCCGGTGGGACCGCCGGGTGCGGCCGCTGAACGAGCACGAGCTCGCCGAGCGGGGATGGACGGTCGTGCGTGTCCCAGAGTGACGCGGTGCCAACCCCGGGCGACTTGACTGTGCACAAACGTTGACACTGTATCGGACCGGTGACACCGTGAGGGCGTGCGACGCCCCCTCCGGTGGTCCGCGCCCGCGCTGGTCGTCCTCGTCCTCGCCGTCCTCGCCGCTTGGGGCTCATTCGGCGGCGCGGCACCGTCACGGGCGCTCGAAGGCACGGTCGTCCGCGTCGTCGACGGGGACACGATTCACGTCAGGCTCGGTGACCGGATCGAGAAGGTTCGCTACATCGGGGTGAACACTCCCGAGGTGCACCATCCGCGCAAGGGCGCGGAGCCGGGTGGCCGGGAGGCGATGCGCGTGAACCGCGCGCTCACCGACGGCAAGCGCGTGCGTCTCGAGCTCGACGTGCAGGAACGCGACCGCTACGGCCGCGTGCTGGCGTACGTCTGGGTCGGGGACGTGATGGTGAACGCCGAACTCGTCAGCCGTGGCTACGCGCAGGTGATGACGGTCCCACCGAACGTGCGGTACCAGGACCTGTTCATCGACCTGCAGCGACAAGCACGCGAAAGCGGCCGCGGGCTCTGGCGGCCAGCGTGAGGGAGGGACGAGCCCCGGCGTGAGGCCGCGACCCGAGCGGCTCGTCTTCCTGCCCGGCGCCGGGGGAGACGCCGCCTTCTGGAAGCCGCTGGCCGATCGGCTCGAGCACCGGGGCGAGCGCGTGCTCCTCGGGTGGCCCGGCTTCGGTCCGAACGCCGGACGCGCTGACGTCCAGAGCCTGGATGACCTGTACCGTCTCGTCGTCGACGTCATCGACCGGCCGGTTGACCTGATCGCCCAGTCGATGGGCGGCGTGCTCGCCGTGCGGGCGGCGCTCGACCTGCCCGCGCTGGTGTGCCACCTGGTGCTGGCGGCGACGTCCGGGGGGATCGACGTCCGGCGCTTCGGCGCCGCCGACTGGCGCGAGCAACGACGTCGCGAGCGACCGGACGAGCCGCCCTGGTTCGCCCACGACCGCACCGATCTCGAGGCGCGCCTCCGGGACGTGACGGCGCCGACGCTGCTTCTGTGGGGTGACGCGGACGCGGTCAGCCCGGTGGCGGTCGGAGAGCACCTGGCGAGGACCCTTCCGTACGCGCACCTGGTCGTGATCCCGGGCGGCGATCACGCCTTCGCTCGGGACCGCGCCTTCGAGATCGCCCCGCACGTCGACCGGCACGTGAGCGTGTGATTCGAGTGGGCGGCCAGTTCAGGCCTCCCTGAGCGCCGACCGAAGTCGAGCACCGGCCCGGGTTTCCCGGGCCGGTTTGCGAGCGCCGGGGGGGGGAGTGGGGCGGGGAGTGGGGGGCCATGTCGGGGCCCCCGGGAGCGCCGACCGAAGTCGAGCACCGGCCCGGGTTTCCCGGGCCGGTTTGCGAGCGCCGGGGGGGTGTGGGGGGCCATGTCGGGGCCCCCCACTCCGGTAGTCCGTTTGCGTCACTCCCACGGGCCCCCGTATGATACGGACAAGCCCGGCGCAGTCTTGCCCTGGCGTTCGGACACTCACCCCGGCCGCGCCCGAGGAGACCATGGCGACCACGCACGATTTCACGCTGGACGCGAAGTACCGTCAGGAAGCGGGCCTGATCTTCCTCTCGGGGGTCCAGGCGCTCGTCAGGCTCGCGATCGATCAGCACCGCGCGGACCGCGCCCGCGGGCTCCGCACCGCGACGCTGGTCTCGGGCTACCGCGGCTCGCCGCTCGGCGGCCTCGATCTCACGATCGAGCGCCACCGGAAGATGCTGGCCGAGTACAACGTCCACTTCATCTCGGGCGTCAACGAGGACCTGGGCGCGACGGCGATCTACGGCTCGCAGCTGGCTCACACGTTCCCGAGACCGAAGTACGACGGCGTGCTCGGCATGTGGTACGGCAAGGGCCCGGGTGTCGACCGCACGGGTGACGTCTTCAAGCACGCGAACTACGCCGGCGTGAGCCCGAACGGCGGCGTGCTCGCCATCGGCGGTGACGACCCGGTGGCGAAGTCGTCCACGCTGCCGACACACTCGGAGGTCGCGTTCTACGACGCGCTGTTCCCGGTCCTGTTTCCGGGCAACGTGCAGGAGGTGCTCGACCTCGGCCGGCTCGGGTTCGAGCTGTCGCGCTACACCGGCCTGTGGGTCGGCTTCAAGATCGTGACGAACGTCGCCGACGAGATCAGCAGCGCCGAGGTCGCCCCCGATCGGGTCCGCATCGTCGATCCCGGCTTCACCCTCGACGGCCGGCCCTGGCGCCCGACGCAGAACGCGTCGCTGCTGCCGCCGTTTTCCCTCGAGCTCGAGCGCGAGATCCACGAGGGCCGGCTGGAAGCGGCGAAGGCGTTCGCGGCGGCGAACGGACTCAACCGCATCACGGTCCCCACGCCGGACGCCTGGCTGGGCATCGTCGCGCCCGGGAAGACGTACTACGACGTCCGTGAGGCGCTCGCCGAGCTCGGCCTCGGCGACGCGGAGCTCGGGCGCCACGGCATCCGTCTCCTGAAGGTCGGCATGCTCTTCCCCCTCGAGCCCGGCATCGTCCGTGACTTCGCGCGCGGGCTCGAGGAGATCCTGGTCGTCGAGGAGAAGCGCGCGTTCGTCGAGCTGTTCGTGCGTGACGTCCTCTACAGCGCTCCGGATCGGCCGCGCGTCCTCGGCAAGCGCGACCCGGCCGGCCGCACGCTCGTCCCGGCGCATGGCGAGCTCGACGCCGATCGGATCGCGCAGATCATCGCGTCCCGGCTGGAGCCGCGCGTGCGCCTCGACTCCATCACCGCCCGCGTCGCGCTGCTCGAGGCGCTGCGCGAGCGGCAGGTACCGATCACGCTCGGGCGTCAGCCCTACTTCTGCTCGGGCTGCCCGCACAACCGGTCGACGGTGGTGCCCGACGGCTCGATCGCGGGCGCCGGCATCGGCTGCCACGGCATGGTGCTGCTCATGGACCGCAAGACGGCCGGCATCACGCACATGGGCGGCGAAGGCGCCCAGTGGGTCGGGATGGCGCCGTTCACCGAGACGCCGCACATCTTCCAGAACCTCGGTGACGGCACGCTCTTCCACTCCGGCTCGCTCGCGATCCGCCAGGCCGTCGCCGCCGGCACGAACATCACGTACAAGATCCTCTACAACTCCGCGGTCGCGATGACCGGTGGTCAGGACGCGGCCGGCGCGATGCCCGTGCCCGAGCTGACGCGCGCGCTGGAGGCCGAGGGCGTCAGGAAGATCCTGGTCGTCACCGACGAGCCGGACACGTACGCGAAGGACACGCGCTGGGCGGCCGGCGTCGGGGTGTGGCACCGCGACCGGCTCGACGAGGCGCAGCGGCTGCTGCGCGAGACGCCGGGCGTCACCGCGCTCGTCTACGACCAGCGGTGCGCTGCCGAGAAGCGCCGCCTCCGCAAGCGCGGGAAGCTCCCGGACCCCGCGATGCGCGTGTACATCAACGAGGCGGTCTGCGAGGGCTGCGGCGACTGCGGCGTGAAATCGAACTGCCTCAGCGTGCACCCGGTGGAGACGGAGCTCGGACGGAAGACCCAGATCCACCAGTCGTCCTGCAACAAGGACTACTCGTGCCTGCGCGGCGACTGCCCCTCGTTCCTGACCGTCGTCCCGCTCGGGCCGGCCAGGAAGAAGGCGATGAGCGGGTGGTCGCTCGACCGTGCGTTGCCCGAGCCCGCGCTCCGTGTGCCCGCCGACGCGAGCGTGTTCATGATGGGCATCGGCGGCACGGGCGTCGTGACCGTCAACCAGATCCTCGGCACCGCGGCCCTGCTGGACGGCAAGCACGTGCGCGGTCTCGACCAGACCGGTCTCAGCCAGAAGGGCGGGCCGGTCGTCTCGCACCTCAAGATCTGGGAGCGGCCGGTGGAGGCCGCGAACAAGATCGCGGCGGGCGAGGCCGACTGCTACCTCGGCTTCGATCTCCTCGTCGCCACGTCCGCCGCCAACCTGGACCACGCGCGGCCGGACAAGACGATCGCGGTCGTGTCGACGAGCCGCGTGCCGACCGGGGCGATGGTCACGCGCACCGACGTCGCCTTCCCCGATCCGTCCGGCATGCTGACGTCGATCGACCGCGTCACGCGGAAGGACGAAAACGTCTCCCTGGACGCGATCCAGTTGGCCGAGACGCTCTTCGACGACCACATGGCCGCCAACATGATCCTGCTCGGGGCGGCCTACCAGGCGGGTGCGCTCCCGGTGAGCGCGACCGCCGTCGAACGCGCGATCGCGCTCAACGGCGTCGGCGTCGAGATGAACACGCAGGCGTTCCGGGCCGGCCGCCTGTTCGTCGCCGATCCCGCGTGGGTGACCACGCTGCGCGGCAAGCGCGTGGGGGCGGTCGACGTGCAGCCGGCGCTCACGGCCGAGGCCCGGGCGCTGGTCGACTCCGCCGGCGCGACGGGCGAGCTGCGACGGCTGCTCGAGATCCGCGTTCCCGAGCTGATCGAGTACCAGGACGCCGCGTACGCGACGCGCTACGTCGAGCTCGTGCGCCGCGTCGCCGGCGCCGAGCGCACGCAGGTGCCGGGGGAGACGCGGTTCGGTGAGGCGGTGGCCCGCCACCTGTTCAAGCTGATGGCGTACAAGGACGAGTACGAGGTGGCGCGGCTCCACTTGAAGAACAGCGTCGCGGCGCAGCTCGCCGGCGAGTATCCGGACGGTGTCCGCGTGCACTACCACCTGCACCCGCCGATCCTTCGCGCCCTGGGGCTCCAGCGGAAGCTGAAGCTGGGCACCTGGTTCGACACCGCCTTCCGTGCGCTCGTGGCCCTGCGGCGGCTGCGCGGCACCGCGCTCGACCCGTTCGGCAGGGCCGCCGTGCGGCGCGTGGAGCGCGCGCTGGTCGACGAGTACAGGACGCTGGTGGAGAAAGCCCTGACGGATCTGGGACCCGAGACCCACGAGCGCGCCGTGAAGCTCGCCGCGCTGCCCGACGTGATCCGGGGCTACGAAGACGTCAAGCTGCGGAGCGTGGAGCGCTTCCGGGCCGAGGTGCGCGCGCTCGGCTTCTGAGGTCGTGGGGACGCGTTGTTGGGAGGATAGCGCAATGCTAGCATAGCGTCGTGCCCGCGCTGCACATCCGCAACGTCGACGACGCCGTCATCGCCGCGCTCAAAGCTCGGGCCGCACGTCACCATCGCAGCCTTCAAGGCGAGGTTCGCAGCCTCCTCGAGGCCGCGGCGGGCGCGGGCGGCTCGCGCAGCAGCACGGGCCGCGTCCGACTTCGCTTGCGCACGGTCCGCGTTGGTCGAGCGGTGTCCTATTCCCGTGACGTGATCTACGACGATCGTGGCCGCTGAGCCGGCCCTCGTCGACACCAATGTCCTGCTCGAGGCCACCGACGAGCACCGCGCACATCATGCCGACGCCGTCGCGTTGCTCGAATCCGTCGCACCGCTGACCTTCTCGTCCCAGGTCGTGCGCGAGTATCTGGCCGTCGCCACGCGGCCCGTCGCGGCCAACGGCCTGGGATTGTCCACGGTGGACGCTCTGGCGAACATCAGGGAATTCCGCCGGACCGTCCGGCTCCTCCCCGAGGAGCGTCCGATCCTCGCGACCTTCCTGGCACTGCTGGCACGGGTGCCGTGCACGGGCACGCGCGTGCACGACGCTCACATCGTGGCGACCGCACTCGTTCACCGCGTGCGCGCGATCGTCTCGTTGAACCTGGATGACTTCAGACCCTTCGCGTCCGAGGTGGGAATCGTCACGCCAGTTCAAGCGCTGCGAACGCTGGCGGAAGCTCGGCAGGCGCGGGCGCGCCGGCGGCGGACGCCGAGAAGCGCCGGCGGACCGTGACGGTCGCGGTTCGCCACTGCGCCGTCGCGCCTGCCTCCTTACCAGTCGTCGCGCGGCGCTGAGCGGGCGCGCTTGACGGCCGCGCGACGCTTCTTGATCGCGAGCCGCTCCTCGGCGACGCTCGCCGGTGGCCGCGTCCGCTTGCGCGGGCGCGGAGGCGCCAGCGCCGCGCGGAGCAGGGTCGCGACCTTGTCGCGCGCGTCTTCGAGGTTGCGCGCCTGGTTGCGCGTCACCTGGCTCGTGACGACGAGCTGACCCTCCGCGTCGAGGCGGCGGCGCGCGAGCGCGAGCAATCGCGCGCGCGCCGCGTCGTCGAGGCCCTCGATCGCGCCCGGGTCGACCCGCAGCTCGATCTTCGTCGCGACCTTGTTCACGTTCTGCCCGCCGGGCCCGGACGCGCGCACCGCCCGCGTGCGGATCGCGTGGGCGGGCACGCGCACGGACGGGGTGAGCACGATCGCCTCGCTCATACGCTGATTGTAACGGGACGCCATTTGCGGCGGTGGCCACGCGCGATAAGCTCCGCCCTATGACGCTGGCCGAACGCAGGAGGCTGACGGCCGTCGCGCGTGCTGCCGCGCCCGCCGACATCTACGTCGCGGGCGGCACGCTCCTGAACGTTTACACCGGTGAGATCTACCGGGCGAACGTCGCGATCGCCGGCGCGCGCATCGCGTACGTCGGTGTGCGCGACGACATGGTCGGTCCGAAGACGCGCGTGGTGGACGCCGCCGGCCGGGTGCTCGTGCCCGGGTACCTCGCCGCGGACGTCCTCCCGTCGGTGCGCCTCACGCCGCGCGGCGTCCGGGACGTCAAGCGGTCCCGGGTGCCGCTCGGAAGCCGGTGCCGCCCGTGACGGCGGTCGCCGGCGTGCCGCGGCATTCGAAGCGCCGCCTCGCGCTCGGCGTGCTGCTGGGCGCCGCCGCGCTCGCGATCGCCGCGTTCCCGGTGCGCACGACGTGGTGGGGCGGCTGGGTGCTCGCGATCGCGGAAGCGGGGATCATCGGCGGCCTGGCCGACTGGTTCGCCGTCACGGCGATCTTCCGGCGTCCGCTCGGCCTGCCGATCCCGCACACCGCGCTGATTCCCGCGAACTGGGAGCTGATGGCTCGACGCGTGGGCACGATGGTCGGCGATCGCGTGCTGACCAAGGCGTACGTGACGAGCGAGATCGGACGCGTCGACCTCGCGGATCTCATCGCGCGCGCGGCCGGCACCGTCCGGCGGCGTGACCTCGAGGCGCTCACCGCGACGATCGTGCGCTGGGCGATGTCCGAGGTGCCGTCCGGCGCCGGGACGGAAGTGGGGACCAGGCTCCGCGTGGTGCTGCGCGACTGGCGCGTCGCGCCGCTGCTCGCCTCGGCGCTCGAGCTCGCCCGCGAGCATGGCTGGGACCAGCGCGCGATGGCCGCCCTCGCCCGCGTCGTGGACGACGCCCTCGATCGGCCGGCGTTCCGGAACGCGGTCGAGGACCTGGTCGACGACGTGCTCGACCGTTACCGCGAGCACATGCACGGCTACCCGCGGATGCTGATGGGGCTCGCGAGCGTGTTCGGCCTGATCGACCGGGCACGGATCGTGGCCGCCATCCACGCGGGCGTCCGCGAGGTCGCGCACGACCCGGAGCATCCCGTGCGCGCGCGGCTCGCGGAGATGGTGGCCGAGCTCCCGAAGCGCCTGCGCGGCGAGCCCGAGCTGGCGGCGCGCGTGGAGGCGCTCAAGGTCGAGTTGCTCGAGAGCGACGCGATCCGCCGCCTCATCGAGGACGCGGTGGCCGAGGTGCGGACGGTCGTGTCCGCGGACATCGCCGCGCCGCGCTCGCAGATCGTCGCCTGGATCGCGGACCGGCTCGAGCGCGCGCGGCACGCGCTCCTCCTCGACGCGGAGATGCGGCGGGACATCGACCGCTGGGTCAAGGAGCACGTCGTCGGCTGGGTCGAGCGCTACCACGCGCGGATCGCGCTCTTCATCGAGAACGGCGTCCGCGCGCTCGGCCCGGAGGGCGCCGTCCGGCTCATCGAGGAGCACGCGGGCGACGACCTCCAGTACATCCGCGTCAACGGCACGGTCGTGGGTGGCCTCGCGGGCGGCGCGCTCTACGGGCTGCACCTGCTGCTTCGCCTGCTGTAGCTCCCCACGCCGTCGTCTTTCGCCTCGACCGATCTGACAGCACGCACGAGCTGTCAGGCGCATCTCGACGCTCCGCGCATTGTCGCGTGATCGCGAATCACGTAGACTCCCACCACTCCCAGTCCATTTGCTTCCTCGGAGGTGGTCATGCGACTTCGACTTCCCGCGGCTCTCCTCGCGATCGTCGGCGTCGCCCTGCTGGCCGGGCCGGTGCTCGGGCAGGCGCAGAAGGGCGCCGACACCGGGAAAGCCCCCGCGTCCACGAAGGGCGCACGCGCTCCGCATCCGAACGGTAAGAAGGGCGGCATTCTCCTCGCCATGCATCGGGAAGACCTCGCCCAGGGCTTCTCGATCCACGAGACGGCGACGATCGCCACGGTGTGGCCTTCCATGCCGTGCTTCAACAACCTCGTCATGTTCGACCCATTCAAGCCCGTCGAGAGCCTCGACACCGTCATCCCCGACCTCGCCGAGAGGTGGTCGTGGCAGGACAACTACCGCAACCTCGTCCTCTTCCTTCGCAAGAACGTGAAGTGGCACGACGGCCAGCCGTTCACGTCGAAGGACGTGAAGTACACGTTCGACATGGTGCGCCAGGCCGCGGATGCGCAGACCAGGCTCCGCATCAACCCGCGCAAGGACTGGTACGCGAACGTCGAGACCATCGAAGCGGCCGATCCCCACACGGTGATCTTCCACCTCAAGCGGCCCCAGCCGTCGCTGCTGATGATGCTGGCCTCGGGCTACTCGCCCGTCTATCCCGCGCACGTGCCCGTCGCGGAGTTCCGGTCGAAGTGCGTGGGCACCGGGCCCTTCAAGCTGAAGGAGTGGAGGAAGGGCGAGTACATCGAGTTCACGCGGAACCCTGACTACTGGGCGCCCGGCCGTCCCTACCTCGACGGCATCCGCTACGTCATCGTCAAGGAGCGCGGCACGCGGTTCGCCGCCCTCCAGGCCGGCCGCCTGGACATCTCGTTCCCCGGCGAGGCGACCAAGCCGATCGCGGACCAGCTCAAGGCCTCCGGCGCGAAGCTCAACTTCACGCCGGTGGGCACGAACGTGAACGACAACCTCATCATGAACATCAAGAAGCCGCCCTTCGACAACGTGAAGGTGCGGCGCGCGATCAGCCTGGCCGTCGACCGGCGCGCCTACGCGAAGGCGGTCCACCAGGGGGGCGCGGTCGCCGGGGCCTCCATGCAGCCGAAGCCCTACGGCTTCTGGGGACTGCTCGAGAAGGACCTGGCCAGGCTGCCGGGCTACGGCAAGCCCGAGGAGAACAAGGCCGAGGCGCGCAAGCTCCTGGCCGAGGCGGGCTACGGACCGCAGAAGCGCCTGCAGGTCGAGATGGGCACGCGCGCCATCGCCATCTACGTCGACTTCGCGTCGTTCGTGATCAACGAGCTGAAGCAGGTCGGGATCGAGGCGACGCTGAAGCAGGTGGAGACGGCGCAGTGGCACCCCCTCGTCACGCGGCGCGAGTACCAGATGGGGGCCAACCTCACCGGGCTCGGGATCGACGACCCGGACGGGAACTTCTACGAGAACTTCGCCTGCGGGTCGCCCCGCAACTACACCGACTACTGCGACGAGCAGGTCATGAAGATGATCGACGCGCAGTCGCAGGAGCTCGACCTGAAGAAGCGCCAGCCGCTCGTGGCGCAGATCCAGCGGAAGCTCGAGCAGGACGCCGCGCGGCCCATCATGGGCTGGCGGCTCGACCACTTCCCGATGGCGCCGCACGTGAAGAACCTCGTGCCGCACCACAACATCTACAACTACGGTCGCATGCAAGAGGTGTGGCTCGACAAGTAGTCGCGGGCCGCGGGCCGGGGTGGACGGCTCCACTCCGGCCTGCCACCACCCGTCGCGGCCGCCGTCGGAGTTGACCTACGCGGACCTACGTCCTGCAGCGACTCGGCATCGCCCTCATCACCCTCTTCGGGATGTCGGTGGTGATCTTCGTGCTGATGCGCCTGGCTCCCGGCGACATCGTCGACGTCCTCTTCGCCGCCGCCGGATACGTGAACGAATCCGACAAGCAGTTCCTGATGAAGGAGCTCGGGATCGACAAGCCGATCTGGGCCCAGTACGTGGACTGGCTCCGTGGGCTCGCCGCCGGCGACCTCGGGAAGTCCTACCGCTACGACCAGTCGGCCTGGGAGGTCATCGGGCCGCTGGTCCCGGTGACCGTCGAGCTGGCGGCGCTCGCGACGATCTTCTCGATCCTGTTCGGGGTGCCTGCCGGCATCCTGAGCGCCGTGCGGCAGGACACGACGCTGGACTACGTGCTCCGCGTCGTGTCCCTGGCCGGCCTCTCGCTGCCGTCGTTCTGGCTCGGCATGGTCATCATCCTCGGCCTGGTCGCGTGGGCGGGATGGATTCCCGCGGTCACCTACGTCTCGCCCCGCGAGGACCTGGCCGGTCACCTCGTCCAGTTCCTGCTGCCCGCCGCGGCCGTCGGCTACCGCTCCTCGGCCCTGCTGATGCGCATCACGCGCTCGGCGATGCTGGAGGTCCTGCGCGAAGACTACGTGCGGACGGCCTGGGCCAAGGGCCAGAACGGCCGCGCCGTGATCTGGCGACACGCGCTCAAGAACGCGATCCTGCCCGTGGTGACCGTGATCGGCATCGAGTTCGCGTTCCTGATCGGCGGGCTCGTCGTCACCGAGACGGTGTTCAACCTCCCCGGCGTCGCCCGCTTCCTGGTGGAGGCGATCCTCTGGCGGGACTATCCGATCGTGCAGAACCTCGTCCTGTTCATCGCCGTCGTCGTCGTGCTCTCGAACCTGCTCGTGGACCTGCTCTACGGATGGCTCGATCCCCGCGTCCGGTACTCGTCGTGAGCCCGGCGATGCGCGTGGCTGGAGCTCGCGCGGGGAGGAGCGCACGTGGCTGAGCGCGCCGTCGCCGACACCGGGCTCGAGATGGTCCGGCCCGCGCGGCCGGCGACCGGGGGCACGTGGGCGAGCGTCGCCCGCTTCTGCCGCAAGAAGCCGCTTGGCGCGGCGGGTGGCGCGCTCATGCTCGTCATCGTCGTGGCGGCGCTCTTCGTCGAGCCGCTGTCCACCCACGACCCGATCGCCACGGACGCGTCGAACACGCTGGCGCGGCCGGGGAGGGACCACTGGCTCGGCAGCGACCACCTCGGACGCGACATCTACAGCCGCATCGTCCACGGCTCGCGCGTGTCGCTCATCGTGGGGGTGCTCTCCACACTGCTGGGCTCGGTGCTGGGCGGCCTCATCGGCCTGCTCTCGGCGTACTTCGGCGGCAAGACCGACCTGATCACGCAGCGCTTCCTCGACATCCTCCAGGGGCTGCCGCTGCTCGTGCTGGCGCTGGTGATGTCCGCGGCGCTGGGACCCGCGGTGCACAACGTCATCATCGCGATCTCGGTCCCGATCATCCCGCGCGCGGCGCGGGTCATCCGCTCCAGCGTGCTGTCGATCCGGGAGATGCAGTACATCGAGTCGGCGCGCGCGCTCGGCATCCGGCACCTGCGCATCGCATTCCGTCACGTGCTGCCGAACACGATGGGCCCCTTCATCGTGCTCGCCACCGCGCAGCTCGGCAGCGCGATCCTCGTCGAGGCGACGCTGTCGTTCCTCGGCCTCGGCGTGCCCGAGCCGTATCCTTCCTGGGGCCGGATGCTCTCTGTGTCCGCCGCGGAGTACGCGCAGAAGGCGCCCTGGCTCGTGCTGTTCCCCGGCGTCGCGATCTCGCTTGCGGTGTTCGGCTCGAACCTGCTCGGCGACGCGCTTCGCGACACGCTCGACCCGCGCCTGCGCGGCGCGTAGCGATGCGGCGCCGCGGTGGCATCGGGTCCGAGGGAAGTGGGGGCCCCGAGATGGCCCCCACACCCCCCGCGCTCGGAAGCGCCCCGGGAAAACCCGGGGCGCTCCTCGTTTCACGCCTGGCTCCCGGGCCCCGAAATGGCCCCCACACCCCCCGCGCTCGGAAGCCCGGGGCGCTCCTCGTTTCACGCCTGGCTCCCGGGCCCCGAAATGGCCCCCACACCCCCCGCGCTCGGAAGCGCCCCGGGGGGTGCGCGGACGCACCCGTGGTGCGCGGACGCACCGGTGAAACCCGGGGCGCTCCTCGATGTCTCGACATTTCCCAGATCTGCGCCCGGCGCCGCCCGCCGGCGCGCCCGGAGGCCCCGATGAGCGCCAACGCCCTGTGCTGGCTGCCGGCCACCGAGCTGGCGTCGCTGATCCGCAAGAAGAAGCTCTCGCCCGTGGAGATCGTCAACGCCGTCCTCGACCGGATCGACAAGCTCAACCCCCGGCTCAACGCGTACTGCACGCTGGCGGCCGAGGACGCGCGGCGCCAGGCGCGCCTCGCCGAGCGCGCGGTGACGCGCCGGAGCGCCACGCTCGGGCCGCTGCACGGCGTGCCGTTCTCGGTGAAGGACCTCGTGATCACCCGGGGCGTGCTGACGACGTTCGGCACGCCGCTCTATCGCGACAACGTCCCGGCCGAGGACGCGCCGATGGTCGCGCGGATGAAGGCGGCGGGCGGGATCATGATCGGCAAGACGAACACGCCGACGCTGGGGTGGATCGGCGCGACGCACAACCTGCTGTTCGGGCCCACGAGGAATCCGTGGGACCCGGAGACGACGCCGGGCGGCTCGAGCGGCGGGGCGTCCGCGGCGGTGGCGGCCGGGCTCGGACCGCTCGCGATCGGCACCGACGGCGGCGGCTCCATCCGCATCCCGGCGTCGTTCGCGGGCATCTTCGGCCACAAGCCGTCCTTCGGGCGGATTCCCGTGTACCCGTGGAGCGCCGCGTGGAGCCTCTCGCACATCGGCCCGATGACGCGCACGGTGGCCGACGCCGCGCTCGTGATGAACGTGTGCGCGGGGCCCGAGGAGCGCGATCCGGGCTCGCTGCCGGCGGAGCGCGTCGACTACGTCAAGGCACTCAAGGGCGATCTCGACGGCGTGCGCATCGCGTGGAGCGTGGACCTCGGCTTCGCCGACGCCGTGGATCCGGAGGTCGCAGCGAGCTGTGCGAAGGCGACGAGGGCGTTCCGCGAGGCCGGGGCGCGCGTCGAGGAGGTCAAGCCGCGCTGGCCCTCACCGCGTGACGCGTGGCACACGATCTTCTGCGGTGGGATCGCCACGCGTCTCGCGCCCTATCGCGAGCGGCGGCAGGAGATCGAGCCCGGGCTCTGGGAGATCGTCGAGTGGTATCTGCGGCAGCCGCCGACCGCGTACCTCCAGGCGTGGTTCGACCGGCTCGCGTGGTGGCAGCACCCGCGCGCGTTCTTCGAGAAGTACGAGCTGCTGCTCACGCCAACCATCGCCTGCCCGCCGTTCGCCGTCGGGCTCGACAACCCGCCGGAGATCGCGGGCAGGGCCGTGCCCCCGTACGGGTGGATCCCGTTCACGTACCCGTTCAACCTGACGGGCCAGCCGGCCGCGTCGGTGCCGTGTGGCTTCACGAAGAGCGGGCTGCCGATCGGGCTGCAGATCGTCGGGCGGCGATTCGACGACGCGACGGTGCTGCGCGCGTCCGCGGCGTTCGAGCGCGCGAGGCCATGGGCCGATCGGCGCCCCCCGCTCGCATAGCCGGACCCTAATCGCCCGTGAGCGAGTTCGAGAGCGAACGCTCCAGGTCGCGCACGCGACGAGCCATGACGACGAGGATCTTCTGCGTGAGCGCCGGCGCTTCCCTGAGCAGCGTCGTGAAGTGACGGCGGCGGATGACGAGCAGGCGGATGCCCGTGGCCGCGGTGACCGTCGCCGAGCGCGGACCGCCGTCGAGGAGGCTCATCTCGCCGAAGAAGTCCCCGGGCGCGAGCGTTCGCGTGGCGCCGCTCGGCACCTCCACGTGCGCGGTGCCGTCGACGATCATGAAGAACTCGTCGCCGGGCTGGCCGACACGCGTCAGCACGGTCCCCGGCGGCGCCTCCATGACCTCGGTGATGCGCGCGACCTCCCGGAGCTGCCGGCCCGTGCACTCCTGGAGGATGGGCACCGTGGCGAGCCGCTCCATCTTCTCGTCCTGCGCCATGCGGAAGCCGGACACGACGGGCTTCGGGATCGCGTCCTTCAGGTCCTCGAACGCGTCCATCATCCGGTTCACGAGTTCCATGCCGTCCTCCTCGGCGGGCCTCGAGGGGCGCGCGGCCGCGCCCGAGGGGCGCGCGGCCGCGCCCGACGTGACTGCTGTTAGGGTACCGCCGACCGCGCTCGGGCGTATCGCTTCGTGGTGCCTCCGATCGTGGACGTTGACGCCGCCCGAGCGCACGGCCACGCTCGGGGCGTGACGCTCACCGACCTCCTCGTCTCGGTCGCCGTGCTCGGCCTCCTCATGACGGCCAACCTGACCGTGCTCCAGGCCGGCAGTCGGGCGTGGGAGACGGGGGCCGCCCGTGTGGAAGCGCAGGAGAACGCGCGCGTCGCCCTGACGCGCATGGCGCGCGACATCAAGACGGCCGGCGCCGGCGCAGCCGCCACGTTCGCCGCGGTCACGGTGGCCGAGCCCGCCCGCATCGTGTTCCACCGCGACGAGAACGACGATCGTGTCATCGCGGGGACGCGCGAGACGATCACCTGGAAGCTCGACGCCGGGATCCTGCGCCGCGATGCCGGCGGCGGCGCTCAGCCGATCGTGAACGGTGTCCGGGCGCTCGCCATCCGCTACTTCGATGCCGCGGGCGCGCCGGCGGCGGTCCCCGAGGACGTGCGCAGCGTGGAGATCACGCTCACGACCGAGCCGGTGAGCGTGGTCGGAACCGGCGTGCGCACGACGGTCTCGACGCGCGTCCGCCTGCGAAATCGTTAGAGTGGGGGGCCCCGACATGGCCCCCCACACCCCCCCACGCTCGGAAGCGGCCCGGGGGACCCGGGCCGCTCCTCGGGGCTGCGCTGGGCGAGTGGGGGCCCCGACATGGCCCCCCCACACTCGGAAGCGGCCCGGACTTCCCACCATTTTGTCAAGCCGGTTGGGCGCACCGCCGCGCGGGGTCGTAGAGCGTGCGAGTGGTGAGCATGGCGATGAGA
>JACPDG010000108.1 GCA_016184125.1 Candidatus Rokuibacteriota bacterium | reverse complement strand
AGGAGCGCGCGCTGATCGAGGCGGTCACGGCCACGATCGCGCGGCACGAAGGGGCCCGGCCCATCGGCTGGATGAGCCCCTGGCTCTCGAACAGCGCGGTCACGATGGACCTGTTGCAGGAGGCGGGCTACCGCTACGTGATGGACTGGACGATGGACGACCAGCCCGTCTGGCTCCGCACGCGCAAGGGCCGGATCCTGGCCATGCCGTACCCGATCGAGGTGAACGACACGCGCGGGATCGTCTGGTACCGGTACACCGCGGACGAGTTCGCCGACATGATCGTCGACCAGTTCGACGAGATGCGGGCACAGTCGGCACGCCAGCCGCTCGTCTGCCCGATCTCGCTCCACCCGTTCGTCATCGGCCGCCCGTATCGCATCCGCCGGCTGCGCCGGGCGCTGCAGCACATCCTCGAGCACCGGGACCAGGTCTGGCTGACGCGCCCACGCGACATCTGCGCGCACGTCGAGTCGCTGCCGCCCGGCATCGTCCCCGGCAGCCGCTGACACCGCACCGCGAGTCAACGCACCGCGAGGAGGTTCACATGAAGATCGGCGTCGTTCTGCCGCAGACCGAGATCGGGAAGGACCCGGCCGCCATCAAGGCCTACGCCGAGGCCGTCGAGGACATGGGGTTCACGCACATCCTGGTCTTCGATCACGTGCTGGGCGCCAATCCCGATCGCCCGGGAGGCTGGAAGGGGCCCTACACGTATCGCCACGGCTTCCACGAGCCGTTCGTGCTCTTCGGATTCCTGGCCGCCGCCACGCGCCGGGTCGAGCTGGTGACGGGCATCATCATCCTGCCGCAGCGCCAGACCGCGCTGGTCGCCAAGCAGGCCGCGGCGGTCGACGTGCTCTCGGGCGGGCGGCTGCGGCTCGGCGTCGCCGTCGGCTGGAACCCGGTCGAGTTCGAGGCGCTGGGCGAGGATTTCACGACGCGCGGCCGGCGGATCGAGGAGCAGATCGAGGTGATGCGCGCGCTGTGGACGCGAGAGCTGGTGACGTTCGCAGGGAAGCAGCATCGCATCTCCGACGCCGGCCTCAACCCGCTCCCGGTGCAGCGACCGATCCCGGTGTGGATGGGCGGCGAGAGCGAACCCGTGCAGCGGCGGATGGCCCGCGTCGCCGACGGGTGGATGCCCCACTTCCGGCCCGGCGCGCCGGCGCAGGCCACCGTCGATCGGCTCCACGGCATGATCCGCGCTGCCGGCCGCGACCCGAAGGCGTTCGGGATCGAGGGCCGCATGACGCTTCCTCAGATCCCGCCGGCGGACTGGGGCAAGGAGCTGGAGGCGTGGCGCGGGATGCGCGGCATCAGTCATCTCTGCATCCACACCACCGGCCTGGGACTGGCGACGCCGGCCGATCATATCGCGACGCTCCGCCGGTTCCGGCAGACCGTCGGGCTCCCGTAGCGGCTCAATCCTGTGACGCGGCCTTCCTCACGAGCTGCTCCAGCGCCTCGTAGGGCTGCGCGCCGACGACGCCGTAGCGACCGACGACGAACGTCGGCACGCCCGTGACCCCGTACTGGCGCGAGAGGTCCCAGTCCGCGTCGACAGCATCCTTGAACGTCCGCTTCTCCAGCACCTCGCGCGCGCCGTCGGCCGGCAGCCCCACGCGCTCCGCGATCTCCAGCAGCACCGCAGGCTGGGAGATGTCGCGCGCCGCCACGAAGTAGGCGCGGAACAGCGCGTCGTGGATGGCCTCCCCGCCCGGCTGCGTGTCCGCCCACTTGCCCAGCTCCTGGGCCAGGCGGCTGTTGTACGTCATGGTGCGCTCGCCGTAGGGGAGACCTTCGGC
>JACPDG010000008.1 GCA_016184125.1 Candidatus Rokuibacteriota bacterium | reverse complement strand
AGCAAGCGTGCGCAGACCCCGGCCGGTCGGCCGGCCGCATCGGTCAGGCGGCGCTTCGTGCCGGGCGGCTCGTCACCCCGGAGTCTCGGACGCGACCCGTGTCCTTGCGGCAAGCGTGCGTGAAACGAAAAATGCGGGGCAGACATCTTGTTGCGGGCGGGGGCGAGCCGGCGAAGCGGCTGGCCGCCGCCCGGCGGGCCGACGAGCGCAGCCGAGGCGGCGCCGGGGCGGTCAATGTCCACCCTTCGTCGCGCCTCGGAATGGAGACACTCGCGCTGGAGACGTCAGTCCGAGGCGGCGCGGGCCATTTACAATGTCCGGTATGCAGCAGACGGTCCGGGTGCGGACGCGCGAACGACTCGAGGTGATCGACCTGACGCCCCAGGTGAGCGAGGTCGTGAAGGCGTCCGCGGTCGAGGAAGGCCTCTGCACCGTGTTCGTGCGCCACGCGACGGCGGCGATCGTGATCAACGAGAACGCCGACCGCGGCTTCCGCCTGGACCTCGTGAACGCGCTCGCGAAGCTGTTCCCCGAGGGCGTCTGGGAGCACGACCGGATCGACGACAACGGCGCCGCGCACCTGAAGGCGGCGGTGCTCGGTCCGTCGGAAATGATCCCCGTCCGCGGTGCGCGCCTGCTCCTCGGGACGTGGCAGGGGATCGCGCTCGTGGAGTGCGACGGCCCTCGCGAGCGCGAGGTGATCGTCGACGTCCGCGGCTGATCCGGTGCGGTCTCCCGTGTCTGGCTTCCGGCCGCGGCCGTCTGCTAGAGTGCCAGGGTGGCCCGTGATCCTCAGACTCTGACGGGGTCCGACGCCTCCCGCCCGACGCGCCCGGTCATTCTCGTCGTCGACGACGACGCAGGGCTCCGTGAATCCTTCCGGCTCATCCTCGATGACGAGTACGAGGTGATCGAGGCGCCGGACGGCCCCACGGCGCTCGGCACCCTGCGCTCGGCGCAGGTGGATCTCGTGCTTCTCGACATCCGCCTCCCGCACATGGACGGCATCCAGGTGCTCGAGCGGATCAAGGGCATCGACGACAGCGTCCAGGTCATCCTCGTCACGGCGGTGAAGACGGTCCGCACGGCGGTGGCAGCGATGAAGCTGGGCGCCTTCGACTACCTCACGAAGCCCTTCGACGAGGAGGAGCTCTTCGCGGTCATCCGCCGGGCGCTCGAGCGCCGGTCGCTGGAGCGCGAGGTCCAGTACCTGCGGTCGGAGCTCGACCAGCGTGACGGCGCAGCGCAGCACATCATCGGTGAGCACGCCGAGATGCAGAAGCTGGCGAAGGTCATCGCCCAGACCGCGCGGACGACGACCACGGTGCTGATCACGGGCGAGAGCGGCACGGGCAAGGAACTCGTCGCCCGCGCCATCCACCGCCAGGGGCCGCGCCGGGACAAGCCGTTCGTGGCCGTCAACCCCGCCGCCATCTCCGAGAGCCTGATGGAGTCCGAGCTCTTCGGCCACGAGAAGGGTGCGTTCACCGGCGCGCGCCAGCGGAAGATCGGACGGTTCGAGATGGCGCACGGCGGCACGCTGTTCCTCGACGAGATCGGCACGCTCAAGCACGAGCTCCAGGCGAAGCTCCTGCGCGTCATCCAGGAGCGCGAGATCGAGCGCGTCGGCAGCATGCACACGATCAAGCTCGACGTCCGCTTCATCGCCGCGACGAACGTCGATCTCAAGCAGGCCGTGGCGCAGGGCACCTTCCGCGAGGACCTCTACTACCGGCTGAACGTCGTGCCCATCCACGTGCCGCCGCTGCGCGAGCGCCGCGAGGACATCCCGGTGCTGGTCGACCACTTCGTCGATCGCTACAGCCGGCGGTTCGGCAGGCCGGTGACCGGCGTGTCGCCGGAGGCGCTCGGCGTCATGCGCGACTACCCGTGGCCGGGGAACGTTCGCGAGCTCCAGAACGTGATCGAGCGACTCGTCGGGCTCGCCGACGGGCCGGTCATCGGTGTCGACGATCTCCCGTTCGACCTGATGTTCCCGGACTGCCGGGCCAAGCTGAAGGACGTCGAGAATCTCCCGCTCAAGGAGGCCACCGAGGAGTTCGAGCGACAGATCATCCTGCGCGTGCTCGAGCGCGTGGGCTGGAACCAGAGCGAGGCCTCACGCATCCTCGGTGTCCATCGCAACTCCCTCAAGGTGAAGCTGGAGCGCTGGGGGATCCGGTCCCTGCGTGACGACTGACGCCGACAACCGATCGTCACCCTTGACACGCTCGTCGCGGGCGCAGTACCCAGGGAGGCCATGACCATCGCGGAAGGCCGCGGCGGGTGGGCCAGCGCATCCACGGACGGCGATCCCTGGGCGTTTCCATCAACCCCCAAGGTCGACGCCGGCGAGCGCGGCGTGATGGTCTCGGAAACCTACGCGCGCGTCGCGAGCATCGCGCGGCGGATTCCCATCACGCGCGTGGCGGATCTGACCCCGCTCGATGACCTTCGGCTGCCCGTCTACTCCGCCGTCACCCCGCTCGCGCGCGACCTGAAGGTCCACAACGGCAAGGGCGCCACGCGGGAGGCGGCGCGAGTGAGCGCCATGATGGAAGCGGTCGAGCGAGTCTCCGCGGAGCGCTGGACCGGTGGCACGATCGTCGCCTCCCGTGTCGAGCTGGAGCGCGGCGGGCCGCTGCCGCCCGTGGACCCCGGGGCGTTCGAGCTGCCTGCGGACACTGCCTATCGTCCCGATGCGCGGTTCACCTGGGTGCAGGGCCGCGAGCTCCTGGCCGGCCGCGACGTGCTGATCCCGCTCGACCTGGTGATCTCGCCGCCGGTGGAGGGCATCCTGCGCGACGTCGATACCAACGGGCTGGCCTCCGGCAACACGCACCTCGAAGCAGTCGCCCACGCGATCTGCGAGGTCGTCGAGCGGGACGCGCTGAGCCAGGTCCTGTTCGTCAGGGCGTTCGGCACCCCCGAAGAGCTGCCGAAGGCCACGGCGCTCATCGATCTCGGCACGCTTCCCGCGCCAGCCCGGGACTGGGCCGAGCGGCTCACGGGCGCCGGGCTCGAGCTGACCGTCCTCGACATCACCAGCGACGTGCGCGTGCCCACCTTCCACGCGCTGCTGGTGGATCCTCACTACCCCACGCGCGAGGGCGGGACGCACCGGCGAAGCTTCTTCGGTGACGGGACCCACCCCGATCCCGCCGTGGCGGTGTTCCGCTCGCTGTCCGAGGCGATCCAGGCGCGGCTGATCTTCATCCAGGCGGCGCGTGATTCGTACAACCGGCTCCGCGTGCCGCCGCGGCCGACGCCGACGGCGAACGGCCCCGCGCCGCGGGTTCGGCGCTTCTCCGAGGTGGGCGGCCTCGTGTCGTCCGACCTCCGCGCGGACCTCCAGCTCCTGCTCGCGCGGCTCAGGACGGCGGGCGTTCGCGACTGCGTCGCCGTGGACCTGACGCAGCCGGCCTTCTCGATCCCGGTCGTGCGCGTGCGGATCGCGGGGCTCGCGTCCTACTGCGTCAACATGCGTCGGCTCGGTCCCCGGTGCTTGCGGCACCTGCTGTGACGGGCCCCCCGCGTCCGCTGATCGCCTTCGTGGGACCGTCGATCTCCCGGGCCGAGGCCGACCGTGTGTGCCCCGGCCTCGACCTGCGCCCCCCGATCCGGCGGAACGACCTCTACCGGGAGCGGGAGCAGGGAGCGTGGGGATTCCTGGTCATCGACGGCGTCTTCATGCAGGACGACGCGGTCTCTCCGCGCGAGGTCGCCGACGTGCTGGAGGACGGGGCCCTGGTGATCGGCGCGGCCAGCATGGGCGCCTTGCGGGCGGCCGAGTGCTGGCCTGCCGGCGCTCGCGGCGTCGGATTGATCTACAGGCTGTACCGCATCGGCGTCCTCGACAGCGACGAGGACGTCGCCGTGGCGGTGAACGGCGACGGCACGGACGGGGCCGTGTCGCTCCCGCTCGTCAACGTCCGCTACGCGGTGTCGAGGGCGGTGCGCCGTCGCCTCCTCGACCGCGCGCGAGCGCGGGACATCGTCGCGGCGGCCGCCGCGATCTACTTCCCCGAGCGGACGTGGCGGGAGGTCGTCCGGCGCGCGGGGCCGGTTCCGCCAGAAGTCGTCGATTACTGCACGCGCCTCGATCTCAAGCGCCTGGACGCCGAGCGAGCGCTCACGTACGCTCGGCGCCTGCTCGGCGATGCGCACGCGCTGGCGACGCGTCACGGCCGGCGTCGCGAAGTCCCGTTCTCCCGGTCGGAGGAGACGCGCGAGCGCGGCTACGACGCGACCGGCGGTGTCGATCCCGGCCGGCTCCCAACCCTGCTCCTCGAGTGGCTGATCGGCAGCGGACGCCTCGCACGGCATCGGCCGCAACTGGAGTTCCCCGACGCCCTCGGCGGCACCGACCTCGACGCCCTCGCCACCTCGACCTGGAAGCATCTCGGTGACGCGCACCAGCTCGACGGGGAGCTGATGCGGCTCCAGGCCGTGGAGCGCGCGTCGCGAGCGGCGGACGACGCCGGCCTGACGCCGCGGGCGCGCGACGTGCGCCGGGCGCGGGAGGAGATCGCGCGGAATCACGGCTTCCCGCACTGGCACCATCTCGTGGCCTCGCCGCGCGGACAGCGGTACTCCGCCCAGATCCACCATGCGTTCGAGCGCCTGGCACGGGCGAAGCGCATGCGCGAGGCGTGGTTCGACCCCGCGACGATGCCGGGCGGAGGCCGGGACGTGCGTCAGTCGGCGCCGGCGTGGCGACGGCTGCTCGCGCGGCTCGGCCGCTCGCGCGCCTAGCCTCCGTCGCTCCGTCTTCGTCCTGTCCTGCAAGCGCGAGCAGCTCGCCTGGCGCCGGACGCCGGCGACGCCGCGACGATGCGCCGGGCAGGCGACCGAGGTCGAGGCGGCTGCACAGGGACAGGGCAGGTTGCACTGTTCTTGTGCAACGCCGTCCCGCCGCGCTGACGCTGGCGATCCGCGGCCGCGCCCACCGCCGTCGCACAGTCGTTGTGCAGGACGCCCGCGGCGGACCGTCCGCGCCGTCACCGTAACGACTGCGAAATCGCCTCGTTACCCTGCACGCCGATCGAGCTGGATGTGGCGTCGGGCTTGCCTTTCTTCCGGCGCTGAACGCACGTCGCGTTCGTCGTCGTCCGTCGGGGAATCGA
Organism: Candidatus Rokuibacteriota bacterium; assembly: GCA_016184125.1. Lineage (GTDB taxonomy): Bacteria > Methylomirabilota > Methylomirabilia > Rokubacteriales > CSP1-6 > AR8. The sequence continues at coordinate 2,189 of JACPDG010000008.1, read as the reverse complement.
GCCGGCGGATCGCTGGTGCGGAGGTGGAGCGTGATCGGGCGGCGGAGGGGGCGCGGGCAAGAGCCCTCCTCTCCTGATCGCGTTCCGCCTCCTCACTGCGGCGGTGACGGTCACGGCGGCGCAGGAGAGCGAACGCCGTCACGGTCGCGCGGTATGGCTGTCGCTGTCGATGGCGTCGCCAGCCGTGGAACGTGCGGGGGCCTTCATGGGGAAGGCCCCGAAAAACCCGTAAGGACATTGGGGGAGAGAGATGACGAAGCTCGTGGCCGTGGTTGTGATGGTGCTGTCCGCGCTGTCCGTGCTATTCGTAGCTCCCGTGATCGAGTCCGGGACCTCGGGCTACACGCAGGTGTTCCAGGCCATCGGCACCGCCGACGGCGGCGGCGGCGGCTTCTAGGCGGGAGACTTCCGTCTCGAATCCGACGTCCGCGCGCGCGGGACGCGATCCGAACATGGGCAAGGCAGGCGTCGGCCTGTTGCTGCTCGTGCTCGTGTGCCTCGGCGCCGCGGATGCCACCCGGGCTCCCGTCTCGGCGCAGGACGCACGCGCCGTGTCAGGAGCCGCGGGTGGGGCCGTCTATCGTCGTCCGCTCGGCAATGATCCCGCGAGGCTCGATCCCGCCCGGGTCAGCGACATCTACGGCCGCGCGGTCGCCGAGCAGATCTTCGACGGCCTGGCGAGGTTCGACCAGACGCTGACGATCGTCCCGGCGCTCGCGCAGATCTGGAAGGGCTCGCGAGACGGCCTCCACTGGACGTTCACGATGAGGAAGGGCGTCAAGTTCCATCACGGGCGCGAGGTCACGGCGGACGACGTCGTGTTCTCGCTCACGCGGATCCTCGATCCCGCGCTGAAGTCGGGCGCCGCCGACCTCCTCGCGATGGTCAGCGGGGCCCGGCAGTTCAGGGAAGGCAAGGCGAAGCACGTCGCGGGCCTCGTGGCGCTCGACCGCAGCACGGTCCGGATCACGCTCGACGAGGCGCACGCCCCGCTGCCCGCGATCCTCGCCGTGGCGCACGCGAAGATCGTGCCGCGGGACGTCGTCGAGCGTGACCGTGCGGGATTCGACGCGCATCCCATCGGCACCGGTCCGTTCCGCTTCGTCCGGTGGGACCGCGGCAAGGAGATCGTCCTCGCCGCCAACCCGGACTACTTCGACGGGGCGCCCGCGCTGTCGCGCCTCGTGTACCGGATCTTCCCCGGCGAGCGCGTGGACGAGATGTACGCGGAGTTCCGTCGCGGCCAGCTCGAGGACACGCCGGTGCCGATGGGCGACTACCGGCGCATCGTCGCGCTGCCGAACCAGCTCCACGTCAAGCGGCCGATGATCAGCGTGCGCTTCTACGGCTTCAACACGCGGACGAAGCCGCTCAGCGATCGCCGCGTCCGGCAGGCGATCCTCTACGCGATCGACCGCGAGTCGCTGGTCACCGAGGTCACGCTCGGGCGCTTCGTCGTCGCGCGCGGCATCCTGCCGCCGGGGACGCTCGGCTTCAACCCGCGGCTCGCCGGCTACGCCTACGACCCTCGGCGTGCGCGCCAGCTCCTCGCCGAGGCCGGATTTCCCGGAGGCCGCGGCCTGCCCCCGATCACGATGTGGTCCAGCGCGAAGACCGAGGGCGTCGTGCGGGAGCAGGAGCACCTCCGCCGGTACCTCGACGCGGTCGGCGTGAAGGCCGAGTTCAAGTTCCTCACCGACTGGCCGGCGTTCTCGCAGCGGCTCGCCGAGGGCGCGTTCCCCGTCTTCCTCTACGCGTGGTTCGCCGACGTCCCGGATCCCGACAACTTCCTGTCCAAGCTGTTCCACTCTCGCAGCCCGCGGAACCTCTTCGGCTACGCCAACGCGGTCGTCGACGACCTCCTCGTCCGCGCGCGCAACGAGCAGGACCTCCAGCGCCGCGTCGATCTCTACCGGCGCGCGGAACAGCTGATCCTCGACGACGCGCCGCTGATCCCGATCTTCCACTTCACGTACGAGCGCCTCTTCCAGCCGTACGTCCGCAGCGTCGAGGTGAACGGGCTCGGCGACCCGTACATCCCGCTGCGGAAGGTCTGGCTCGACCGCCGGTGAGGCGTCCATGACCGGCTGGCGTCACTGCCTCGGGCTCGGCTCGCTCCAGGGCAAGTTCCTCTGGGCCGCGGTGCTGGTCCTCACCCTGGTCATGGGCGCCGTCCTGCTGGTCGTCGA
>JACPDG010000007.1 GCA_016184125.1 Candidatus Rokuibacteriota bacterium | reverse complement strand
ACGCGGGCCTTCCACGTCACAACTGGACGCGGGTCCAGCCGGCGCACGAGCTCGGGGTCGAGCTTCTCGGGGTGCGCCACGACGCCGAGCAGCACGAGACCGGGCCGCACGACGTCGAGGTAGCTCGACGGGAGCGACAGCAGTCCCTGGCTGGAGGCCAGGCTCAGCGGCAGCGGGCCGAGGTCCGCCAGCGACGCGCGTACGTCGGTCAGCCGCTTCACCTGCACGGGATTGCGCTCGGGGTTCTCGGTCATCGTGCTGAGCAGGCCCTCGACGCGCAGATGCGGCTGCTTGGCGACCCGGCGGGCGAAGTCCGCCGCGTGCGTCCAGGGCACGCCGACACGGCCGAGCCCGGTGTCCACCTTGACCCACGCGCGCGCCGGCCGGCGCATCCCCTCGGCGGTCCTCGCGAGCGCCGCGACGGATTCGTCGGAGAACACGACGGGGCTCAGCTCGTGACCGACGATGGCGTCGGCCTCGTCAGCCGCGAAGTACGTCAGGACGGTCACGGTGCCGGTGAGGCCGTGCTCGCGGAGCTCGACCGCCTCGGCCACCGTCGCGACGGCGAGCCCGTCGATCCCGTGCGCCGTGAGCTCGCGCGCGATCGGCACCGCGCCCGCGCCGTAACAGTTGGCCTTGACGACCGGCATGACTCGCGCGGGCGCGACCAGCGCGCGGAGCCGGACGAGGTTGTGCCGGAGGCTGTCGCGGTCGATCTCGAGCCAGTTGTTCCGTTTCATTGGGGGGACTATCGAAGCCCCCCAAGCCCCCCAGGGTGGCTCGGACACGGCCCGGGGGACCCGGGCCGCGCCTCGGGTACCGTTGGAGGCCACGCGTGCATCAGATTGCCAGCAGCGTCCCCGTGATGTGGCCGGAGTCCCGGCGCACCAGGAACGCCACGGCATCGGCCACGCTGTCGACCGGCACCCACGACTTCGGGTCGACGTCCGGCATGGCGGCGCGGTTCGCGGGCGTGTCCATCGTGCTCGGCAGGATGGCATTGACGGTGATGCCGTCCGGCTTCAGCTCCGCCGCGAGCGACTGCGTCAGCGCGATCACACCGGTCTTGGCGACGGTGTACGCGAGAATGCCGGGCGGTGGCGGCACCACCGCGCGCGACGCGATCGTCACGATGCGCCCGTACCGCGCAGACCGCATCCACGGCACGACCGCGCGCGCGGCCACGAACGTGCTGGTGAGGTTGAGCGTCAGCATGCTGTTCCAGGTGCCGAGGTCGGTCTGCATCAGGCCGCCGCCGGCGAACCCGCCGACGGTGGTCACGAGCATGTTGACCTCCGCGAATCTGCCGACCACGAGCCGCGCGAAGTCCGCCATCGACGCCGGTTCCGTGACGTCGGCTTCCGCGAGCAGGAGCCGCCGGCGGTGGTCGGCGGGCACGCGGGCGACGAGCGCCTCGTGCTCGGTGGCGACGACCCAGGGGACGGCGACGGCGGCGCCGTCACGGAGCAGGCGAAGGGTGATCGCCTGACCCAGCGCGCCCGTTCCACCGGTGACGATGGCGACGCCGTTCACGCTCACTCCTGGGGCGCCGGCGCGGCCATGATCGCCGATCGCTGGATGTCCTCGTACCGGACCTTCGACACGTCGAATCCCTCGATGCCGTCGCGCAGCTTCCGGAACGTCTGGTCGAACGGCGGCAGCGTCTTCCGCGCCTTCGTGAGCGGCGTCGCCCGCGCGAGCACGAAGGTCTTCACGTAGGGGTGGTTGATGCCGCGCTTCTTCAGCTTCGCGACCACCACCCCGAGCGCCTCGTCGGTCGCGCGGACGAGCTCGGCGCGCTCCTCGCGTTCCGGGAGTCCCTTCGGGAGCCTGAGCTTCAGGAACCTGTCCACGCGGCGCAGGATCGGCGCGAACGCGCCGCCCGCGAAGCGCTTGTTCCGCTCGTACAGCAGCCCGAGCGTGATGAAGTGCGCCGACTCGAGCTGGAAGCTCCAGTCCTCCTCGGTCGTCTGCGGCTGCTCCTCGACCAGGGAGCGGTACATCCGGATGACCTCCAGCGAGCGCTCCTTCAGGTTGTGCGCCTTCTCGATGTTCAGCGCGAGGACGTCGTACTTCACGTCGGGCTCGGTCACGAGGATCGCGGGCACGGAGTCCGCCTTGAGCCTGTCGAGCACCGCGCGGCGGTGGTTGCCGTTCGGCGTCCAGTACTCCCCGGGCCGCGGCGACACGAGCACGATCGGGTCGATGAACCGGTCGAGCCGCTTCACGCCCTCGGCGAGGCGCTTCACGTGGGTCGGCGAGAGGTCGCGCTGGAACGGGCTCGCCTCGACCTTCTGGCGCGGCAGCAGGCAGAAGATCTGCCAGTGGCCGCCGACCGGCTCCTGGTACACGGCGAGCACGCGTCCGCCGTCGCGCTCGACCTGCTCGGCGAGCGCGCGCGCCTCGGCCGGCGGCTCCTTCCCCGGGTGGACGGTGTCCTCGGCCACGGCGCTCCCTCCGCTCAGGCGGTCGCCGGCACCGGGGCCGGCCGGCGTCGCCGCACGAGCGCCGCGAGGCTTCCGTAGATGCCGGCGGGCAGGAAGATGATGAAGATCACGAGCAGCAGGCCGTAGATCGTCTCCGCCATGCCGATGAACTTCACGCCGAAGACGATGCGCAGCCACTCGGAGAGCGCGATCGTCAGCGCGGTGCCGACGGTGGGGCCGAGCAGCGAGTACATGCCGCCGAGGACCACCGCGAACACGATGCGGAGCGACACGCCGATGCCGGCGAGCGTCTCCGGGTTCACGTACGTGATGTACTGGGCGTACGCGATGCCGCCGAGCGCGGTGAGCGCGGCCGAGAGCACGGTGATGCGGAGCTTGAAGCGGGTGACGCGCACGCCGACGCACGCCGCCGCCGTCTCGTCCTCGCCGATCGCCTCCATCGCCGCGCGCGCCATCGAGCGGTCCAGGCGCGCCCACACCCAGAGGCCGAAGAGCCAGAGCCCGAGCCCCGCGTAGTACCACACGCGCTTGTCGGCGTACTGCATGGCGACGAGGCTGGCGTCGCTCGCCGCCTTCAGCGTCACGCCCAGCGAGCCGCCCGTCCAGTCGCGCTCGGCGATGATGAGCAGGCGGACGACCTCGCCGACCGCCAGCGTGACGAGCGCGAAGTAGTGGCCGATGATCCCGAACCGCGAGCACGGGTACGCGACGACGAGCGCCACCACGACCGAGAGCGCGATGGCCGCTGCGCCCCCCACCCACGGCGTCAGCCCGTAGAAGTTCCAGAGCAGCACGACCGCGTAGGCGCCCACGCCGAGGAACGCGCCGTGACCGAGCGAGACGAGGCCGAACCGCCCCATCAGCGACCACGCCTGGCCGATGAACGACCAGACGAAGATCTGGATGACCACGTGGAGCACGTACTGCTTCATGCCCGCCATCGGGACGAGGGGCGCGAGGGCGATCAGTGCCAGCAGGACCGCTCCGGCGGCGCGGGCCGGCGTCACCGTCATTGCCGCTTCGCCAGGATGCCACCGGGCCGGGCGAACATCATCACGATGAAGAGCGCGAACGCGATGACGTACCCCATCTCGGTGGACCACACGACGCCGCCGATCGCGATGATCTCGCTCATGACGAAGGACGCGATGAACGCGCCCACCATGTTCCCGAGCCCGCCGAGCACGCAGATCATGAAGGTGATCGGCCCGAACGCGGCGCCGAAGTACGGGTGCACGGAGTACTGGATCGACAGCAGCGCCGCCGCGACGCCCGCCATCGCGCCCCCGACCGCCGACGTGACGACGTAGATCTTCTGCGGGCTGGCGCCCATCAGCGCCATCGCGCCCCGGTCCTGGGAGACCGCGCGGATCGCCGTGCCGATGAACGTCCGCGTGAGGAACAGGTAGAGCCCGACCATCACGAGAATCGACAGCACGAACGCGATCAGCCTCGGGTACGACACGAAGATCCCGCCGAGCTCGATGGAGGGCAGGGAGACGCGGACCGACTTGTGATCGGTGCTCCAGAGGAACGTGGCGATCGACTGCAGGAAGAACAGGAGGCCGCCGGTCGCGAGCAGCTGGTTGACGGGCGGGCTGTCGAGGATCGGCGTGATGATCAGCAGGTGCACGAGGATGCCGAGCGCCACGCCGACCACGACGCCGCCGAGCCCGCCGAGCCAGATCGGCCAGCCGTAGACCATCACGAGGAAGTACACGGCGTACATCGCGACCATGACGAGGTCGACGTACGCGATCCACACGATGTCGAGCACGCCGAAGATCAGGTTCAGCCCGAGCGCCAGGAGCGCGAGCACGCCGCCCAGCATGATGCCGTTGACCGCCGCCTCGACGAGGAAGATCGGATCGATCACAGGCCCACGTACGCCTTTCTGACGAAGTCCTGCTCGCTGAGCTCCGCGGCGCGGCCCTCCATCCGGACGCGACCGACCTCCAGGAGGTACGCGCGGTCGACGAGCTTGAGCACCTGCCGGACGTTCTGCTCGACGATGAGCATCGTGTAGCCCTCCTCTCGCACGCGGCGGATCAGGTCGAAGAGGCGCAGCACCATCACCGGCGCCAGGCCCATCGACGGCTCGTCGAAGAGGATGAGCTGCGGGCGCGACATCAGCGCGCGGCCGATCGCGAGCATCTGCTGCTCGCCGCCGGAGAGGCTGCCGGCGCGCTGCTTCTGGCGCTCGGCGAGCGCCGGGAACAGCGCGGACACGCGCTCGAGGCTCTCGCGGTACGCCTTGCGGGCCCTGGGCAGGAACGCCCCCATCTTGAGGTTCTCGGCGACGGTCAGCTTCGGGAACAGTCGCCGCCCCTCCGGGACGTGGGCGATGCCGTGCGCCACGACCTCGTGCGCCGGCCGTCCGGCCAGCGACGCCCCCTCGAACACGAGATCGCCGTGGCGCGGCGGGATGACGCCGGAGATCACGCGCAGCAGCGTCGTCTTGCCGGCGCCGTTCGGGCCGACGACGGCCACCGCCTCGCCGCGCTCGACCGCGAGGCTCACGTCCCACAGCGCGGTGAACTGCCCGTAGCCCGCCGTGACGGTCCTCAGCTCGAGCATGCTCATTCGAGGACGATCTTCTCTCCGAGGTACGCCTCGACGACCTTCGGGTCCTCGGCGACCTCCAGCGGGCGCCCCTCGGCGATCTTCTCGCCGTGGTCCAGGACGACGACGCGGTCCACGACGCGCATGAGCGTCGCCATGATGTGCTCCACCCACACGATCGTGATCCCGAGCTCGCCGCGGACGCGGCGCAGCGTGTCGACGGCGCTCGCCATTTCCGTGGGATCGAGCCCGCCGAGGCTCTCGTCGGCCAGCAGCAGCTTCGGCCCCGTCGCGAGCGCCCGCGCGAGCTCGAGCTTCTTCAACCCGCCGGCGCCGAGCAGCGCCGGCAGCGCGGCCGGATCCGCCGCCAGGCCGACGAGCGTCAGGATCTCACGCGCGCGCGCGCGCGCCTCGGCGTCCGACATGTGCTCGGCCGAGCCGTAGTGCGCCGCCACGGCGACGTTCTCGGTGATCGAGAGCTTCTTGAACGGGCGCGGGATCTGGAACGTGCGCGCCAGGCCGCGATGGACGACCTTGTCGGGCGTGAGCCCGACCAGGTCCTCCCCCCGGAAGCGGATGGACCCGGCGGTGGGCGGCAGCACGCCGGACACGCAGTTGAAGCACGTGGTCTTCCCCGACCCGTTGGGGCCGATGAGGCCGAGGATCTCGCCCTCCTTGACGTCGAACGTCACGTCGCTCAGGGCGGTGAACCCTCCGAACCGCTTCGTGAGGCGGGAGACGGTCAGCACGAGATGGAGGAGGGGGGCCGCAGCCCCCCTCCAGCCGTGCTCAGCGAGCGGCCCAGGGTGACGACGCCGGCAGCGGCAGGATCGGCGCGCCGGTCGCGATGACCTCGGGGTAGACGTGCTTGAACTGCCCCTCGATCACCTGGAACACGGCCGCGAACGCGCGCCCGTTCTGGCCGGCCATCGGGTGGCCCGGGGGGTTGAACTTGACGCCGTAGCCCTGCATCGTCCCGCCCTCGGGGATGTCGGTTTCGCGCGCGGCCCTGGCGAGCGCGTCGGCGCCGAACCCACCGTGCTTCTGGATCGCGCGCGGCAGCACGTCGTTCAGGAGCACCCACATGTTGTTGAAGCCCATCGAGACGTGGGGCGCGATGACGTCTCGCGGGATGTTCGGCTCGAAGCTCTTGTAGCGCTTCACCATCTCGTTGGTGAGGTCGCCCAGGCCCGCCGTGAGCTTCTTCGGATCGATGAGCTGCGAGGCGGGCGGGTCGACGGTGTGGAAGCCCTCCACCTCGTTGCCGAACGCTTCCTTCAGCTTCGCGAGCTGGCTGTGACCGGCGCCGTGGCCGACGTACGCCTTGACGCGCAGGCCCTGCTCCTTCGACTGCCGGAGGAAGAGGGCGATGTCGGGGTTGTAGCCCGTGTGGAAGAGCACGTCCGGCCGCGCGGCGCGCAGCTTCGTCACCAGCGACGAGAGGTCCGGCGCCTGCGCCGAGTAGCCCTCCTTGAGGACCAGCTGCATGCCCAGCTTCTTGGCCTCGCTCTCGTTCGAGGACGCCACGCCGGCGCCGTAGGGGCCGTCCTCGTAGATGATCGCGACCCGCAGATCCTTGGCCGCCTTCTTCAGCTTGTTCTGCGAATGGCCGGCGATGTACTGCACCGACGCCTCGCCGAAGAGGCCGCTGTTGGTCTGGGGCCGGAACACGTACTGGAGGTTGCGGTCCTTGAACACGGCGTCCGCGATGGCCGTCGTGATCCACATGAACTTCTTCTGCTTGTCGACCTTCTCGGCGAGCGGCACCGCGTGAGCGCTCGAGTACACGCCGGCGAGGATGTCGACCTTCTCGACGTTCAGCAGGCGCTCGGCCTCGTTGATCGCCGCCTCGGTCTTCGACTGGCTGTCGCCGTCGACCTGGACGATCTTGTACTTGCCCATGACGCCGCCGCGCTCGTTGACGTAGTCGATGATCATCTTGGCGCCGCGCCAGACGTTGAGCGAGCCGGCCGCGGCGAACGGCCCCGAGTGGTCGAAGAGGACGCCGATCTTGATCGTCCGCCCCTGGGCCTGGACCGTGGGGGCGGGCGCGACCGCGACCGTGAAGGCCACGGCCCCGGCAAGGGCAAGCGCGACGACGACGCGCAACCGTGTCATGGGAGTCCTCCTGGGCTGGAAGTGGCCGTAAAGCTAACACGTCCCGGCCCTCGGTTCCAAGGGCGGTGTCGGGGCGCGGCCTGGGTTCCACGGGTGCGTCCGCGCCCCCCACTCTAACGGCGTCGAGAGCGCGATCGGCGTCATGACGAGACTCGCCGCGAGGTAGGTCATGAACGTGCCGGCGGCGGTGTTCGACGCCAGGATCGCCTGCTTGATGGTGATGACGCTCGGCGCGTAGAAGAGCGCGGCGACGAGCGTCCACCGCTGGCCGCGGTCGGTGACGAGGGTCACGAGCGGCGCCCACGGCGCGATGTGCGCGCGCGACACGTTGAGCAGGTACACGCCGGCGGCAGACAGCAGGACGCCGGCGACGCCGAGCGCGGTCGGCGCCTCGCCGATCGAGACATACGCCATGCCGAGCAGGATCAGCAGGCTCACCTTCCAGAGCGCGGTCACGAGCGAGATCGCCGAGAGCTTGAGCGCCTTGGAGAGCGCGAGTGTCGAGATCGTCTGGGAGATGCCGAACGCCAGGCACCACCAGAAGAAGCCGGGCTTCAGCGCGGGCCACCCGCCCATGACGGACCCGATGAACGCGAACGGGAGCAGGAAGGTGAAGCGGCCCCACACGTTGATGTACTCGTCGAGCGCATGCCCGAGGCGCTTCATCGCGGTGTTGCGGAGCACCTGGAAGAGCGCCGCGGCGACCGCGAGCGCGATCCACATGGGGCGCGATTCTACAGTACCGCGCGCCTCCTGGCCCGCTGGCGCGGCCAGGGGTGGATCCAGCGCGACCCATGGATCCTCATTGCCCGGGCTTTCGCGCCCTGCTACATCGGCGGCTGGAGCGCCTGCGAGCACTGGAACCTCACCGAGCAGATTTTCCGGGAGGAGGTTGGTGCGCGACGGTGAGCTTGCCGCCCACCCCGTAACCGCCTACTCTGTACGACATGGACTACCGCGAGCGGATCACCATCGAGCCCGGCAAGCGCAGCGGCAAGCCGTGCATTCGCGGCCTCCGGATCAGCGTGTACGACATCCTCGACTACCTCGCCGGCGGCATGAGCGAGGACGAGATCCTGGCCGACTTCCCGGATCTCGAGCGCGAGGACATCCGCGCTGCCCTCGCCTTCGCGGCAGATCGCGAGCGGCGCCTCGTCGGCCCCGCGGCGTAGACACCCGGCGGCAGGGGCCGCCAACTGAAGCTCCTCTTCGATCAGAACCTCTCGCCGCGCCTGGTGCGCCGGCTTGTCGACCTGTACCCGAACTCCGCGCACGTGCGTGACTTCGGGCTTGCGGCAGCCGACGACGAGCCCGTCTGGCGCCACGCGGCAGCCGAAGGGTTCGCGATTGTCACGAAGGACGACGACTTCCGCCAGCGAAGCTTCCTCCGCGGGCCGCCGCCCAAGGTGGTCTGGGTCCAGCTCGGGAACTGCCGCACGGCCCACGTCGAGGCTACTCTACGCGCCCGGTCCGCCGAGGTGCTGGCGTTTGGTGCCGACCCGCAGTCGGCTTTGCTCGTGCTAACGCGAGAGCCGGCGGGTGAAACCGGGGACGACGCTGGCTAACGCGAGCATCACGACCGCGCCGGCCGCCGATTCGCGGACCTTCTGCGCCTCGCCGAACGCGACCACGCCGATCGCCATCGCGAACAGGATCTCGATCTGCTTCACGGCCTCGACGTAGGAGGACAGCGTC
>JACPDG010000006.1 GCA_016184125.1 Candidatus Rokuibacteriota bacterium | reverse complement strand
AGGCCCGGCGTCCATCCCAGCCAGACGGAGAACAACCACGTGCCGGCGCCGACGCCCGACAGGAAGTGTCCGAGGATCAGGAGGAGACCGCGGCCCTCGGCCCAGTGGCGCTGCGGCCGAAACGTCGCACCGAGATCAGCGAGCAACCGGTCGTGACGGGCAACGGTGGGCATGCTCGGACCTCTCGCTACACCGGCAGGTAGTAGACGTTCGGACGCGTGCCGAGCTCGGGCTGGAGCTGCTCGCCGCCCCGCAACCGCACGAGCTGGGAGACCTCGCTGTGGGGATCGTCGAGATCGCCGAAGACGCGGGCGCGCGACGCGCAGTTGGCCACGCAGGCCGGCTCGAGCCCCGACGTCACCCTGTCGATACAGAAGTTGCACTTCATCACGACGCCCGTGGTGTGCGTCGCGTACTTCCTCTGCTCGTACGGCGTCAGGCCCTGCCCGGGGAAGTACGCCGCCTGCTCGTCGTGGTAGTAGCGCGCGCCGTACGGGCAGGCCTGGATGCACGCGCGGCAGCCCACGCACATCGTCGCGTCGATGTCGACGATGCCGCCCTGGCGGTAGTGCGACGCGCCGGTCGGGCACACCTCGACGCACGCAGCGTCGGTGCAGTGGAAGCAGAGCAGCGGCAGGAAGGTCAGCTGCGTGTTGGGGAACGTCCCGAACTCGCGCTTGACGACGCGGGCGAAGAACACGCCGGGCGGGGTGCCGTGCTCGGCCTTGCAGGACAGCTGGCAGCCGTAGCAGCCGATGCAGCGCTTGAGGTCGATGACCATCCCGTATCTCACTGGACGATCCTCACCTTCACGCACGTGTCGAGGTTGAGGTTGACCGGACTGCCGTGGTCCCAGTCCACCTCGAGCAGGTCGTTGTACATGATCCCCTTCCCCGCGGCGATGGGCAGCGTCTTCGCCCAGTGCCCGGCGCAACCGCCGATGCCCACGCACTCGGGATGGATCGTCTCGGTCAGGCGGACGCGCCCCTGCACGCGCCGGCCATGCGGCGACTCGAGCCACACCGGCTGGCCGTCGGAGAGGCCCTTGCGTCGTCCCGTCGCCGCGTTGAGCGCGATGGTGTACGAGTACGGATCGAGCCGCGACGCCTCGTCCAGCCACGGGTTCTCGTTGGTGAACGAGTTGGTGTGCAGGGTGTCGCGATAGTAGAAGCCCCAGAGGTCGAACGACGTGTCCTTCACCTCGTGCGAGGGACACGGGAGCCAGTGCGGCAGCGGGTCGTACCAGATGTCGTCCCACGTGAGCCCGTGCGCGTTCGCGATCGCCTTGGCCTTGCCGTTCAGGCCCACGAGGAACTCCCAGTAGATGGGCACGCGCACGGGCACGAACGGCCGCCAGTAGACCTCCTCCACCCGCTTGGGCCACGAGATGACGCCGTGCTCGCGGAACCAGTCGAGGCCGCGCTCGGGACCGAAGTGCGACTTCAGCTCGCGGTCGCAGATCTCCTCGTACGTGTAGCGCTGCTTGAAGTCGAGCCGGAACGGGCCGTCGAGCTTCAGGTGCGTGTTGGCGATCGCGTTGAACTCCTCGCGGATGCCGAGACGGTCGACGAGCTCGAGGAGGACGTCGGAGGCCTGGCGTCGCTGCCCGCTCGGGGCGACCACCGGCTGCTTGATGGGCCACGACCATTCACCCAGCCCGGCGGGATGGTTGAAGATGAACGGCACGTTCGGGCGCGAGTCGAGCGCCTCGAGGTACGACACGTCGGGGAGCACGATGTCCGCGAGCTCCGAGAACTCCGTGAGCGTGAGATCGAACGACACGATGAAGGGGATGCGGGCGAGCGTCTCGGCGACCGTGTCGCTGTTCCCGACGGAGAGCAGCGAGTTCGCGCCGTAGTTGATCATCACCTCCGGCCGGTACGGCAGATTGAACCGGCTCCAGAGGTCTTCCTGATCCTTCGACGCCATCGTCGTCCCGAACATGCCGAGCGGGAAGAGCCCGCTCAGCGACATCTGCACCGGGGGCTTCGGGTCCGGGATCGGGTACGGCAGGTGCGGGGCGACCCACGTGCCGGTGATCATCAGCCCGTCCGGGCCCGGGCGCGGCTCGTACCACGGCCGACCGGTTTCCGGGTGGCCGTAGCACACGGGATTGAAGCCGAGCGCGCCGCCCACGACGTCGGCGGCCCCGACGATCTGGTTCAGGAGCTCGATCGCGTAGCAGTTGTAGACCGAGTTCTTGTGGCCCTGCGCCCCGCGGAAGTAGATCGCGGCCACCGGCCGGTACGGCAGCCGCTTGCCGTCGATCACGATCGTGGCGCCGACCATCGCCTCGGTGGCGAACTCGTGCGCGACGCGCCGGATCGTCTCCGCCGGGACCGTGCAGATCGGTTCCGCCCACTCCGGCGTGAACTGGCGGACGTGCTCGCGCAGCAGCGCGAAGGCCGGCCGGGCGCGCACCCCCTGCACGTCCCACTCGCCTTCGAGGGCGGCGGTGGCGACCTCGGGATCGTCGTAGGGCACGGCCCGCGAGCGCGCCGCATCCCAGACGAGCGGCTTCGCCGACTCGGCGTCGCGCACGTAACACCGGTCCGGGCCGACGAGATACGGCGCGTTCGTCTTCGTCGCGAGGTACTCGGCGTCCCAGGCGCCCACCTCGTGGAGGATCACCTGGACCATCGCCAGCGCCATCGCGGCGTCAGTGCCTGGACGGATCGGGACCCACTCGGTCGCCTTGGCCGAGGCGAAGTTGCACATCGGGTCCACCACGACGAGCTTCATGCCGCGCACGCGCGCGTCCGCGGCCTGCTGCATGTTCGTGCACGAGACGTGGCCGGCGCCGTGGCCCTTCGACGCGCCGAAGTAGATCGCGTACCGGCAGTACTGGAAATCGGGCACGAGCGACCACGAGGCGTGGTAGAGCCCACCGATCAGGTGCGCGCCGTTACCGCAGTGGAGCCCTCCGCCCGCCGCCCACGAGTTCGGCGTGCCGAAGGCGCCGGCGAACATCATGAATGGCGCCCGGCCGGACGTATTGGTCGTCGTGCGCTGGATGAACAGCTTGCGCGGGTCGTCGTCACGGACCTTCTGCAGGCGCGCCGTGATCTCGTCGAGCGCCTCGTCCCAGCTGATCTCCTTCCAGCCGGGATCCACGCCCTTGCCCTTCACCGGGTTGGTTCGCCGCAGCGGGACATCGACGCGGTTCGGATCGTAGTGCGTCATGATCCCGCTGACGCCCTTGCCGCAGAGCCGCCCACGACCGATCGCGCTCGCCGGGTTGCCCTCGATCTTGACGAGCACGCCGTTGTCGACGTGTCCCAGGATCGAGCACGTGCCATAGCAGAGCCCGCACGTCGAGGGCACCCAGCGGTCGGTGGCGTCAGGCATGACTGCCTCCTTCGAAACCCGGCACGATCAGCACAGCGACCTCCGGTTTCGTCAACGATGGTCGAGCCGCGCCCCGGGTTTCCCGGGGCGCGTGCGAGCGCTGGGGCCGGGGGAGTCCGAGGGGGGCGTCAGCCCCCTTCGTGCGATAGTCGGGGGCCATTTCGGGGCCCCCCATGAGGTCGACGCGATCGGTGAGGCGCGCTTCCTGCTCGTTGAGGAAGACGAGCAGGTGGGTGTGGACCTCGCCCGGGCTCCGGTAGATCGCGCTGGCGAACTCGGCGCCGTACCTGGCGGCGAGCGTCGCGAGCAGATCGTCGACGGTGGCGTTGAGGTCAACGGTCACGGTCGCCTCCCGGTGCCCTGTCAGGCGACCGAGGTACCCGAGGAACTTGACCGCCACCACCTGATTCGTCGTTACCATGCGCCGCTCGTCGTTTGCGGGATTCTAGGCGAGCGTCGGGGGAGCCGAAATGGGCGCATCGCATCACTTTGCTAGTGCGTCTGACTCCGCGTGCGTGTCAGCCGCCGCTGAACGCCGGCAGGAATACGAGCGAGTCTCCGGCCTGGATGCGCTCCTTCAATGCCGTGTGCGAGCCGACCACCGTGTCGTTGTGAACGACGTTGACGTGCTCGAAGAGCTCGCCGGCATCGAGGTCGACGATCGCGACACCGATGGCCGGGTACTTGTGCACGAGGGACGTGAGGAAGTCGCCGAGGCTGATGGCCCCGTCGACTTCCTCATCGAGGATCACGCGTGACGTCCCTTCCTTGCCGAACGGCTGGGTGAGCCAGGGCACGATCTCGAGGCGCACCATGCCCTTGCCGGCCGCTACCATAGATCCTTCAGCTGCCTCTCCAGCCCGTACTTCGTCAGCGTCTCGGGCAGTGGCTTGCCCGTCGCCCGATCCCAGCCCATGAGCTGGTAGTAGTTGTCCATCATCGCGTCCCACTCCGGACCGATGTTCTTGTCCCTGGCCGGGCCATCCACGGGCACCGATCCGTAGCGCCGCGACGGCTTCTCGACGTCCGGCGTGATTCCGTGCCTCACGTTGAAGGCTCGCAGCAGGTTCACGGTCCGCCGGCCGACGGTCATGGCCTCGTCGACGTCCATGTCCCATCCGGTCGCCGCGTTCACCGCGCTGGCGACGAGCTTGAGCTGAGTACGCAGGCAGAAGCGACAGACACCGAGGCAGTCCTCGAAGACCATGCGCCCCTTGGTCTTCGCCACGAACGTCGAGACGTCCCGTCCCGCGTACGGATTGCCCTCTTTGAGGCCCAGCTCCTGAGGGAGGACGGGGGGCCCGGCCTCGATGGTGCCGGTATTCGACACGGACGTGTCGAACATCTCGAACCATCGGCCCCGGTGATCGTGGCCTCTGGGGGTGTTCCCCTTGTGCGTGTAGATCGCCAGCTTGGCGGCTTCACCACCGATCAGCCAAGACGCGCGCATGATGCCTTCGGCCAGCAGATCGCCGAAACCCTCTCGGCGGGCGATCTTGTTGAGCAGGGCCTTCGCTGCCTCCACGTTGCCCCAGGTCATCCGGAGGCCATCCGTCTGCGCTTCGCCGAGAAGGCCCTGCTCGAAGCACTCCATCACCCAGCCGATGACCCAGCCCGCCTCGTTGTTCTCCAGACCGAGACGGTCGGTCTCGTTCGACAGCACGAGGGCGCCCGCCGGATCCGTGTTGCCGATGTTCGGTCCCCAGGCGGCCCATTGCTCGTACTCCGGCTCCTCGCCGACGTATCCCGCGTGCGGTCCATCGGAGACCGTGAGCATGTTGAGATGGCGCATCTGGCACGCCCAGCAGGGTTGCGCCTTGGTCTGGAACCGCGCGCGATAGTTCACCGCCATGAACGGCTCGTGCTCGGGGAACACGTTGGTGGTGTAGTTCTTGACCGGGAGATATCCGCCGGCTTCCGCGGCGGTGAGGAGCATGCCGGTTCCCCAGTCGTACATCTTCCTCGTGGCCGGGTCGGTCTTGATCGCGTCGACGATCTCCTTGGCGACCGAGGCCAGCGCCGCCGAATCGTTCACCCTGACGTCGCCTTTCGTCCTCGCGGCGACGACGGCCTTCAGGTTCTTGGCGCCCATCACCGCGCCGGAGCCGTTGTGCCCGGCCACGTGTCCCCTGTCCCCCGCGACGGACGCGAACTTCACCCGGTGCTCACCGGCAGGCCCCACGCTGAAGGCGCTCACGTCTCGCTCGTTCCTGCCCAGCTCGGCCGCGATGGCCTCCTGCGTCTGCCAGGTGTCCTTGCCGGCCAGATGGGTCGCATCCCGCAACTCCGCCTTGCCGTCGGCGAGGCACAGGTAGACCGGCGTGGGCGACGCTCCCTGGATGACGATCGCGTCGTACCCGTTGAATCGCAGATAGGCGCCGAGGAAGCCGTTCGCCTGCGTGGAGGTCGCGCCGTTGGTGAGCGGCCCCTTGGTGACGATCGAGATCGTGCCCGACCCCATGATCCTGGTGCCGCCGAGAGGTCCGGACCCGATGATCAGCCGATTGCCAGGGTCGTCCCATTCCACCCCGGGCGGAACTTCGTCGTAGAGGATCTTGGCGCCCAGCCCGCTGCCGCCCACGAACTTGCGCATGGTGACCGCGTCGACGGTCTCATCGGTCAGCCGCCCCGTCGACAGGTCCACGCGGAGAAGCTTGCCCGTGTAATCGAGCGTGGCAGACATCGGTGAATCCTCCCGGGTCAGGTGTCATAGAGAACAGCGATCGACCGCGGCGCCACTCGACGCTCAGAGCACGACGGTCGCCGTCGCCCTCGCGACGGTGTCTCCCAGCGTATTGGTTCCGACCAGCTCCAGGTCCACGAGACGCTGGCCCGCGTCGTGGCGCTTGGCGACCACCGTCCCCGTGAAGGACACGACGTCGCCGGCCCGGAACGGCTGGCGCGCCTGCATCGAAAGCCGCGCGCCCCGCGCCAGGATTGAACGGACCGGGAATGCGGTCTCCAGCAACTGGGCCAGGTAGCTCACGGTCGCGACACCCATGTTCACGGTGCCGCCGAAGATGCCCTGCCGGGCGAAGCTCGGATCGGTGTGCAGGTCCTTCCAGTTCGTGCGCTCGCCTGGAATGGCCAGCGCGCGGTACGCATCGATGGTCTCCTGCGACTCCTCCTTCACCAAGGTCGGGAGCGTGTCGCCGACCTGGATCGCCTCGAACGACACCGTACCCGCGTGCAGCGTGCCCATCGCGCCTCCCCGCCTCGGCTAGGCTCCGGTCTTCTGCGTTCGTTCACGGGCTCCGCGCGACGTCGTCGCGCACGTTACGGCCCTTCGCGTATTCCCAGATGCAGGCGTAGGTGTACTCGACCACCGGCTCGCCCCGCTGATTGCGAGCGGTGATCAGGAACGTGATGAACCTGTTGCCCCGCCGCTCCCACTTCTCGAGCACGCGCGTCGTGCTGCTGATCACGTCGCCTGGACGGACCAAGGCGCCGAGAAAGGCGATCGCGCTCGAGACGAACGGCGTGCTGCGAGGGCGCTCGTGGGCCTGCTCGGGCGCGACGCACCCGCGCGCCGCGATGAGGTCCACGCGGCGCATGGGGGCGTAGGTGTAGCACATGGTCGGCGGGGCGACGATGCCGGGGAAGCCGGCCGCCCGGGCGGCGTCTTCATCGAGGTAGACGGGGTTCTCGAGCCGGATCGCCTTGCAGTAATCGGCGATCGTGTCGCGCGTGACCTCGAAGACGAACGGCGGCGACTCGTCCCCCTCCCGGGCGACGTCCCACTCGTAGATCCGCTCGCTGGCCATTCCGCACCTCCGATGTCGCGCGCGCCGAATCTACGAGCGTGCAGGCCGCGGTGTCAACCACGGCGCAGCCACACAGCCGGCGAGGAGGACCACCACCGAAGCGCAGCACCGGCGGGTACATGCGGACCCCTCCCTGCCCCGGAGAGCCTCTCCGGCCGTCGCGTCCCGATCGACCGCACCGGCGTGCGGTCAGAACCGGCGATCGTGGGTTGACCGCGCCCCGGTCCGCACCCTTATGAAGACACTCGCCATCCTCGTCGGGGGCGGCCCAGCCCCCGGGATCAACGCCGTCATCGCCGCCGCGACGATCGAGGCCCGCAACCACGGACTGCGCGTCCTCGGCTGCTACGACGGCTTCCGCTGGCTGGTCGAGGCCGACACCTCGCACGTCGCGGAGCTCGAGATCAACGACACGTCCCGCATCCACTTCGACGGGGGCTCGGTGCTCCGCACGTCGCGGACGAACCCCACGAAGACCCCGGAAGGCGTGGCTACCGTCGCGGAGACCCTCAAGCGTCTCGGCGTCGACTACCTGATCACGATCGGCGGCGACGACACCGCGTACGCGGCGTCGAAGCTGGCCAAGGCGATAGACGGCCTCACCGTGGCCCACGTGCCGAAGACGATCGACAACGACCTCCCGCTGCCGAGCGACATCCCGACGTTCGGCTACACGACCGCCTGCAACCTGGGGAAGGAGCTCGTCCGCAACCTGATGCAGGACGCGGCCACCACCGAGCGGTGGTTCTTCGTCACGGTCATGGGACGGCGGGCGGGACACCTGGCCCTCGGCATCGGCGGCTCGGCGGCGGCGACGCTCACCGTCATCGCCGAGGAGTTCCCGGAGAAGCAGATCCCGCTCGACCGGCTCGTCGACGTGCTCGAGGGCGCGATCATCAAGCGCCGTATGCAGGGCCGCGAGCACGGCGTCGCGATCCTCTCCGAGGGGCTCGCCGAGAAGCTCGACCCGGCGACGCTGGGACCGGTCGAGACCGACGCGTTCGGCAACGTGCGCCTGTCCGAGCTCGAGCTCGGACGCGTCCTCAAGGAGCGCGTCCAGGCGAGCCTCAAGAGCCGGAACATCAAGGTGACGATCGTCGCCAAGGAGCTCGGGTACGAGCTCAGGTGCGCGCCGCCGGGCGCGCACGACATCCAGTACTGCCGCAGCCTCGGCTACTGGGCGACGCGCTTCCTGCTCGACGGCGGCAGCAACGCCATGGTGACCATCCAGGCCGGACGTCTCGTGCCGATCCCGTTCGGCCTGATGATCGACCACAGGACCGGCCGCATCCGCGTCCGCTTCGTCGACATCGAGTCGGAGATGTACGAGACGCTCGCCGCGTACATGATCCGGCTCCGGCCGGAGGACTTCGACGATCCCGAGACCTTCGCCGGCCTGGCTCGGGCGGGGCACATGTCGGAAGCGGACTTCCGGAACCGGTTCGGTCTCGTCGTGGGCCGCGGGTGACAGGTCCGCCGGTGACCCGTCTCCGCGGTCGGGCGCTCGCCGCCGCCGCCGGCGCCGTCCTCCTGTTTTCGCTGGCGACCCCGGCGGGAGCGCAGGAGCCGGTCGACCCGAAGCTCAGGAGCACGATCGAGCAGGTGCTCCGCGAATACCTCCGCGAGCATCCCGAGGTCGTGGCCGAGGCGCTGCAAGCGCTCCAGGCGCGCCAGCGCGAGGAGCAGCGAACGCGCGCCAAGGCCGCGATCGGCGCGCACCAGAAGGACCTCCTGCAGGACCCGGCCTCGCCCGTCACGGGCAACCCGAAGGGCACCGTCACGGTGGTCGAGTTCTTCGACTACCGCTGCAGCTACTGCAAGAGCGTGTCGCCGACGGTGAAGAGGCTGCTCGCGGAAGACCGCACCGTGCGGCTCGTCTACAAGGAGCTCCCGATCCTCGGGCCCGAGTCGGTGGCGGCGTCGAAGGCCGCGCTCGCGAGCGTCGTGCAGGGCAAGTACGACGCGTTCCACGCGGCCCTCATGAGCGCGTCCCCGCCGCTCACGGAAGCACGGGTGTTCGAGATCGCCACCCGCACCGGCCTCGACGCCGGGAAGCTGAAGGCCGAGATGGAGTCGCCGGTGATCCGGGCCGCGCTCGAGCGCAACCTCCGGCTGGCGCAGGCCCTCGGGATCAACGGAACGCCGACGTTCGTGATCGGCTCCGAGCTGGCGATCGGCGCGCTGGACCTCGCACGGCTGAAGGAGCTGGTGGACAAGACCCGAAAGTAGGCGCGGCGGCGTCGCGGCCGCGCCCGCTACCAGTACCCGGCGTCCCCGGGCATCAAGACCCTGCGGACGCCGTTCTCCATGATCACGCGCGGCCGGATGGTCCTGATCTCACGCCCGCGGACGGCGTCCAGCGCGTCCGCCGCGGACTTCGCCTCCAGAAAGAGCTCGACGTTCCGCGCCGTCGCGTTGCGCAGCGAGATCTCGCCACGCGCCGCGGCGTCCAGCGCCTCGCGCGGCGCCAGCCAGCGGACGTCGACGATCTCCCGGCCGTCCGCGATCGGCTCCTGACCGGGCGGGGTCACGGCCGCGAAGAAGCGCGTGTTGAACCTGAGCGGCTGTTCCTCGGGCGTGATCCAGTGCGCGAAGTAGACGAGGGCGTCCGTCGCGAGCGTCAGCTGCTCGGCCCGGAGCATGTCCCACAGCGCGGCGTCGGTGGCACGCAGGGCCGCGCGATAGCCGGCGAGCTTGGCCGGCTCGAGCCGCGCCTGACGGCCGCCGGCGTCTCGGGCCAGCAGGATGCCGACCTCTTCGAACGTCTCGCGGATCACGCCGACCCAGTGGGCGAGCGCGAAGCGCCGATCGTCGAGCGCGAGCGCGCCCGCCGCCGCTTCCGCTGTCACGCCGGCGCACCACGCGGCGGCGTGGTCGGCTGCATCGTGCGCGTCGACCTTGCCGCCGGGAAAGACGTGGTCGCCGGCAGCGAACCGGCTGGCGGTGTGGCGCTTGACCAGCAGGAGCTCGAAGCCGCCACCGGAACGGTCACGCAGCAGCACGAGCGTCGCGGCGGCCACCGGAACGGCCGGAGGTTTGACGGGCACGGCGTAGTGTGACACGATCAAGCGGTCGCTGTCACGGTGTCCGCGAAAGCTCCAGGGAGGATCGCACGCATGAGCGCGGGAGCTCGCCTCAGCCTCGATCGCGTCAAGCGCGTCGTGAAGGTCCTCTGACATCGAGCTCCATCACGTCGTCGAGGCCGCGGGCGTCGTCGCCTTCGGCGTCCTCTTCTACTCCTACAGCTCGCGATCTCTGGCCGGTGGATCCCGCGCTCAGGGCCGAGCACGAGCGCGAGCTCGCGGAGGTGGCCGAGCGCGGATTCGCGCAGCGCTTTGGCGCGAGCTACCGGACGCAGTCGGGCGGGGTCGTGCAGGTCGACTCGACGCGCCGGCGCGTCGCCCGTGGCGGGCGGCTGTACGATATCGTCGTGCTGCGACATTCGGCCGAGCGCGAGGCGGTGGAGGCGGCGCACCGGGAAGCCTCCGAGCTCCGCGCGGTGACCCTGCTGGCGCGCGCCACCGCGCACGAGATCAACAACCCCCTCGCCGCCGTCATGGGGTTGCTGGACCTGCTGGCGCGTCGCGTGCCCGACGGGAGCAAGGAGCATGGGTTCGTCGAGAAGGCGATCGGTGCGAGCGGGCGCATCCGGGACATCGTGGCGCGCATGAATCACATCACGCGGATCCAGGTGGACGGCGGCACCGAGCGCCTCCCCGCGATCCTCGACCTCCGCCGATCGAGCGAGCTGCCCGGCGAGCCGGGTGCGCAACGCTGAACGGCGTCATCACGGGAGCGAACGCATGGACGTGATCGGACATCTGTTGAGCGCGCTGATCTCGCTGGTCTTCCTCGCGATCCTCGGGACGATCTCGGGCGTCGCGATCCCGGGTCTGTTCCTCGCGGTCGTGGCCCCGTGGCTGGACTGGATCGCGCCCGTGCGCGAGCGCCGCGACTGACCGTTATCATGGGGGGACTATCGAAGCCCCCCAATCCCCCCGCCCTCGCACACGCCCCGGGGGACCCGGGGCGTGGCTCGACCATGGGTGGCGACCATTTCGCGACCCTCCGCGCTATCGAAACAGCGGTGGCAGGACGCGGAGCGCCTCCGCGAGCCGGGGACCGTGCCAGCAGAAGAGCTTGCCGTCCATCAGGTGGACGCGCCCATGGCGCACGGCGGGCACGTCGGGAAACGGCGCCCAGTCGGCGAGGTGGACGCGCCGGAAACGGAACGGCTCGTCGGGCAGGATGACGACCTCGGGCTGGCGCGCGGCGGCCTCTTCGAGGGTCACCACCGGGTAGCGCTCCGAGCGGTCGGCGAACACGCTGTCCGCGCCGCACGTCGCGAGCACGTCGTGAATATAGGTGTCGCGATTGATCGTCATGTACGGGCCCCGCCAGATCGGATAGAACACCCGGACCCGCCGCCGTCCCGCCACGTCCTCCCTCACCTCGCGCACCCGCGCCTCGAGCTCGCCGACCATCGCTCGCGACCGCTCTACGGTGTGCGTGACGACGCCGAGCTCCCGGATCATCGCGATCGCCCCGTCGATGGTGCGCGGATACGTCACCCACACGGAGAGCCCCCAGCCGCGCAGCGTCTCGACGTGCTCGCGCACGTTCTCCTCGATGTTCGCGATGACGAGGTCCGGCTCGAGCCGCCGGATGGCGTCCAGGTCCGGGTTCTTCTCGCCGCCGACCTTCGGCTTCGCGCGCATCACGTCGCGCGGCTCGACGCAGTAAACGGAAACGCCGGCGAGGGCGCCCGCGAGCCCGAGGTCGCAGAGCAGCTCGGTCGTGCTCGGGATCAGGCACACGATGCGGCGGGGCGGGGTGCCGACGTCCAGCGTGACGCCGGAGGCGTCGACGAGGCTCGGCACGGCGGTCAGGCGATGCGCCGGCTGCGCAGCCGCTCGAGCAGCGCGGTGACGTCACGCACGCGATCGGCGAGCTCGGCATCGAGCTTCGTGATCTCCTCGACGGGCGCCCTGCGCTCGATGGCGTCCTCGAGGTTCGTCACCGCCACCCCGAACAGCTTCAGCAGCCGCTTCGTCTCGTCGCTCGCCATGGAC
>JACPDG010000046.1 GCA_016184125.1 Candidatus Rokuibacteriota bacterium | reverse complement strand
TGCCCCGGGGCGCTTCCGAGCGCGGGGGGGTGTGGGGGGCCATATCGGGGCTCCCCACTCGGAGGTATGCTCGGCGCTGATGGCGCATTCACCCGTCGAGGCCGACCTGTATCCCGCGGTGAAGGCATTCCTCGAAGCCCAGGGCTATGACGTCAAGGCCGAGGTGTGCGGATGCGACGTCGTCGCGACCCGCGGCGACGAGCCGCCGGTGATCATCGAGCTGAAGCTCGCGTTCAACCTCGGGCTGCTGCTCCAGGGCGTCGACCGGCTGTCGCTCACCGACCGCGTCTATCTCGCCGTCGCGCGACCGCGCGGGCGCCGCGGCGCCGGCGTGTCGGCACACCGCAGCGACGTGAAGGCGCTGTGCCGCCGTCTCGGGCTCGGGCTGATGACCGTCGCGCCGGGCGCCGGCGCGTCTGGCGGTCGCGCCGCCGCCGTCGAGGTCGTGCTCGATCCGCTGCCGTACCGGCCGCGGAAGCGCACGAAGCGTGTGGCACATCTGCTCGGCGAGCACGCGCGGCGCGTCGGCGATCCCAATCGCGGCGGCGTCGGCAAGACCCCGATCGTGACCGCGTACCGCCAGGAGGCGCTGGCGTGCGCGCAGCTGATCGAGCGGAGCGGTCACGCCACCCTGAAGGCGCTCCGCGAGACCGGTCTCGTGCCGAACGCGCCGCGTATTCTCCAGCGCGACGTGTACGGCTGGTTCCGGCGGCTCCAGCCCGCCACCTATGCGTTGACGGATCGCGCGCGAGAAGACCTCGCGCGGTACACGGCGGCCGGCGCGGTGCCCGTGCGCGGCCCCAGCGGAGCGGTGTCATGACGACCACGTGGCGACCGAACAAGACCGTCGGCCAGATGGTGGACGACGCGAAGACGCGGATCCAGAACCTGTCCATCGCCGAGCTCGAGGCGGAGATGGCGCGCGGCGACGTGCAGGTCCTCGACATCCGCGACGTGCGGGAGCGGCGCAAGCTCGGCTTCATCCCCGGCTCGATGCACGTGCCGCGCGGCATGCTCGAATTCTGGCTCGATCCGACGTCGCACTACTACGCGGGGAAGGTCGACCCGACGAAGCGGATCATCCTGTACTGCGCCGGCGGTCAGCGCTCGGCGCTCGCGGCCGACGTGCTGCGCGAGATGGGGTTCCCGAGCGTCGCGCATCTCGAGGTCGGCTTCAACGGCTGGGCCGAGGCCGGACGCCGCGTCGACCGTGAGCCCCAGACGCGGAGCTGACGGCCGAGGTCGCGTCAGCGTCCCTGGATGCGCGCTCGCTGCTGCACCTGCTCGAGCAGGCCGGCGGGCGGTCGGTGGACCGCTCCGATGAGCACGAGCGTCACCGCGACGAACGCGTACACCACGCGCACGTCGCCGGTAAGCAGCGTGCCGACCAGGCCGAAGATCCCGACCGCCTCGTCGAGCGCCCAGCAGACGAGGTATGCCGTCTGGACGCGCACGAGCGCGTCGGTGGCGGTCACGGCGGACGTCACGGTGTCGGCCGGCACCAGACGGCCGCGCAACCAGACCGAGACGCCGGCCACGACGACGGCCAGGACCGCGAGCGTGCCGAGCACGGTCGGCTGGGCGTCGGGTGTCAGGATGGGGGTCTTCGCGAACTGCGGCGCGGCGATCGTGCCGACGATGGCATACAGGATGGAGCACCCGAGCATCGCACCCCGGATCACCCGGAAGGTCGTGAGCCGCTGCGCCAGCGTCGGCGGTTGCGCCGTCGCTCCATCCATGATCGCCCTCCCCGGCTTCGCGAATCGACCGTCGCCACGGCTGATACACCGCGCATCGCATCGCCGTCAATCAATAATGACGAGCCCCATCCGACGAAAGGTGAGCCGATGAAGATCACGCACGTCGCCACGCGCATCCTGAGCACGCCTGCCGACAACCCGCTGGTCGTCGGCCTCCCCGCGCCCACCGAGACGCGCGAGTTCGTCACGCTCGAGCTCGGCACCGACGAGGGTCTCGTGGGGGTCGGCGTCACGTTCTTCGGCGGAGCGATCACCCGCGCGCTCCGGGCGGCCGTGGACGACCTCGCACGGCTCGTCGTCGGAGACGATCCGACGCAGGTCGAGAAGATCGCCGGGAAGCTGCGGCGGGCCGCCGGCAACTCCGGGCCGGGCGGCATCTTCACGCTCGCACTGTCCGCCATCGACACCGCATGCTGGGATCTCAGGGGGAAGGCCGTGGGCCAGAGCGTGTGCAGGCTGCTCGGCGGGCTGCGCGACCGCGTGCCGACCTACGCGAGCGGCGCGCTGATGCGGCCGCACCCGGTCGAGTACCTCGCGAAGGCCGGGCCCCGCCTGCGCGACATGGGCTTCCGGCAGATGAAGATGCAGTGCGGCAGCGAGCCGAGCGTCGCGGCGTCCATCGAGCGCGTCCGCGTGGTCCGCGACGCCGTCGGGCCCGACGTCGACCTCATGTGCGACATCAACCAGCTCTGGAGCGTCAACCACGCGATCGAGGTCGGCCGGCGTATCGAGCCCTACCACCTCTCCTGGCTCGAGGACCCGGTCGCGCACGACGACTACGCGGGGCTCGCGCGCGTTGCGGACGCGCTCGCGACACCGATCGCCGCGGGCGAGTACCACTACGGGATCGTGCCGTTCCGCCACATGCTGGAGGCACGGTCGATCGACATCGTCATGATCGACCTCGTCCGTGTGGGCGGCATCACGCAGTGGATGAAGGTCGCCGGCATGGCGGAGGCGTTCAACCTCCCGGTCGTGAGCCACGTCGTCCCGGAGATCCACGTGCACCTGATCGCCGCGATCCCGAACGGGCTCACCGTCGAGTACATGCCGTGGACGATCGAGCTGTTCGAGGAGACGCCGGCGATCGAGCAGGGCCAGATCGTGGTGCCGGACAAGCCCGGTCTCGGCCTCGCGTTCGACCAGGGGGCGATCAAGCGCTATCAGGTGGGGTGACCGGCGTCACGCCCCCGCCGGCGCGTTTCACACGGCACCGTGCGCGGTGTCTCAGTGTGTACCGAGAACACACTCGTGCATGGAGCCGAACACCATGACCGACCACGCGGGCCCTGACGCCGGTTTCCTCGTCCTCGCGGACATCTCGGGCTTCACCGCGTTCGTCACGACGACGGAGATCGAGCACGGCGCGCAGATCACCGCCGCGCTCCTCGAAAGCGTGATGCGCCGGCTGGCGCCGCCCCTCGAGATCCAGGAGCTCGAGGGCGACGCCGTGTTCGCGATCGGCTCCGATCGGGTCGTGCCCGACGGAAGCGTCCTGCCGCGCGTGGTCGTGGACGCGTTCACCACGTTCAAGGACGAGCAACGGCAGATGGCGCGTGACGAGACCTGCTCGTGCGGCGCGTGTCGCGCAGTTCCCGACCTCGATCTGAAGGTCGTCGCGCACCATGGACGCTTCGTGCGCCAGACGGTGGGCGGACGATCACGGGTCGCGGGGCCGGACGTCATCCTGGTCCATCGGCTGCTGAAGAACCCCGTCGGTGGCGGTGCCTACCTGCTGCTGACCGCGTCCGCCCTCGAGCGGATCGGACCGCATCCGGTGCTGGCCGGCACGCGTCACCTCGTCGCCCGCTACGCCCACTTCGGCGACGTCCTCTGCGCGGTCGCCGACCTCGGGGATCACGCGCAGGATGCCGCGCGGGTGGAGCGATCGAACGGGTGGTCCGCCCCCGGCCCCGCCCGCGGTCATCCGGCTCACGCGTAGCGCTCACGTCGCGACCGGTCCCGGGATCCTCCTCGCGTGCGGATCGGGACGCTCTTGCGCGCTGACCACGATCCGTCGAGTATCGTGGCCTGGACGCCGCGCCGGAGCGGCGACGCGAGGAGGAACCAGGGATGGCGGAAACGTCGAGGCTCGGATTCGCCGGGCTCGGGCGGTGACGGACATGCTCGATCCCACGACACGAGACGGTCCCACGCGCGCACCGCGAGGCATGGTGTGCTCGCCGCACCGGCTCGCGTCGAGCGCCGGCGCCGAGGTCCTCGCGGCTGGAGGTTCGGCGATCGACGCCGCGATCGCCGCCAGCGCCACGCTGGCGGTCGTGTACCCGCACATGACGAGCGTCGGTGGAGATGCGTTCTGGCTGATCCACGACGCGCGCGAGCGCCGCGTGCGCTACCTCGGGGGCGGCGGACGCGCGGCGGCGAGCGCGCGCATCGAGTGGTTCCGCGAGCGCGGGCTCGCGGAGATCCCGCTGCGCGGCGTCGTCCCCGCGACACTGACCGTCCCGGGCGCGGTGGACACCTGGTTCGAGGCTCACGCCGCCTACGGGAGACTGCCGCTGGGGCGCGTCCTGGAGCCGGCGATCGGTCACGCGCGCGATGGCTTCGCGGTCACCGAGCGTCTGGCCGGCTGGATCGCTCGCGTCGCAGACGTGCTGCGCGACTGTCCGGAGTCGGCGGCGATCTTCCTGCCCGGCGGAGCTCCGGCACCGGCCGGTCATCGACTCGCGAACCCGGACCTGGCCCGCACGCTGGACGCGATCGCGACCGGCGGTCGTGCTGTGTTCTACGAAGGGGACATCGCGCGCGAGATGGCCCGCCACGCCGCGGCGCACGGGGGCTTCTTCACCGCGGACGACTTCCGGCAGCAGCGCGCCCGGTGGGGCGAGCCGCTCGCCGGCACCTACCGCGGCGTGACGATCTACGAGACGCCGCCGCCGACCCAGGGGTTCACGGTCATCCAGATGCTGAACCTCGTCGAGCCGTGGGATCTCGCGCGGCTCGACTACCTCGGACCCGATCACGTCCACCTGCTCGTGCAGGCCAAGATGCTCGCGTTCCACGATCGCGATCGCCTGCTCGCCGACCCCGACTTCGCGAAGGTGCCGGTCGAGCGGCTCCTGTCGCGCGAGTACGCGGACCTGAGGCGGCCTCTCATCGACCCGGCGCGCGTGCTCGGATGGGACGCGGTGCCGTCGAGCGGCAGCCTGGCCGGCGACACGGTGTACGTCGCCGCCGCCGACGCGGACGGCAATGCCGCGTCGCTCATCATGAGCCTCTACGGCGTGTTCGGGTCCGGCGTCGTCGCGGGCCGCACCGGCGTCGTGCTGCAGAACCGCAGTGCTTACTTCTCGCTGGACCCGTCGCATCCGAACCGCCTGGAGCCGGGCAAGCGGCCGCTGCACACGCTGATCGCGTCGCTCGCGTTTCGCGGCGATCGCCTGTGGCAGGTCCTCGGCTGCATGGGCGCCGACGGGCAGCCGCAGATCCACCTGCAGCTCTACACCGCCATGATCGACTGGGGCCTCGACGTCCAGCAGGCGGTGGAGTCTCCGCGGTGGTTGTCGGGACGGTTTGCGATCGGGGATCCGCGCGATCTGCTGAACCTCGAGGGCCGATTCCCGGACGCGACCGTCGCCGAGCTCGAGCGCCGCGGGCACACGATCCATCGATGGCCGCCGTGGCACGAGCTCGCCGGGCACGCGCACGGCATCACCGTGGATCCCGACGCGGGCACGTACGCCGGCGCCGCGGACCCGCGGAGCGACGGCGCCGCGGTCGGGGACTGACGCCCCGACGCTCGCCTGCCCCGTCCGGTCGGCTGACGTCCTTCGCGTCGGCTGGCCGTCGCGCAAGGGGCCTGCGAGCCATGGCGCGCGTTCCCGAAATGCTGGCGCGCCCGCGTGACGGTCCACGTGGCCCGTCACGCATCCCCGCGCCCCGCAACGCGTGTCCGCGCACGAACGCCTGGCAGCGAGCTTGCCCTTCTGCCATGGCGACATGCGACATCCGACTTCATGGGGGGCCCCGAAATGGCCCCCCATACCCCCCAGCGCTCGGAGCCGTCCCGGGAAGCCCGGGACGGCCCTCGATGACGCGATTCGTTCACGGGCTCTGGCCCTCGCGATCGTCGTCCTCTCGGCCCTGGCGCTGCCGACGGGCATCGCACACGCCCAGGTCGCTCTCTGCACGGCGACGGGCTTTGCGACCAGCCCGGGTGCCGTCGCGTGCAACGGCGCCGCGAAGCCGCTCACCGTCACCGCCACGGTAAGGACCTACGCGCACCTCGCGCTCGACAAGGTCTTCGGCTCCCCGGCCGCGAGCCTCCAGGTCGCGATGGGAGACGTGGACGCGCACTGCATCTCGACGCCGGCGCCGGGCGTCACGTGCGCGCGTGACGCGCGTGTCGGCGCCGCGACCTGGTACGGCGACCTGCGGTTCCGCGTGAAGCTGGCGGGCCTCGGCGCGACACGCGCGAAGCTCACCGGCGTGAGGCCGACCACCGACTCGCTCCCTTCCGACCGGCTCGTGGACGGCGATCGCGGCAGCGTGCCGGCGCGCGCGTACGCCGTCTCGCCTGCCAGCCCGACGGACCTCCGTGGTGGCCTGGGCAACGGCGAGACGACGGTCACGCGCAGTCTCGGGCTGAAGGTGCACGGCGCGGACCCGCCGGGCGCCTGGAGCGGCGCCGCGGTCTACAGCATCGTCATCGAGTAGCGGCGGTCAGGGCCGCGAGAGCTGCCGGCCGGCGAGCTCGCGCAGGAGCGCGACGCACTTGTCGGTGTCGGCGCCTGGGTGCTGAAGGACGCTGTGGCGTGCACCGGGGAAGTGGACGCGCTTGACACCGCCCGGACCCGATGGTCACGTGTGCCGCACCCGGCGCCGCCCGCTCGCCCGCGCTCGCCGGAATCGCCTCGCACCTCGCCAAAGGAGGACCGGATGGAGCTCTACGACGTCATGGCGTCCACGTTCTCGGTCCGCGACTTCACCGGCGATCCGCTGCCGGATCCGACCCTCTTCCGCATCCTCGACCGCGCGCGCTTCGCGCCGAGCGGGGGCAACCGCCAGGGCTGGCGGGTCATCGTCGTGCGCGACCGGACGACGCGCGAGACGATCGCCGCGCTGACCGAGCCTGCGGGGAAGCGCTACACCGCGCAGGTCAACGCGGGGGAGAACCCGTGGAACACGATCGACCCGACGTCGGTCGACGCCGCGACGATCGAGCGGACCGAGGTGCTCCCGCGCCTCATCGATCCAGTGCTGAAGGCGGCCGTTGTGCTCGTCCTCTGCGTCGATCTGAAGGTCGTCGCCGCCACCGACCAGTTCCTGCCCCGCGTCGGACTCGTGGGCGGCGCGTCGGTGTACCCGTTCGCGTGGAACATCATGCTGGCGGCGCGGCACGAGGGCTTCGGCGGCGTCATCACCACCCTCGCCGTGGCCGAGGAGCCGAAGCTCAAGGAGCTGCTCGGCATCCCTCCGCACGTGGCTGTCTGCACGGTCATGCCGCTCGGCCGCCCGGTGAAGCCGCTCACGAAGCTCAGGCGCAAGCCGGTGCCGGAGTTCACGATGCTCGAGCGCTGGGGCGGACCGGCGCTTCAGCCGTAGCGCGGGCTGTGGGCCCGGCCGGGAACGCAACCCCCGCGCTGATACCATGACGGCCGGCAGCGACACCACGACGCGGACGGCACTATGCCTGAGAGGCCGTTACCGTCCGAGCAGGATTCTGCACGACCGGCGGGATGTGCTGCGCCCACGGCTGCGCGGCCTCGAACGCCGCCGCCGCGCGCAGCACGGCCGCCTCGCCGCGCCGCTTGCCCACGATCTGGAGGCCCACCGGCAAGCCGGCGCTCGTGAATCCGCACGGGATCGAGATCGCCGGCAGCCCCATCACCGAGAACGCGTACGTCAGGAACGACCGCTGCATCGCCTTGCCGATGGGCTTGCCGTTGATCTCCATGACGTGCGGATGCTCGACGGGGAACGCGGGCACCGCCATCGTCGGCGTGATCCAGAGGTCGCGCGACGCCAGGAACTCGCGCACGCGATGCCACTGGCGCGTGCGCAGGAGCTCGCCCTGCGCGATGTCGCGCGGGCTCAGCGCGAGTCCCTGCTCGGTGTTCTCGACCAGGCCCTCCTGCAGGATCGCGCGATGCTCGGCGAGCTTGTCGGCGTGGCGGGCGACCATGAGGGAGCCGCGCGACAGCCGGACGATCTCCGGGATGTCCGTCATGTCGGGGCACGCGGCATCCATCTTCGCGCCGATCGACTTGAACACGCCGGCCGCGCGCTGGAAGACCGCCCCGATCTCGTCGTCGATCATGACGAGCCCGTCCAGATCGGGGGTCCACGCGATCCGCCAGCCCTTGACCGACGGCGCCTTCACCGCCTTCACGAGCTCACGGGTGTCGACCTCGTACGAGATCGGCGCGCGGTCATCGGGCCCGGCCAGGACCGACAGCATCAGCGCGGTGTCCGCGACGGTGCGCGCCATCGGCCCCTCGACGGAGTAGCTGTCCCAGGCCAGCGTGGACGGGTAGCGCGGAACGAGCCCTGGACTCGTGCGGAACCCGACGACGCCGCAGAACGCCGCGGGGCCGCGAAGCGAGCCGCCGAGGTCCGAGCCCTCCGCGATCGGGAACATCCCGGTCGCGAGTCCCGCGGCAGAGCCACCGCTGGAGCCACCCGACGTCTTCGAGAGGTCCCAGGGATTGCGCGTCGGGCCGAAGACCGCGTTGAACGTGTTCGGGCCGAACCCGAACTCCGGCGTGTTCGTCTTTCCGACGATGATCGCGCCCGCGGCCCGCAGGCGCTCGACCACCAGCGCGTCCTCGTCGGGCACGTGGTCCTCGAAGAGCTTGGAGCCGAACGTGGTGCGCAGGCCCCGGGTCTGCACCAGGTCCTTGATGCCCACGGGGATGCCGAAGAGCGGCGGCAGCGCGGCGTTGCGCCGGAGCGCGGCGGTGGCGCGACGCGCCTCCCGGACCGCCGACTCGCGCGCGAGCGTCACCACGGCGTTGACCTTCGGGTTCACCGCGTCGATCCGCGCCAGCACCGCCTGCATGACCTCGAGCGGGGACGTCCTGCGGGCGCGATAGAGCTTCAGCAGGTCGACGGCTGGCGTGAACGTCAGATCGCGAGGTGGGGTCATGGCCTTCATCCTCCGGCATTCGAGGGCATCGCGGTGACGGTCGAGGCTCCCGACGAAGCGGCGAAGGCCACTACACGTCGAGCTCGAGCGTGTAGAGGCCGCCGTCGGCGCGATCGACGGTGTAGACGACCGCGCGCTCGTCGACGAGCACGTCGTTGAGCTGTGGCGCCTTGACTCTCCCGCCCGGACGCATGGGCGGCACGAAGCACGCGACCTCCTCGGGACGGAACGGATCCGAGATGTCGAAGGCGCGCACGCCGCCGTTGAAGAAGGTGCCGACCACGATCTCCTCCGAGATCCACCCGCCCGGCCGGTTCTCGTGCAGGTTGTGCGCCCCGAATCGGCCGCCCCGCGTCGCGAACTCCTTCACGGGCGGCATCGGGCACGTGCTGATCGGGACGAGCTTGTCCTCGCGTCGCGCGTCCACGATCCAGACGAGCTTCGGCCAGTCCTTCGCCCCGTCCGCGATCGACTCGTCGCTCACGACGAGGAGGGAGCGGCCGAACAGCGGCAGCACCGTGTGGCAGAAGCCCGGGAACGGCGGCTGGTAGTCCCAGCGCCCGACGGCGCGCGGGTGGGTCTTGTCGGCGATGTCGAGGATGAACGCTCCGCCGTCGAGGTATCCGACGTAGGCGCGATCGGGTCGCTCGGGATAGACGTTCGTGTTGTGCGCGCGGAATCCGGTGTCGAAGACCGGATGGCGCGGCGGCGGCGGCTCGGCGTCACCGTCGCGCGTTCCCGGCAACCACCAGCGACCGACCTCGTGCGGGCGAGTGGGCTCCCGCACGTCGATGATGCGGTAGCACTGATCGTCGCGCCGGTTGCGCGGCGTGAAGTCCGGGGCGCCCGCGCTCACGTGGACGTACTCGCCGTCCACCCACCACAGGTGATGCACGCCGCGCGAGGCGGGGCCCGACGCGTCGAAGAACGACACCGACCTTGGCTTCGCCGGATCGCCCACGTCGAAGAGCTCGAACCCGGCCGGCGTCGCGCCGGCCGCGCTGGTCTGGTAGGCGACGACGAGCAGGTCGCCGACGACGTCGAGCGAGTTCGAGCGCATCCGGCCGTGCGGCAGGTCCGTCTGCACGACGACCGCCGGCTCGCGCGGGTCGCTCACGTCCACGGCCGTGACACTCTTGGGCGCCGATTCGTGCGCGATCCACAGCACCCGGCGACCGTCGCGCGCGCGCTGGATGGCGAGGCCCTCGCCGCAGTTGCCGAAGCCGTCGAGCGGATGGTGCGCGAGCAGCCGCATCCCGTGCGCGCGGGCGGTCGCGTCGCTCATCGCGGTCCGAGCGGCAGCGGCAGCTCGCCGAGCACGTGCGCCGTCATCACCTCGCGCACCGTCTCGAGATCGAGCCCCGCGGCCTCGATCTGCTCCCCCAGCTCCACGAGCAGCCGGTCCACGTCCTGCGTGATCTTCCACTCCTTGAAGAGGTCCGCCCGCTCGACGCCGAGCGCCTCGCCCACCAGCTCCAGAAAGTTGACGATGCGGAACGGGGCATCGCGCTCGTGCGCGCAGAGCTCCCGGTGGCACGCGTGATACACACCGACCAGGCAGTCGACGCCGGCCGCCGCCGCGGCGTCGAGCTCGCGGGCATGCAGCGCGCGCTTGTACGCCGCCACGGGCGCGAGCGAGTTGCACATGTACCCGACCCGCGGCTGCTGGAGATCGACGAGCTCGAGCCCGGGAATCGCGCGGAGGATCTTCACGACCCCCTCGGTCACGCCGCGCACGCCGGGGTGCTCGTGGAGCGCCACGCGCCGGTCCACGCGGCGGACGAACTGCGGCGCCAGACGAGCGATCCGGTCGGCGATGTAGGGCACGACGTGCTCGAGGTCGAACCCCGGGTTCGTCGAGGGCATCAGGATCTCGCCGAGCTGGAGGTTGCACGTCGGGCACCATGTCAGCACCCGCGGAATGCCCGTGCCGGCGAAGCCCTGCACGGTGTTGACCCCGACGCGCCCCGCATGTTCCAGATCACCGGCGCGGAACTGGAGCACGCCGCAGCAGTTCGCCGGTCCGCCGAGCACCGTGTACCTGGTGCCGAGCCGATCGAGCACCTCCAGGCACAGCACCGCAATGTGCGGCGTCTTCAGCACGTTGCAGCCGAGGTACATCACGACGTCCGCCCGCGTGTCACGCTCGGCGTGCGCGGACCGCGTGACACGGGCGAGGAAGTCGCCAGGCAGCTGCAGGCGCGACAGCACCTTCACGCCCTGCGACATCGTCTGGAAGCTCTTCAGGCCGGCGGCGCGCCGCGCCGCGAGCGGCTGCCGCTCGTGCAGCCGCACCCGGGCCATCGCGAGCATGAACCGCGGGTTCACGCCGTCGCCGCACGCATCGAGGCAGGCGCCGGAGCCGGTGCACGTCTGCGCCCAGCGCGCACCGCGGCTCGCGGCATCACCGCCACCGCGCAGGATGTCGAGGACGTCGGCCACGATGTCGGGCGGACTCCGGCGGTCGAGCCCGGCCGCATCCGCAGTCGGACACACCTCGACGCAGCGTCCGCAGCGGGAGCAGCGGTCCACGAGCTCCCGCACGCGGTGGTCGACACTGGCCACGAATGCCGCCTCGTGCCCGCTCATCGCCGGGCCCATCATAATACCGGCGGGGTGAGAAAAGAGCTTCACGGTCGGTGACGCGATCGCGCGCGATCTTCGGACCCCACGGCGACGCACCGGCGCTGCGGCGCCTGCTTCCGGCGCACGTCGTCAGCCGTCCGCGATGCCCGACGGCCGGGCGGCCACCCTCGCGACGCGAGAGCTCGCGCCGGCGACGGCGGACGCGCTGCTCGAGCGGCTCCGGCACCACTACGTGACCGACTGATCGGGCCCCTCGACAGCCCGACCTCGCGCGAGCGCCCCCGACATTCCGCTCCGTCCTCTCGGTTGTTCGTCCTGATGTGCCGGGCGTCGCCCGTTACTGCCTATAATCGAAATCGCGCACGGGGAATCGAGGAGCGGCGCGGGATCGCAGGCCGGCTTGGAGGGCGGCCGCGATGTCCGCCCTCCTGGAATGCGCGGGACATCGAGGAGCGCCCCGGGTCCCCCGGGGCGCTCCCGAGCGCGGGGGGGTATGGGGGGCCATGTCGGGGCCCCCCATGATGATTGGTCCGGAAGGGAGGTGAGCCGATGGCCAAGGGCACGGGCATGCGCAAGGAGAAGAAGAAGCCCAAGCAGAAGAAGTCGAAGTAGCCCCGGATGGCTCGCGCACTGCTCCTGAGCTGCGAAGCGATCAGCAAGGCCTACGGGAGCCGGTCGCTCTTCGACAGCCTGACCTTCGGGCTGTTCGAAGGCGACCACGCGGGTCTCGTCGGCCCGAACGGTTCCGGCAAGTCGACCCTCCTCAGGATCCTCGCGGGACTCGAGACGCCCGATCGCGGCACCCGCTCCGTGCGAGGTGGCGTCCGCGTCGGCTACGTCGAGCAGGATCCCGTCTTTCCCTCGGGCGGCACCGTCGAGGACGCGGTGCGCGCAGCGCTCGTCGACGCCGACGAGAGCGACCGGCCTGGGCGCATCGCGCTCGCCCTCGGGCGCGCCGGCTTCGCCGGCGGTCGCGAGCCCCTCGAGGCGCTCTCGGGTGGCTGGAAGAAGCGCCTGGCGATCGCGCGGGCCCTCGCCGCGGAGCCCGACATCGTCCTGATGGACGAGCCGACGAACCATCTGGACGTGGACGGCATCCTCTGGCTCGAGACGCTGCTGACGACCGAGGCGCGCGCCTTCGTCGCCGTCAGCCACGACCGGTATTTCCTCGAGCACGTCGCCACCCGGATGCTCGAGCTCGACCGCGTCCACCCCGGCGGGCTCTTCGAGACCGACGGGCGCTACAGCGAGTTCCTGGCGCGCCGCGACGAGCGCCTGAAGGGCCAAACCGCCTACGAGGAGTCGCTCGCGAACACCGTCAGGCGCGAGATCGAGTGGCTGCGCCGCGGCGCGAAGGCACGATCCACCAAGGCGAAGGGCCGGATCAAGGAGGCGGGACGACTCATCGAGGAGCTCGAGGACGCGCGAGCCCGAAGCACGGCGCGGACCGTGGACATCGACTTCACCTCCTCCCAGCGCCGCACGAAGAAGCTCCTGGTCGCGCGCGGACTCACGAAGTCCCTCGGCGGACGCCGGCTCGTGACGGACCTCGACCTCACGATCACACCCGGCACGCGGGTCGGCGTCATCGGCCCCAACGGCAGCGGCAAGACGACGCTCCTCGAGATGCTCGCCGGCACGCTGCCGCCGGACGCCGGGGAGATCGAGCGTGCCGACGGTCTCCGGACCATCCGCTTCGAGCAGCAGCGGACGGGCCTCGACCCGGACATCCTGCTGCGCCGCGCGCTGGCTCCCGAGGGCGACGCGGTCACGTTCCAGGGACGCAGCGTGCACGTGGCGTCGTGGGCGAAGCGATTCCTGTTCCGGCCGGAGCAGCTCGAGCTGCCGGTCGGCCGCCTGTCCGGCGGCGAGCAGGCGCGCGTCCTGATCGCTCGCCTGATGCGGGAGCCGGCGGACCTGCTCATCCTCGACGAGCCGACGAACGACCTCGACATCCCGACGCTCGAGGTGCTCGAGGACAGTCTCGAGGAGTTCGCGGGCGGGCTCGTGCTCGTCACCCACGACCGCTTCCTGCTCGACCGCGTGTCGACGGTCGTGATCGCCCTCGACGGCGAAGGCGGCGCCGAGACGTTCGCGGACTTCGCGCAGTGGGAAGCGTCGCGCGTGAAGCGCCGGAGCGCGGCGCGCGACACGACCGCGGCCACCGCGCCGCGCGAGCGATCGCGGCCGAGACGGCTCGGCTATCACGAGCAGCGCGAGTGGGACGGGATGGAGCAGGCGATCCTCGATGCCGAGCGCGCTCTCGAAGCGTGCCAGCGCGCCGTGGAGGATCCTGCGATCGCCTCGGACGCCGTGGCGCTGCAGGAACGCTACGCGGCGCTCGAGGCCGCGCGCGTGGAGGTCGATCGCCTGTACGCCCGCTGGGCGGAGCTGGAGGAGAAGGTCCGCGGGAGCGCGTAGCGGCCACTTCGTGGCCCCACGTGAACGGCTCAGGCGATCGCCTCGACCTTCTTCATCGGGTCGGCTCCGGCCGTGGTACCGCGACCGTGACCGGCGCCATCGTCCCCACTGCCGTGGCCGGCACGCTCGGTCCATAGGGCGACGCCGTGTGGAACTCGGGGTACGCGCTGATGCCGTGCTCGCCGAGGTCCAGGCCTTCGAGCTCCTCGTCGCGGGACACCCGGATGCCGACCGCGGCCGCGAGCGCGACCCAGAAGAGCGCGGCCACCGCGACGACGAAGACGCCGACCGCGAGGACACCGACCGCCTGCGCGAGCAGCAGCTTCACGCCGCCGCCGAAGAAGAGCCCGTTGCCCGTGGTGTTCGGCGAGAACTGGTCCTGGGCGAAGAGCCCCACGGCGAGCGTCCCGAACGCGCCGCACACCAGGTGCACCGAGATCGCGCCGACGGGATCGTCGACCTTGACCCGGTCGAAGAAGAGCACGGAGAGGACCACGAGCGCCCCGGCCACGAGACCGATCACCAGCGAGCTCGGGATGCTGACGAAGGCGCACGGCGCCGTGATCGCGACGAGCCCGGCGAGCGCGCCGTTGAGGATCATGGTCAGATCCGGCTTGCCGAGGAGAAGCCACGCCAGGATCGACGCCGCGACGGCGCCGCCGGCCGCCGCCGTGTTCGTCGTCACGGCGATCCGCGCGATGGCGCCGGGATCTGCGGCCATGGTGCTCCCCGGGTTGAAGCCGAACCAGCCGAACCACAGCACGAACGTGCCGAGCGTGGCCAGCGCGATGTTGTGGCCGGGGATCGGGCTCACCTTTCTGTCCTTCCCGTACTTGCCGATGCGCGGTCCGAGCATCATCGCGCCCATCAGCGCGGCCCAGCCGCCCACGGAGTGCACGACGGTGGACCCGGCGAAGTCCCACATGCCGAGTTCCGCGAGCCACCCGCCGCCCCAGATCCAGTGGCCGACGACCGGATAGATCAGCGCCACCATGAAGAAACTGAAAAGGTAGAAGGCGGAGAACTTCACGCGCTCGGCCACCGCGCCGGACACGATCGTCGCCGCCGTCCCGGCGAAGACGAGCTGGAAGAAGAACTTCGCCCACAGCGGGACGCCGGTCCAGTTCAAGGCCGAGTAGGCCCCCTTGTAGGCGTCACCCGTCGCGGGGCTCGCGTCCGGTCCCGACACGAACCAGAGCCCCTGGGTCCCGAAGAGCGGCGTGCCGTCCCCGAACATGATGCCGAAGCCCATCACGAGGAAGGCGATCGAGGCCACGGCGAAGACGATGAAGTTCTTCGCCAGGATCGTGACCACGTTCTTCGCGCGGCAGAAGCCGGACTCGACCATGGCGAACCCGAGGTTCATGAAGAAGACGAGGAAGGCGGCGAGGAGCACCCAGACCGTGTCCATCGCGACCTTCGCGTCCCCGAGCTTCGCCTCGAGGGCCTGCACCGGGTCGGCCGGCGTGGCGGCCGCGGCCGGTGCGGCCGGCTCCGTCGGTTTCTGGTCCTGCGCCGCCGCGCCGCCGACGAGTGCTGCCAGCAGCATGATCATCGCCAGGACCGTGGTGCCCATTCTCATGTTCGTCTCCTCGTGCGATGGACTTCGAGCGCCGGCCCGCCAGCGGGCGGGAAAATACACACGGCACCCATGTCGAGCGCCGTCGCTCTTTACGGACGGCACGTCACTGTCCCGTCTCGGCGTTTCGCAAGCACCATGCCGGTCTCCGGTCTCGATTTCTCGCGCATTTCGAGGCCGTGGCGACACCGGCGTGCGCGATCAAGAGGCACTCCGTTCGATCGTGCTGCTCGCGCCGGCAGCACCATTCGGAGTCACCCGAGCAAGGTCGCCAGCGCCGTCTCGTCGGCCGGATCGACTGAGAGTTCGAGCAACAATCGACCACCGGGCGGTCGATTGTTGGCTCGAACTGAGATCAGCCGGATGCGCGTCAGCCTGATGCCGTCGGCGTCAGCCTGATGCCGTCGGCGTCCTCCTCGCCGGCGATCTTGCCGTAGCACGACGCCGGGCGGCGACGCCTACACCTTCACCGAGTACGACCGGATGTTTCGCGAGGCCGGCTTCGTCAGGAGCGAGCTGCACCCGCTGCCCCCGACGATGCAACACCTGATCGTCTCGTTCACGTCAGACTGAGATCATGGGGGGCCTCGAAGGGCCCCCCAATCCCCCCGGCGCTCGGACACGGCCCGGGGAACCCGGGCCGTGCCTCGCGCTCGGGCGGGCCGCCTCGAAGGGCTCACGAGAGCACCGTCGCCAGCGGGATCGCGTAGAGCCGTTCGCCGAGCTGTACCGCGGCGTTCCCACCGTGGGCGAGGATCCCGGCGCGGCAGCGTGGAGTGCGGTCCAGGAAGGTGAGAAGCCCGGCGAGGTCGCGATCGGTCCATCGGGCGGAGGACTTCAGCTCGATGGCCAGACACTCGCGACCGACCTCCACGACAAAATCCACCTCGTGGCGTCCCTGCACGTGCCAGAAGGAGAGCCGCGCCGATCGCCAGCGCGCCTCGAGCATCGACCGCAGGTTCTGCACGACGTAGGTCTCCAGGAGCGGCCCGCGGAGCGGTTCGTCGCGCTCGAGGGTGTTCTCGACCACGCCACAGAGGTGGCCCGCGATCCCCGAGTCGCCGACGTACAGCTTCGGAGACTTGATGAGGCGGCTCGCGCGATTGCCGAGGTACGGTTCCAGCCGGTGGAACACGAACGATACCTCCATGACCCCGAGGTGACGTGCCGCGGTCACGGCATTGAGCTTGGCGTCGCGCGCCAGCTCGCTGACCTTCAGGATCTGGCCGGTGCGCAAGGCAGCGAGGCGAAGGAGCTGCCGGAATGAGACCAGGTCGGCAACCCTGGCCAGCTCACGCACATCGCGTTCGAGATAGGTTTGCTCGTAGCCTTTGAACCATAGCCCGGCGTCCTGTACCTGTCCGAGGCACACCGGCGGCATGCCTCCGCGAAGCACCTCGCCGTCTTCGATTGGCGGGTCTGTGATCTTGCGGGGCAGACGGCCAGTCTCGAAGAAATCTCGCAGAAACAGCCCGGGCTTGAGATCTCCCCGCATTTCTCGACGGGTGAATGGCCAGAGCGTGAGGTACAGCGCACGGCCGGCGAGGCTCTCCGTGATCCCGCTGAGGAGCGTGAAGTTCGCCGATCCTGAAAGCAGGAAGCGCCCCGCTCGCCGGTCGCGGTCGACTTCGCGCTTGATGGCGGTCAGCAACTCCGGACAGCGCTGGACCTCGTCGATGATGAGCGGCTCTTCGCTCCTGACGAAGGCCTCGGGATCGCGCCGGGCCGCATCGAGGAGCGCCAGCTCATCGAGACTCAGGTAGCGGCGACCCGCCAGGCCGGGCTCATGCTGCAGGAAGGTGCTCTTCCCGGTCTGGCGCAGGCCGGTCACGACGACCACCGGCATTTCCGCGAGGGCGGACCGGACGGCATCGCCAAGCTCCCGGCGCCGGTATGCTGTCATAATCCTTCATAGCATAGCGGCAGAATGACAGCAAACGGTGGCGGGTCTCACCTGCCGCTCCGACAGCTCCGCGAGCGGTTCACCGCCCGAAGGGATAGCCGGCGGCGAATCACTCCTTGTCGCCGCCGTGCATCACCATGATCCTAACCGAGGTGGTACGCCGCGACCGCGGCCTCAGGGCTCTGGGCTCAGTTCGGGCCGCCACAGTAGAAGACGAGGAGCCGGGAACGATCGGCGGGCAGCCGCTCGGGGTACAGCAATCGCTTCGGACGCTCGATGTCCACGAACCTGAGCGGCGCGTCGTCGGCCGGGACGGAGATCGCTCCCGGCAAGCGCTCGCGGCGATAGTGCACCTCGTCGCGAGCATCGACGAGCGTCAGCGGCTCGCCAGCCCGCAACATCGCGTGGAGCTCGACGGCAGAAATGAACCGGATGCCGGCGCGCTCGAGCGGGGTGCGCCACTCTGGGCGGATCGCGGTTCCACCGGCGAGCAGGGCCAGCGCGAGCACGGCCGGGCAACCGGCTCGGCGTAGCGCGGTGATTGCCGCTGCGCCGGAGGACGATCCGCCCGGCGCGTCACGACCGTCCACCGTCGGGCTCCGTGCTGGGTCTCCGACGGCGGTGGTCGGTCGGCCCCGCTGCCGCCCGCGGCCGTCAACCGTACAGGTTCCGCACGAACGCGAGCGTGCGCGGGGGTCCGCCTCCGGCGCGCATCTCCGCGTCGAGGCGTCGCAGGTCAGCCTCCGTGTCGACGTCGAACCACGCGGGGAGGACGTGGGTCTTCAAGCCGAGATCGTGCGCGCGCTCGAGCGTGAGCGGCAGCACGGCCGACGTGCTCCACGGCATCCGCTCGAAGAGACGCGGCTCGGGCGCGCGCAGGCCGATGAGGTAATAGCCACCGTCGTCGCACGGCCCGACGACGACATCGGCGGCGTCCGACTCGAGCACCCGTGCCGCCTCGGCCACGTAGGCCATCGGGAGCGTCGGGCTGTCGCTGTCGATGGCGATGGCGCCGCGATGCCCGTCGGCGATCAGGGTGTCGAGCAGCGTCGCGAGCCGCTCGCCGAGATCGGTGCCGCGCTGGGCCAGGCAGCGGAAGGCGCGAGGCACCATCGCGGCGATCGCATCGGCCGCCTCGGCCGGGGTGAACGCGACCACCGGCGCGGTCCCCGGGACCGCGGCCAGCGCGTCGAGCCGGTCGAGCAGGAAGCAGCGATACAGCTCGGTCGCGCGCTGGGACGTGAGCGCCGGGTGCAGCCGCGACTTGACCGGTGTGACGCCGGGGACCTTCGCCATGACGGCGACCGCCGGCGGCCGGCCGCCTCCGCCTGGACTCGAGTTGCTCATAGACTCCAGGTCACGCCGCAGCCGCGACAGCATTCCGGTGGGCTCGCGGTCTGGATCGCCTCGCGGAAGCCGACGTAGCGCGCCCCCCACCAAATCTCCTCGAGCGATCGTTCGGGTGGTCGACGAGGGTCCGGACGAGGCCTCGGTTGAAGTCCTCCTCGCGCAGGTAAGGTGGAAGCGAGCCGAGCGCCTGGGTTCCGAGGCCCGCCAGAGGCGCATATCCGATCACGATGGTGCTCTACGGTGTGCTGTGGTGGCAACAGTCGAAATGGAAGGTGCCCTCCGACGACTTCGGCAGGAAGTCGGGCGGCGGGCTCTGGTACTGGGTGCAGCAGGAGATCCAGAACCCCACCGTCACCGAAACGTTCATCGGCGCCACGCTGATCCTCGGCCTGTTCACGCGGCTCGGGTCGCTGGTGGCGATCGGCATGGCGGTCAACATCACGATCGGGATCCTGAGCGTGCCGCACGAGTGGGTCTGGACCTACGTGATGCTCATCATGCTGCCCGTGGTCTTCCTCCTGACCGACGCGGGGCGATCGTTCGGCGTGGACGGCTTCCTCGTAGATCCGGTCGACCGCGCCGCCGGGCGCGGGAACCGGTTCGCGCGGCTCGTCCGCTGGCTCGTGTGAGCCTGCCGTCCGGCGCCGGGATCCCGTCCGGCCCCGGCGCCGGCCGCGCGCTCCGAATCGCCGTCAGACCGCCCGTCACTCGCAGCCCGGCGTGATCCTACAGCACTGCACCCGCGAGCGTCCGGCATCAGTCGCGTGAACCCGCGTCACGCGCCACAGAAATTCCCCACCGAAGCGACGAGACGCGGTATTGATAGAGAGCGCGTCGACGCGTCAGTCGAACACCTCGAGCGGGTTTCGCTCGGCCGGGCGACTTCCTACCATGACGCAGTGAGTCAAAAAGTCTCGTCCGCGTATTGGCTCCACGCGCCGTCCGGCTTCGTCTGGGCGGTGCAGGTGGTCGACCGCGAGATCCTCTGTGCCGCCGGCCCGCTCCTCGTCTCCGAAGCCGACGCCGACATTCTTCCCTACCTGGACTACTCCGTCCGCGACGGGGCGTGGGTGCGCGAGCACTGGACCGAGTTCGTCGGACACGAGGCGCAGAAAGGCTGAGCTCCTGGAGGCACTCCGGGCGAGCCGCGACTCTGTGCTGGAGACCGTGCGCGGGTTGCCGCCCCGGCGGCTGGAGGAGGGTCGGTACGAGAACGGCTGGAACGGCCGGGAAATCCTCGCCCACCTCGCGTCGATCGAGTGGACCTATCCGCGGCTGATCGAGATCGCTCGTGAAGCGCCTGAACCCGACCAGGGGCATTCCACGGCTCAGACCCCACTGGGAGCTCCCCACCCGCCCCATGCGAGGTGGCAACGACGCCTACAACGACCGGCAAGTGGCCAAGCGTGCCCACCTCCCGGCCGTTGACCTCCTGGCCGAGTTCGAGCGGAATCGCGCCGCGACGATCGCCGCGGTCGAGGCAGCGGACGAGGAGCTGTTCTCCCGTCACATCCGCTCCGCCGGGGGGGTCACCGGCCCGCTGGCCGCCGTGTTTCACCAGGTCGCGGTGGTCCACGTCCTCGGCCACGCGCGCGATATCGCGGGACCAAGTCGGACCGGCGCGTCATAGGGAAGCGATGCGACCTCGCCGCGGGGACAAGACGGCCGACCGGTCCGCGCCATCGCCGCCCGTCGCCAGACGGGCGGCGGCGCCGCCGGCCAGGGCGGCGAGCGCGGTCAGGACCGTCGCCAGCGCGGCGTCGAACGTGGACGGCAGCGACTGCGCGAACGCGGGCATGCGCGCGAGCGCGACACTGACCGTGACGAGCATCGTGGCGCCGTAACCGAACGCGGCCAGGCCCGGGCGCCGGCGCGCATCGACCGCCACCATCGCGAGCGCACCGAGCAGCGCCAGGAACACCACGCGCGCCCCGTAGGCGCCCACCGGCCTCCCGTTTTTGCGAGCGATCTCGTGGCTGATCGCGATCGGCGACGTCGGGTCCCTGGCGATCTCCTCGCCGATGACCGACACGGGCTGGAGCCACGCGAACCCGGCGCGCGCGATCGCGGCGCCCGTGACGCCGATCAGGAGCGCCAGCAGCACCGCCAGCACCGGAGCGGGCCGCGACCGCGACACCCGGGCCGTGACGACCAGCGCCAGCGGCACCAGCAGCGCCGCCAGGATCGGATAGGTGAAGAACCTGATGCCGCCGTGGACGTAGGCGATCCTGACCGATGGCTGGATCCCGACACCGATTCCCCCGTAGACCAGCGCGCCGGCGACGACCATCGCCGCGAGCCGCGGGCGGCTCCCCGCGGCGTAGGTCTCGCGCGCGATCAGCCAGCACGCGGCCGCGTTCACGATCGCGCCGAGGAGACCGAGCAGGTGCGGCGGGCTCCACAGCGTCACGTCGAGCCCGAACAGTCGATGCCAGAGGTCGTCGATCGGGGCCGCGAGAACCGTGAGCGCGATGCCCCAGGCCGCCGCGTGATAGCCCGGCGTTCCCGTCAGCCCGAGCACGCGCATCGTGCCCGGCCCGCGCTCCGCGCCTGGGAGCGCGCGCGCGGTCGTCCACGCCAGCATCCCGAAGCTCACGAGCACGATCGCGGCGACGCCGCTGTACGTCATCAGGTGCGGCGCGATCCAGAACGAGTCGCGCCCGATCGTCAGGTGCCACTGGATGTCCCACTGCGTGCCCCAGCTCGCGACGACATGGGCGGCGAACAGGATCCAGAGACCCGCGCGGGCCATCGTCGGCGACCCGGGGGCGTCGGGGCGAGTCCTCGCCATCACACACCTCCCCTCGACGGGTCGTCCAGTCCGCAGGGTACCGGATACGTCAGCGATCTGCCGGGTACGATCACGCGTCGGTCTCACC
This sequence comes from Candidatus Rokuibacteriota bacterium, assembly GCA_016184125.1. Lineage (GTDB taxonomy): Bacteria > Methylomirabilota > Methylomirabilia > Rokubacteriales > CSP1-6 > AR8. The sequence goes on along the minus strand of JACPDG010000046.1, from coordinate 58,218 downwards.
CCCGGCGCAGGTGGACGTGCTGGACGGAGTGGTCCGCGGCCTTCTCGAGGATCAGGTGCGCCCGGTCGCGCGTCGGCAGGATGTTCTCCAGCAGGTTCGGCTCGTTGATCTCCTGCCAGATCCGGGTCGCGACCGCCTCCGCCTCGTCGTCGCCGAGATCCGCGTACCGGTGGAAGTACGAGGCCGGGTCCTGGAATGCCGTCTCCCGCAGCGCGAAGAAGCGTTCGACGTACCAGTCCCGGATGTCCCTCGTCTCGGCATCGACGTAGATGGTGAAGTCGAAGAAGTCGGAGGTGAAGGCGTGGCGCGTCGATCGGTCGCCCGCCTGGAGGATGTTGAGTCCCTCGACGATCAGCACGTCGGGCCGGTCGACGATCTGGAATCGGTCCGGCACGATGTCGTACGTGAGGTGCGAGTAGATCGGCACCGCGACCTCGGGGCGGCCGGCCTTCACGTCCGCGAGGAACTGGATGAGCGCGCGGAGATCGTAGCTGTCCGGAAACCCCTTGCGTTGCATGATCCCGCGTGCCCCGAGCACGCGTCTCGGGTAGAGGAAGCCGTCGGTCGCGACCAGGTCGACCTTCGTGTGGTTCGGCCAGCGCGCGAGCAACTCTCGCATGATCCGCGCCGTCGTGCTCTTGCCGACCGCGACGCTGCCCGCCAGCCCGACGAGGTACGGCACCTTCGCCGCGTTCGTGCCGAGGAAGGTCGCCGTCGCGCGGTACAGTGCCTGGCTCGCGTCGACGTGGAGATTCAGCAGTCTCGAGAGCGGCAGATAGATGTCGGCGACCTCGTCGAGCGAGACCCGGTCGTTGAGCCCGCGCAGCTCGGCCAGGTCGCCCTCGCTCAGCGTCAGCGGGGTGTCCGCTCGGAGCCGCGCCCATTCGGCGCGCGTGAACGTGAGATAGCGGGACCGCGGCATCAGGGGCCCTCGAGCGCGCTCATGCGGCGCATGGCTCGTTTCGGGCTCGGTACTCCGGCGGCGCGTGCACGGTCACGAACAACATGCGAGTGAGCATAGTACGAGGAGGTGGCCGCTCGTCTCCGCTCGCGGTCGGGCGACGGGACAGCGTGAGTCTGTCCCGGTCGCGGCCGTCTCACCGCGGGCTCGAGGTCCGGCTGATCGCTGTCAGGGCCTCAGGTCGAGCTCCACCCGCCCCGCTCCCGTCGCCTCGACCAGGGTGGTGCGGCGCGCGCGGCCGCGCAGGCGCTCGGCGGCGATCCCGCCGCGGCCGAGCGCCCCGCGCACGACGTCGAGCCGCTGCGCCGACAGGTCGCGGAGCGCCTCGGGCGGGACCGGCTGCGCCTCTGCCAGCGCGGCGACGAGCGCGTCGAGCGCCTGGGGCACCGGACGGTCCGGCCACCGCGCGAGATGCTCGCGCCGCGTGGCCTCGACCGCGTCCGCCTCGCTCGCGGCGGACCCGGAGCCGGCGCCGAGGCGCGCGAGGACCGAGGCACGCCGGAGCGCGTCCACGTCCGCGGCGGTGACGATCGGGACCAGGCCGAGGCGCACGGCCGGCTTGTCGCGGAGGAGCGCGGCGATGCGATCGAGGTGCGGTCCCATCCCGGCGCCGGGCCGGTCGGCTCCCGGCTCGAAGACCACGGGAGCGATGGCGACGGCCTCCATCTTCGAGTCCTCGGTGAAGAAGAGCGAGCCGACCCGGGCGAATGGCAGCGCGATGAGCCGGATGGCGAGGTTCCGCACCGCTCCCCACACGGCCTCGCGGAAGTCGAACTCCCGCGTGGCGAGGTCGCCGGCGACGGGAACGGACAGGCGGATCTCGCCGCGCGCGTCCTTCATCAGGCTGACGAGGAACCCGAGCGGCAGCCCGAGCCGGCGCTCGACCTCGTCGTCCTCGGCGCCGTGCGCGACCTCCAGGTTGCGGAGGAGGACGTCGTGGCGCGCGTCGACCCGCGTCCCCTGGAGCGTGTAGGCGGCCGAAGCGGTGAGCGTTCCCCGCGTCGCCGTCCATGACGTGAACTTGTCGAGGTAGGGGTTCACGCGCGGAACGACGACGTCGCGGAGCTCGACGCGCAGCTCGAGCTGCGGCCGCTCGCCCGTGGCGAACTCGCCGCCGAGCGTGAACGACGAGCCGCCCGGCATCGCGCCGCTCGCCGTGAAGCGCGCGGGCACGGCCGGCGCCGTCGTCAGGCCGGTGAAGACAGCGTCGAGGCCGGACAGCTCTTCCGCGTAGGCGGGCGTGGTGGTCTGGTCGACGAAGCGCGCCGTCGCTCGCGCCAAGCTGAGGCTGCCGACCTCGATCGTCGGCGGGGCCGGGCCGGTCGGCGACGGCGAAGCCGCGGGCCGCCCGGACGCGGCCGGGCGCGTGAGCGGCGTCGCGCCGGCCTGATCGCTCGCCGCCCACCGCGGCGTCACCAGCCGGCGCAGGCGGAACTTGCCCTCGGCGTCGCGCTCGATCAGGAGGCGCGGGCGGCGAAACTCCACGCTGCGCACCGCCACGCGGCGCGGCCAGTCCACGTCGATCCCGGCAGCCTCCGCGCGCCCGACCGTGACGAGCGGGCTCGCGCCGTCGCCCAGCCGGAAGCGCTGCACGAGCGCCTGACCTTCGAGCCGGAGCGCCAGCGGGTCGAACGCCATCCTGAGCCTCAGGTCGCCGGTCGCCTGACCGGACACGCGCCCGTCGATCGGCAGGTACGGCTGCGCCGGAGCGAGCTCCACGCGGTCGAGCCGCACCCGAGCCTCGAGCGTGGGCGATCCGACGGCGAGCGTGCCGTCGGCGTCCAGCGTCCCGCCGCCCGGCGTCGGCGAGGTGAGGTGGAGCTTCAGAGGCCCCTCGGACGGCCACGTGAGATCCTGAACGGCGAGCCGGGCGCCGGCGATCTCGAAGCGAGCGGGTGGCGTGGTCACGCCGTCCAGGATCGTCGCGGATCCTTCCTCGAAGACCCCCTCGCGCAGCCGGATCGCGATGGGCGGGACGGGCGCGGCGGGCGGCGCCGATCCGGCCGGCGGCGGCGGGCCGGGCGCGCGCGTGAAGAGCTTCCGCAGTATGAAATCGCCCCTGGCATCCCGTTCGATGCGCGCCCACGATCGGCGGACGCGCGCGCCGTCGACGTCGAGCTTCGTCGGCCACGTCGCGTCGATCCCCGTCACGGCGATGCTCTCGACCGTCAGCACGGGCTCGGCGCCGTCGGAGACGGAGAAGCGCCGCAGCGTGGCGTCACCGCGAGCGGTCAGCCCGAGCGCCGGCGCGAGCGGCCCGGTCAGCGCGAGCGTCGCGTCGACGCGACCGCCGAGCCGCGCCGGGAACGCGAGATACGGCTGCAGCAGATCGAGCGGGGCATCCTTGACGGCGAGCTGGACATCCACACGGGCGGGCTCGGCGCCGACCGTGCCCTCGACCGCGAGGGTCCCGCTCCGCGGCAGCGTGGCGTCGAGCCGCAGCCTCGCGGGCGCGCGGGCGGGCCACGTGATGTCGCGCGCGGTGAGCGTCAGGCGCGGCACCTCGAAGCGGACGGGCGCGGGCGCGGCGTCGTCCGAGAAGACGAGGCGGCCGCTCTCCACGACGACCTCACCGAGCGCGATCTCGGGACCCGTGAACGAATCGGGTGCCGAGCCGCGCCCCGGGTCCCCCGGGGCGCGTGCGAGCGCGGGGGGCTTGGGGGGCTTCGATGGTCCCCCCATGATCGATAGTCCCCCCATGAAGATCGGACGGAACGCGCCGTGGCGGTCACGCTCGACGAGCGCGTGAGGCTCGACGAGCCGCACCTTTGCGACGGCGACGCGCTCCGGCCACTTCACGTCGAGGCCGGACACCTCGACCCGGCGAAAGGAGAGCGGGGTGCGCCCGCCGTCGGTGATGGAGAGTCGCGACGCCCGGGCCTCGCCGCGCACGTGGGCCGCGAGCGTGTCCGCGTACGTGACGGTGGCGCTGAGCGCGCCACCGATGCGGCCTCCGAGTCCGCTCGCGGCCGGCACGTACGCGGCGAGCGGGGCCAGGCCGACGCGCCGGAGGTGGACGTCGAGCTCTGTCTTCCACCTCACGTCCGGCGGCGCCGAAGTCAGCTCGGCCGTGCCCGTCGCGTCGACCTCGCTTCCGTCCCGGAGCCGCGCGCTGAGCGCGACGCGCGCAGGGCCGCGCACCGGCCACGCGAGACCCTCGGCGCCGACGCGCAGCCGCTCGAAGTCGAAGCGGGCGGACGCGGCGCGCGGGTCGGCGAGGACGCCGCTTCCGCTCAGCTCGAAGCGCCCGACGCTGACGGCGTCGCCCTGGCGTCGCGCGTCGGCGAGCGTGACGCGCACGGACGGAGCCGTGATGCGGAACCCCGCCGCGTCCCCGACCCGCGCGTCGACGCGCGCGAGAAACACGTCGCCGGTGAGCCACGTGCCGTCCGCCGCCGTGTGCTTGCCCTGGAGCGAAGCGTTGACGACGCCCGCGCTCGGCTCCAGCGGCAAGCCCGCCGGCAGGTACGGCCGGAGCAGGGCGAGATCGACGTTCCTCAGGATCGCCGTGGCGTCCAGCTCCAGGGGATCGATGCGCAGGCGCGTGAGCCACGCGGACACGACCGCGCTCGCGACCGTCGCCCGCGCCGTGGCGATGCCCTGGACGTCGTCGCGACGGCTCGACAGCCGGCTCGCCTCGACGGCCAGGTCCTGCACCGGCCAGGCGCGAGGGGGCGTGAGCGTCCGGTCCTCGATCGTGAGCCGCCCGGCAGCGATCGCCGCGCGGCCGACCGTCACCACGCCCGTGCCGAACGCGATGTCCTCCGCGGTCACACGGACCGATGGCGCGGCCAGCGAGTGCGGTGGCCGCCGCAGCTCGATGTCGCGGACCGCCGCGTCGAGCCCGAGCCTCGTGCCCCGCCGCGCGTCGTGGTCGACGCGCACGGAGGCGTCGACGATGCCCCGCTCCGGGGTCACCGGCAGCGCGCGCGGCAGGTAGAGGCGGAGGAGCGTCGCATCGACGTCGCGGACGATCGCCGTCGCGTGCAGCTCGACAGGCGCGACCCGGAGGTTGGTGATCCACACCGACACCGGGGAGCCGGCCACCACCGCGCGCGCCGTCGCGACGCCGGCGGGCCCCTGCCGCGCACTCGAGAGCCCACGCGCCTCCAGGAGGACGCCGTCCGCTTGCCAGCGACGCACCGGCTCGAGCCGCGCGTCCTCGAGCACGAGCGTGCCGCCGTCCACCTCGAGCCGCGCCAGGTCGACAGTGCCGGAGCGGATGCGGAGATCCTCGATCTTCACGCGCACGGCGGGCGCGCGCAGGAAGGTCTCGTCGCGCCCGGGCCGCTGGAGCTCGACGCCGGCCAACCCGAGGTCGAGCGCGATGCGCGTCGCGTCCGCCGCGTCGTGCTCGATCGTCCCTGACACGTTGAGCAGTCCTCGGGCAGGCGTCAGCGGGCTCGCCGGGGGCAGGTAGAGACCGGCCAGCGACCCGTCGATGTCACGCGCGATGACGGTCGCGTGGAAGCGCAGCGGCTCGAGCCGCACGCCCGTGATCCAGAGCGAGATCGGCGCGCCCGCCGCGACGGCGTGGAGAGTGACCACGCCGGGCGGTGCGGCCAGGACCGTGGACACGCCCTGCACGTTGACAGTGACGCGCTCCACTCGCCAGGTCCGCACCGGTACCAGCGTCCGGTCCTCGATCTCGAGCGCGCCGCGGCTCAGCGTGAGGCGCTCGACGGTGAGCGCGAGCGCCCCACCCTCGCCGCGCTCGCGAGAGATCAGGTCGGAGACGTTGAACTCGCCCGCCCCGGTCCGGACGAGGCGTACGGTCGGCGCGTCGAGCGCGGCCTCGGTGATGCGGAGGTGCCCGCGGAGCAGGTCCCGGGGGCTGAACCGGGCTGCCAGCCGCTCGACGCTCGCGAGGGGGCGCTGGTCCCGGTCGCTCACGCGAAGGCCACGGAGGGCGAGCTGCCCGTCGAAGAGGTCGAGGTCGACCGCGGCGAGCGTGACGGCGCGGCCGGTGGTCGCCGCCAGGCGCCACACGAGCACGCGCCGGACGATCTCGGGAAGGGCGAGCAGGCCGCACGCCGCGGCGGTCACGAGGGCGACCACCGCGAAGACGGCGAGACGGAGCGCGCGGCGTCGGTTCATCATCGAGCCCCGCGATTCTAACTCGCGGGCGCGACCCGCTCGGCCATCGCGGCTCCTGGCGGATCGTTCAGGCGGACCCGGTGTTGCCCTCTCCGGATCATCGCGTCGCCACCAACCTCGAGGCGATGAAGGCGGGCCTGCGCGCGTTCCTGCTCGAGGAGATGCGGAAGAGAAGAGCGCCGCCGAGAGCTGACGGGTAGCGTTCAACGGTGCAGCGAGCCCCTCGATGGTGGATCCCACTGGCTCCCGAAGCGCGTAGAATGCCCTCGATGAGCATCTCCTGGGTCGTGTGGCTCGTGGCCGTCTACATGTCCCTCGACGTCTCGAACCCGATGATGCCGGGCGCGCTGACGTTCGGCATCGACGAGTCCGTCGAGGTGCGGCAGGCCGACCGCTTCCGCGCGCACGACGCCGCCGCCCGCCTCCCCCTGGCTCCGGCGCCGAAGCGTCTGGAGCCGGTCGAGCGTCCCGTCATCGTCACGCGGGCCTCCGCGCCGGACGTCCCCCGAATCCGGCGGAGCCGTCTCGAGTACCCTCGTCCGGCCGTCTCGACGCCCACCGCCTCGCCCGAGGACGACTGACCGTCCGCGCTGACGTCTAGACGGAGTCGCCGGACCAGCCGGGCGCTCCGCTCGTCTCTGGTTCGCCGCCCGCGAGAGGTCTCGACTCCGCGGCCCGGCGCACCGCCACAGCCCATGGCATTCGATCCCGAAGGAGGACCATTCGATGAACACCTGGCCGCCACAACGCCCCCCCGATCTCCAGGCGCAGCTCGAGCCCCTCCGGCGGATCGCCGAGCGCCTGGGCCCGCGGCGTCTCGTCGTGGGCGCGCTCGTCGCCGTCGTGCTCCTGTGGCTCGTCTCCGGCTTCTACGTCGTCGGGCCGGGCGAGCGCGGCGTCGTGCTCTTGTTCGGCCGCGTGGTCGAGCAGACCGAGTCGGGGCTTCGCTACCGCCTGCCGGCGCCGATTCAGCAGCACCACATCGTCGACATCGCCACCGTCCGGCGCGCCGAGATCGGCTTCCGCGCCGCCCGCGGCAGCACCCGCTCCGTCCCGACCGAGGCACTGATGCTCACGGGCGACGAGAACATCGTGGACGTGCAGCTCTTCGTCCAGTACCTCGTCCAGGACCCCGTGCAGTTCCTGTTCCGGGCGCGCCACCCCGAGACCGCGCTCCAGTCGTCCGCAGAGGTCGCGCTCCGGGCGGCGGTCGGCGAGAACAGCATCGACTACACGATGACGGAGGGCCGCGTCGAGGTGCAGGACCGCGTGAAGAAGCAGCTGCAGGACCTGCTCGATCTCTACGCCACGGGCCTGCAGGCGACGGAGGTCCGCCTGCTCGTCGTCGACCCGCCGAAGGAGGTCAAGGAGGCCTTCCACGACGTCGTCCGCGCGTGGGAGGACCGCGAGCGGCTCATCAAGGAGGCCGAGGGCTACGCCGAGGGCGTGGTCCCGAAGGCACGGGGCGAGGCCGTCCAGATGCTCCGGGCCGCGGAAGCGTACCGCGAGCAGCGCCTCATTCGCGCGCGCGGCGACGCCGACCGGTTCGTGCGGATCCTCGCCGAGTACAAGAAGGCCGAGGCGGTGACGCGCGACCGGCTCTACCTGGAGATGGTCGATCGCGTCCTGCCGAAGACCCGCACGGTGGTCGTCGAGTCGGGGGCGAACGGCAGCGTCGTGCCGCTGCTGCCCCTCGGGGACTTCTTCCCGGACCGGAAGCCGGCGAAGACCAGCACAGCCGAGCCGGAGCAGCGTCCGGCGGCGGCGACGGGAGGGCGGTGAACCATGGCCTGGAGAATCCCTGTCCTGGTGATCCTCGCGATCATCCTCGCCAGCGCGACCTACATCATCGGCGAGTGGCAGCAGGCGATCGTGACCCAGTTCGGTCAGCCTATCCGCACGGTGCGCGAGCCCGGCCTGTACTGGAAGGTGCCCATCCTGCACACCGTCACCGTCTTCGACAAGCGCGTCCTGGCCGCCGACACCGGCGGCGCCGAGTACCTCACGCTGGACAAGAAGCGCCTGCTGATCGACCACGTCTCCCGCTGGGAGATCGTCGACCCGCTGCAATTCTATCGAACGGTTCGTGACGAGCGAGGCGCGATCGCGCGTCTGGACGACATCATCACGGCGCGGCTCCGGCAGGAGGTGGCCAAGGAGATCTTCAAGGAGATCATCCGTGAGAAGCGCGAGACGATCATGCAGGCGGTGACCACGGCGGCTCGGGAGCTGTCGGCGCCGTTCGGCATCAGGGTGATCGACGTGCGGGTCAAGCGGGCAGACTTGCCGACGGAGGTCCAGGCGAGCGTCTTCGCGCGGATGCAGGCGGAGCGGCAGCGGATCGCGCTCAGGTACCGGGCGGAGGGCGAGGAGAAAGGGCGCGAGATCCGCGCCAAAGCCGACAAGGAGCGGGAGATCATCCTCGCGAAGGCGTACCAGGAGAGCCAGGGCCTCCGGGGCGCGGGCGACGCCGAGGCCACAGCCGTCACGGGGCAGGCCTTCGGACGCGATGCGAACTTCTACGGCTTCGTGCGGCGCCTGGAGACGTACGAGCGCGTCTTCTCCCCCGAGACGACGATCGTGCTCCGGCCCGACTCCGACCTTCTCCGTTACCTCAACTCGCCGCGCGACCGGCGGTAAGCGCACGGTGCGGGCCCGGGCGCGCGACCGCACGCGCCCGGGCCCGCCGCCGTGTGGACGCGAGAGCCTGCTCGTCGATGCCGCCGCGCCGTCCCACCCACCCGGGTCGAAAGAATCCGACCGCCGGACGGCTCGAGCGTCGCCGCGCCGTTCGCGTCGGGAAATAGCTCCGACAAGGCGGGCATCGCTCCGGGCCCAGCCGGTCAGGCTTGCGCCTGTCGCTCCCAGCGCCGGCTTCGCCGGCGCAATCGATCCTGCGCGAGGGAGTCGGAAGGGCGTGGCCCCCCTCAGGGTTCTCTAGTAGCCCCGTGCGCGGTCGACCAGGTTCAGCAGCGGCGCACCGTCCAGATAGCGGCGCAGGTTCTCGGCGAACAGCTCGGTACACCGGTCGTCGTAGCTCGGGACGAAGCCAGACACGTGCGGCGAGACGATGACGTCGTCGAGCGCGTACAGTGGATGGCCGGCGGGCGGCGGCTCCTCCGCGAAGACGTCGACCGCTGCCCCGGCAATGCGCTGTGCCGCGAGCGCCCGGGCCAGCGCGATCTCGTCGACGGTGGCCCCGCGCCCGACGTTGATGAAGTACGCGGACGGCTTCATCGCACGGAGCTCCGCTTCGCCGATCATGCGACGCGTCTCCGGCGTCAACGGCGCGCACATCACGACGACATCCGATGCTGCGAGCAGGCCGTGCAGCTCGCGAGGCGAGAGCCACTGGTCCGGCAGCGCGCCCTCGGGATCGCCGGTGCCCGGCAGGTGATAGCCCGCGTCGCGCCGCTGGGACGGATCGCGCTTGCACGCCAGGACCGTCATCGAGAACGCCGTCTTCGCGATCCGGGCGAGCTCCCGGCCGATGCTCCCGTAGCCGATGATGCCGAGGGCCGCGCCGCGCACCTCGGTCGGCACGAACAACGGCCACCGTTGCTCGTCGGGCGGCCAGCCGCCCCTCGCCCGCCACTCGACCATCCGCGGGACGCGATGCGCGAGCGCGAGCAGCAACGTGACCGCGTACTCGGCGACTGTCGCCGCGTGCACCCCGCTCGTCGTCGTCAGCGCGATCGCGCTGTCGCGATAGATCGCGTGGTCGTGGAGCGCGTTCACGCCGGCCATGTGGAGCTGCACCCACTTGAGATGGGGCGCCCTCGACAGATCGCGAGGCGGCGCGGCGGCGTAGAGCACGTCCGCGCGGGAGTAGTCGGCGGTGTCCGCACGATCACGGCCGACGTGAAGGTCCGGCGAAACCCTGCGGATGCGGTCGATCTGGGCGTCGTGGAACGGCATGGTCACGAGCACGTTCAGCATCGGTTCTCCCTGGCGCGGCGGCGCGCCTACAGCTGGATCTCGATCCAGGCCCGGCGGTGGTACCGGCGCGCGAGTCGCGACAGCACGTCGGCCGCGATCATCTGCCAGCCGTACTTGCGCCGGAGCGCCGCGTGCCCGCGCCGGATGGTCGCGCCGTCGGTGACGAGGCGCGCGATCGCGTCCCGCCACTCGCCGCGGACCCGGCCCCGCGCGTCGCATGGCGCCAGCCGCACGCGGGACGAGCGACGCAGCCGCTTGACCTTCCCGGACTCCCCGGCCGTGAACACGTAGAGCCTCCCGTCCGCCGCCGCGAACCAGACGGGGGTCTTCACCTCGGCGCCGTTCTTCCGGAACGTCGCGAGGCTCATGCAGCGCCCTCGATCGAGTCGTTCGGTCTCGTTCACGGTGCGCCCGGGCCGCCAGCAAGGGTATCGGCGCGCCGCGTGAAGTACAATCGCCGGTCATGTCCGGGTTCCTCTCGCTCACGCCCGACCGGGTCCTCGACGCCGTCGAGGTCGGCGGCCTGCGCTCGACCGGGCGCTGCCTGCCGCTGCGCGCGTTCGAGAACCGCGTCTACGAGGTGGAGCTCGACGACGAACGCCGGATCGTCGTGAAGTTCTACCGGCCGGGCCGATGGTCGCGCGAGGCGATCCTCGACGAGCACGTGTTCCTCGCCGACCTCGCCGCCGCCGAGCTGCCCGTCGTGCCGCCCATGGACCTCGGCATCGGCGCCACCCTCGCCGAGATCGACGGCATCCACTACGCCGCGTTCCCGAAGATGCGCGGCCGCGCGAGCGACGAGCTGGACGACGAGGGTCTGCGCCGGATCGGGCGCCTGATCGGTCGCATGCACGCCGTCGGCGCCGCGCGCGACGCGCCCGCTCGCCCCCGGCTCACGGTCGAGCGCTTCGTCCACGAGCCGCTCGACGTGCTCCTGTCGGGCAAGCTCATCTCCGCCGCGCTCGGGCCGCGCTACCGCGACGTCGCGCTCAAGATCGCGGATGCCGCCGCGCCGCGGCTCGCGCGGGCCGGCGCGCAGCGGATCCACGGCGACCTCCAGAAGGGTAACCTCGTCTGGGCCGCCGGCGGCCCGATCCTGCTCGACTTCGACGACTCGATGGTCGGCCCGCCCGTGCAGGACATCTGGCTCCTGGCGCCCGGGCCGTCCGAAGACGCGCGGCGGGCACGCGAGCAGATCCTGGAGGGCTACGAGCTCTTCCGCGAGCTCGACCGGCCGACGCTCGCGCTCTGCGAGCCGCTGCGCGCCTTGCGGATCATCTACATCTCGGCGTGGATCGCACGGCGCTGGGACGACCCCTCGTTCCGCGCCGGGTTCCCCGCATTCGGCACCGAGAGCTACTGGGCGCGCGAGTACGAGGAGCTGTTCAACATCGTCGAGTCGGTCTGACCGAGGGCGCTGCTCGATCTAATGGAGGTTCGGACTCACCCAGCGGCCGTCCTTCATCACCGTCGGGCGCCCGCGGTCCTGCAGCACCGAGACAGTCGGGGCGGAGGCGCGCAGTATGCGCACACACCCGCGGCGTAGAATGACCGGGCAGAGGCGGCCGCCAGCGGCAACGGCGCCGCCGGCAGTCCCAGCCTCCCCGACCAACGGTCCGTGCGCGGAGCGGGAGGGCCGGAACATGAAGGTGACGTCGATCCTCAAGGCCAAGGGCAGCGACGTGATCACGGTGCGGTCCGAAACGCCGGTCGAGGCGGTGGTCCGGGCGCTCAGAGCGAAAGGCATCGGTGCCGTGGTCGTGAGCGATGATGGCGCGAGCGTCGCCGGCATGATCGCGGAGCGCGACGTCGTCCACGCGCTCGCGCTCTACGGCGGGCGCGTGCTCCACCTCCACGCCTCCGACATCATGGTGCGCCGCGTCGTGACCTGCCGCCCGGACGACAGCGTGACGCACGTCATGGGGCAAATGACCGCACACCGCGTGCGGCACCTGCCGGTCGTCGACGGCGGGAGACTTCGCGGCATCGTCAGCATCGGCGACGTGGTCAAGCACCGGCTGGACGAGCTGGAGACCGAGGCGAACGTCCTCCGCGAGGCCTTCATCGCGCGGCGCTGACGCGGAGCAGCCCGAGCAGCGCGTCCGCCACGACTTCCGGCCGCTCGCGGGGCATGAAGTGCCCGGCGCCGGCGACCACCCTCCGTTCGGTGCCCGGCGGAAACAGCGTCATGTGACGCTCGGTGCGATGGGACGGGTCGACGGTGTCCTCGGCACCGTGCAGGACCACCGCCGGCACCCTGATCGGTGGCCGCTCGGCGAGGCGGCGCTCGATCGCGTCGAAGCGCGCCTCGCCGGGCGCATTCCGGTGGCGGTGCCGGTACGAGTGGATCACCACATCCACGAAGTCCGGATTGTCGAACGACGCCGCCGTCCGCTCGAACGTCGCGTCGTCGAAGCGCCAGCTGGGCGACCACTCGTGCCAGAGGAGCCGGCAGATCTCGCGCCGGTTCTGCTCCAACCCGATCCGTCCCCGCTCCGTGTTGAAGTACCACTGATACCAGTAGGCCCGCTCCTCGACGGCCGGCGCGGGCCGTGGCGGTCCGAGCGTGTTCTGCACGTTGTAGCCGCCGATCGTCACGAGCGCGCGAACGCGTGCCGGCGCCAGGATGCTGGCGATGCACGCCGCGCGTCCACCCCAGTCGTAGCCGGCGAGCGCCACGCGCGGCAGGACCAGCGCGTCCATGAAGTCGAGCAGGTCCTGGCCGATCGCGGCCTGCTGCGCCATGCGAGACGCGGCGGGGTCGAGCCAGCGCGTGGGGCCGTACCCGCGCAGGTAGGGGACGAGCACGCGATACCCGGCATCGGTGAGGCGCGGGGCGACGCCGTCCCACGCGCGGACGTCGTCGGGAAAGCCGTGGAGGAGGATGATCGGGAGCATACTGGGATCGCCTGACTCCTCGTAGGCGATCTCGAGGAGGGGAGTGCGGATGCTGCACGTCTCGGAGCCCATGGCTGACGCAGAGTCTACCGGAAGCGCCTCCAGTGGCCCGTTCGCGCCGGCCGGCGCACGAGCGTCTGCGGAGTCGAGGGCCCCGGATTTGCATCCTCGGCCAATCGTCATGGCAGGCCCGCGCGCCGAACGACCTGGATTTGACCGGACCGCCATCACCTGCGTACTGGCGATCCTGGTCCTCACACTGAGCGGCTGTGCCGCGTACGCCTGGATGAAGCCGGGCGCGGCGCCCGATGTCGCCGAAGCGGATCTGCTCGACTGCGATCGCCAGGCGCGCTCGACCTCGTGGGACATCGAGACCAGCTTCTGGCGGAGCCCGTGGGGGTGGTACGGCCCGTGGCCTGGTCCATGGGCCTGGCATGGTCCCTTGGCCTGGCGTTCCCCCTTCTGGCGTCGCAGCCACTGGCACGACCCGTTCTGGATGCAGCCGGATCCCTTCTGGCGCGTCGACCTCGAGCGCCGGCTGGTCGAGCGGTGCATGCACGCCAAGGGCTACGACCTCCAGAAGGTGGAGGAGCCGGACGGCGGGTCCTGATCGCGCGCTGACGCGCCCGCCGACTCGCCGCGCCCCGTCAGGATCTCCTCATCGCTGGAAGACGGCGAACACCGCGCCGGTCGGATCCTGGAGCACGGCGAAGCGTCCAATGCCCGGGATGTCGGTCGGTGGCTTGAGGGTCCTGGCGCCCAGCGCGGTCGCCGACTGAACGGCGGCATCCGTGCTCTCGACGGCGACGTAGGACAGCCATTGCGGCGGCGCTCCTTCCTGGGGCTGCCGCATGAGCCCGCCGACTTCCCGCTCTCCCATCATGAAGAGTGTGTAGTCGCCGGAAGCGCCCATGGGCACCACCCGCGCTCGCCATCCGAACAGCTTCGTGTAGAACGACGTCGCCGCCGCGACGTCGCCCGTCATGAGCTCGTTCCAGCAGAACGTGCCTGGCGCCGGATAATTCTGTGCCGCCATCTCGTCCTCCTTGCGCGATGCGTTGGCTGACTCCCACCGTCTCACGGCCTCGACCGGCGGTCTTGTGCCCGTCTGAGGTTCTCGGTGCTTCCTGCTCGGTATCCGGCGCCCGGACCATCTTCGCGAGCATCCCCTCCGTGGCGCGATCTTCGAGGCCTGGGTCGTGTCCGAGATTCTCAAGGCGCGCGTTCATCGTGGCCTGCCACCGGCGCTGTCGTTCTTTCGCGACCGCAAAGGCAACGAGGTCGACGTGGTGCTCGAGGCGGGCGACGGCCTGGTGGCCGTCGAGACGAAGTCGGCGCAGACCGTCGCGTCGGACTTCTTTGCCAGCCTGGAGGTCCTGGCTGCGCTGCTGGGTACCGGTCGGCGGCGCCCTCGCCTGCGCCGCGTCGTCGTCTACGGCGGGACGGAGCGGCAGCAACGGACCGGCGTCGAGGTCCTGCCGTGGTCCGCGATCGATCACTACACGTGGGGCGATTGAGCGGCTATGCTGTGGGACCCTGGCTCCCTCGTCGCCAGGCCGCGAGGAGGACACCATGGACCTCACCTACTCCGACACGCATCGCGCCCTGCAGGCCGAGATCCGCGAGTTCGCGCGCACGTACGGCCACCTGTCGCCGCGGTCCGGCGGGGGCAGGAAGCGCCCCGATCAGAAAACGCTGGACTGGCAGCGCCGGCTCCTGGAGCGCGGCTACGCCGCCCGCACGATTCCCCGCGAGTACGGCGGGTACGGCGGCGCGTCCGACGTCCTCGAGGCGGCCATCATCGCCGACGAGTTCAGCCGCGCGGGACTCTCTCCCGGCATCATGAACCAGGGCATCAGCATGCTCGTGCCGACGCTCCTCGAGGTCGGCACGGAAGAGCAGCGCCGCCGCTGGATTGCTCCCACGATTCGCGGCGAGGTCATCTGGTGTCAGGGATACTCCGAGCCGGGCGCCGGCAGCGACCTGGCGTCGGCCCAGACGCGCGCCGTCGTCGACGACGGCCACTTCGTGATCAACGGTCAGAAGATCTGGACGAGCTCCGCCCACTACGCGGACATGATGTTCCTGCTCTGCCGGACCGATCCGGACCGGCCGAAGCACGCCGGGCTCTCGTACCTCCTCGTGCCGATGACGACGCCGGGGATCGACGTGCGGCCGCTGACGACCATGACCGGCCGCGCCGAGTTCAACGAGGTGTTCTTCACCGACGTGCGCGTGCCCGTCGACCAGATCGTCATGGGTCGCGGCGACGGCTGGCACGTCGCGAACATCACGCTCAAGCACGAGCGCTCGATGCTCGGGGACCCCAACCGGCTGATGCAGCGGGTCCACCGGATCCGGGACCTCATGACGCGCACGAGGATCGACGGCGTCCGCGTCGCTGACATGCCGGAGCTGCGGGACCGGCTGCTCCGCCTGCAGGGAGAGGTCATGGCGTCCCGCTGCCATTACCTGCGCCTCCTGACCGAGCGGGCGCGCGGCGAGGACCCCGGCGTGAAGCAGCTCATCGTGAAGTACTTCGGGACCACGCTGGGACATCGGCTGTCCGCGCTCGCCGTGGACGTGCTCGGCGCCGCCGGGCTCGTCTACGAGCCGCGCGGCGAGGCGGCCGAGGACGACGAAGCGACGACGTGGCACATCGACTACATGTACGACATCGGCCTGATGATCGGCGGCGGAACCTCGCAGATCCAGAAGAACATCATCGCCGAGCGCGGCCTCGGTCTCCCGAGAGAGCCGAAGGCCTCCGCCAGGGGGTGAGCGATGGAATTCGGACCGAACGACGCGCAACGCCTGTTCGAGCGGCTCGTGCGGAAGCTCCTCGCCGATCATCTGCCGATGGACGCGCTGCACCGGCTGGCGAACGCGGGATCCGGGTTCGACGATCGATTCTGGAGCGCGCTGACCGAGCTCGGAGTCGCGGGCGTGCTCGTGCCCGAGCGCTTCGGCGGCGCGGGTCTCGGCGTGTTCGAGGCGGCGCTCGCGGCCGAGGCGCTCGGGTATCACGCGGCGCCGACGCCGTTTGCCGCCGCCGCCGTCATGGCGCCGCTCGCGATCCTGGGCGCCGGCAGCGAGGCCGCGCGCGCCGCGTGGCTGCCACGCGTCGCGACCGGAACCGCGCGGCTCGGCGTCGCGTTCGAGACGCTCGCGGGAAGCACGGCGAACAGCGCGGTCGAGCGGCGCGGCGACCGGCTGTCCGGGTGCCTGGAGTCGGTCGTCGACCTCGCCGGAGCGACGCACGTCCTCGTCGTGCTCGATGACGGCACGCTCGCCGTGCTGCCGGTCGATGGGCCCGGTGTCCGCGCGGCGTGTCGGCCGAGCCTCGATCGCACGCGTCCCCCGGGACAGGTGCATCTCGCCGACGCGCCCGCGGAGATCCTCGAGCCGGGAAGCGACCCGCAGCGGCTCGCATGCTCCGTGGTCGACGCGGGGCGCACGATGCTCGCCGCCGACACGCTGGGCGCGGCCCAGAGCATGCTCGACAGGGCGGTGGCGCATGCCGGCCAGCGCGAGCAGTTCGGCCGTCTCATCGGGAGCTTCCAGGCCGTCAAGCACATGTGCGCGGACATGGTCGCCATGCTGGAACCCTGCCGCTCGCTCGTGTGGTACGCGGCGCACGCGCAGGACGCGATTCCCGAGGAGGCGCGCGTGGCGGCCTGCCACGCGAAGGCCCATCTCGCCGAGGTGGGACGCGAGGTCTCCCGGATGGCGACCGAGGTCCACGGCGGCATGGGCTTCACCGACGAGCTGGGACTGCACTACTGGTTCAAGCGGATAGGCGCGAACCGGCAGCTCCTCGGTGGCCCTGAACGATGCCGCCAGGAAGCGGCCGCCGCGCAGGGCTGGAGCACTGCGTGATCACGCGCTCCTGGACGATCGCGGCGGGTTGCGAGGGCCCGAGCGAGGAGCAGCCGTGAAGCCGGCGGCGTGACCCGACGCAGCTCCACCTGACGACGGCCCGGGCCGGGCAGCCCGAGGGCGGGCCCAGCGACGATGGCGTTCCATCTCGACCACCGAGAGTTCAATCTGAACGACGTGGACCGTCACGATGTGCTCCGGTGGGCTGGTGCCTGCGTCCTGGCGCTGGCGAGCATGTCTGTCGCGCTCGTCGATGGCTGGACCGTACGCGATCTGGTCTGGAGCTTCTGGCTGACGACGCTGACCTCCGGCATCTTCCTGTCCGTGGTCCCGGCCCTTGGGTGGGGCATCCTGGCCGCGTCCCATCCGCTGGGGCGGCCTCACTGGCTCGGGATCCTGGTCCTCGTCACCGGGCTCTCGGCGTTCTACGTCGCCGTGCTCGTGCTCTTCCACCAGTTCTTCCTCGACTTCGCCGGCGGGTTCGTGCCGGGGCTCCACGAGCGACCGCGCGTCGCGGTCGTGCGCGCGGACGGTCTCCGGATGCTGACCTTCGCCGAGAGCAAGCCTGTCTTCTACTGGCGCTCGCTCGCCGCCTGCGCCGAGGCGTACTGGCCGTTCGCGCTGGCCACGCTCGCCGCCGACGCTCACGGCCTGCCGCGCACCCTCGACGGCTGGCGCGGCACCAACCCGCTCGCCGCGACATCGCAGCTCGGCCCCCGCTTCACGCGGCTGATGGTCATCCAGGCCGCGCTGCTCCTGCTCTACATCGTCGCCGGGCTGCGGGAATCGATCGCCTTCGCGGTCCTCTTCTTCCTGATCCACTTTCTGCCGTCAGGATTGCGGTCGGGTTCGGTCCAGCGGCCCACCTGCTATCCTCAGGCTCATGGACAGTCCGCTCGAGACGATCGCCCGGATCACGGCCCGTGAAGCGTGGCTCATCGCGTCGACCCGAGGGGCATCGATGGCTGAATCGCCGGACAAGATTGCGGCTCTGGCCGATATCGCCCGCGCGCTCGATCGTCTGGGTGCCGCCTACGCGGTCGTCGGTGGCGTCGCCGTCGGGATCAGGTCGGGCGTACCGCGCGCGACGCTGGACACCGACATCGCGGTGCAGTCGACGGCGCACCGAAAGGCTTTGATCGACGCGCTGGCGGCCGCCGGGCTGCGATTCACCGGGGAATTCGCGCACAGCCTCAATTTCCGGCACGGATCCGGCGAGCCGGTGCGGATCGTCGTGGACCGCGAGTTCGACCCGATGATCGACCGAGCCGAGACGATGGAGATGGCGGGCCTCCGCTTATCCGCGTCGTGACGACTGCCGATCTCATCGCGATGAAGCAGCGCGCGGCCGCGGATCGCGGCCGGCGTCGCAGCAAGGCGCTTCAGGACCAGGCGAACATCGCGTTGCTGCGGGGCGACGTCCCGGATCCGGACGAGGGCTGGTAACGGACCACGTCGCCGACGTTCGCCCGATCCGTCACCCGCGCACGGGGCCGGCGAGCGCGTACGCCTGATCGATGAGCTGCACCGCACGCAGGCAGTCGTGCACGGAGATCGGCGGCGGCGCGCCGCGGCGCCAGTGGTCGAGCGCGTCGCGAAGCGCGGTCAGGGCCAGGGGCTCGGGCAGCGGGGCCGGCGTCGTGTGGTCACCACCCGCCGTCGTGAGGCGCATCGCACCGTCGCGCATGACGAGGATCGCGTCGCGGCCCGCCAGCTTCCACTCGCCATCCGTCCCATCGCGCGGGAACGTGTTGCCGACCTCGACCGTCCCGAGCACTCCACCGGCCGACCGCACGAGCACGGAGGCGTAGTCCTCGACAGGCTGCCCGTGCGCGCGACGGCTGAGCTGGGCGCCCACCGCCTCCGCGTCTTCCCCGACGAGGTGGAGGAACAGGTCGAGGCCATGACTGCCGAGATTGCGAAGGACACCTCCGCCGGCCTCGGCCGGATCGAGCATCCACGGCGAGTCCCACGCAGGATAGCGCGCGGACGTCGGCCGGTTCAGCCGGAAGTAGAAGTGGGACAGCGGACCGAAGCGGCCGTCCGCGAGGAGCTGCCGCGCGCGGGCGGTGAACGGCTGGTAGCGCTGGATCAGCGGGACCGCGACGAACGCGCCCTTGGCGACGGCCTTCTCGGCGACCCCGCGCACCTCGCCGGCGTTCACGCCCATCGGCTTCTCCATCAGGAACGGATAGCCGTGGTCGATGAGGTGGTGCGCGGTTTCGGCCATGCGGCTGTGACGGCCGAGCGCGATGACGAAATTCGGCCGCGTCACGTCCAGCATCTCGCGATAGTCGGTGAAGACCGGTGGCGTGCCGAGCACCGCCGCGCGCTTCGTGGCGATCGCCGCATCGGGATCGTGCAGGCCGACGAGCTCGACGTCCGGCATGCCGGCGAGGTGACGCAGGTACGCGGAATCCCACAACGAGTGCCAGTGGCGCACCTCGATGGCGGCGATGCGGATGCGCGAGCCGGTCATGGACGTCCGCGGTGCCGAGGGGGTCACCCGCGCCGCAGCTTCGGGTCGAGCGCGTCCCGCAACGAGTCGCCGAGGAGGTTGAACCCGAACACCCCCAGGCTGATCGCGATCCCCGGGAACAGCGCGATCCACGGCGCCTTCTCGGCGTACGACGGCGCCGAGCCGGAGAGCATCAGGCCCCACGACGGCGTCGGCTCGGCCGCCCCGAGGCCCAGGTAGGAGAGCGCGGCCTCGGCGAGGATCGCGCTCCCCAGCTGCGCCGTGACCATGATGATGTACGGCGCCATCACGTTCGGGACGATGTGCTGGAGAATCACCCGGGGCTGGGTCGCGCCGAGCGCCTGCACGGCCTCGACGTACACGTGCTCCTTCACCGACAGCGCCGTCGAGCGCACGACGCGCGCGGCGCGCGGGATGATCGGGATCGCGACCGCGATGACCACGTTCTGGACCGCGGGCCCCAGGATCGACGCGATCGCGAGCGCCAGGATGAGCTGCGGGAACGCGAGCAGCACGTCCATCAGCCGCTCGAGGAGGAGGTCGACCTTCCCGCCCCAGTACGCGCTGACCACGCCGAGGAACGCGCCGACCGTGCAGCCCGCGAACGACGCGGTGAAGCCGACGAACAGCGCGATGCGCGCCCCGTACATGATGCGGGTCATCACGTCACGCCCGAACTCGTCGGTGCCGAACCAGTGCTCGGCGCTGGGGCGCGCGAACTGGGCGGTGTAGTCGGCGCGGTAGGGATCGTACGGCGCGAGCACCTGGACGAAGAGCGCGACGCCAATCATCCCCAGGATGACGACCCCGCCCGCCACGCCGAGCGGCTTCGTCCGCACGAACTTCACGAGCTCGTCGCCGGCGGTGAGCCGCGGCGCCAGGGGCGCCGTGACCGTCGGATGGGGCAGCGCGTGGGTGGCCATGGCTACCGGTACCGGATGCGCGGGTCGAACCACGCGTACGTCAGGTCGACGAGCAGGTTGACGATGACGAAGCTGAACGCGATGAGGAACACCAGCGCCTGGACCACCGGGTAGTCGCGGTGCGCGACCGCGTCGACGACGAACCGCCCCACGCCGTTCAGCGTGAAGACCGTTTCCGTCACGACGAGGCCACCGATGAGGAATGCGAACTCGGTGCCGATCAGCGTGATCACCGGGAGCATCGAGTTCTTGAGCGCGTGGCGGATGACGACCGCGCGCTCGCCGAGGCCTTTCGCCCACGCGGTGCGGATGTAGTCGTCGCGCAGGACCTCGAGCAGCGTGGACCGCGTCATGCGCGCCGTGACGGCGGCGTACCGGTAGCCGACCGTCACGACCGGCCAGACCATCTGCTGGAAGTTCGCCCACGGGTCCACCCACGGCGGCGTGTACTCGAGCGGGGGCCCCCAGCCGAACCAGAGCACGAGGAACAGGATGACGAGGATCCCGACCCAGAACGACGGAATGGCCAGGCCACCGATGCTGACGACGCGGATCACGTAGTCGATCCACGTGTCCTGGCGCACCGCGGACAGCACGCCGAAGGGGATCGCGATCAGCACGGAGACCATCGTCGCCAGGAGCGCGAGCTCGAGCGACAGCGGCAGGCGAATCAGCAACTCCTCGACGACGGGGCGCGACGTCCAGAGCGACGTGCCGAAGTCGAAGCGGAGGACGCCCCAGAGCCACGTCCCGAACTGTACCAGGATCGGCTGATCCAGCCCGAGCTGAGCGCGCATGTTCGCGAGCTGCTGAGGGTCGATCTGACCTCCGTCGTCGCCACCCAGGATGAGGAGGGCCACGTCCCCCGGGATGACCCGCATGACCAGGAACACCACGGCGGCGACCCCGAGCAGCGTGGGGACGATCAGCAGGAGTCGCTTGGCGACGTACGTGCGCATGCCGGCCTCACCCGCTCAGTCCTCGGCCAGCCAGACGTCCTGGAGCTTCTGGTTGGAGTAGTGGCTGGGCGCGGCTTTCCAGTTCTTCAGCTTCGTCCAGTGCACGATACTGCGCACCCACCAGAGACCCGGCGCGTAATACGCCTTCTCGAGCACGATGCTCTCCATCTGGTTCACGAGCTTCTTGCGCTCGGCACGGTCGAGGGTTCTCGACTGCCGCTCGTACAGGTCGTCGAGCTGAGGGTCGTTGATCCGGCTCCAGTTCGTCGAGCTGGAGCTGATGAAGTCGACGAGCGTCAGGTCGGGCTCGTCCATGAAGTCGACGTGGGGATCGACCATCGCCTCGAAGTTCCCGGTGTCCCGGCCGTCGGCGAACCAGGCCGCCGTCTCGAGCGGCCGGTTTTCCACTTCCACGCCGACCTTCTTCCACTCATGGATGAAGAACACCGCGAAGTCCTGGTATGGGAGCTTCACGTTGCGGTTCTTCATGACGAACTTGAGGCCGTTCGGATAGCCCGCCTCCGCGAGGAGCTTCCTCGCTTCCGCCCGGCTCTTCTCGATGTCGCGGCCGAAGCCCGGGAACTTCTCGAGCTCCGCCGGCGACATCGCCCACTCCGTCCCCGGACGCACCAGCGCGCCGACCTCCCGGAGCCCGGTGAGCGGGAAGAGCACCTTGCTCATCGTGTACCGGTCGATGGCGAGCGTGAGTGCCTTGCGCACGCGCTCGTCGTTGAACGGCTTGATCCGGTTGTTGAACGAGACGGCCCACCACCCCGGCGTGGGCGCCTCCTGGACGGTGATCTTGTCGCCGAGCTGCTTCCTGATCGCGTCCACCTCGGAGTTGGGCAGGCCGCGGAACTCGATGTACGCGCGGCCGGAACGGACGGCTGCGGAGCGCACCGACGTCTCTGGGCTGATGAAAAACTTGTAGCCGTCGAGGTAGGGCCGGTTCTTGACGAAGTAGTCGGGGTTCCGCTCCCCCTCGAACGTGGACCCGCGGGTGTAGCTCTTGAACTTGAACGGCCCGGATCCCACCACGTTGGTCTTGAAGTGGTTCGGGTCCGTGTCCAGGTACTTCTTCGGGAAGACGACGTTCCAGGGCGAGGCCAAGTTCGCCACGAACGACGCCGAGGCGTGCTTGAGCCGGAACACCACGGTGCTGGCGTCGGGGGCCTCGATCGCCTTCACCACCTTGTAGTGCGCCTTCCGCGTGCTCCGGACGCCCGCCGGCGGGAAGACGATCTTGTCCCAGCTCGCCTTCACGTCAGCGGAGGTCAGCGGCGAGCCGTCGTGGAACTTGATGTTCTGGCGGACCTTGACGGTGACGCTCAGCCCGTCGGGCGAGACCTTCCACTCGGTACCCACGTCGCCGATGATCTTCGACGAGTCCAGCGGGTCGAACTGGAGCAGCGTGCTGTAGAGCGGCGCCACGAGCTGGATGTTGGCGAAGGTGCTCTCCTGGTGCGGGTCGAGGCTCGGGGGATCGGCGCCGATGGCGGCCAGCAGGACGCCGCCGCGGCGCGGGGTCTCCGCCGCCTGGACCGGGGCGGAGAGCGCGAGGGCGAGCGAGCCAACCAGGACAGCCAGGGCAACCGCGGTGACGAGCGTCCGTTGACGTCCGATGCCTGTCGCCATGCGACACCTCCCGTGATTCTGGGACATTTGGACAGTGACAGACGATCGAAGTTCCTACTCGGATGTGTGCGGCGGACGCTACCAAGCGTTCGGCCACCTGTCAACGTGAGCATCTTGTCATGTACACTGTGCGGCCATTCTAGGGATGTGAGCCGGCTGACGGAGGGGAACCCCATGGCGCGCGCAGGTTATCGGATCTTCGACGCGGACACGCACATCATCGAGCCCGTCGAGCCGATCGAGGCGTACCTCTCGGCGGCGAATCGCGCCCGGCTTGCCGCGATGGGCTCGGCGGTCCAGCGGGCTCCGGCCAAGGGCGGCATGTCGCGGTACTGGGTCGGCAAGCGCCCCGCGCTCGACCGACGCCTCGGCTCACGCGAGCGAGTCCCGCCGCCATCCGCTGTCACCCGAGGTCTCAAGGACGGCGGCACCCCGTGGGACGTGCGCTGGCAGGGGCCGCCGTTCCCCAGCGATCGCGTCAGCTTCGACCCCGAGGCCCGCGTGCGCGACATGGACCTCGAGGGCATCGACGCCAACATGGTGCTGCCGTCAGGGGGTGTGCCGGCGTTCTGCGCGCTCGACGACGTTGCCCTCGAGATCGCGATGTACGAGGCGTATCACCGGTTCTTGCGAGACTACTGCGCGCCCTATGCGGATCGACTCGCGAGCGTGATCCTGGTCTCCGGGCGCGACGTGGCTGCCTCGGTCAGGGAGGTGCGTCGCTGCGGCAACGAGGACTGGCCGGTCGGCATCTTCCCGATCTGTCCCCCCGACATGTCGCTCGACGACCCGGACTGGGAGCCGATCTGGGCGGCGGCCGAGGAGTACGACCTGACCGTGATCATTCACACGTTCACGATGACGCCGCCGTATCCGCCCGGCGTGTGGGACACGTGGGACAACGTGTTCCTGCAGCGCTCCGCGAGCCACGTGTGGAACGCGCAGCGCAACATGGCCGCGCTGATCGGCAGCGGCGTCCTCGATCGCTACCCGGCGTTGCGCCTCGCCCCGCTCGAGTGCGGGCACGGGTGGCTTCCCTCCTGGGCGGCACGCCTCGACGAGCTCGCGCTCATGTGCGGGCATGCGCTGCCGCCGCTCAAGCAGAAGCCGAGCGCGTACATCCGCAGCCCGCAGTACTTCCAGAGCATCCAGATCCACGAGGGCGAGCTCTCGCTGCGCCATGCGATCGAGGCGCTCGGCGACGAGACGCTGATGTTCGCGACCGACTACCCGCACTCCGAGAGCTGGTTCCCGAGGTCCGTCGACGTCCTGCTGGGCTGGACGTCGCTCCCGGAGACGACCAGAAGAAAGCTCCTCTGGGACAACGCGGTGCGCTGCTATCGCCGTTTCGGTGGCCGGTAGATCGTGCCCTCGCGGCGCATCCCGGCCATTGTGCGGGCACCGCCGGGCGACGCCGGACGGGAAACGTGGTCCGGCGTCGCCCCGTCGCGTCAGCGTGACGAGGGCGGAGGCGGCGGTGGCGAGCCTGCCGGCGGCGGCGGTACGCTCGACGGCGGCGGCGGGGGCGGAGTGCCCGGTGGCGGCGGAGGGACATCGGCCGGAACGCGGGGCGGCGGCGATGTCACCTGCGGCTGCGTGGTCTTGGCAGCGCCAGGGTACGAGCCGCGAGCTACCGGGATCTGGTTGCCCTGCGCGTACATGCACTGCATGTACGCGACGTCGTACCGTCGCTGCACGGACCCGCCGGACCTCCCCGCACCGCTCGCGCCGACCGCGGTGCCGCCGAGCAACCCGCCGCCGGCGCCGACCGCCGCGCCGGTCGCGGGACTGCCCGACGCAGCACCCACCGCCGCGCCGACCGCGGCGCCGACGGCCGTACCGATGGCGGCGCCACTGATCGTGCTCTCGGTGGAAGCGCGCTGCGGCGTCGTCCCCGTCTGCTGCGCCGCCCAGTGGCGACACACCGCGTCGTCAGTCTGGAACTGCTCGAAGTTCTTCCCGTTGCCCGGGAGGACCATGACGCTCGGTCCTGTCGGAATCGTCGCGCACCCGGTGATGAGGAGCACCATGGCGATCGAGAGCGTGGCCGGTTTCGTGATCATCGCGTCACCTGTTCTCGTCCTCGCGCACGCCCGCCTATTCGGGCCTCGGCGGAACCTTGATCCACGGCTCGGGACACGCCTGCACGTTCGGGTAGTACGCCTTGGCGCTCGCGCAGTAGTACCAGTACGCCGCGGGGGGCGGCGGCGGGGGCGGGGGCGGCTGCTGCACGTAGACCGGCGGCTGCTGAACGACGACGGCTGGCGGCGTGTAGACGTAGTGGGGCGGGTAGTACCAGGCCGGATGCGGCCACCAGAACAGGGGCCCGAAACCCAGCACCACGCGTGCGCCGACCGCCGGACGCCCGCGAAAACCGTGTGCCCACGCGGAGCCGGGGACCGACGCAATGAAAAGCAGCGCCACCACGAGCACGGCGACGGACGCCGACCTCTTCATCGAGCACCCTCCCTGGAGTCTGACGCAGCGGACCTCGATCGCATTCATGATCCCGCATCCCGTCGAGGCGCGCGCCCTATTCTCGGCTGCGGCCCGAGCCGCGGCCACGACCGGTCGTCGTCCCGACGGGGGAATCGGCTCGGCGTTGCGCCGCGCGCCGCCGCCACGCACACTGGGGGCTCGCCCGGCGCTCCACGGGACGACCGACATGGAATCCACGCCGACTCGACGTCGCCGTCCGCTCGGCCTCGCGCTCGTCGCGCTGGGGCTCCTCGCCTGCGTGGTCGGCGCGGCGTTCGCGGAGACGCTCGGCGAGGCGGTGGCCGACCTCACCGCGGCGACACGCGAGTACCAGGAGAGCCTGGCCCACCTCCTGGCGCTCCAGGAGCAGGACGCGGTGCGCGCCGAGACCGAGGCCGAGCGCTACCGCACGCTGTTCGCGCGAGGCCTCGTGTCGCGGCGTGACGTCGAGACCGCGGAGCGCGCTGCGGCACACGCGCGCGAGCAGCTCGACGGGACGCGCGGAAGGATGGCGGAGGCCGAACGCGTCGTGGCCGAAGCCGAGGCGCTGCTCACGCTGGCCGCGCTGCCGCCCACCCCCGTCGGCGAGGAGCGCGCGACGCCCGAGGTCGTCGAGTACCGCGGCCCCAGCCGGTGGACGCTCGATCAGGTGGCGAGCCTCGAGCGCTTCTTCGCGCAGCGCTTCGGTCGCGCGCTCCCGGTCAGCGCTCTCGGTCAGACGGCGCTGCACGATCGGTTCGGCTTCGACCATCGCAACGCGCTCGACATCGCGGTCCACCCGGACAGCCCGGAAGGCCGCGCGCTGCTCCAGCACCTCCGGTCGCGCGGCGTGCCGTTCCTCGCGTTCCGCGGCGCCGTGCCCGGCATCTCGACCGGCGCGCACGTGCACGTGGGCGCGCCGTCGCCGCGCAAGAGCTAGGTTGCCGCTCGACGCCCGGGTTCCGCGGCCGTGCCGCGCCCCGCTCCGGTAAGACGTGATATCTCACGTCGCGGACATCCTGGAGGCCGAAGGCGCCGAGGTCACGGCGTTCCCTCGGGATGAAGCACGCGGTCAGGCCTTGCCGCGCACCTCGATCCCGGCGAAGCGCTCGAACACCTTCACGACGGCAAGGCCCTCCTGCTGGCCGAGCCCCATCGCGCGCGCCATCTGGTAGACCTGCTGCGTGACGTTCGCGAGGAGCAGCGGGACGCCGAGCTGCTTGGCGAACGCGGTCTCGAGCTCCTGGTCCTTGTACGAGATGTCGACCTTGCCGCCTGGGGTGAAGTCGCGGGCGAGGATCTTCGGCACGCCGGTCTCGAACGCGAAGCTCGTCCCCGTGCTCACCCGGATCACGTCGTAGATCGTGCGCGGATCGAGCCCGGCCTTCACGCCCATCACGAGCGCCTCGGCGACCGCGACACGGTTGACCTGGATCAGCATGTTGTTGACGAGCTTCATCGCGAGCCCCTGGCCGAGCGCCCCGACGTGGAACAGGTTCGTCCCCATGGCCCGGAAGACGTCGCGGCACGCCTCGAACGTCGCCGCGTCACCGCCCGCGATGATCGACAGCTCGCCGGACGCGGCGCGCGCGGTGCCCCCGCTCACCGGGGCGTCGAGCATCGCGATCCCGCGTCCGGCGAGCATATCGCCGAGCCGCCGGGCCACGAACGGGTCGATCGTGCTCATGCAGAGCACGATGTGCCCCGGCCCGGCACCGCGGACGATGCCCTGCTCTCCGGCGATGACGGACTCGGCCTGCGCCGTCGTCTCGACCATGACGATCGTGCGCTCGCTCGCGGCCGCCACGCGCTCGGCCGATGCGGCGACCGTCGCGCCGCGGTCGCGCAGCGGCTCGAGCGCCCGGGGATCGACGTCGTTGACGACCAGCGCGAACCCGTGCTTCACGAGGTTCAGCGCCATCGGACGTCCCATGTTGCCGAGCCCGATGAACCCGACGGCTCCGGCCATCGCGCGCTCCTTTCGTGGCGGTCGGGCCTCGTCCAACGCGCTCGCCGACCGCCGGTCGCGAGCCGAGCATCGGACAGCTGCGTCCGGCGCGCAACTGAGAGTTCGAGCAACAATCGACCGGCGCGCCGGTCGATTGTTGCTCGAACTGAGATCATGGGGGGACTATCGAAGCCCCAGGCGCCCCGCGCTCGGAGCCGTCCCGGGGGGTGCGCGGACGCACCCGTGGAACCCGGGACGGCCCTCGACGACGCGATTCGTTCATGGGCTCCGAGAGCGCGGACGCGGACGAATGCCACTGACGCGCTGCCGCTCGCGCGGTGTACGCTGGGGCCCTGCGCGCGCCGGATGCGAGGATCGCACGAGACGCGGTGTGAGAGGAGCGGGCATGCAGGGCAGGCAGGACGGACGGCTCGGCGGGATGGTGGCCATCGTCACCGGTTCGGCGCGGAACATCGGCCGGGCGATCGCGCTCGCGCTCGCCGAGGAAGGTACCTCGATCGTGGTCAACGGCCTCGGCGACCGCGCCGCCGCCGAAGGCGTCACCGGCGAGATCGTCGCTGCCGGAGGGCGCGCGATCGTGCAGATGGGCGACGTGACCCGCGAGGCGGACGCGCTCGCGCTCGCCGGCGCCGCGGTGAAGGCGTTCGGGCGTGTGGACTTCTTGATCTCGAATGCGGCCGTGCGCAAGCAGACGCCCTTCCTCGAGATGACGCTCGAGGAGTGGCACCGCGTGCTCGCGGTGCCGCTCGACGGCGCGTTCCTCTGCGCCAGGGCCGCCGTGCCGCACATGATCCGCGCCGGGGGCGGCGCGATCGTCACGCTCGGCGGGATCTCCGCCCACCTCGGCACGCGGGACCGCGCGCACGTCTGCGCGGCGAAGGCGGGGCTCGTCGGCCTCACGCACGCGCTCGCGATGGAGCTCGCGCCGCACAAGATCCGCGTGAACTGCGTCGCGCCCGGCGCGGTCGACACCGTGCGTGGGACGAGCGCGGGCGCGCGGCCGTCCGGTACGGGCGCCGCCAACATCCCGCTCGGGCGCATGGGCCGGCCGGAAGAGGTCGCCGCGATCGTCCGCCAGCTCTGCCTGCCCGACGGCGCCTACGTCACCGGACAGACGATTCACGTCAACGGCGGCGCGTTCCTGAGCTGAGCGCCACCGCGTGCGCGATCACGCACGCGGCCGAGCGTCGTGTCGCCCCACGCTCCGCCGCCCCGCCACGCCGTCACCGAGGCGCCGCCTATACTGAGCGGGTGACAGGAGCTCATGGCGACCACGGCCGACACTGACGGCAGCCGCGCGGCACGGCCCGCGTCCGGCGCCGGCGGTGACGCAGCAGCTGCCGGCGATCTGCCGATCAGCGCGGCGCTCAAGTGGACGATCACCGGGTCGGTGATGCTCGTCACCGTCATGCAGGTGCTCGACGTCACGGTGACGAACGTCGCGCTCCCGCACATCCAGGGCTCGCTGTCCGCCGGTGTCGACGAGGTCTCCTGGGTGCTCACCTCGTACCTCGCGGCCAACGCGGTCATCCTGCCCGCGACGGGCTGGCTCGCCGGCGTCCTCGGCCGCAAGCGCTTCTTCCTGATCTGCACGGTCGTGTTCACCGTTGCGTCGGTGCTCGTCGGGCTCGCGCCCAACCTCACGACGCTGCTCGTCGCCCGGATGGTGCAAGGCATCGGCGGCGGCCCGCTCATGCCGCTGAGCCAGGCGATCATGTGGGAGATCTTCCCGCTCAGGCAGCGCGGCATGGCGATGGCCGCGTGGGGCGTCGGCATCATGATGGCGCCCATCTTCGGGCCCACGCTCGGCGGCTGGATCGCCGACAACTGGTCGTGGCGGTGGATTTTCTACATCAACGTGCCGATCGGCTGCGTCGGCTTCTTCGTCTCGAGCGCCGTCCTCTTCGATCCGCCGTACCTGCGCAAGCCGGGACGCGTCGACGCCCTGGGCCTCGTCCTGATGGCGGTCGGCTTCCTGACGCTCCAGCTCTTCCTCGATCAGGGCGAGCGCCACGAGTGGTTCGACTCGGCGTTCGTCATCGCGCTCGGGATGACCGCGATGGTCGCGCTCGCGGCGTTCCTCGCGCGAGAGCTGATGGCGGCGGAGCCGATCCTCGACCTCACGGTGTACGCGGACCGCAACTTCGCCGCCGCGAGCGTCATCATGCTCGTCGTGATGGTCGGCTTCTTCTCGAGCATGGTCATGCTGGCGCTCTTCACCCAGAAGGTCATCGGCTACGACGCGTGGACCTCGGGGCTGGTCCTGGCGCCGGGCGGCGTCGGGAACCTGTTCTCGCTCCTGCTCGCGGGACGCCTCGCCACGCGCATCGACCAGCGCTGGCTCCTGGCGGCCGGGTGCGTGCTCAACGCGGTCGCGACGTACATGATGTCGGCGGTGACCCTCGGCGTCGATTACTGGGCGCTCGCCTGGCCGCGCTTCGTGCAGGGCGTCGGCGTCGGCCTCATCTTCGTGCCGCTCAACACCGTCGGGCTCGCGACCATCGCGCGCGAGAAGATGGGCAACGCGACCGCGCTGCTCAACGTGGTGCGGAACCTCGGCGGCGGCATCGGCGTCGCCATGATGGCGACGCTCCTCGCGCGGCGCAGCCAGCAGCACCAGACCGCCCTCGTCGGTCACGTCAGCGTGTGGGACGCCGAGACGGGCGAGCGCCTGCGCGCGTGGGCCGACCACTTCGTCGCGCAGGGCGCCGACCGGTTCACGGCCCAGCGCCGGGCGATGGGCGCGCTCTACCACGAGGTGACCGAGCAGGCCCAGCTCCTGGCGTTCGCCGACGTGTTCTGGCTGCTCTTCGTTCTCTTCTCCTCGTCGCTGTTCCTGCTGCCGCTGCTGCGCCGCGTCCGGGTGGATCCGGTGGGGAGGAGCCGCGGCGGCGACGACGCCCTGGCGCCGGCGCACGCGGAGTGACCGGCCGCCGACGAATACCGCCGAGCTTGACCACGGGCGCCTCGGAAGGGGGGAAGCCCCCTCCGGGTCACTGGGTCAAAGGCCGGGCATCGCGAACTGCTTCCGATCGAGCTCGGCGACGAGGGCGTTCGACTGGTCCGCCGAGAGCGCGACGAGCGGAGGCCGGACAGTGCGCCACGCGGGATCGTTCCCGTAGTGCGCGATCGCGGCCTTGAGCGCAGGGATCATGGGGAACTTCGCGAACACGCCGCGGATCTCGTCCAGGCGCGCCTGCTGCGCGTCGGCGCCGGCCCCCTTCCACGTGTCGTAGAGCTTGGCGATCGGTCCCGGGTTCACGTTCGCCGTCGCGCTGATGCAGCCCCGGCCGCCGTTCCGCATGGTGCGGAGCAGGAACGTCTCCGAGCCCGCGAACACGTCGAACCCGGACGGCGCGAACGCGTCCAGGAACGCCTTCGTGTTGTTCCAGTCGCCGGAGCTGTCCTTCATGCCCGCGATCTGCGCCGGATACGCCTTCAGCAGCCGCTCCACGAGGCCGAGCGTGATCGGCACCTGCGACACCGGCGGGATGTGGTAGAGGTACACGCGCAGCCGCGCGTCACCGACGCGCTCGATGACCTCGGCGAAGTTGCGGTAGAGGCCGTCGTCGCTCACGCCCTTGTAGTAGAACGGCGGGAGCATCAGCACGCCCGCGCACCCGGCCTTCACCGCGTGCGCGGTCAGCCGCGCGGACTCCGTGAGCGCGCAGCACCCCGTGCCCGGCATCATCCGCGCGGGATCGATGCCCGCGGCCACCAGCCGGTCCAGCAGCTCGACCTTCTCGTCGACGCCGAGCGAGTTCGCCTCGGAGTTCGTCCCGAACACCGCGAGCCCGACGTTCTGCGAGAGCAGCCACCGGCACTGCCGCGCGAACCGGTCGGGATCGGGGGCCAGATCCGACGTGAACGGCGTGACGACGGGTGAGAGTACGCCGGAGATGCGCTGCCGGTCGTTCACGGTGATGGCTCCTCGCTGCTTCCTGGGTGATGGCTCGGACGCATTCTACCTGGAACCGTGTCACGCCTCCTCCTCGCGGTGGGGCGGCGGGCGGCGCTCAAGACAATGGGGCGTGCGCTCGCGCCGCGGTCCGAGCAATGCGGCTATGGCGCCGGCGTGTCGCGCGGGAACACGGGGATCGACCGCACTCGCTCCGCCGGGCCCTCGACGTTGAACGCGATCCCGCGTGCGGTGTCTACCGGCAGGTCCGCGCGCCCTCGGCGACGGCGGCCCTCGGGGCGCTCACCCTCACGATCGCCATCGCCTAGGCGGTCGCGAGGAGATCGCCGACGCGGTGCGGGCGCTCCTGCGCGAGCGCATCAAGCAGGGCGAGCCGCTCGAGGACCTCGCCGCGCTATGGCCGGCGCGTCAGGACGGGCGCCCGCCGACGTCGCCGCTCGGACCGACCTGGTTCCGCGGCGCGGCGCGTGCCGCCAAAGCGCGCGAGGGCTGGCGCATCGATCGTCGCGTTCTGTCGGGCGCGTTGAGGCCGGGCGCCGCGCGCTGTCCGTGTCGGCCCGCCTCGAGGAGGTCAGCCGCGCTGGCGGCGAGCCGCGGTCCGGACGTCGGCGCCCGACCAGCCGGGATCGAAGGTGCATCCCGGCTCGTCGACGTCGACGACGAGCGGCGCGTGATCCGACGGGAGGGGCTTCCCCTTGCGGGCCTCGCGGTCGATCTCGGCGGACACGCTGCGCTTCGCGACGGACTCCGTCACGAGCAGGTGGTCGATCCGCATGCCGAAGTTCTTGTGGAAGTTGCCGGCCCGGTAATCCCACCAGGTGTAGCGGCCGGGCTCGCGGTGGTGCAGGCGGTACGCGTCGACGAGGCCCCACGCGCACAGCCGCCGGAACGCCTCGCGCTCGGGCGGCGACACGTGCGTCCCGCCGTGGCACGCCGCCGGATCCCAGACGTCGACGTCCTCCGGAGCGACGTTGAAGTCGCCGCCGAGCACGAGCGGCTGGCTCGCGTCACACGCCTCCAGGAGCCAGCGCGCCAGCCGGTCGTACCACGCGAGCTTTGCGCGGTAGAACGTGGAGTCCACGGCACGCCCGTTCGGCGCGTACAGGCTCACGACGCGGACGCCGCCGCACGCGGCCGACACCATGCGGGCCTCGGCGAGCGGCTCGTCGTCACCCGTCTCCGTCGTCGCGGCCGGCCGCAGCGGCTCGCCGAAGTTCGCGACCATGTCCGCGATCCCGCACCGGCTCGCGATCGCCACGCCGTTCCACCGGCCCTCGCCGTGGTGAGCGAGCTCGTAGCCGGCGCGCGTGAACCCCTCGCGCGGCGCGTCGCCGTCGGCGAGCTTCGTCTCCTGCATGAGCAGCACGTCCGGCTTCGCGCGCTCGAGCCACCACAGGACCTTGTCGAGACGGGCCTTCAGCGAGTTGACGTTCCAGGTCGCGATCCGCATCCCGCACAGTATCTTCCCACACGCGCGGGTGCTCGTCCCGCTCGCGCGTGGTAACGTTCGTCGTGCGGCGCGTCCCGCTCGTGCCGCTGTGCCCCGAACCTCGACACCACAGGATCGACGATGACCGCCTCACCCGCGCTTCGCGACGTCCCGGCTGGCAGCTATGCCTTTCTCCCCGGCATCGCGCCGTTCTCGTCGGGCGTCGTCGCGACGCCCGGCCACCAGGTCGTGCACGCGACGCTCCGCGCGCCCATCCCGTGGCGCGACGGTTTCACGCTGATCGACCGGCACCTGGGCGAGCAGGGCCGTCCGCGCGCCGCCCTCTGCGCGATCGAGCTGCGCAGCCCGGCGCCGTTCAGCTTCGGCGGCTTCGACACCTTCAATGCAGGCTACCGGCAGCTGCTCGGTGAGTGGGGCCTGCTGGTCGATGGCGAGAACCCGATCGCGCGGACGAACGTGGCCCCGCTCGTGGGCGCGCCCGCCGAGCCGTCGCTCTACGCGTTCGGCTACACGATCGCCGGCGCGACGCCGCGTCCGACCTTCGTCTGCGCGGGCGCCGGAGAGCTGCGCGAGCGCGCCGCGGGGGCCGAGGGCATCGTGCGCCATGGCGAGACGTCGCCGGACGCGATGCGGGAGAAGGCCGCGTTCGTCATGCGCGCCATGCAGGCCCGGCTCGCGGCGCTCGGTGGCGACTGGTCCGACGTCACGATGATCGACCTCTACACGGCGCAGCCGATCGAGACGTTCCTCGCTGACACCGTCCTGCGGCCGGCCGGCCCGGCCGCGATCCACGGCGTGCGCTGGTTCCCGAGCCGCCCGCCGATCGCAGGCCTCGAGTACGAGATGGACCTGCGCGGCGTGACGCGCGAGCTCGTGCTCTAGGGAGTGGGGGGCCCCGAAATGGCCCCCACACCCCCCCAACGCTCGGAGCGCCCCGGGGGGTGCGCGGACGCCCCCGGGGAACCCGTGGCGCTCCTCGATTCGCCGTTTCTCCGGCACGCTCCTAGCCTAGGGCCAGCCTAGGGCACCAGTACGATCTTCCCGTAGTGGCCCGTCGGCTCCATCACGGCCTCGTGCGAGCGCGCCGCCTGCGCGAGCGGCAGCTCCTCGGCGATGACCGGCTGCAGTGTGCCGCTGCGCAGCCCTTCCACGAGAGCCGCATGGATGCCGGCGAGCTGCTCCGGCGTCGCGTGGTACAGCGCCATGCCGAGGACCGCCGCGTCCTTGTTCATCGCCGCGCGCGGGTTGATCTCGATCGTGCCCCGGTTGCCGATCACCACGATCCGGCCGCGCATCGCGATGATCCCGAGGTCCTTCTGGAGGTTGACGTTCGCGAGCATCTCGACGACCACGTCCACGCCCCTGCCGCCGGTGAGGCGCGTGACCTCGTCCAGATACCCGGCGGCGGAGTGGTCGAGCACGTGGTGCGCGCCCTGCTCGAGCACGAGCTGCCGCCCACGCGCGGTGCCCGCGGTGCCGATGACGGTCATCCCGCGCGCCCGCGCGAGCTGCACGGCCCCGATGCCGACGCCGCCGCTCGCCCCATGCACCAGCAGGGTCTCGCCCGCGTCGCCACGGCCCCGATTGAACAGCGCGTGGTACGCGGTGGCGTACGGCACGTTCATGGCCGCGCCCTGCGCGAACGACACGTTCGACGGCAGCGGATGCACCTGGATCTGCTCGCAGAGCGACAGCTCGGCGTAGGCACCCGAGACGGTGCCGCCGACGTACACGCGGTCGCCGGGCTTCACGGCCGTGACGCCGCCGCCGACGGCCTCGACGACGCCGGCCGAGTCCGAGCCGGGCGTGTAGGGCAGCTTGGGGCCGCGGTTGTCGATGTTGGCACGCAGGTAGGTGTCGACCGGGTTCACCCCGGCGGCGTGGTTGCGCACGAGGACCTGGTTCGGTCCGACCTGCGGCGCCGGCACCTCCTCGAGCTTCAGCACGGACGGACCGCCATACTCGGACACGCGAATCGCTTTCATGGTCAGGATCTCCTTTCGTTCGTGGCGTGCCAGCGCGCGACCTCCTCGCACGTCGTGAACCACACGCCCGGGACGCGGCGCATGTGCCCCACGAGCTCCTCGAGCAGCGCGATCCGTGACGCGCGCCCGCTGATGAACGGATGGCAGGTGAGCACGAAGCAGCCGTGCTCGGCGTGCATCGCGTCGAACTCCTTCTGCCACATCTGCAGCACGCGGCCGGGATCGGCGATGGCATTGGTCGCGCCGTACACGTGGCGGAACAGCGGCGCATCGTCGAGCAGCCACTGCACGGGCACCTCGACGAGCGGCCCCGCGCTCGTCTCGAGCTCGTAGGGGACGTCGTTGCCCATGAGCGAGCTGTCGTAGAGGAAGCCGTGGGCCTTCAGGATGTCGGGCGTCCACACGTTCACGTCCCACGAGGGCGACCGGTAGCCGGCCGGCTTCACGCCGAGCGCGCCTTCCAGGATCGCGAGCTGCTCGCGCATGATCTTCTCCTCCGCGGGCCGGTCGAGGAACGCCACGGCCTCGTGAACGTTGCCGTGCGCGCCGATCTCGTGGCCGGCGTCGCGGATGCGCGTCGACTCCGGCAGGTGGTGCTCCACCGTCCATCCCGGGATGAAGAAGGTCGCGCGGAGCCGGAGCCGGTCGAGCAGGCGCAGGATGCGGTCGACCCCGACGCGCGGGCCGAACCGCCGCTCCTCGAGGTCGGCCAGGCTCCGCTTGGCCTTCTCCGGCTCGCGGAACAGGAACCCCGACTCCGCGTCGAAGTCGAACGACAGCACGACCGCGGACCGGTACTCGCCGGGCCAGCGATAGCGCATCAGCCGCTCCCTCCCGGCGCGCCGCCCCGCGCATCCTGGACGGCACGCCACACCCGCGCGGACGTCAGCGGCATGTCGAGGTGGCGCACGCCGAGCGGTGCGAGCGCGTCGTTGACCGCGTTCACGAGCGCCGGCAGCGCACCCACCGTGCCCGCCTCGCCGACGCCCTTCGCGCCGAGCGGGTTCACGCGCGTGGGCACCTCGTGCGCGCCCACCTCGAAGAGCGGCACATCGTCCGCGCGCGGGATCGGGTAGTCCATGAACGAGCCGGTCAGGAGCTGGGCGGTGTCCGCGTCGTAGGCGAGCTGCTCGAACAGCGCCTGACCGAGGCCCTGGACGACGCCACCGTGAATCTGACCCTTCACGAGCATGGGGTTGACCATGCGGCCGACGTCGTCGACCACGACGTACCGCACGATGTGAACCCTTCCGGTCTCCTCGTCGATCTCGACCTCGCAGACGTGGCAGCCGTTCGGGAAGGTGACCGCTGGCGGCGTGAAGGCGGCCGTCTCGGTGAAGCCGGGCTCCATGCCGGCCGGAAGCCGCCGCGGCTGGTACGCGGCGCGAGCGACCGCGGCGAGCGTGACGCCGCGGTCCGTCCCGGCGACGAGAAACCGTCCGTCGCGAAGCACCACGTCGTCCGGCGCGGCCTCGAGGAGCTGCGCCGCGATACGCCGGCCCCGATCGACGATCCTGTCCGTCACGCGCAGGACGGCGGAGCCGCCGACCGTGAGCGCGCCGGAGCCCCCGTTGCCGCGGCCGGCGCCGAGCGCGTCGCTGTCGCCCCACGCGACCTGCATGCGCCCGGGCGGCACCCCGAGCCGCTCGCACACGATCTGCGCGAACGCCGTCTCGTTGCCCTGCCCCATGGACGTGGACCCGGCGAAGAGCGTGACCGACCCGTCGGGGTTGACCCGGAGCATTGCGGTGTCCGGGTTGACCGCGGTGTACGGGCCGCCCGCGACCTCGATCGGATACGCGACGCCGAGCCCCCGGAGCCTGCCGCGGCCGCGCGCCTCCGCACGCCGCGCCTCGAAGCCGTCGCGCTCGGCGCGCGCGAGCGCCAGCTCGAGGCCGCGCGCGAAGTCACCCGAGTCGTACGTGAAGACGAGCCCGGTCTTGAACGGCATCGCGGACGCCGGGATCAGGTTCTTCCTGCGGAGCTCGATCGGATCCACGCCGAGCTCGCGCGCGGCCACGTCGATCACGCGCTCGATCGCGTACGTCGCTTCCGGCCGCCCCGCGCCCCGATACGGCCCGGTCGGCGTCATGTTGGTGAACACGCCGGTCGTGCGGACGTGGATCGCCGGCGTCGTGTACACGCCCGCCACGCCCCCGACGTTGTTGGTGCCGGAGCCCGCGCTCCGCGGCGTGAGATAGGCGCCGACGTTCAGCGTGATCGCGACGCGGAGCCCCACGAACCGCCCCGCGGCGTCCAGCCCGAGCTCGACGGTCGAGACGTTGTCGCGCCCGTGCTCGTCGCTCACGAAGCCCTCGCGGCGATCGGACGTCCACTTCACCGGCCGGCCGAGCCGCTTCGCGGCCCAGAGCACGAGCACGAGCTCCGGGTAGACGCCGTTGCGCATGCCGAAGCTGCCGCCGACGTCGCCGGACACCACGCGCACCTGCGTCTGCGGCACGCGGAAGACCTGCTCGGCGAGCAGGTTGCGGACGCCATGCGGCATCTGGACGCCGGTGTGGAGCGTGTAGCGTCCGGTGCGCCGGTCGTACTCGCCGACCGCGGCGCGCGGCTCGAGCGGCGCCGCGGCCACGCGCGTGACGACGAAGTCCAGCCGGGTGACGTGCGCGGCGCCCTCGAGGGCGTGCGCGACGGCATCCGCGTTCCCGGCCTCCCACACGAAGGCCACGTTGTCGGGCGACTCGTCCCACACCGCTGGCGTCCCGGGGCGCGTGGCGTCGGCCGCGCCCGCCAGCGCCGGCAGCGGCTCGTAGTCGACCGCCACCAGCTCGGCGGCGTCGGCCGCCTCCTCGCGCGTCTCGGCCACGACGAGCGCGACCGGGTCTCCCACGTGGCGGACGCGGTCGCGCGCAAGCGCCGCGCGCGGTGTGGCGAACGCCGGCGAGCCGTCGCGCCGCTTGCGCGTCGGGTCCGTCGGCAGGTTCCCGATGCCGTCGGCGGCGAGATCGGCGCCCGTCAGCACGGCGACCACGCCGGGCGCCTTGAGCGCGCCGGACGCATCGATTGCGCGCACGCCGGCGTACGCGTGCGGGGACCGCACGACCGCGGCGTACGCCTGCCGTGGCAGCGTCACGTCGTCGGAGTAGCGGCCGAGCCCGCGGAGCAGCCGCGGGTCCTCGACACGGCGCACCGACTGTCCGACGGCGAATCGCTCGGCGACGACCGGTTCTTCCATGACCGGGCCGGAGTATACGCGAGACACCGCACGGGCGAAATCCGGGAACGCGCCCGCGCGGGTCCCTCGGCGACCCGCTATACTTCGGCCCGCCTGTGAACGTTCCCGCAAGGAGGTCCCGATGCTCGCGATGCTGGTGAAGGTGCGCATCAAGCCGGAGCAGCGCAAGCGGTTCCTGGAGGCCATCGAGGTCGATGCCCTCGGCTCGGAGCGCGACGAGCCCGGGTGCTGCCGCTTCAACGTGCTGCAGGACGAGCGCGACGAGAACGTCTACTACTTCTACGAGGTCTACGAGGACCAGGCGGCGCTCGACGCGCACCGCGCGATGCCGCACTACGCCGTGTGGCGCGGCGTCGCGGACACGCTCGATGGTCCGACCGAGGCCACGCGCTGCAGGACCGTCTTTCCCGCGGAGCGGACCTACTGGGCCAAGCGCTGAGAGAACCGACTTCATGGGGGGCCCCGAAATGGCCCCCCAAGCCCCCCACGCTCGGAGGCGGCCCGGGGAACCCGGGCCGCCCCTCGGGGACACGATTCGTTTTACCGCCTCTGACTTCATGGGGGGACTATCGACGTCCCCCAAACCCCCGGCGCTCGGGGCCGTCCCGGGACACCCGGGACGGCCCCTCGAGATCCCGCGCGAAGCTCAGCGGCCGGAGAGCGCGGTGATCAGGTAGACGCCGAGGACGATCAGGACCGTGCCGGCCACGATCCGCGCGGTCAGCACGTCGATGCCTCTCAGGAAGAAGAACGAGAGGAACAGGACGAAGATCGGCGCGGTCCCGGAGAGCGGCGTGACGACGCTCACGTGGCCGATGCCGAGCGCCACAACGGTGAGGAACACGGCCGTGTTCTCGCTGATGCCGGCGACGACGAAGTAGACGAGGCTCCGGCCCCGACCGGCCGCCATCGCGCGGGGCTGACCCGACGCGACCAGGAACGCGGTGAACGCGATCAGCGCCGTCGTCACGTTGATCGCGGACCCGGTGATCGGCCCCATCTCACCGAGTCCCACCTTCCTCAGGATCGCGACCACGCCGAAGCACGTCGCGGACAGCACGGGCAGGGCCAGGTGCCACGGGCGGAAGCCGACGCTCCGCCCGCCGAGCGAGAGCAGCGTCGTGCCGAGCACGATGACGAGCGTCCCGACGATGATCGGCGGCGTCACGCGCTCGCCGAGCAGGAGGATGGCCAGGCCCGTCGAGACGAACGGGTGCAGGTTCATGAGCGCGGCGGAGATCGATGCACCCACCTTCTCGATGCTGATGAACCTGAGCAGCCGGCCGGCGACCGTGCCGATCAGTCCGGCGAGACCGAACAGCGCGACGCCGGCAGCCGAGAGGCGGTCGGGGCCGCCGGTCAGCGCGACGGCCGTCCAGAGCGCCGCGGTGCCGACGACGAGGTTGATCCAGTAACCGGTGTAGATGCCCCCCGCGCGCAGTCCCTGTCGGATGAGGATCGTCGCGACCGCGGACAGGAGCGCGCTCGAGAGCGCGAGGAGATGGACGGTCCCTGGCATGGGCGATGGAGGCGTCGCGCGCCGGGACGGCCCCAGCTCCGGCGGTCGATGCCGACCCAGTATCGCACCGCGTAAATGCAACCGGGAGCCGCGGCGTCTAACGGGGCATCCCGCATTCGCCGGCAGAAGGGAGCCCGTTCAATGATGACTCGCCGATTCGCCGTCCTCGTCGTGACCACCGCGCTGCTCGTGTCTGGAACCGTCGCCTGGGCTGCGGCCGACGATCCCGCGGCGCCCCCGCGTCACGAGCGCCACGGGCACAAGTTCCAGCAGTGGCTCGGCCTGACCGACGACCAGATGACCCAGATCCGCGCGCTCCGCCAGCGCGATGCGGAAGCGTGGAAACAGACCGGCACGGCGCTCCGCAAGGCGCAGAGCGAGCTGCGCGAGCTCGCGCTCGGCGGAGGAAGCGCGGACGCCATCCAGGCCAAGCAGACCGAGGTCCAGCAGCTGTTCGGCCAGATGGTCCAGCTCCGCGTGAAGCAGCTGCAGGAGCTGGCGCCGCTGCTCACCGAGGAACAGCGGCAGAAGCTCGCGCAGGGTCGCCCCGGCCACGGCCGCCGTTCTCCGCGCTCATCGTAGCGAGTGACGGCGTCGCCGCGGGCGCCTGACGCCGCGGTGACGGCCGTGACGGCGGCATGGCACGCACGCTCGCGGGCGAGTGGCGGCCGGTCACCGGCGGCGGGCGAGACGGAGGGAGGGGCGGGGTGGGGTCTCTCCCCACGACCGGCCGAACCCGATTGTTCGGCCGTGTCGTTCCCAGCCGGAACGTCCGCGCCCGAACATCGCGCGGCAGGGAACGGGGGGCCCGACCCCACCCTGCCCCTCCCTCCGTCTCGGCGGCCGCCGGCGTTTGCGACCGTTCGCGCCGCACGCCCGCACCCGTGATCGCGCGCCCGTGCGCGCCACCGGCGTCGCGACCACTCGCCGAACGCGTTCGCGGCGAGCGCTCGCACGCGTGATCACGCTCCGCGCGCGCCGCGCGGCGGCGGTCAGGCCCGCGTGAACATGGGCACCGGCGGGCCACCGTCGGTCGGCTTGAACACGACCTTCACCGCCTGCCCGGCGCGGATCGCGTCGAGGTCACAGTCCACGATGTTCGTCATGATCCACGTCGTTCTTCGTCCGCCCCGCGTCCTCGAGCGCGCCCCTGGCGACCTCCGCGTGGAGCTGTGGCACGGACGTGTCATCGGCCGTGCGCGTCGGGTGCTCGAAGACGCCGGCGATGCAGGCCCTGCCCCTGATCGTCATTTCGCCAGCGCCTCGGGATTCACCACGTTGATCGGCGTGCCGCTCGCGTAGGCGAGGATCTGATCGAAGATCCTGGCGAACATGCCCTCGAGCTGGTTCCGCTCGACGTACCCCAGGTGCGGCGTCGCGACCACGTTCTCCATCGCGAGCAGCGGGTGCTTGCCGCCGACCACCGGCTCGTCCTCGAACACGTCCACCGCGGCCATGCCCGGGCGGCCGGCGCGCAGCGCGGCCTCGAGCGCGCCCGGCGCGACGAGACCGGCGCGGCTCGTGTTCACGAAGAGCGCCGTCGGCTTCATGCGCGCGAGATCGGCGGCCGTGACGATCCCGCGCGTGGCGTCGACCAGCCGGAGGTGAACCGAGACGACGTCCGACGCTTCGAACAGCTGTTCCTTGCTGGCCGCGACCGCGCAGCCGTCAGCACGCGCCTGCTCGCGCGCGGCGTCCCGGGACCACACGAGCACGTTCATGCCGAACGCCTTGCCGTACCCGGCCACGACCGCGCCGATCTTCCCGTACCCCCAGATGCCGAGCGTCTTGCCGCGCAGCACCATGCCGATCGGCGGCGTCTGCCACACGCCGGCCTTCAGCGCGGCCATCTCCTGCGGGATGCGGCGCATGGCCGCGATGACGAGGCCCCACGTGAGCTCGGCCGTCGCCCAGGACGGCTGCCCCGGGAAGTTGTAGGACGACACGATCACACCGCGCCGCGTGCACGCGGCGACGTCGATGTGCGGGTAGACGCTCGCCTGGCTGATGAGGCGCAGCTTGTCGAGCCGGTCCAGCAGCGGCGCCTGGATCGGCGTGCGCTCCCGGATGAGGCAGAGCGCTTCCGTGTCCTTGAGTCGCTGCGCGAGCACGTC
Organism: Candidatus Rokuibacteriota bacterium; assembly: GCA_016184125.1. Classification (GTDB taxonomy): domain Bacteria; phylum Methylomirabilota; class Methylomirabilia; order Rokubacteriales; family CSP1-6; genus AR8. Next base: position 16,839 of record JACPDG010000046.1, on the reverse strand, counting down.
CACGTCCTTCGTGTGGTCGTTCCAGACCGTGACGTCATGGCCGGCGATCCTCGCGAAGCAGGCCAGTGTCGGAATGGTGTGCTGCCAGTCGTCCAGGATCGTGATCTTCATGGGCGCCGAGCTTACACCGGCGACACGCGTTTCGCGCGTCGGAGCGGCGTCAGTCGCAGGGCGCTACGCCTCTACGAGGCACGGGGCATCCTGCCGCAGCCCGAGCGCAGCGTCTCCGGTTGCCGGCTCTACCCGGCCGACGTCCTCGATGTGGCCGCGTACATCGGGCAGGCGCGCCGGCTCGGTCTGACCCTCGGCGAGATCGAGCAGATCGCAGGCGGATGCCGGCCGGTCCGAGCGCCGGCTTCGCCGGCGCAATCGGTCCTGGGCGGGAGGTCTCGGAGGGGGCGAAGCCCCCTGCCGAGTGGTCTAGCGCGGCATGCGTCCGCGGGCGCGCCTCGAGCTTCGCGCAGCGACGCCCGGCGCGCCGAGCGCGAGCGCGTGACGGAGCAACCGCCAGACACGCATCGCGCCGCACGCGAGCAGGGTGACGGTGCCGACGACCGGGAAGAGCACGACGTAGAGGCCGCCGAGGACGAGCCCGAGCACGGCCACCAGGGGCACGGCGGCGCCCGGAACCCGGACGTAGCTCGTCCCGCGCGGCCCCTCGAGCAGCCCAGGCGCACGCGACACGACGCTCACACCGAAGGGCCGCGCGCGCACGTAGAGGCCTGGAGGAACCATCGTGCCGGCCGTATAGGCGTTCATCGCGATGTCCCCTCCTAGGGATGTGGGGGCCCCGAAATGGCCCCCACGCCCCCCGCGCTCGGCAGCGCCCCGGGGGACCCGGCGCGCTCCTCGATATCCCGACAGCCTCCCGGGGATGTGGGGGCCCCGAAATGGCCCCCACGCCCCCCGCGCTCGGAAGCGCCCCGGGGGGTGCGCGGACGCACCCGCGGAACCCGTGGCGCTCCTCGATTCGCCGTTTCTCCGGCACGCTCCTAGCCCGTCAGCAGGAACGTGCGCGTCATCATCGACCACTGCTCGTCGGTCAGCAGCGACGGAGGCGGTGCGACGAGATCGCCGCCGTCCGCCGCCGCGATGCCGACGGCGCCTTCGACGAAGTGCGCGAATCGCCTCCTGTCGCCGGTGAGCCACGCCAGCGCTTCGTCGCCGCGCAGCAGCCGCCCGCGCCCGCCGTTGATCGGCGAGACCGCGTACAGCCAGCCGCGCGCGTACGGGTCGCGGTGGATCAGGGAAGGATCGCGCTCGACGGCCTTGTTGACCGCGGTGACGATGCCGTCCACCGGCGCGCGGATCTCTCCGCGCCGGCCCCCGCACGTGACGATCATGGCGGCCTCACCCTCGCGCACCCGGGCGCCGACCTTCGGCAGCTCGATCCGGTCCGCGAAGCTGAGCACGCGCTGCGCGAGGTCGTCCAGGCCCACGCGCAGTGTCTTCCGCCCCGCCCGCCGGACCCACGTGTGTCCAGGCGCGTAGCAGACCCTCGGCGTCCACACGAGCCCGTCGACCGGCGTCAAACCGAGCCGCCGCCTGCGGAGCCTGACGCCGGCCTTCACGGCCTCGACGATCAGCGCGATCGGCAGGGCGAGCACGGCGGCGCCGAGCGCCAGCAGCGCGAGCCTCGCGATCACGCCGCCCACCAGCACACCCACCATCTCGAGCACGTTCACGATCGACTCCATGGACGTCACCATCCTTCGCGGGCTACTCGCTCCGGTGGCACATGTCGCACTGCCCGAGCCCGAACGCACGCGGCCTCTCTGGAACAGGCGGCGCCGCGTCGTCGTGGCAGGCGCCGCACTGGCGCTTCGCCTCCATCGCGGCGTGGACGATGCGACCTCCGTCCACGGGAGTCCCGCTCTGCAAGATCCGGAAGAGCACCGGGTGGCAGCCGGTGCACGCCGGCTTCTGCTGGTCCACGTGCGTGCTGTGGCTGAACGTCACCGTCCCCGGGCTGCCGTCCCCCTGCGGGAACACGTAGTCCCGGGGGAGCTTCGGGAGCGTCTGCGCCGCCGCCGCGCTCGCGATGCCGATCACGAGCGCAACCATCGCCGCGCGCCGGATCCAGAACCGTCGCTGCATCGCTCACTCCTCCCTGTCACGTCAGGAGAAACCGGCGCGCGATCGAGTCCCAGCGCGCGGGATCGAGGTTCCGCGCCATGCCGGAGACGGGCAGGCCGCCGTCCTGGTAGACGCGTCCGAGATCGGGGCTCATCAGGATCTGCAACCCCTCCGAGGCCTCCTCCATCCAGCGCCGCGCGAGCGATCCCCTGAGGAGCTGCTTGGCGTTCGCGGCGATCCTCGGCGACCGCACCTCGAGGAGCCAGCCCTCGCCGTACGGATCCTGCTCCACCAGGTCCGGGGCATCGCGCAGGCGCTCGTTCACCGCGACGACGATCCCGTCGACGGGCGAGAGCATGTCGACGGACTTGCCGTCCGAGACGAGGCTCCACGCGCGCTCGCCCTGCGACAGCCGCGACCCGACCGGCGGCAGCGCCACCGCGGCACGTCCCACCAGCCGGTTCGCGAAGTCGTCGATCCCGACGCTCACCAGCTCGCCCTCACCGATCCGCGCCCACGAGTGACCCGGGTGGAAGTGCAGGTGCTCGGGCACGTGGAACCATCCCGCGATCTGTCCGAGCCAGCCCGGGGCCGGCTCCGCCGCCCGCAGGGGCGCCAGCTCCACGCCCCGCTCCGCGTTCACGTAGCGCCAGAACGGGACGAACAGGAACAGGAAGATCACCGCGATGAGGTACTCGACGGCCTTCGCCGAGTCCATCGCGAAGATGTCGTGGTAGAGCATCGGAAGCTCCTTTCTCAGTGCAGCGCCGGGTATGCCGGGTGATCGCGGAGCACCGGCATCCGGTTGACGATCCAGCGGAACGTCAGGATACCGAGCGTGACGATGGTCACGGTCGTCATGACCTCCATCCAGCTCGGGAGGTAGCGCTCGGCGACGTTCCAGTTGAGCGCGACGAGCGAGACGTTCACGCGGTTCACGACGATGCCGGCCACGGCGAGCGCCGCCGCGACGCGGACGGCGCGCACCCGCCGTTCGCGGGCGCCGTGGGCGAAGAGGAAGCACGGCACCAGCACGAAGCCGACGAGCTCGACCAGGAACCAGCCGCCGAGGGGCGTCGTCAGGAGCGCCCAGTGGTCGCCGTCGGCGAGACCGATCAGCTTCAGGAAGAAGTAGGTGAACAGGACGACGGCCGCGGCCTTGCCGAGACCGAGCGTGATCCGATCGAGATCCGCGTGCCGCCCCGGCTCCAGCTGGTCGCGAAAGATCCGGTGCGAGAGCGCGCTCTCGACGATGACCATCGCGAGGCCGGCGACCACGCTCGAGACGAAGAAGTAGACGGGAATGAACGGCGAGTACCAGAGCGGGTGCACCTTGCCGGGCGCCATCAGGAAGAGGGCGCCGAGGGCGGACTGGTGGAGCGTGGAGAGGATCACGCCGAACACGGTCGCGCCGATCGTCAGCCTGGCCGCCCACGCGCGCACCGTGCGCCAGCCGAGCCACTCGAAGATCGCGGGGCAGAATTCCAGGAACTGGACCGTCAGGTAGAGGAACACGTGCCACGCGACGAGGAACATCACCGACGTGACGCCGTACGAGTAGATGACGGGGTACGGGATCCGCCACGGGCGGCCGAGGTCGACGAGCAGCCCGACGACCACGAAGAAGTAGCCGAGGAATCCGGTGAGCACCGCCGCGCGCAGCACCGGGTAGTACTGCTTGAGGCCGAAGAGATAGACCGTGCTGGCGAGCGTGTAGCCGCCGGCGGCGAGCGCGACGCCGCTCAGCACGTCGATCCCGATCCAGATCCCCCACGGGTTCGTCTGGCTGAGGTTCGTTGCGGCACCGAGCCCGAACGCGAAGCGGTACGCGATCACCGGCAGCCCGGCCGCGAGGATCAGCGCCGCGACCGCGTTCCAGGGCGTGACCAGCCCGCGGACGTACTCGCCGAGCGACTGCCCGAGGAAGATCTTTTCCCTGGCCCACGAGACCGACACGGCGTCGTGGATGGCGTCATGCATGGGTCGTCTCCCGTGTCCGCTCGGCCTCCGTCGCGGGCCGCGCCTCCCGCCGCTCGCGCGAGAACGTGTAGAGGCCCATGAGGAAGGGCGGCCACAGCATCAGGACGAAGGGGACCGCGGAGAGGAACGTCCACGTCAGCTCCGGGAACGGCCTCATCGGCACGTCGGTGCGGAACCCGACCTGCTCGAACGGGACATCGGTGATGTAGAGCCAGCTCGTGCCACCGGCCTCCCGCTCGCCGTACACGTGGTGGACGTAGCGCTCCGCGTCCCGGTAGATCCGCGTCTTCGCGGTCTCGAGCAGCGCCTTGCGCGTGCCGAACGTGAGCGCGCCGCTCGGGCACACCGTCGCGCAGGCCGGCGCCTGGCTCTGCTGCTGGCGCTCGACGCAGAAGGTGCACTTCGTCACGTACGGCAGCACCTTCTCGTACTCGAACGCCGGCACGCCGAACGGGCACGCGACCATGCAGTACCGGCAGCCGATACACCGGTCCCGGTGATAGACCACGGGGCCTTCGGGCGTCTTCTCCAGCGCCTTCACGAGGCAGGCGGACGCGCACGCGGGGTCCACGCAGTGCATGCACTGCGTCTTGACGAACCGCACGGCGGCGGGTGCGCCCGCCGCCCCGCCCTCGGCGGCGGCAGCGAAACGGTTCACCACGGTGTAGCTCGTCGACTCCGTCCGTCGGACCTTCGCGAACACGGTGTCCTGGCCGAGCATCGCGGGTGCGGGCAGCCGGTGTGTCTCGCTGCAGGCCGCCTCGCACGCCCGGCAGCCGACACAGCGCGTCGTGTCGACCAGCATGCCGACCGCGTCGTCGCCGTGGCGCACCGCCGCGGACGCGCGACGCGGCCGCGTCACGACGGCGGCCGCACCGGCGGCGCTCGCAACGCCCGCACCGCCGGCCAGCTTGAGAAACGCTCTGCGGTTGACGTCCATCTCGGTCCTCCTCACCGCGCGTCTCGCGCGACGAACGGGAGGGCGAGCAGCGACAGCGCGATCAACGAGAGCACGCAGGCGAGGATCATGACAGCGTCTCCTTTCGCCCCGGCACCGTCCGCGCAGCGCGGCCAGCTCCCCCACCGACGGCCGCGACGCGCGCGAGGATCTCCTGGAAGAGCGGGCAGCGCTCGAACCCCTCCGAGAGACACGGGCTGGCCGTCGTGATCCGGTCCCGCGGCAGCAGCTTCTTGACCGGGTAGGCCCGGCAGAAGAGCATCGCGACCTCCTCGAGATACGGGCAAGCCATGTTCGTCATCCTTCCGGGCTCGATGCGACCCGGGCTCGATGCGACCCGGGCTCGATCGATGCCGAGGGAGAGGGCAAGCAACGCGCCACGGTCACGCAGGGCGAGCGGCGCGCGCGACGGTGCGGCGCAAGGGGGCGATTCTTCGAGCGCGGGAGCGACGAGTGCTGCGCGAGAGCGCGCGCCGCGCGGGCCGAGGGTCACGCGCGCGATGTGGAGATCTTCAGCAGGTCACGAGGCCCGGCGAGCGCGTACGCCGCGAATCACGCGGCGTCTCGCGGCGTGATGAGATTCTCGACGGCCGTTGAATTCCTCAACGACCGGCCGCGCTGTCCTCTTCGTCCTTCCTGAGCTGGTACTTCCGCATCTTGTTGTAGAGCGTCACGCGGTCGATGCCGAGCAGGCGCGCGGCCTGGCTCACGTTGCCGCCGGTCCGCCTGAGGACGTGCGCGATGTGACGTCGTTCCACGTCCTCGAGGCTGACCGGTTCGTCGCCGCCCCCGGTGTCCCCGGCGGACGGCAGCGGAAGACCGAGATCGGCCGGCCGCAGGATGCTTCCCGGCGCGATCACGATGGCGCGCTCGAGGACGTTTCTCAGCTCGCGCACGTTCCCCGGCCACGGGGAGGCGATCAGCACCGCCATCGCGTCCGCCGAGACGCCCTGGACGGTCTTGCCCATCTCGACGGCGAGCTGCTCGAGCAGGTGATCGACGAGCAGGGGGATGTCCTCGCGGCGCTCGCGGAGCGGCGGCAGCGTGACCGGGATGACGTTGAGGCGGTAGTAGAGGTCCTCGCGGAACCGCCCCTCCTCGACCGCCTTGCGCAGGTCGCGGTTGGTCGCCGCGATGACCCGCACGTCGACCTGGACGGGCTCCGTCCCTCCCAGCCGGTCGAACGTCCGTTCCTCGAGCACACGCAGGAGATCGAGCTGGAGCTTCGCGCCCACGTCGCCGATCTCGTCGAGGAAGAGCGTGCCGCCGTGCGCGGTCTCGAGCTTGCCCTTGCGGCGCGCGACGGCGCCCGTGAACGCCCCCCGCTCGTGGCCGAACAGCTCCGACTCCAGCAGGCTCTCCGCGAGCGCGGCGCAGGAGACCGCGACGAACGGACCGTGGCTGCGCGGGCTCTCGGTGTGGATCGCCCGGGCGAGCAGCTCCTTGCCGGTGCCGCTCTCGCCCTGGATGAGGATCGTGGACGACGTGCGCGCGGCCGCACGGGCGAGCACGAACACGGCCTGCATGCCGGCCGACTTGCTCACGAAGTCATGGAACCGGTATTCGCGCTTCAGGACCTTGCGAAGGAGGAGATTCTCCTGGACGAGCGCCTGCTGGGCGACGATCTTGAGGATGAGCAGGCTCAACTCCTCGGGGTCGAAGGGCTTGACCAGGTAGTCGTACGCGCCCTTCTTCATGGCCGTCACCGCGGTATCCACCGTGGCGTACGCGGTCATGATCACGACGACCGACTCGGGGCGAAGCTTCCGCGATTCCTCCAGGACCTGCATGCCGTCCATGCCCGGCATCTTCAGATCGACGAGGACGATCGACCAGGGCTCGGCCTCCAGGCGCGCGAGCGCCGTCCGACCGTCCGGCGCGGTCTCCACGGTGTAGCCGTCCTTCTCGAGCCAGCCGAGGAGCGACTCGCGGACGATCTCCTCGTCGTCGACGACCAGCACGCGGATCTTCTTACCGTCCATACGCGTCACCACCTCCATGCCGGAGCTCCGAGAGCCGGATTCGACAGTCGGCGCAGAGCGTCGCGCGCTTGGCGTCGACGTGAGCGAGATTGACCGACCGCGCCATGGCACAGCGCGGGTCGGCGCAGTGGATGAGACCGAAGGTATGGCCCAGCTCGTGGATGCATTCCTTGACCAGCCTGGCCTGGGACACGCGAGGGCTCCCGCCGCCGGCATCGCCGCTCAGCCGGGCCGTCGAGACGACCGCCACCACGCCGTCGAGCTTCGCCTCGCCGAAGACGAAGGTCAGGATGGGGATGAAGAGGTCGACGTCCGTGACGCCGAGCAGCTTCGTGGCGCCCGGCGGGCGCATCGCGACGAGCCAGCGAAGGATGCCGGCCGACAGGTGCTGGCCGCGCCGCGGATCGAGGGTGCCCGACGGACGCTCCGCGCGCCGCGCGAGTGTCGCCGAGACCCCGAAGACGCGCTCGACCTGCACGCGCGCCTCTTCCATCACCCGATCCTCCGCCGCGGCCTCGCCGATCCACCAGAGGCATACGCTGTCCGACGGCACCCGACCTCCACGTTCGCTACGCGGCGCTCTCGGTCGGCCCGGCGACCGGCAGCCGGATCAGCACGGCCGTGCCCCGACCCGGCTCGCTGCGGAAGTCGAGCCTGCCGCCGTGCCGCACGACGATGCCGTAGACGACCGACAGACCGAGCCCCGTGCCCTTCTCTTTCGTGGTGAAGAACGGATCGAGGATCTTCGAGAGATCCTCCGGCGCGATGCCGGTGCCGGTATCGGCCACCTCGACCGCGACCGCGGCGCCCTGATCCACGCCCCTCGACGTGATCGTGAGGGTTCCGCCCTCGCCCATCGCCTCGCACGCGTTCATGATCACGTTCACGAATGCCTGTCGCAGCTGCCCGAAGTCCGCCGTCACGACGGGCAACTCCTGGAGCCGCTTGTCGAGCGCGATCCGCTGGATCGCGATCTGGTTCCTGAGCAGGCTCAGGGCCTCGTCGATACAGACGTTCACGTCGACCTGGCCGAAGGTCGGCTCCCGCTGGCGGGCGAAGTCGAGCAGGTTGCGCACGATCGCGGTGCAGCGGTGCGTCTCACGCTCCATCAGCCCGAGATGCCGCGCGAACAGCGGCGCCGCATCGTCCGGTAGCCGGCCCTCGTCGACGGTCCTCAGCAGGAGCTTCGACGACGTGAGGATTCCCGAGAGCGGGTTGTTGATCTCGTGCGCGATCGACGCGGCGAGCTTGCCGAGCGACGCGAGCTTCTCCGACTGGACGAGCTGGTTCTGGGCGGAGCGCAGCGCCGCGGTGCGCTCCTCGACCTGTCGCTCCAGCCCGTCCATCAGCTCCCGGATCTCGCTCCGGGCGCGCCGCAAGGACTCGGTCATGTGGTTGAACGAGGCGGCGAGCGCGCCGATCTCGTCGGCGGACCGCACCGTCATCCGCTGCTCGAGGTCGCCGTCGGCGACCCGCTCCGTGGCGGCGAGCAGCTGGCTCACGGGGCGCACCACGACCCGGCGCGCGGCCACCGCCACGATGGCGACGAGCCCGGCCACGACCGCGGACGACAGCGCGAGCATCCGGCGCTCGAGCGCGAGCATGCCGCGATCGATCTCGCCGAGCGACAGGCCGATGTCGACCACCCCGAGCACGCGCTGGCCGGGCAGGTGGAAGTGGCAGCTGGCATTCGTGCAGCTCGGCTCGTTGTAGATCGGCGTCACCATGCCGAGGATGCGGTCGCCGTTGTGACGGTAGATCCGGCTGCGCGACGTGAGCGCGAGCCGCGCGATCGGCTGGTCCGTCGCGTGGCACGCGTAGCAGGACTCCGCCCGCTTGTCGACGAGGCCGCCGATCTCGGAGCGGTCGGTGGAGAACGTGATCTGGCCGTCCTTGTTGAAGATGCGGACCCGCTCGACACCGCTCTGGCCGCCGATGGTCTCGATGATCCGGTAGACCTCGTCCCGGCGGTCCTCGAGCATGAAGTGGTAGGTGCTGCTCTTGATCGTGTCGCTGAACAGGGCGGCGCTCCGGACCACCTCGGTGGTGAGGTGCCGGCGCTGGACGCGCACGGCCACGATCACCAGGCTGCCGAGGACCACGACGATGATCACGGCGATGACGGCCGGCAGCTTGACGCTCAGGCGGCTCGACCACTTGATCCCTGGCGGCATCGGCCGGCATCATCCCCTCTCTTGGCGTACCACCCGTGCGGCCGGCCCGTCGCTGAGACGTTTGCGGGGATTTCGCGGGCCGAGCGGAGTGACGATCAGGAACACGTGCAGACCAGCAGTGATGCTGCTGCACGTCTCTCCGCTACCTGGCCCACGGCGGCCGGGCCGGCGCGCGCCTTGACTCCGCCACGGTGGTCGGCACAGTATCGCCGGCAGTGCCAACCGGGGCTGCCAGCGTCGAGCCCGGGAACGAAGCAGATCATCGAGGGCCGTCCCGGGTTTCACGGGTGCGTCCGCGCACCCCCCGGGACGGCTCCGAGCGCGGGGGGCTTGGGGCGCATCGATGTCCCCCCATGATCTGGAGGTCACGCATGACGACGATCCCGAACAAGGCGAAGGAGCGCCTGGCCGCGGGCCAGCTCGCTGGAGACCCCGCGCGGCATCGAGAACGCCGACGCGATCGCCGCCGTGTCGGGCGTGGACGTGCTGCTCATCGGGACCAACGACCTCACGCTCGAGATGGGCATCCCGGGCCAGTTCGACGAGCCCCGGGTCGCCGCCGCGTACGAGCGGGTCGTCGCCGCGTGCAAGCGGCACGGCAAGCACGTCGGGATGGGCGGCATCTACGATCCGCCCACGATGGAGAAGTACATCCGGATGGGGGCTCGCTTCGTCCTCGGGGGGAGCGATCTCTCGTTCATCATGGCGGGCGGCCAGGCGCGGACGCAGTTCCTGCGCGGGATCCAGCCGTAGCCCGCGCAACCGGAGAAGCCATGGGCATCGTCGAGACGTTCGCCGCAGCATTCAACCGTCGCGACGTGGCGGGCCTGGTCGCGTGCTTCACGGCCGACGCGACCTACGTCGACGGGTTCTACGGCCCGCACGCCGGTGAGCCGGCGCTGCGCGCGATGTTCGAGCGGATGTTCCGCGAGGGCCGCGACTACGCGTGGCGCATGGACACCATCGTCGAGACCGGCGCCCGCGCGGCTGCGGAGTGGACGTTCAGCTACGTCGTGAGCGACGCCATCCCGCGGAGCGCGGGCCGGGCGATTCGCTTCCGGGGCATGAGCCTGTTCGAGCTCGACGGCGGCCGCATCGCCCGGTATCGCGAGTACTTCGACCGGGGCGCGGCGCTGCTGCAGCTCGGGTTCGCGCCGGAGTCCGTGGCGCAGGTGCTGCGCCGGGCGCTCTAGCGGGGAGCCCCGATCGCTGCCGCCCGTCAGGGCTCCGGGGTGGTACGGACCGCGCGGAAGTCGCGCACGATCCTGGCTTCGAGCGGCGCGAGCAACGAGGGATGCAACCGGCGCAGGCCCCACAGCAGCCGCGCGTAGAACGGGAACACGATGATGGCGCGGTTCTTCTCGACCCCGCGCAGGATCGCCGCTGCCGCGCGCGGCGCCGGGATCGGGCGGAACGGCACACGAGCCATGACGAGCTCCTTCCGCGCGTTCACGACCGTCGCCGCGTCGTAGATCCCGGACTGCACGAAGCCGGGACAGACCACGCTCACGCGCACGCCGAGGTCGGCTGCCTCGGCACGGAGTGACGTCGACAGGCCGACCACCGCGTGCTTGGTCATGGCGTACGGCGTCATGGTGGGCGACGCCCCGAGACCGGCGAGCGACGCGATGTTCACGACGTGACCCGCGCGCTGGCGCACCATGGCGGGATATGCGGCCATCACGCCGTGGATCACGCCCCAGAGGTTCACGTCGACGACGCGCCGCCAGTGATCCAGCGAGAGGTCGCGGACCTCGCCGCCGACACCGATCCCGGCGTTGTTGATCATGTAATCACGTGGGGCACCCCGAAGGGTCCCCCACACCCCCCCACCGCTCGCAAGCGCCCCGGGGTACCCGGGACGCTGCTCGGTCTCGCTCGTTCCCCCAATGCGGCTCGTTCTCGCCCTCGACCAGCGGCTCACGCCGACGCTCCGGCGAGCGCCTCCCGGACGATGCGAAGCAGCCCGTCGCCGTAGTGCTCGAGCTTGTGCGACCCGATCCCGTGCGCCAGCGCGAGCTCGTCGAGCGTGCGCGGCCTGAGCCGGGCGATGTCGCGTAGCGTGCGGTCGCTCGCGATGACGTAGGGTGGCACGGCCGCCTCGCGCGCCAGCACCAGCCGATGCCGGCGCAGGGCGTCGAAGACGACCTGGCCGAGGTCGTCGAGCACGTCGGTTTCGCTCGCGCGCACCCCGCCGCCGCGTGCGACGTCCCCGCGTGCCGGCGCTGCCGCATCGTCGCGCCTGCCCGCTGCGCCGGTCGCACCCGGCAGCGGCGGCAGCAGGATGCGCGCCGGCGTCGTGCCCTTCATCACCGCTCGGCCTTCGGCCGTCAGGAGCACCACGGGCCGGTCTCCACCGCTGAAGCTCACCCATCCCGCCGCGACGCAGCGACGGAGCACGCGGAGCAGCCAGTCGTCCGGGTGCTCACGGAGATTGCCGAACGTCGGCACGCGCGTCAGGCCGGCGCGTTGAAGTCGCGGATCGTCCTCGCCCCGGATGAGCTTCAACACCATCCCCAGCCCGAAGCGCTCGTGGACGCGCGCGACACCGGACAGCGCCTTGCGCACGACGAGCGTCACCGTGTCCGGGTCCTGCGCCTGGTCGCCGTGCGCGAGCGCCTGGCACACGTCGCAGCGGCCACAGCCGGCAAGGGTCTCCGCCTCGTCGCCGAAGTAGCGCAGGATCGCGTCGTGCCGGCAACTGCCGCCATCCGCCCAGCGGATGAGCTCGAGGAAAAGACCCCACTTGTGCTCGAGCACGGCCGGATCGGGCGGCGCCCCGTCCTCGCCCCCGCGCTCGAGCAGCGCGCGTCTGAGCGGCAGATCGCTCGGGCTCACCAGCAGCAGGCCGATGGCGTCCTGCCCGTCGCGCCCCGCGCGGCCCACCTCCTGGTAGTACGCCTCGATCGAGCCCGGCGGGCTCAGGTGCACGACGGCGCGGACGTCGGGACGGTCGATCCCCATGCCGAACGCGTTGGTCGCGACGACGATCTCCAGCCGGCCCTCCGCGAAGTCGCGCTGCACGCGATCCCGCGTCGCGCCGTTGAGGCCCGCGTGATACGCGTCCGCCCGCCAGCGGCGTGCGGCGAGCCTGAGCGCCTCGGCGGCGGCGCTCTTCCGCGTGGCGGCGTAGACGATCGCGCGTCCGCGTCCCGCGCCGGGACGGCCGAGCGCCTCGGCGAGGACCGCGTCGACGTGCCGGTTCCGCTCACGAGCGCTCGTCGCCTCGAGCGCGCGCAGCGCCAGGTTCGGTCGCGCGAAGCCGTGCACGATCTGGGGCGTGTCGGCCGGCAGTCCGAGCCGCGTGACGATCTCGTCGCGGACGACCGGGGTCGCGGTCGCGGTGCACGCGAGCACGCGTGGCGGCTTCAGCTCGGCGAGCAGGCCGCCGATCGCAAGGTACTCCGGGCGGAAGTCGTGCCCCCACTCGCTGATGCAGTGCGCCTCGTCCACCGCCACCAGCGGGCAGTCGAGCGACTTCAGGATGTCCCGGAAGCCGGGCGTGCCGAGCCGCTCGGGCGCGACGTAGACGAGACTGAACGCGCCGTGCGCCAGCCGCGCGAATCGGCGCCGGGCCTCGCCAGCTTCGAGCGTGGACGCGAGGTAGGTGGCGGCGACGCCGCGTGCACCGAGCGCGTCGACCTGATCGTGCATGAGCGAGACGAGCGGCGAGATCACGAGCGTCGTCCCCGGGAGCAGGCTCGCCGGCAGCTGGTACGTGAGGCTCTTGCCGCCGCCGGTCGGCGCCACGAGCAGCAGATGGCCGCGGTCGAGCAGGGTCTCGATGGCCTCGCGCTGGCCCCGCCGGAACGCGTCGTAGCCGAGCCGGCGGAGGGCAGCGTCGAGATCGAGCGTCACAGGAGCTCGGGAATGACCCACAGCGGCCCCCGCCCGGCCGCCACGCGCTGGATGTTGTCGAACCCGTTGCGGAACCTCGCCACCCAGTTTTCCCACGTCGGCCCCGCCGAGTGCGGCGTGATGGTCACGTTCGGCAACGCAAGAAGCGGGTGGTCCGGCGCCGGAGGCTCGTCGACCATGACGTCCAGGCCGGCGCCGCCGAGCCGCCCCTCGCGGAGCGCCGTCACGAGCGCGTCCTCGTCCACGACGGGGCCCCGGCAAGTATTGATGAGTACGGCGCCCGGCTTCATCGTCGCGAGCTCGCGCCTGCCGACCATGCCGCGCGTCGAATCGTCGAGCGGCACGTGCAGGCTCACGACGTCGGACGTGCGGCAGAGCTCCGCGTAGAGCACGAACCGCACGCCGAGCGCGTCCTCCTGGTCCTCGGTCAACCGCCGGATGTCGTAGTACTGCACGCGCATGTCGAGCGCGCGCGCCCGGCGGGCCACCTTCCTGCCGATGTTCCCGAGCCCCACGATGCCGAGCGTCTTGCCGGCCGCCTCGTGGAGCCTCGGGTCCGCGAGGTCGCCGACCCGCCACTTCCCGGAGATGACGTTGTTGTGCACCCGGACCAGCTTCTTCAGCACGGCCAGGATCAGCAGCATCGTGTGCTCCGCGACGGCGATCGCGTTGGCGCCGCCGTTGTTGGCCACGGGCACGCCGGCCTTGCGCGCGGCCTCGATATCGACGCGGTCGTAGCCCGCGCTCAGGAGCTGCACGAGCCGGAGCCGGGGCGCGGCGCGGAAGAACTCGCCGCCCATCCCGCGCGCGAGGCCGAGGAAGTACTGGGCGTCGGCTGCGGCCTGATAGAAGCCCGGCGTGCCGAAGTCGGCGGCGGCGAGCTCGAAGCCGGGGGGCGTCAAGGGCCGCGCGATGTCGAGGATGACGTCGGGCTGCAGGGGCGCGAAGAGGATCGTCGGCATGCGTCGGTTCACCTCACGGCTGGGCGAGCGGGATCGTCGCGGTGATGCACGGCTCGTTGCCGACCACGCGCGTCGTGTGTCCCTGACCGGTGGTGTCCTCCACGAGCCGCGCATCGCCGGCCCCGAACACCTGCTTCGTACCGTCGCCGAGGCCGATCTCGAGCTGTCCGGAGAGGATGATGACGAACTGCCGTCGCGGCGCGGGGTGCCAGTCGAGGAACTCGCCGGCCGGCCACACCCGGAACGAGATCTGCGTCGCGGCGAGGCCCTTGGTCCAGTCGGGACTCGTTCCGAGATCGATCCGCTCGATCCGGGATCTCCCGTCGGCCGTCGTGTAGAGACGAAACGTCCCCATCCTCACCCTCCCGATTCGTTCACATGCCCGGGGTGCGCGCGATGCTAGCACACGCGTCGATCGGGTCAGAGCTCGAGCACCAGGTGCGCCTCGTCGACCGTGCGGCCCTGCCACGAGAGCGCGCGCGGCTCGCGTCCCCACTCCCGGAAGCCGGCGCGGTCGTAGAGCCGTCGGGCGGCCGGAGCCGCATCGCTGACAGCGAGCTCGACCTGCACGACGCCGGACCACGCGCGCGCATGCTCGATCGCGGCTCGGAGCAGCGCCGCGCCAGCGCCCCGGCACCGGAAGCGGGCGCTGACGTACATGCCCCAGACGTGGGCCGTGTGCCGTGCCTTGACGTGCCGGCCGCGATGGACGCCGACCATCCCGCCGAGGCTGCCGTCGACGAAGACGCCGAACACGACCGAGTCCTCGGTCTGCGCGAGCGACGGCATGAAGTCCGGCGACAGCACGTGATCGTCCTCGATGGAGGCCCCGAACGCGAGTGGATGGGCCTCGAGCGCCTTGCGGCGGAGCGCGGCGAGCGTCTCGGCGTCCTCGGGACGAATTCGTCTGACCTCGAGCTCCATGGGACGTGGTCGGAATGATAGCGCGGCGGCATGCGGCTGATGCGCGTGCCTCATGGCCGCGCATGCACGACGATCCCGCCTCCGTCGCCGGCTTCGCGCTGATACCATTTCCTCTGCTGCTGGACGGGCCACCGTCCGCGTACGAGGAGGAGCACGGCATGGACCTCAACTACTCGGCCGAGGAACTGGCCTTTCGCGACGAGGTGCGCGGCTGGCTGAGCGCGAACCTGCCCGGCGACCTGCGGGAGAAGGTCGTCGAGTACAGGGAGCTCACGAAGGACGACCTGCTCCGGTGGCACAAGATCCTCGCGAAGAAGGGGTGGGTCGCGCCCGACTGGCCGGTCGAATGGGGGGGGACCGGCTGGAACGTCGTGCAGCGCTACATCTTCGAGGAGGAGTGCGCCTGGGTCGGCACGCCGCCGATCGTGTCGTTCGGCGTGCGCATGTGCGCGCCGGTGCTCCTCCGGTTCGGCACCGACGCGCAGAAGAAGCGCTTCCTGCCACGCATCTACGACGGCGACGACTTCTGGGTGCAAGGGTACTCCGAGCCGGGCGCCGGCTCCGACCTCGCGGCGCTCAAGACCCGGGCCGTCAGGCAGAACGACCACTACGTCGTCACCGGCCAGAAGATCTGGACGACGCTCGGTCACTACGGCGACTGGATCTTCTGTCTCGTCCGCACGGATCCGACGCGGGACAAGCGGCAGGAGGGCATCTCGTTCCTCCTGATCGACATGACGTCGCCCGGCATCACCGTGCGCCCGATCGTGCTGATGGACGGCGGCCGCGAGGTCAACGAGGTGTTCTTCGACGAGGTGAAGGTCCCCGTCGAGAACCTAGTCCACGAGGAGAACAGGGGCTGGACGGTCGCCAAGTACCTGCTCGGCTACGAGCGCATGGGCACGGGCCGCGTCGGCTTCTGCAAGCGCGAGCTGGCGCGCGTGAAGGAGCTCGCGGCCGCGCACACGAAGCACGGCCGTCCGCTCATCGAGGACCCGCGCTTCCGCGACCGGCTCACGCGGGTCGAGGTCGAGCTCATGGCGCTCGAGATCACGAACATGCGGTTCCTCGACCAGCTCCGCGGCGGCCGGCCGCCGGGCGCCGAGGTGTCGCTGCTGAAGATCAAGGGCACGGAGATCCAGCAGGCGCTCACCGAGCTGATGATGCAGGCGGCGGGACCGCTCGCGCAGGCGTTCCGGCCGATCGGTCCGAACGCCGAGTTCGACGAGTTCTCGGCCCGGCTGGCCGCGCGCTACTGCAACCTCCGCAAGGCCACCATCTACGCCGGATCGAACGAGATCCAGCGGAACATCATCGCGAAGCTGACGCTCGGGCTGCCGGCCGGGGCCCAGTGATCACGGTGCCGGCGAGCGCCGGGAAGAGGGATCGATGAACTTCGACCTGAGCGACGAGCAGCAGCTGCTCTCGGACACGATCAAGCGCTTCGTGACGACCCACTACACCTTCGACGCGCGCGCCAAGATCCTCGGCTCGCCGTCGGGCTACAGCGAGGACGTCTGGGCGGCGCTCGCGGAGATGGGCCTGCTCGGCCTGCCGTTCGCCGAGGCGCACGGCGGGTTCGGCGGCACCGCCGTCGACGTGATGATCGTGATGGAGGCGATCGGCGAGGGGCTCCTCGTCGAGCCGTATCTCGGGACCGTCGGGCTCGGCGGGCAGTTCGTGTCGCGGGCAGGCACCCCGGCGCAGCAGAACCGGATCCTGCCCTCCCTGATCCAGGGCAAGACGAAGATGGCCTTCGCGCACACCGAGCCCGGCGCGCGCTACGACCTCGCGCGTGTCGCCGTGCGGGCCAGGCGCGACGGCGACGGCTGGGTGCTGGACGGTGAGAAGCGGGCGGTCCTGCATGGGGCGGCCGCCGACGTCCTCGTCGTGTCGGCGCGGACGTCGGGTGACGCGACCGACGC
>JACPDG010000112.1 GCA_016184125.1 Candidatus Rokuibacteriota bacterium | reverse complement strand
TCCGCCCAGGGCATGTTCACCTCCCGGTGAACACCCTACGCGGTGTTACCCATGTTCCCGGTCAGATCTGTTACCAATCTACCCGGTCTGTACCCTCGCGTTGCTCGCTCCGGTCGCTGACCGCGCGCGTTGGGCAGCGCGAGAGTAGCCCCATGATTGCTCTGTACCTGGATGGGCGGGTCGATCTTGACGCGAGCCACCCGGAGATCGAGATGGCCGTCCGAAGTCTCGACGGAGCGGACCACACCCTGCTGGTGGTCGAGCTGCCGTCTGGCGCGACCATCACGGTCGGTGGGGGACCCAACAGGTTCGTCGTGGAGGTTGCCGAGAACGCGAACGATCGGTGGACCGTGCTCGATCCTCGAAGACCCGAAGGCAGGGTCGAGTTGGTCGTGGGTGGGGAACGTGTCGATCCCCCGGCGCGGTTGTGCGTAGACGGGGAAGCCGCCTTGGAGGCCGTGCACACCTTCGTCTCGGAGAACGGTGCGCGCAGCCCTCGCTTGCAGTGGTCCGCTGAAACCTAGCAGGAACACTGCCGAATGATCCGTCACTCGAGATACGTCATCGCCGTGCACGATCTCGAGCGGTCGGCCCGGTACTATCGCGACGTCCTGGGGTTCGATGTGAGAGAGATCGGCGATCCGGGCTGGCGCTTCTTCGTGAGGGATCAGTGCTTCATCATGGCCGGCGAGTGCCGGGATGCACTGTCTCCCGAGGAACTGGGTGATCACTCGTACTTCGCGTACCTGGAAGTCGACGACATCGATCAGCTGTACGCGGCGCGGTGACCGCGAACGACGCGACGCTGATCAAGACAATCCGAAACGAGCCCTGGGGCATGCGGGAGTTCGGGATTCGAACGGTGGACGGGCATCGCATCATGTTCGGGTGCCGTACCCGTACTGCCGCCTGACCTGACGGCGGACTGACGTGGTCGACAATCTCTTCGCGGACGTGCCCGCCGCGCTCGCCGACGAGCGGCTCGATGCGCTCATCGAGACACCCGCGCTGCGACTCGAGCGCATCGTCTCGACCGGTCACGCGACGCCGCCCGGCGAGTGGTACGACCAGGAGCGCGACGAGTGGGTCGTCGTGCTCCGTGGCAGCGCCGGGCTCCGGTTCGAGGGCGAGAGCGAGCCGCGCGTGATGCGGCCCGGCGACTACGTGCTGATCCCCGCGCACCGCCGGCACCGCGTCGAGTGGACCGACACGTACGAGCCGACGGTCTGGCTCGCCCTCCACTACTCCTCCGGCGCCGGCACCCCGTCAGGGGGCCTGCGACGGTAAACCGCCGCCGCGCCGAGTCCGGATCGCGCGCACCGCGACGACGCCGATCAGCGCCGGACCACGCGCTTCGCCTTGAGCTCCCACCGCGGCAGCGTGCCGGGCGGCACGGCCACGACATCCACCCGGATGCCGAGGTCCACGCGCAGCGCCTGCTGGACGAGTCGGGCGGCGACGCGGTCGCCGGCCTCGACGTTGAGGCGCACCTCGTCGAGGTGGCCGTCGTGGAAGACCTCGATCTGGAACTCGTCGATGACCGGGAAGCGCCGCACGATGCCCTCGATCGCGGAGGGGAACACGTTCACACCGCGGACGATGAGCATGTCGTCGAGCCGCCCGAGGATCCCGCCCTCCAGGCGGAGAAACGTCCGGCCGCAGGCGCATGGCCGGTCGGCGACGCGCACGCGATCGCCGGTGCGATAGCGGATCGTGGGCGATCCGATCCGGCCGAGGTTGGTCAGCACCAGCTCGCCCTCCGTCGCGGGCTCGTGGGTTACCGGATCGAGGACCTCGGCGATGAACTCCGACTCGTTCACGTGGAGCCCGGCCTGCTCCGTGCACTCGTAGCCGTACGCGCCGATCTCGGTCATCCCCGCGTGATCGAAGGCGCGGGCACCCCACGCCTCCTCGATGCGCGCGCGCACGCTCGGGATGCCGGCGCCCGGCTCGCCGGCGTGGATCGTGATGCGGACCGGCAGCTTCGCGAGATCCAGGCGGCGCTCGCGCGCGACCTCGGCGAGGTGGAGTGCGTACGACGGCGTGCAGACGAGCGCGGTCGCGCCCAGGCTTTCCATCCACGCGAGCCGCGCCCCCGAGTCCTGTCCACCCGCGGGGATCGACATGGCGCCGATGGCGCGAGCGCCCTCGAAACCGCCCCAGAAGCCGACGAACAGCCCGAAGGAGAACGGGAAGAACAGGCGGTCACCCGGGCCGACGCCGGCGGCGCGAAGCACGAACGCCCAGCACCGCGCCCACCACGTCCAGGATTCCTCGGTCTCGAGCCAGCGGATGGGATGCCCGGTCGTGCCCGACGTCTGGTGGACGCGGATGTAGCGATCGAGCGGGAAGGTCAGGTTCGTGCCGAACGGAGCGTTCGCCGCCTGGTCCTCGACGAGCTCGGCCTTGCGTGTGAACGGCAGGCGCCGGAAATCATCGGGCGACCGGAGGTCGTCGGCGGACGTGATGCCGGCGTCGCGCCACTTCCGCCGCACGAAGGGATTCCCGCCGCCGGGAGCGAGCAGCGCCTCCGCCATCGCGCGGACGCGGCGAGACTGGTGCGCGACGAGCGCGTCGCGCGACATCGTCTCCAGCGCGGGATCGAAGACCGCGTGGTCGAGCATCAGGATGTCCGGAGCTTGAACCGCTGGATCTTGCCGGTCGCGGTCTTCGGCAACTCGGCGACGAACTCGATCCAGCGCGGGTACTTGTACGGCGCGATCTTGTCCTTCACGAAGGCCTTCAGCTCGTCCGCGAGCGCGGGCCCCGCGCTCGCCGGCTCCTTGAGCACCACGAAGGCCTTCGGCTTGACGAGCCGCTCCTCGTCCTCCTGCCCCACGACCGCGGCCTCGAGCACCGCCGGGTGCTTGATCAGCGTGGCCTCGACCTCCACGGGCGACACCCAGATGCCGCCGACCTTCAGCATGTCGTCGGCGCGTCCCGCGTACCAGAAGTAGCCGTCCGCGTCCTGCGAGTACTTGTCGCCCGTCTGGATCCACGGGCCGTGGAGCGTCTCCTTCGTCTTCTCGTGCTTGTTCCAGTAGTAGGCCATCGTGGAGTCGCCGTTGACGCGAAGGTTCCCGATCTCGCCGCGCGGGACGGGGAGGCCGGCCTCGTCGACGATGACCGCCTCGTAGCCCGGAACCGCAAGCCCCGACGATCCGGGTCGCACCGCGCCCGGCCGGTTCGACAGGAAGATGTGGAGGATCTCGGTCGTGCCGATCCCGTCGATGATCTCGACGCCGAACCGCTCGCGCCACCGCGTGTAGATCTCCTCGGGCAGCGCCTCGCCCGCGGAGACGCAGAGCCGCAGCGACGAGAGATCCCACCGGCGCTCCGCGTCCTTGATGGCCAGCATCCCGGCGTAGAGCGTCGGCACGCCGAAGAAGATGGTCGGGCGCTCGCGATGCAGGAGATCGAACACGCCGTCCGGCGTCGGCCGCCCGGGATAGAGCACGCTCTCGGCGCCCACGCCCATCGGGAAGTAGCCGGCGTTGCCGAGCCCGTACGCGAAGAACAGCTTCGCGGCGGAGTACACGCGATCGGTCGGCCTGATGCCGAGCACCTGCTTCGCGTACGTCTCCTGGCACACGACCATGTCGTGCTGGAGGTGAACGGCCCCCTTCGGGAAACCCGTCGAGCCCGAGGAGTAGAGCCAGAACGCGGCGTCGTCCCGCGATGTCGCGGCCGCGGCGAGCTTCGGCGACGCCTTCGCGACGCGGTCCTCGAACGAGAGGTACGGCTTGGGCGCGCCGCCGGCGATCAGCACGTGACGCAGGTAGCGCGCCTGACCGAGGATCGGTCCGGCTTCCGAGAGGAGCGGCGCGGAGATGACGGCGGCCTTCGCCCGGGAATCGTCGAGGAAGTACAGGTAGTCCTGCGCGCGCATCAGCGTGTTGACCGGCACGGGCACCGCGCCGATCTTGATCGCGCCCCAGAACGCGCCCAGGAACTCCGGCGCGTCGAGACACAGCACGAGCACGCGGTCCTCCAGCTCCACGCCGAGCTCGAGCAGCGCGTTGCCGGTGCGGTTCGCGAGATCCTGCACGTCGGCGTACGTGAGCCTCCGCGTGCCGCCGTCGCCGAGGCAGATGAACGCGATTCGGCTGCCCCTCCCCTCCTCCACGTTTCGGTCGACGAAGTACGTCGCGACGTTGACCTCGCTCGGGAGATGGTCGGCGGCGTTCATCATGCGCTCCTTGTCACAATTACGTTCGCGCCCCTGACTGGCACCTCCGTTGCTCCGAATGAGGGAGGAGGTGCGCCATGAAAGCTTTGGCGTTGGTGGTCGGAACGTTCCTGGCGCTCGGCATGGTCGTCGCGCCCGCGCTCGCGCAGGCGCCCGCCGGGTCCAGCGGCGAGTCGTCGACCCAGACCCCGCAGGCGTCCGCGCCCGCACAGGGTTCCGAACAGGCATCCAAGGACGTCGACGTGAAGGCCGAGAACCGGTCCACGCAGTCCTCGCCCGGCAGCGACGCGCGGCCCGGGCTCGGCGTGAGCATCGACAAGAAGGACGAGACGACGGTCAAGAACGAACGTCGCGACGACAGCGGTGCGGCGCTCCCGCGCGGCGCGGCCAGCGACCGGACGGCGATCTTCGGGCTGTCGCCGACGGCAGCGGTGATCGTCGGCGCCGCGCTCCTCGTGGTGGTGATCCTGGCGATCGTCGCGATGACGCGGTCCGGTGAGACCACATACATCGATCGCGAGCGCCGTTACTGAGCCGACATTATCATGGGGGGCCCCGACATGGCCCCCCAACCCCCCCAGCGCTCGGAGCCGTCCCGGGACACCCGGGACGGCCCTCGATGATGCGAGCCTCTCACCGGGCCCCCCACACCTCCAGCGTTCGGCAACGCCCCCGGCACAGCCAGAGCGCTCCTCGATCACACACAGCGTCTGTCGGGCTCTCATAGGGGCCCCGATATTGGCCCACCGGCTCGGCATGCAACGCTCTCCGCGCCGTGCGTCGCCCGAACCTGACCGTTGCCGCCGGAGCAGCCGCAGCAGCCGGGCGAGCCGGGCCCGCGGCCGATCCCCGAGCCGGAGCCCCAGCGCGCCCGAGACTGCCGAGAAGCGCACACCCGGACGCCTGCCGCCCTCACGATCGCCCGCGTCTCCGTGGCTCCGCCACCCTCCGCGCCTACCGCTCAGCGCTGGCGCTTGGCGCGCGCCGGCGCCTTGACTGCGCGCGACCGCTTCGTCCCCGCGCTCCGCGCACGCTTCGCGGAACCGGCGCCGCTTCTCCGCGCGTGACCGCGGGGGGCGCGTACCGCCATCGCCTCGATCTCGACGAGCAGATCGGGGCGCACGAGCCGGCTGATCACGAGCAGCGTGTTCGGCGGGTACTGAGCGTGCGGGTACGCCTCGGCGAAGACCTCTTCGCGCGCCCGCATGAAGCCGGGGATGTCGTCAGCGCGCGTCAGGAAGGTCTGGAGCCTGACGACGTCGCGGAAGCTGCATCCGGCCGCCTCGAGGACCGCCCGCACGTTCGCGAACGCCTGCTTCGTCTGCGCGACGACGTCGTTCGCGACCGTGCCGCTCGGGCCGATGCCGACCTGCCCGGCGACGACGACCAGCTCCCCGGCCGGGACCACCACGCCGTGCGAATACATCCCGAGCGGAGCCCCGAGCGCTTTCGGTTCGATCACCTTCGGCATGGTTGCCCCTCCGCGCGTCTGGCACTGCACTCTCCCGCGGCCCGCGTCACGCGAGCCGGACGTACTCGAAGTCGACGGGCTTGCCATTGATGCCGCGGGCCGGCGGCGCGATCCAGTTCGCGAACTTGCCCGGCGCCGTGACCGGCGCCATCAGGCTCGCGACGTACTCCTGATCGGCCCGGGTCGGGAGCCACTCGTCGCGCCGCGCCTCCCACTCCTCCTTGTGCACGATCCTGCCGTCCGGCGTGACGTACGCCCCGGCGAACATGCCGATCTCTCGGTTGAAGCCGCGATGGGGAAGCCGGAGCTCCACGTCGATGCCGTGGTCGCGGATCACCCGGTTCCAGCGGTCGACGCCGCGCTGGCAGTCGGCGATGTAGTCGTCGCGCAGCCGCTCGTTGAGCGCCGTCAGCGCCGGCTCCTGGCGGACGACGACGCGTCCGCCGTCGAGCTCCGTCACCGGGTACGTGGCGTCCTTGAGAGCGTGGTCGTCGTCCTTCTTCGTCTCCTCGAAGCGCCCCTTCAGGCTCGCGGTGTAGAAGTTCGCGGCGTTCGTGGAGAGCTCGGACCCGAAGAGGTCGAGCGAGACCGAGCAGTGGAAGTTGAGGTACCGCTGGATCGTCGGCAGGTCGATCGCCCCGTATCGCCGGACGTCGTCGGTCCGGTGCTCCCGCATCAGCTCGCAGGCCCGCTGGACCACGCGCGTCACGCCCGTCTCGCCGACGAACATGTGGTGCGCTTCCTCGGTCAGCATGAACCGGCACGTGCGCGACAGCGGATCGAAGCCGCTCTCGGCCAGGGACGCGAGCTGGTACTTGCCGTCGCGGTCGGTGAAGAACGCGAACATGAAGAAGCTGAGCCAGTCGGGCGTGCGCTCGTTGAACGCGCCCAGGATGCGCGGGTTGTCGCGGTCGCCGGAGCGGCGGCGCAGCAGCTCCTCCGCCTCCTCGCGTCCGTCGCGTCCGAAGTGCGCGTGGAGCAGGTAGACCATCGCCCACAGGTGCCGGCCTTCCTCGACGTTCACCTGGAAGATGTTGCGCAGGTCGTAGAGCGACGGGCACGTGCGGCCGAGATGGCGCTGCTGCTCGACCGACGCCGGCTCCGTGTCGCCTTGCGTGACGATCAGCCGGCGGAGCGTGCCGCGATGCTCGCCCGGCACGTCCTGCCACGCCGGCTGGCCCTTGTGGTCACCGAACGGGACGACGCGCCCGGGCTCGGGCTCCGCGAGGAAGATACCCCAGCGGTACTCCGGCATGCGCACGTAGTCGAAGTGCGCCCAGCCCTGCCGGTCGACGCTGATCGCGGTGCGGAGGTACACGTCCTTGGCCTGGAAGCCTTCGGGCCCCATCTCCTTCCACCACTCGAGGAAGCGCGGCTGCCAGTCCTCGAGCGCGCGCAGGAGCCGGCGGTTCTCCCGGAGGCTCACGTTGTTCGGGATCCGCTCCACGTAGTCGACGCCTCGATTCTCCGACATGCTCCTACACTCTCCTCGGGTCGAACTCGGCACGCTGCCCGGTGCCGTACACCTGCAAGGCGCCCCTGGGCCCCACGGCGTTCGGGCGCTGGAAGATCCAGTTCTGCCAGGCGGACAGCCGCGCGAACACCTTCGTCTCGAGCGTCTCCGGACCGGCGAAGCGCAGGGAGGCCTCCATGCCCGTCAGCGCGTCCGGTGAGAACGCCGCGCGTTCCTCGATCGCGATCCGCACCTCGTCGTCCCAGTCGATGTCGTCCGGCGTGAACGTCACGAGCCCGGCGTCCGCCGCGGCGTCCGCATCCAGGTCCTGGCCGATGCGTCCCTTGAGGTCGTCGACGCGCCCCGGCTCGCCGAGGAACCGGGCTTCGAGACGGGTGAGGCCGTTCGGCATCGGATAGGCGCCGAAGTTCAGCGCGGTCACCCGCACCGCGGCCGGAGGCCGATCCTCGCCCTCGCGCGTGCCGAGCAGCATGTACGAGCGGTCCGCTGCGAGCGCCAGCTCGAGCAGCGTCCCCGCGAAGCACGAGCCGGGCTCCACGAGCGCGAACATCGAGCGCGACGTGACGTCGAGGCGCTCGAACACGCGGCCGAGATAGAGGCGCACCTCGCGGGCGAGCCAGTCGGCCTGGTGGTCGGCGAGCAGCCGGTCGTACGCCTCGACGATATCCGCGTTGCCGGCCGTCTTCAGCACCCAGAGCCCGATCGCGTCCTCGTTGACCCGCAGGTGCAGGATCA
>JACPDG010000073.1 GCA_016184125.1 Candidatus Rokuibacteriota bacterium | reverse complement strand
CCCAGCGCGGCGGCCGCCTGAGCTTCGCGGATGCGGCCATCGTCACGGCCGCGCGTACCCGCGACGCGCGCTTCGTCGCCACCTTCGATGACGACTTCCCGTGCCGTGGAAGGGCTCGCGCTGGTGCTGGCTTGAGGCCGTTTGATCACAACCTAACTAAATCTAGCATGATATCGACATAATGACGTTAGATTTGCTAACATAGCCTTCGGGCCACTGCCGGCGCGCCGTGCACTGGCAAGTACCGTCACATCGATGCTAACGGCTCGTTGTAGGGGGGAAACAGGATGCCGGTCAGCCAGCAAGAACTCGGAAGGCGACTCCGAGTCGCGCGCGAGGCGTGCCGGATGACCCAGGAGGCCGTTGCCGGCCGGCTTGGCGTCTCGCGCTCCACGGTGGCGCAGTTCGAACTCGGCAACCGCGCTGTGACGAGCCTGGAACTCGATCAACTCGCCGCCCTCTACGGACGGGACATTCGGGAGTTCCTGGCGGAGGAGTTCCGCGAGGACGACGCCCTCGTGGCGCTCTTCCGAGCGCATCCCGATGTCGTGGAGCAGGAGCAAGTCGCGGACGCCCTCCGCGCCTGCGTCGCGCTCGGCCGCCAGGTAAGCCATCTGGAGCGTCTCCTCGGAATCGATCCGGACCGCGGCGCGGTCGCCGTGTATCCGTTGCCGGCTCCGCGCAGCCGGTGGCAGGCCGTCCAGCAAGGCGAGCACGTCGCCGACCAGGAGCGAATGCGGCTGCGACTCGGCATGGCACCGATCGCGAACATGGCCGAGGCGCTCGAGGCCCAGGGTGTCCGGACAGCGCTGGTAGACCTCCCCGACGATGTGTCAGGACTGACGCTGAGCCATCCGACGGTTGGGCTCTTCGTGGTCGCCAACCGCAGTCACCATTTCCTGCGGCGCCGGTTCTCGTACGCGCACGAGTACGCCCACGTGCTCCTGGACCGCGATCGCCTGGGCACCATTAGTCGCACCGTCGACCGTGACGACCTGATCGAAGTGCGCGCGAACGCGTTTGCCGCGAGCCTCCTCCTGCCGGAGGAAGGCGTTCGGCGGTTCATGACCGCGATCGGCAAGGGCGGACCGAACCGGCTGCAGGCCGATGTTTTCGACGAGAGCGGCGTCGTCGAGGTACGCGCCAGGGCAGCACCCGACCGGCGCAACGTCCAGCTCTACGACGTCGCGGAGCTCGCAGGCCACTTCGGCGTGAGCCGCCTCGCTGCTCTCTACCGTCTCCGCAATCTGCGGCTTCTCGGCGACGTCGAACTGGAGGAGCTCAAGCACCAGGAGGAGATGGGAAGGGGACGTCAAGTCGCGGCACTCCTGGCTCTACCCGAGATCGATCACGAAGCGACGCGCAACGAGTTCAGTCACCGCTTCTTGAGCCTCGCGCTGGAGGCCCTTCGCCGCGACCAGATCAGCCGGGCCAAGCTCATCGAGCTCGCCGGGATGGTCGACCTCGGGCCGGAAGGCGTGGCACAGCTACTACGCGAAACGGGGCTGGAGGATCTCGGTGAAGAAGGAGAGATCCTGATCCCCGGCGGATAGCACGTGGCGGGCGCCGTGCGCGCGAGCATCGTCGTGACCGATGCGAACCCGTCTGTGTCCGAGCGGCATACGGCTCCACGCTCTCTGGTCGCCTGCGGGGGCACCAGCGCGCATGGCTCCGGGCCGCGCTCAGACGACAGCGGCAGGACGAAGCCCTCGGGCACGGGGACGAGGGAGATCCGCAATGACGCGCCAGGAGTTCCAACGGCTCGCCGAGTTGCACCTCCGGGCGGCGATGGCGCTGCTCCAGAAGCGGCATCCGGCTGGTGCCTACTACCTCGCCGGGTACGCGGTCGAGTGTGCGTTGAAGGCATGCATCGCGAAGAAGACGCGAGCGCACAGCTTCCCACCGAAGCACGCTCGGGACATGTACACGCATGAGCTGCGGCGCCTCGTGGCGCTGGCTGGGCCAGAGCACCGGCTGCGCCAGGACGCGCCCCCGGGATCACTACTCGATCAGAATTGGAGTACCGTGAATCGGTGGAGCGAGGAGGCTCGATACGAGCGGAGAACCTCGCGGGAAGCGCGTGACCTGCTCGCCGCGATCACTGATTCCGAGCATGGAGTCCTAACGTGGCTACGACAGAGTTGGTGAATTCGCGAATCGAGGCGGGCCGCAAGCTGCTCGAGGAGCTCGATCGCCAGGGTGCGCGCGTCGGGTCCGCGTTCTGGAGTTACGACATCGATGCCGACGAGTGGCGCCTTGTGCTGTCGATGCCGATGGTCGAGCGCCTCGGCGTGCGGGCCGCGTACGACCACATCACGCGAGCGCTGAAGGCGGCCGGGATCCAGGACCTCTACCTACGCCAGATCGCCGCTGTGAGTCCACACGAGCGCATCGTGGCATCGCTCAGCGGCGCCATTCGCACCCGCTCGGAGTTGCGCGTCAGCCGAAGCGTGGTCGGCGACGAGTGGATCGAGGGCGCCTACGTCTATCGGAGCACGTGAACCGCGCGGCCTCTGCCCGTAACTGTGCAGCTCGCCTGCGAGGGCCGGGGCTGTCATGGTCTTGACCGGGTACGGTCACTCGAACGCGCTGCGGACGCTGCGACCGAAGTGCACGAAGGTGTCCTTCACGTCCTTCGCGAACCGCTCGACGTGCTTGGTCACCCTGCTGCCGGCCGAATGCATCGCGCGCTGCGCCTGTACGAAGACGTCCTGGTCCTCCTGCGCTGCGTCGGCGGGTGGCTGGCTCGCCGGCGCCCCCTGGCCGCGGGCGGAGTCCGGCGGGACGGCGGACGCCCTTCCCGACTCTGACGCAGCGCCGCCGAGGGGCGCGGAGCCCGGCGAGGCGGATTCCGAGGGCGGCACGATGACAGGCGGCGCTGGCGGGCCGGAGATGGCAGGCGCGGGTTGCGGCGAAGCGACCGGCGTCGAGCCGGGCGGCGAGGCGGCTGGCGTCGCCGCCGAGCTCGGAGGTCTGGGAGCGGCCGGCGGCGCCGTTCTCGCTGGCGCCATTGCGGGGGTGGCCGGACGTGGTGATGCGCTGGCCGGCGGTGCCGGCCTGGATCGCGCGGAGCGCTCGGCCTCGCTGAGCGTTGCGCTCGCCGTCTCCACCTTGCCGACCCTCGCCACGATCCGCGCCTGCTCGGAGCGCAGGCGTTCGATCATGGCTTCGGTCCCCTGCAGCCGTTCACGCACCATCCGCGCCTGCTCGGAGCGCAGGCGGCCGATCATCGCCTCGGTGCCCTGCAGCCGTTCACGCACCATCCGCGCCTGCTCGGAGCGCAGGCGGCCGATCGTGGCTTCCGCGCTCTGCAGCCGTTCACCCACCATGCGCAAGCGCTCGGCGAGCTCGGCTTGATCCGCCCGCGTCTGCTCCAGCCGCTCGAGCTGCCGTGCGACGTCCGGCGACGTGGTCTCACGGACCGTGGGCGGTGTTGCCGGAGCACGCAGCTGCACCGCCAGCGCCACGATCGTGAAGCCGGCCGCCACCGCGAAGCACACGACGCCGGCGACGTGGCCCAGCCGCGTCATGTACGCGCGATGCAGCATCGCTTGGCTCGCCTCCTCGGTGACGTCGCCGAAGCCGTACCGGTAGGCGAGCACGCACAGGATGATCGCGCCCAGTGCGCAGGTGAGAATGCTCGCCGCGAGGGCGAAGTCGGAAAACGGTTGCATAGATCCTCCCGCCTGGCTCTCTCCGGGAGGATCGCTGCGAACCGCGTGCCGAACCGATCTCATGGGGGGCCCCGAAACGGCCCCCCATACCCCCCAGCGTTCGCAAGCGCCCCGGGAGACCCGGGGCGCTGCTCTATCCCCCCGGCGCTCGCTCGCGCCCCGGGAAAACCCGGGGCGCGGCTCGACCCTCGGTCAGCGCTCGAGCGCCTGCAGCCCCTGTCGCGCGGCGGCGGCGAGATCGGACGGCACGCCAGCCTGGGCGAGGAGCTTCTTGTAGACCGTCGCCGCCGCGCCGGTGTGGTTGGCGGCCGCGAAGGTCTGCGCGGCGGCGAGGAGCGCCCGCTGGCCGAACGTCGAATCGGGCGCGAGGTAGGCCGCGGTCATGTAGTACTCGGTCGCCGCGATCGCGTCGCCCTCCGCTCGATACGTCTCGCCGATGGAGAACGCCGCCTCGAGCACGAGGTCCTGCTCGGGGCTCTTGAGCAGCCGGTCGAGCACCGCGCGCGCCTGGTCCCACCGCTTCTCGGCGACGAGCAGCCGCGCCTGGCCGAGCAGCGCATCCCGCATGAGCTCGGCGCCCTTGCCCTCCTTGGCCGCGCGCGAGTACGCCTCGACGGCGCCTCGCCGGTCGCCGGTCGTTTCACGCGCGCGGGCGAGCAGCATCCACGGCCGCGCATCGGCGGGCGGTGACGAGGCCGTGAGCTGCTCGAGCTCGCGACGCGCATCATCCGGTCGTCCGGTTTCGAGGAGGGCCTGGGCCAGCAGCACCCGGGCGGCCGGCACGAAGGGGCTGCCGGGATATCGCTGCCGCAGGAGCGAGTAGGCGTCGTGGACGACGGGCCATGCGCGGGCCTCGCTCGCCGCGGACCCGATGCGCTCCAGGGCGTCGTCCGCCGCCTCGTCGTCGCTGAACTTGGTGGCGAGCGCCCGCGCATGGTCGAGGGCAGCACTCCAGTCCTTGTCCTCGACGGCGATGCCCGTGAGGACATAGAGGAGCCGCGGCGCCATCGGGCTCGTCGGCGCCGCGTGCAGCGCGGCGAGCGCCGGCGCCTTGAACTCGCGGACGCGGCCCTTCGCGAAGGCGGCGACGGCCAGGCCGTACTCCGCGGTGGCCGCGATGTCGGCCGTGCCGTTGTCCCGCGCGTCGGTGAGCGCGCGCGCGGCCTCCTCGGGACGTCCCTGGGCGAGCGCCGCCGCGCCGAGTCCCAGGCTCGCGACTGCGCCGGAGCCCTCCCGCTTGGCGGCCGTGAAGTGCTTCGCGGCCTCCGCCGGCTTGTTCGCGGCGAGCAGCGCGGTGCCGAGGGCGGCGTGCGCGCGGCCGAGCAGCGGCGGGAAGGGCGCACGGCGGATCCAGTCGCGAAGCGCCGGGAGCGCCTGGGCGAAGTCCCCCTGCCGGACCATCAGGATCGCGCGATTGAGCCGCGCAAATTCCGTGCGCGGATGCATCGGATGGCCCGCGATGATGCGGTCGAGCTCCGCGCGCGCGGTGTCGAGCTCACCGGCGTCGATCGCCAGCTCCGAGGCGAGCACCAGGGCGTCCGCGGCATGCGGGTGGTCCGGGATCAAGCGGGCGAACTCGAGGAAGAGCCGCCGCGCCTCCTCGGGCTTGTCCTGGCGAAGCGCCACCCACGCGAGCGACAGCCGGACGAGCGGGGTCTGCGGGTGCTTGGGGAACTCGACGAGCGCGCGGAGGTACGCGCCGTCGGCCACGGCGTAGCGGCCCGCGTGGTACGCCGCCTCGCCCTGGAGCAGCAGCCCGGTGATCCGCGTCTCGGGCGCCAGCACCGTGGAGAGCAGCGTCGTCGCCTCCGTCGCGGCCTGGGCGAACTCGCGCAGCTCGAAGTTGACGCGCGCGAGCCGGAGCAGCGCCAGCTGGCCGAGCCCGGACGCGGGCTCGGCCTTCTGCGCGAGCTCGTACTGCGTGCGCGCCTCGTCACGATTGCGCTCGAGCCGCTGCGCATCGCCCTTCGCGATCAGCAACCACGCGCGGAGCGCCGGTGAGAGATCGCCGGCGAGCAGCTCCTGCACGAGGGCCTCCGCCTCGGCGGCCTTGCGCTCGGCGAGCGCGCTCGTCACGAGCCGCAGCGCCACCGGCTGGGCGAGCGCCGAGCGGCGGGCGATCAGGTCACGGGCCGCGTTGCGCGCCGCGTCCCAGTCACCGGTCGCGGCGAGCGCGAGGGACAGCCCGGCCTCCGCCCAGTCGAGCTCCGCGTTCGGCGCCGGTCGCCGTGGTCCTGCGAGGTACTGCTTGAAGGGGGTCAGGCTCTCCGCGGCACGCCCGCCCTCGAGCGTCCACCATCCGAGGCGCACCAGGGCGGTGTCGAGCAGCGGATGCGGGCCGCTGCTCGTGAAGCGCCGCAGCTCGGACTCGGCACGACCATGAGCGCCCACGCGCCCCGCCGCCTCGCCGGCCCAGAACATGAACTCCCGTGCGAGCGCGGCCGGGACGCCGCGGCGCCCGAGCCCGGTCCACGCACGGTCCGCTTCCGCGTACTCTCCGAGCGCGTAGTGCGCGAGCGCGAGCCCGTGACGGGCCCAGCCCTGGATCGACGAGGGCACGGCGCCCGCGAGCAGCCGCGCGAACGTGTCGCGCGCGCGGGTCGGATCGCGAAGGCTCAGCGCCGTCCAGCCGCTCGCGTGCGCCGCCCACACCTCCCATTCGGTTCGCACCAGCCCACCGCCGCCGACCTGCCGCAGCGTCCAGTCCGCCTTCTCGAACTCGCCCTGCCACGCGAGCGACTCGCCGAGCCAGTAGCGCGACTGCTGGATGAACTCGCGGTCCGCGCCGCGCTGGATCGCGGACTCGAAGGCCTTCACGGCGTCCGCGAACTCGCCCTTGAGGAAGCGCTCCTTGCCGCAATCGAGCGCCTGCGACGCGATCGGCAGCCACGCGCTCACGCACGGATAGCCCCGCGGGGGCGTGATGAAGGCGACCGGACGCGCCGTCACCGGCCACATGATGGGCGCCGCCGGAAACGCGGGCAGCACCGACGGGGCCGCCGGGAGCGGCACGCCGGGAACGTCCACGCGCGGCTTGTCGAGCGGCGCCTGCGTGAACGCCACCAGCCGCGTGAGCTCCGGGGGAGGCGGGACCAGCGGCAACGGCGCGGCAGCGACGAGCAGCGCCCACACACCGAGGAGCGCGAGGCCACGGATCGATCGACGGCGCTTCACGAGCCTCCCTTCGACTTGGGGGCGGGTTTCCCGCTCGGCTTCGGCGCCGGCTTGGCGAGCCGGTCCTTGACCGCGGCCGCGCGCTCCTTCGCCCATCCGCGGAGCGCGGCATCGCCGCTCTTCGCCGCGACGGTCTCGTACGCGGTGAGCGCGGCCCGGTACTCCCTCTGCTGTTCGTGCGCCAGACCGAGACCCGCGAGCGCACGGTGCTTGACGGTCGCGTCGGCCGCCGCGACGTCGCCGACCGCCTCGAACGCCTTCTCCGCCGCGGCGTACTGCTTCAGCTTCAGCTCCGACTCGCCGGCGAGCAGCCAGGACTCGGCCCGCACGCTCGCGTCGCCGCTCTTCGCCGCGACCTCGAAGTACGTCACGGCGTCCTTCCACTCCTTGCGGTTGAAGGCGTCGTTGGCCAGCTCGAAGGCGACCTTGGGGACCGCGGGATCGGCCGGGAACTCGGCGCGGAGCTTCTTCCACGCCGCCTCCTTGTCCTTCGGGCTGCCGAGCCGCGTGGCGATCGCGAACGCCTCCGCGAGCGCCTCGGGCGCCGGCGGCGCCTGGCTCATCAGCGTGGCGTACGCCTCCTGCAGCTCGGCCTTGTCACCGGTAAGGATCGCCTGCTGCGTGACCTGCCTGCGCGCCGCCGCCGCCCGCTCGTGGTCGGGGTGCGTCTCGATGAACGACTTGAGGTCCGCGACACCGCGACGCCCATCGCCGCTGGCGATCCGCGCGACGCCCAGCAGGTACTGCGCCTCGGGAACCAGCTTCGAGGTCGGGTACTTCTGCGTGAAGTCGGCGAGCACCGGGACGGCCTCGCTCTCGCGCTTGAGATCCACGAGCAGGCGTGCGAGCTGATACGCCGCCGAGTCCGACGCCGCGTGCTCTGGCCACGTCTGGAGCAGATCGCGGAAGGCGCTGACGGCCGGCTCCGGCCGCTTCAGCTCGAGCTCCGTCCAGCCGTACCCGTAGAGCGCATCGGCGGCGAACGGTGCAGTCGCGTCGCTCCGGAGCACCTCGTCGTATGCCGCGCGGGCCTCGGAGAACCGCTTGAGCCGGAACAGCGCCTCACCCTCCCAGAACCGCGCCTCCAGCCCCTGCGCGGGCGGCGGTGCTCCCTTCTGCGCGCGCTGCAACGCTTCCACGGCCGGCTCGAAGTCACCGAGGGTGAAGCGCGTCTTGCCCAGCATCAGCAACGCCGGACCCAGACGCGCGTCGCGAGGATAGCGCTCGACGAACCGCTCGAGCGTGCGCCGGGCGAGCGGATAGAGACCGTCAGCGAAGGCCTTCTCGCCCACCAGCCACAGCCGATCGGGCTCGTCGATGGCGGACGCCGGGGAGATCGAGAGGACCGTCGTGAAGAACAGGACGATCGCCGAGAGCTGCCACGTTCGGCGCGTCATTCGCCCACATCGTAACACGGCGGTATGCTAACTACGCTGTGCGGCTGTGCATCTTCGACCTCGACCACACGCTCGTGAGCTCCCCGCTGGACCTGGCCGCGATGGCCCTCGACATGCGGGCGTGCCTGGAGCGCTCGCTCGGCCCGCTGCCCGCGCGGAGTGAGCGGTACCGGGTGTTCGAGCTCATCAGCCACTGCCAGCGCGAGGCGCCGGCCCTCGAGGCCGAGCTCTGGGGCATCGCGCTCGGCCACGAGCGGCGCGCCGTCGAGGCCGCGTGGCTCGAGCCCGGCGCCGCGGTCGCCATCCAAGGCGCGAGGAGCGCCGGCTTCGGGACCGCCGTCTGGACGAACAACGCGCGCGAGGTCGCGACGCTCGTCCTCGGCCGCTTCGATCTGCTGCCCCACCTCGACCTGGTCGTCACCCGTGACGAGACGCGCGCGCTGAAGCCGGACCCGGACGGCTGGCGCGTCATCGGCGAGCGGCTCGGCGACGTCCGCGACGCGGTCGTCGTCGGCGACTCGTGGGTCGACGGGCTCGCCGCCGCCGCGGTCGGGATCCCGTTCGTCGCGTATCGCCCGCGCGCGGCCGAGCTCACGCGCTGGGGCGTGAAACCGGTGGCGACCCTCGCCAATCTCGACGAGCTTCCCGCATGGCTCGCGGCGTGGAGTCCGGACTCGGAGCCCGTGAACGAATCGGCGTGTCGAGCCGGGCCCGGGTTCACCCCGGGCCCGGCGAACGCTGGGGGTTTGGGGGTCAGGTCGGGGCCCCCATGATCTCGGTGGGCGCGTGACCGCCGCCGGCGCCCGGCGCGCCTGCTAGCCGTGGACCTGTTCGACCGCGACGACGACGCCGGCCGCCCGCCGGCGAGGTCGGCGCGTGGCTCGGGCCAGGTACCGCTCGCGGAGCGCATGCGCCCGCGCGCGCTCGACGAGATCGCCGGCCAGGACCACCTGCTCGGTGAGGGCAAGGTGCTCCGGACGGCGATCGATCGGGGCGAGCTGCACTCGATGATCCTGTGGGGGCCGCCGGGCTCCGGCAAGACGACGCTCGCGCGGCTCATGGCCCACGTCGCGGGCGCGCGCTTCGTCGCGTTCTCGGCGGTGCTGTCCGGCGTCAAGGAGATCCGCGAGGTCATCGCTCAGGCGCAGGTGGAGCAGGACCGGCACGGCCGGCGCACGATCCTCTTCGTCGACGAGATCCATCGCTTCAACCGCGCGCAGCAGGACGCGTTCCTGCCCCACGTCGAGCGCGGGACGATCGTGCTCGTCGGCGCGACAACCGAGAACCCGTCCTTCGAGGTGAACTCGGCGCTGCTGTCGCGGTGCCGGGTGTACGTGCTCCATCCGCTCGGCGAGGCGGACCTCGTCACGCTGCTGGCGCGGGCGCTCGCCGACGCCGAGCGCGGCCTCGGCGGCCGCGGCGTCGACGTGACGGACGAAGCGCTCGGGCTGATCGCACGCATGGCCAACGGAGACGCCCGCACGGCGCTCAACGTGCTGGACGTCGCGGCGACGCTCGCGGCGCGCGAGGGCGGCCGCGCGCGCATCACCGAGACCCTCGTCCGCGACGCGGCCCAGAAGAAGACGCTGCTCTACGACAAGGCCGGCGAGGAGCACTACAACCTCATCTCCGCCCTCCACAAGTCGCTCCGCGACTCGGACCCCGACGCGGCGCTCTACTGGCTCGCCCGCATGCTCGAGGCCGGCGAGGAGCCGCTCTACATCGCGCGCCGGCTGGTCCGCTTCGCCTCCGAGGACGTGGGCAACGCCGATCCACGGGCGCTCCAGCTCACACTCGCCGCGAAGGACGCCTACGACTTCCTCGGCTCGCCGGAAGGCGAGCTGGCGCTGGCGCAGGCGACCGTGTACCTGGCGATGGCCCCCAAGTCGAACGCGGTGTACGTCGCCTTCGACGAGGCGCGGGACGACGTGCGCGAGCGTCCGGCCGAGCCGGTGCCGCTCCACATCCGGAACGCGCCGACGAAGCTGATGAAGGACGTCGGGTACGGCAGCGGCTACCAGTACGCGCACGACGCGCCGGACGCGCGCGTCGACCAGGAGCACCTGCCCGAGGCGCTGCGCGGGCGCGAGTACTACCGGCCGGCGAACCGCGGGCTCGAAGCGGAGATCGGCCGGCGGCTGGCGGAGTGGCGCCGCTGGCGAGCCGAGCGCCGGCGCACACGCGAGGGCTGAGAGTTCGAGCAACAATCGCCCGCCCCGTCGGGCGATTGTTGCGTCGAACTGAGCCGGGTGCGGCGCGCGACGGCCTACGCCGTGCCGGCCACGTCGAGCGCCCGCGCCTCCTCCAGCCGGCGTGCCGCGCTCGCGCGCTCCTCGTCGGTGAAGAGCGGCGCGAACTCCGGCGACAGGACCAGCGCCTCCATCGCCAGGTCGAGGCGATCCTTCTCGCGAAGCTTCAGGAGCCCCTTCGACAGCTCCTTCTGGCGGAGCAGTCGCCGCGCGGTTCCCACACCGCCGCGGCGTTTCACCGCGCGCAGGAAGTAGGACGCCCAGTACCCGGTTTCCCTGCCCGCCGTCCGGTACACCGTCTCGACCATCTCGTTCTCGAACCGCGCCTCGAGCTCGTCCATCGCCGGCCTCCTGACCGCGGCGTGGCGCCGCGTGCTGACAGCATCGCGAGACACGGTCGGCCGGTTCAAGACGTATCCGGCGCGCGACAGGCGCCGTCGTTCGATGTACCGGCGCCGTGACGCTCAGCGATCGGCCAAGCGCAGCCCCAGGCTGTAGGCCAGCGCCTGGTCCACTTCTCGGAGGGCCTCGCGGGGCAGGGCGCCCAGGCGCTGGAGAACCGCCCGTTTCGGCAACGTGACGATCGTCTCCATCTTGACGACCGACGGCTTCTTGAGTCCCGCCGCCTGGGCAACTGCCGACGGATGGGGGATCGGATACTGCATCGGAGAGCGCTTGTCAGGAACGGACGACGAAATCAGGGCGGCGATGACCGTGCTCCCAAAGCGGTTGCCGACGTCGTTCTGGACGACAAGCGCCGGTCGCGTCTTGGGCGTCACTCGATCTCCGCGAGCTCGTCGAGGACGGCGAGATACGCTTCGGCGTCGGCCAGATCCTCGTCAGCCATCTTGCGGTAGCCCTCTCGGGCGAGAGCGGCGTGACGGGTCCGTTCCCAGACTCGCACCGCCTCCTCGATGACGCGGCTCTTCGGGATCTTCGCGTGCGCCGCGTAGCGGGCGACGGTCTCGTGGACGTTGCGATCGATGCTCACGCTGAGCTTCTCGCGGTTGCCCTGCCTCATTGTCGCCCCCTCGATCCTCCCTGGTATCGCCTCGTTTATCCCACCGTTGTTCGCCCGGATAGGGTAATCGTTCGATGTATCGGCGCCGTGACGGCGCGCGTCCGGGCGGCGCGACGACGACATCGCCCGCGTTCCCCTGGCCGGCCAGGGTTCGATGCCGCTCGGTGACCGCGCGAACCGGCTGATAGAATCCCCGCATGGAAGCGCTCCGCGTCGGCGTCGTCTTCGGTGGGCGATCGGGCGAGCACGAGGTGTCGCTCGCGTCGGCGGCCTCGGTGATCGCGGCGCTCGAGCAGAGCGGTCATCACGTCGTCCCGATCGGGATCGCTCGCGACGGCCGGTGGATCGTCGGCGGCAACCCGCTGCGCGCGCTCGCGGCCGAGGCACGCATCGCCCTGCCGAGCGACGACGCGTCGGGCGCGGTGAAGAAGGCGCTCGCGGATCGCGCCGAGAGCGCCGACGAGGCGGCGACGACCGCGCTCGCCAGGAGCGAGCCGCCGGGCAACGTCCCCGCCGAGCTGCGCCACCTCGACGTGCTCGTGATCATGCTGCACGGCCCGTACGGCGAGGACGGCACGATCCAGGGACTGCTGGAGATGGGGGACGTGCCGTACGTCGGCGCGGGCGTGCTCGCATCCGCCGTCGGGATGGACAAGGTGACGATGAAGGCCGTGTTCAAGGCGCACGGCCTGCCGATCGTGGAGCACGACGTGGTGTTCCGCTCCGAGTGGCGCCAGGACCGGGAGCGAGTCCGCGCGCGCGTGTGCGAGCGGATCGGCCTCCCCTGCTTCGTGAAGCCCTCGAACCTCGGCTCGAGCGTCGGCATCAGCAAGGTCACGCGCCCCGACGAGCTCGGCGCCGCGATCGACGAGGCGGCGCGCCACGACCGGAAGATCATGGTCGAGCGCGCGGTCCAGGGCCGCGAGATCGAGGTCAGCGTGCTGGGCAACGACGACCCGATCGCCTCGCTGCCGGGCGAGATCGTCTACGCCTCCGACTGGTACGACTACGCCACGAAGTATGCGGAGGGCCAGGCGCGGATCGTCGTGCCGGCGCCGATCGCGCGCGCGGTGATGCAGGAGATCCAGCGGCTCGCGATCGCGGCGTTCCGCGCGATCGACTGCGCCGGCATGGCGCGTGTCGATTTCTTCCTGGAGGGCGAGCGCCCGCTCGTCAACGAGATCAACACGATCCCCGGCTTCACGTCGACCAGCGGCTACGCGCGGATGTGGGAGGCCTCCGGCCTGTCCTACGCCGACCTCGTCAACCGCCTGCTCGAGCTCGCGCTGGAGCGACAGCGGGACCGCGCGCGGTGAAGGTACCGCCCGCGACGGGGGGCTTCGATAGTCCCCCCATGACCGGAGCCCGTGAGTGACC
The DNA here is from genome assembly GCA_016184125.1 of Candidatus Rokuibacteriota bacterium. Taxonomy (GTDB): domain Bacteria; phylum Methylomirabilota; class Methylomirabilia; order Rokubacteriales; family CSP1-6; genus AR8. The sequence continues at coordinate 18,515 of JACPDG010000073.1, read as the reverse complement.
CCGATGCTCGAGCCGCGCCCCGGGTCCCACGGGTGCGTCCGCGCACCCCCCGGGGCGCGTGCGAGCGCGGGGGGCTTGGGGGGCTTCGATAGTCCCCCCATGACGGTCGTCATCGCGGGCGGCGGCACCGGCGGCCACACGAGCCCGGGACTCGCCGTCGCGGCCGTGCTCGTCGGACGGGGCGTCGCGTGCGCGTGGATCGGCAGCCGGCACGGGATCGAGGCGCGACGCGTTCCCGCCGCGGGCCTGCCGTACTTCGCGATCCCGACCGGCAAGCTCCGCCGGTACTGGGCCTGGCAGAACGTCGCCGATCTCGCGGTCAACGTGCCCGCCGCGCTCGTGAGCGCCGTGCGCCTGCTGCGCCGCCTGCGTCCACGCGTGGTGTTCGGGACCGGGGGGTTCGTCGCGCTTCCCGTCGTCGTCGCGGGCGCGCTGCTGCGCCTGCCCATCGTCGTCCACGAGCAGACCGCGGTGGCCGGTCTCGCGAACCGCATCGCGAGCCGCTTCGCCAGCCGGATCGCGGTGACCTGGGAGGCATCGGCGCGGGACTTCCCCGCGGCGCGCGTCGTGACGACCGGGAATCCGCTGCGTGCCGAGCTCCGGGGCGGCTCGCGTGCCGACGCGGTGAGCCGATTCGGTCTCGACCCTGTGCTGCCGCTCGTCTACGTCACGGGCGGCGCGCAGGGCGCCCACCGGATCAACCGCGCGTTCGGTGCGATCGTCGACCAGGTCCTGGCGCATGCGCAGGTGATCCACCAGTGCGGGGACAACCGCGAGACGCGTGATCGCGAGTGGCTCGAGGCGCGACGCGCGGGCCTGCCGCCCGCGCTCGCCGCCCGATACCACGTCCGCCCGTACCTGGACGTCGAGCTGCCAGGCGTCTTCGCGGCGGCCTCGCTCGTGATCGGCAGAGCGGGGGCCGGCACCGTGAACGAGTGCTGCCAGCTCGGGCTGCCGGCGCTCTACATCCCGCTCCCGGGAACGAGCGGCGACGAGCAGACGGCGAACGCCCGGCTCGTCGAGCGCGCAGGCGGGTCGGCCGTCCTGCCCCAGGCATCGCTGACGCCGGAGGCGCTGCTCGGGGGGGTGCTCGCCCTGCTCGCCGGCCCGGGACGTCTCAAGGAGATGGGCGAGCGCGCCCGGTCGCTCGCCATCCCGGACGCGGCCGAGCGGCTCGCGGACGTGCTGACGGAGCTGATCTGACTGGCGATCCTAACCGAACCGGAAGGTCACACGGAGTCCACGGAGGCCAGCGGCCACTCGGCGCCTCCGTGGCTGACGACCTACTTGGAAGACTTACCGGACGACTGTGGTGGCCGGACGTTCGAGCCGCCCGAGGGCGGAGTCGGCGCGCCCTGGGCTGGCTGTACTGACCTGGGCTGATATCCCTTTTCTTCGCGGTCTGCCGGCCGAGGTTGATACCCCTCCTGGACCCTGCGTTCCTTGCCTGCTGCCACCTTGGCCCTCCCTCGGATGCTATGTGCTGTATCTTACCGGAACTCCCAGAACTCGACGTGCTGGATTTCGTCGCCCCGAATCCAGATCCCTGCGTTGAGCGGCACCTCGGTCCACGCGCCTCGCTCCTCGACGCGATAGACACTCTCGACGAACAAGTCCCGCTCCGTGCTGTCCGACGATGCGAACGAGCGCGCGCCGAATCTCCCCCCTACCGAGCTGCCATCCTTGAGCGTGACCAGCACCCAGACAGGCCCCGTTGTGCTGAAGAAGTCATCCCATGCGGTGGGAATCGGATGCACGGTGTAGATGCCCAGGCGATCGAGTAGTCTACGTATGGTGTTCCGCTGACTCAGCACGCCCAGCATCGCGCCCAGAGCGACAGGCGAAACGAAGATGACGAGGAACCAGGCTGCTGCGGACCGAATCGGGTGCTCCAGGAAGAAAGCGGTCCTTACGACGAGGTACACAAGCCACGACCAGACGGCATAGTTCAGACAACTCAGCGTGAGGAACCTGAGCAGTGAGACCTCGTGAGCGATCGCTTTCTTGCGCACCATGGTGTTGGCAACGGAATCAGCAAGGAATCCGGGAACGAGGAACGCGAGGGTGTAGAAGACGGCGTCGAAGCTGTTCAGCGTCATCGCGCCATTGTCCAGGATAGTCGGCGTCCGGCTGAACGCCCGCGTTTTTTCGGAGCGCACTCCGGTGTTCCACGTGGTTCTCGCTCGACCCGGTCGCTTAGCCGGGACTGCTGTTGGCGGCGGTTTCGGAGGGGCATCTCGAGATCGAAGCCGAGCGGGCAAGTCTCGCACTCCGGTCTCGTGCGACAGTTGCGCTTGCCGACTTGCACGAGGAGCGCGTGGAACTCGTTGAACAGCGCTGGATCCGACGGCAGGTGGGACTCGAGAAAGCGCCGGGCGTCCTCGTAGCCGGTCCCCGGCGGCAGCAGCCGATGCCGTTCGAGGACACGGCGCGCGTACGCGTCCGCGACGAACACCGGGCGCCCGGCGGCATACAGCAGGATCGCGTCGGCGGTCTCCGGGCCGAGGCCGGGGACGGTGAGAAGGTCAGCGCGCAGCGCGTGGAGTGGCGCGCGGCGCATCCCCTCGTAACGGCCTCCGAAGCGGTCGATCAGCCACCGCGTGAACCCCTTCACGCGACGGGCCTTCAGGCGGAACGTCCCCGCGGAGCGGATCACGCCGGCGAGCTCGGCCTCGGTGATCGCGTCGATGCCGCGCGCGTGGAGGAGCCGCCGGCGCCGGAGCGCTCGGATGGCGAGCGCCGCGTTCGACCACGCGGTGTGCTGCGTGAGGATCGCGCCGACCGAGATCTCGAACGGCGTGCGTCCGGGCCACCAGCGCTGCGGTCCGAAGCGGCGCGCCAGCGCCCGGTAGAGCCGGAGGAGCCGGGCCTTCACCACGTCTCGCGGCGGGCCGGGGATCCGGCGCCACGCGCGCAGCACGGGAGCGCGTGAGGTGCTCGGCGTCATCCTGCTCGTTCAGGCGCTGACGGTCGCCGTCGGTGGCGCGCCTGGCTCACCGGCGTACCTGCCGCTCCGCGTCGCGGAGACCGAAGGCTACTTCACCCGCGAGGGCCTGACCGTCACGCTGCGGGCGATGCGCGCCGAGTCGGGCGCGGCCGAGGCGCTCGCGCAAGGCCAGGCGGACCTCGCCGCGACCTCGCTGCAAGCGCTCCTGCGCTTCGGCCACCGGCAGGGTGGCCGGCTGCCCCGCCTCGTGTTCGGACTGACGGCCGCGCCGCACGTGGCGGTGCTGGTCGGCAGCGCGCAGGCCGCGGAGATCACGAGCGTCGCGGATCTGGCGGGCGCCAGGATCGGGTTCACGACGCCCGGGGGCGCCGAGCAGACGTGGGTCGCGGCGCTGCTCGCCCGCGCCCGCCTCGCGCCGGCGCAGGTCGAAATGATCTCGCTCGGCAGTCGCGGCGTCGCCACCGCCCTCGACACGGGGGAGGTCCGCGCTGCGGCCGTCCCCGAGCCGGCCGCGTCCGCTCTGGTCGACGGTGGGCGTGCAGCGATCCTCGCCGACCTGCGATCGCCGCGGGCCGTCTCCCGGGCGCTCGGCATGCCGACGGTGCACGCGGCCGTCTTCGCGCGGGCCGACCGGCGGATCGGTGACCGCGAGCTGGCCGCCTTCGGGCGCGCGCTGCTCGCGGCGCAACGACGGATCGCCACGGCGCCGCCGGCCGAGCTGGCCGAGCGGCTGCCGAGATCCGTCGTCGGCCTCGGCGACGACTTCGCGCGACGAGTCGAGGCGAGCCGCTCGCTCTACCTGCCGGACGGTCTCGTCGACCCGGACGCCGTCCGGGCGACGATCGAGATCATCCGCGCGCACGTGGCGCTGCCAGCATGGCTTCGCCTGCCGCGGCCGGAACAGATGCTGCACCTCGAGCCCCTCAGGCGCTCGCTCCGCTCGAAGCGTCCCGCCTGACCGGGACTCCGAAGGCTTCGAGCAGCGCGCGCGTCTCGTCGAGGGGCAGGCCGACGACGTTCGAGTACGACCCGGCGACGGCCTCGACGAGGACACCACCGAGCCCCTGGATCGCGTACGCCCCGGCCTTGTCGAGCGGCTCGCCGGATGCGACGTACCGGTCGACGGCGCCGGCGTCGAACGGACGCATCACGACCCGGCTCTCCACCACTCGCGTCTCCGCGCGTCCCGTCCGCGTGTCGAGGACGGCCACGCCGGTGAGCACGCGGTGCTCGCGCCCCGACAGCCGCCGCAGCATGCCGCGCGCGTCGTTCGCGTCGGCCGGCTTGCCGAGGACCTCGCCGTCGATGACGACCACCGTGTCGGCGGCCAGGACGATCGCGTCCGGCACCGCCGCCGCAGCGGCCTGCGCCTTGTCGAGGGCGAGCGCGGCGAGCGACTCCTGGAGCCGGGCGGGGTCCAGACGCTCGTCGACGTCGCCGGGCGACACGACGAACTCCGGCGTGAGCTGGGCGAGCAGCTCGCGCCGTCGCGGCGATGCGGACGCGAGCACCAGCGGCCGACGCGTGCTCAGGGCCCGTGGACGAATCGCATGCTCGAACCGCGGCCCGGGTCCCCCGGGCCGCGTGCGAGCGCGGGGCCGGGGGAGCACGAGGGGGGCGTGAGCCCCCTTCGTACGAGTGCCGGGGGCTTCGATAGTCCCCCCATGATGTCAGAGCTTGCGCAGGACGAGGGCCGCGATGACGATGCCGAGCACTCCCACCACGTTGACCTTCAGCAGGAGCCCGAACGTGACGCTCAGGAAGCGGAGGTCGAGCGTCACCGGCTCCTTCAGCCCGATCGTGGGCCCTCGGGTGAAGAGCTCCTGCGCCCAGCCGGCAGGAAGGAGGCCGCCGAGCAGCTCACCGAGCAGGGAGCCGATCACGAGCCCGGCGACGATCACCAGGAGAACGAGACCGATGCCGCGCTGCGCTGCCATTACCCTCGGAGCGTGGCGCCGGCGAAGCGGTGCGCGGCCACAAGAGTGCCGGTGCTCGGACGAGCAACCATCCGCGAGCCCTCAGGTCCGACAACGCTGACCGAGCAGCGCCCCGGGTCCCCCGGGGCGCTTGTGAGCGTTGGGGGGGTATGGGGGGCCATGTCGGGGCCCCCCATTACAGAAAAACGAGCGGGGCGGCGTCCGTCGAGATGCGGGTCTCGGCGTCGATGGCCTTGCGCACGTGCCTCGGCAGCGCGAAGGCGTGCTGATGCGTGACGCCGTCCCAGTAGCCGAGCGTGCCGCGCACGCGCTCGGCCATCAGCCGATCGACGGCCGGGACATCCAGCCGGACCGGATCGACCCGCTTGCTCGCCGTGATGAAGCCCCACGGGGTGCCGTAACAGGAGATGAAGCTCTGGTAGCCCGCGACCACCGGAAAGACGTCGCGGAGCGTGCGGTGCACCGCGGTGAAGAACGTGAGCTCGCCGACCTTCGTCATGCCCGCCTGCATCGTCATCGTGCCGTCCGCGGTGAGCCGGTCGCGGACGAGGGTGTAGAACTCCCGGGTGAACAGGAGGGCCGCCGGACCCTCTTCGAGCGGCTCCGTCAGATCGATCGAGACGTAGTCGAACCGCTCGCGGGTCTTCTCGAGCCACGCCCGGGCATCCTCGTGCCGGACCTCGGTCCGTGGATCGTCGAACACGCCCTGGTGCATCTCGGGCAGGTGCTGGCGGCAGAGCGCCACCACCTCGTCGTCGATGTCCACCATGACGGCGCGGCGGATCGACGGGTAGCGCAGGATCTCGCGCAGCGTGGCGCCTTCACCGCCGCCGATGACCAGCGCGGTCTCGGGGGCGTGATCGACGGTGAGCATGCCGGGGTGGACGAGCGCCTCGTGGTAGATGAACTCGTCCGCCTGGCTGGACTGGATGCGCCCGTCGAGGATCAGGCACTTCCCGTACGAGTGCGTCTCGATGATCTCGACGTGCTGGAACTTCGTCTGGGCCTCGACGAGGGTGCGCCGGATGGCGTGCATGTGGCCCTCGACGGCCGTCGTGGTCTCGAGGAACCACTTGTACGGCTGCGGGCTGATCAACGGAGGGCGACCGCGCCCTTGTTCTGGATCGGGGACGAGGCGCGGAGGAAGAGGCCGCGCAACAGCTCGACCACGGAGGTGCGCTCGGCGCCGAACTGCTCGACGAGGTAGCTGGCCGCGACCTCGGGCTGGAGCACGTCGCCGCAGGAGAAGATGTCGACGGCGGCGTACCGGTATTCGGGCCAGGTGTGGATGGAGAGGTGGGATTCCGCGATGACGACGACTCCGCTCACGCCGAACGGGTTGAACTCGTGGAAGACGACGTCGACGACCGTGGCCTGCGCCCGCTTCGCCGCTTCGATGAGAGCCGCCTTGACGGCCTCGCAGCTCGCGATGACGTCCAGGTCGCAATCGAACAACTCGAGCAGCAGGTGTCGCCCCAGCGCGTTCACTCCTTCGATCCTCCTTTCGCGCGTCCGACCATCTACCGCACCTCTCCTGCAACGCGTCCCGTTGCGCGTCGCTGTTGCCGATCGCCGCACCACGACGAAGAAATTTCGCCGCGGAAAAACTGACTCACTGTAGGGTCCGTATCAGGTGATTGCAAGAAAAAAACGGCGCGGAGCGTCATTTCGACGTGCTCTGCGCTGCTCGCGAACGCGTCGACGACGTCCGTCACGCGCTCGGTGTCGTCGAGCCGGCGCCCGCGGCGTCGTCCGTGACTCCCGCAGCACCGTCGGAGCACGCTCGCAGCGCCGTCGGAGCACGCTCGGCGTCGTCCGCCGACGCGCGGAGGTCGTCCCCGGCGTCGTCCGAACGCGCTCGCCACCGTCAGCCGGCGTGCGGGAGGTCGTCGCCGACGCCGTCCGCCGCCCTCGGAGAGCCAGGTCGCCGACATCGCGGTCGCCTCCCCGCCGTCCTCGACGTGTCGGCGGCGCGTCTCAGAGCCCGTGAACGAATCCGATGATCGAGGAGCGCCACGGCTTTGTCGGGTGCGTCCGCGCACCACTGGTGCGTCCGCGCACCCCCCCCGGGGCGCTCCGAGCGCGGGGGGCTTGGGGGGTTTCGAAGTCGGACGCGCGAACTGGGGAAATTCTTCTTGCATTCGTTCGACGCCCCGGTAGAGTGACGAAGGATTTTTGGCTGGCGCCCGACCAGCATCGCGATGGGAGGCGAGAAGGAGGAGCGGATGACGAAGAGGGTCACGATGGCGGCGGCGACGGCGGGCCGCGCGGAGGGCGGCACGGCCCTCAACGCGTTCGACAACGCACTGCTCGCGGCAGGGATCGGCAACATCAACCTCATCAAGATCTCCAGCATCGTCCCCCCCGACGTCTCGTTCATCGGGCTGCCGAAGATCAAGCCGGGCGCGCTCGTCCCGACGGCCTACGCAGCTGTGACGAGTGACGTGCCTGGCGAGACGATCACCGCGGCGGTCGGCTACGCCGTGCCGGACGACCCCGCCAAGAACGGCGTGATCATGGAGTTCCACGGCAAGGGCACGCAGCAGGAAGCCGAGGACGCGATCCGCGCCATGCTCGACGAAGCCTTCCGGGTGCGCGGCGAGCAGATCCACGAGATGGCGATCCATGCCGTGGAGCACACGGTCGAGCAGATCGGCTGTGCCATGGCGGCCATCACCCTGCTCGCGGAGGAAGACCTGGCCTAGCGGCCGGGCCCGGTTCTCCCGCCCGGATTCATGCGCGCCGTCGCTCCCCGTTTCATCGCTTCCGAGCGCGCGCTCGCCGACGCCCGCATCGTCCTCTACGGCATCCCGTTCGAGGGCCGCGTCAACCTCCGCAAGGGTGCGGACAGCGGCCCCCGCGACGTCCGGGTCGCGTCCGATTCCGTCGAGACCTATTCGCCCGTGCTCGGCCTCGACCTCGAGGATCTCCCGCTGACCGACGCCGGCGACTGCGAGATGCCCGACGGCGCGTCGCCGCGCGAGCAGCTCGACGCCGCCCGGGACGCGATCGCGGCGTGGTGGCGTCCGGGACTGCTGCCGTTCATGCTCGGAGGTGACCACACCGCCAGCGTGCCGGTGATCGAGGTGCTGGCCCGGACGTTCCCCGACCTGCGAGTCCTCCAGCTCGACGCCCACCCCGACACGCGCGAGGACTTCCTCGGCGAGCGGTGGAACTACGCCTCCGCGATGGCCCGTGTGATGGACGTGCTCCCCGAGAGCCAGGTGTGGCAGGTCGGCATGCGGACGGGCTCCCGCGAGGAGTACGAGCGCCGGCGGCCCAATTTCTTCCCCGCGATGGACGGTCATCCACTGGACGTCATCCGGCGCATCGTGCCGGAGCTCGGGAGCCATCCGCTGTACGTCACGATCGACGTCGACGTGCTGGACCCGGCAGAAGCGCCGGGGACGGGGTCTCCCGAGCCCGGTGGTCTCCGGGTCCCGGAGCTGGTCGACATCGTGCGCCTGGTCGCCGGGTGCGACATCGTCGGCGGCGACCTCGTGGAAGTCGCGCACGCGTGGGACCCGAGCGGCCGGACGGGCATCGCCGCGAGCTGGGTCATCCGGGAAGCGTTGCTCGCCTGGTGGGGGCACCTGCGCTGAGCCGTCCCCGGTCCACCAAGGCGCCACGCTCCACCAACCGACCGGCACCGACGGCCGGCCGCCGCGTCTCGGGACGCGGGTACAGCGCCCCGCGGCTCTACGAGATCGCGTTCGACATGAACCGCAAGGGCGAGGTGGATTTCCTCGTCCACTGCTTTACGCGGTACGCGCGCGGTCCGGTCCGTCGCGTCGTCGACATCGCCTGCGGCACCGGACCCCACCTCGTCCGGCTCGCCGATCGCGGCTACGAGATGGCCGGCCTCGACCTCTCCGCTCGAAACATCGAGTACCTCGGCGAGCGGCTCGCGCAGAAGGGCCACCGGGCCGAGCTGGCGGTCGGCGACATGCGCGACGTTCGCCTGTCGCGCCCCGTCGACGCGGCCATCTGCATGCAGGACTCGCAGGGCCACCTGCTCGCGAACGAGGACCTCGTCGCTCACCTGCGCGCCGTCGCCCGGGTGGTCCGTCCCGGCGGTCTCTACGTGTTCGACCGCTACATGGCATCGTCGTGGACGAACCCGGCCCGGAGCTGGTCGTGGTCGCGACGGCGCGGACGGCTCATCGTCCGGGCCTCGTTCTCGGCGCTCAACGACGTCAACCCGGTCACCCAGGTGTTCCGGGAGCACATGACGCTCGAGGCGATCGAGAACGGCACGCGCCGGGTGTACCGGCAGACGCACCTCTCGCGCATGGTGTTCCCGCAGGAGCTGAAGGCCCTCGTCGAGCTCGCTGGAGGGCTCGAGTTCGTCCAGTGGTTCTTCGGCTTCAAGCCGCACCAGATCCTCGAGCGGTCCAAGCATCCGCTGCTGATGGTCGTGGTCCTGCGCCGGACCTAGGGAATGGGGGGCCCCGAAATGGCCCCCCAAACCCCCCGACGCTCGGAGCGCCCCGGGGGACCCGGGGCGCTCCTCGATTCGCCGTTTCTCCGACAGGCTCCTCGGGATGTGGGGGCCCCGAAACCGAAATGGTCCCCACACCCCCCAAACGCTCGGAGCGCCCCGGGGGGTGCGCGGACGCACCCGCGGAACCAGGGGGCCCTCCTCGAGATCCCGAGACTCGCGCGATTCGGTAAGCTCGGCTCATGAGACCCGCCGTGCTGCGACTCAAGCGCGGACACGACCGGCCGCGCTCGCACCCCTGGATCTTCAAGGGCGATGTCGCCGACGTGAGCGACGTGGTGCCGGGGACCGTCGTGACCGTGCTCGACTCGGCGGCGCGCTTCGCCGGCCGGGGGATCTTCAACCCGAAGCCGGCTCTCTGCTGCCGCATCCTCACGCGCGTGGACGAGCCGCTCGACCGCGCGTTCTATCTCCGGCGCATCGGCGAGGCCATCGCGAGACGCAGGCGCTCGCCCGTGCTCGCGGGCGCGATCCGCGACCCTCGCATCGCGTCTCGGCGTGCCGCCGAGACCGCGACGGGTGACGCCGGCGCCGAGCGGATCGTCTGGAGTGAAGCCGACGGCCTGCCCGGACTGGTCGTCGACCGGTACGGCGCCGTCCTCGTCGTGCAGTGCCTCACGCTCGGGATGGCGGAGGCGCGGGCGGTCATCATCGACGCGGTGCGCTCGCACCTCGGGACCCTGCCCGTGTTCGCATCGGACGATCCGACGGCCGCCGCGCTCGAAGGGTTCCAGCCGGTGCGCGGCTGGATCGGCGCCGCGGGCCCCGAGCGCCTGACCGTCCACGAGGGGCGCGTCCGCTTGCAGGTCACGCTCGGCGGCGGTCACAAGACGGGCCTCTACCTGGACCAGGCGGAGAACCGCCGCCGCATCGGTAGCATCGCCGCCGGACGCGCGATGCTCGACGCGTTCTCCTACACCGCCGGGTTCGCCTGCCACGCGCTCGGCGGTGGCGCGACCGCCGCGCTCTGCATCGAGTCGGGGCCGGACGCGCTCGCCGGGGCTCGGGCGAACCTCGCGATGAACGGCATCGCGGATCGGGCGGAGGTGCGGGCCGGCAACGTGTTCGACGAGCTGAGGAGCCTCGAGCGCGACCGGCGGCGCTTCGGGGTCGTCGTCCTCGATCCGCCGCCGTTCGCACGGTCGCGCGGCGCGCTCGAGGCCGCGGCGCGCGGCTACAAGGAGATCAACCTGCGCGCGATGCGCCTGCTCGAGCCCGGCGGCGTGCTCGCGACGTTCTCGTGCTCGCACCACGTCTCGGACGCGCTCTTCGCCGAGGTGTGCCGTGAGGCGGCGGTGGACGCCGGCGTCACGCTGCGCGTGCTGGAGACGCTGACCCAGGCCGCGGATCACCCGGTGCTGCTCACCGTCCCCGAGACGAAGTACCTGAAAGGACTGCTGCTCGAGGCGCTGTAGGCGCCGGTGTTGGTCAGCCGACGCTCGGACGCGGCGGCGAGGAGCGAGCAGGGCGAGGCGCGCGACGAGGGCACGCCCGAGGCGTACTCCGAGTACGCCGCAGGGCGGGCCGAGGAGCGCAACGAAGCCATGCGACGCTCATCGCCGCCGCGTTCACCAGGGGCGCGTCTCGCCGTGCTTGAGCACCCACACGCGGTCGTCGCCGAGCCCGAGCCGCCGCGCTTCCGCGGACAGCCGCTTGGGCGGCTCGTCGAGCGGCTCGTCGGCAAGATCGAACGTGCCCCAGTGGATCGCGACGAACCGCTGGCCCTGGACGTCGGCGAAGAGCCGCAGCGCCTCCTCGGGGGTCGTGTGGCTCCCGCGCATGACCGCGGCAGGCACGTAGGCCCCGATGGGGATCGCGGCGACGTCGAAGGGGCCCAGCCGGGCAGCGATCTCCTTGAAGACGTCGTAGTAGCCCGTGTCGCCCGCGAAGAACAGGCGCCGCGACCGGCCGGCGACCGTCCAGCCGGCCCACAGCGTGCGGTTCCGCGCCCGGAGCGAGCGTCCCGAGAAGTGCTGTGCCGGGACACACGTGAGCGTGAGGCCGCGGATCTCGCGGCGGTCCCACCAGTCGAGCTCCTCGACGTCCCGGATGCCGAGATCGGCGAACCACGCCCGGAGCCCGAGCGGCACCAGGAAGCGCGGGCGATGCGTCTCGGCGAGCCGCCGCACGGTCGCCACGTCCAGGTGGTCGTAGTGGTCGTGCGAGATGAGGACGAGGTGGATCGGCGGCAAGTCCTCGAAGGCGAGGCCGGGCGGCATCACGCGCTTCGGACCACCGAAGCTCACGGGGCTCGCACGCTCCGACCAGTGCGGGTCGGTCAGCAGGTTCACGCCGTCGAGCTGGATGAGGAGCGTGGAGTGGCCGATCCACGTGATCGTCGGCTCGCCGGCGTCCCGCCGCAACGCACGGCCGTCGTTCTCCACCCGGGGCAGGTCGACCGTGCGGGGCGCGAACGTCGTCGACAGGATGCGCGAGACGAAGAACGGGATGCGCGCCGACAGCGGCGGCCGCGCGAACGCCGGGTTCGTGTTCGCGAAGCCGCGCTCCCGGTGGTGCGCCGGCGCGCCCGCCTTCGGCCCACCGACGCCGGCACAGCCGGCGAACGTGAGCGCGGCGACGGCGGCGATCCCGAGCCGCCGCGAACGGCGGCACGGCGAGGTCGGAGCGGTCAGGCGCCGGACCCGCCCGACGCGGAGTCCGGGAGCGGCAGCTCGATGACGAAGCGCGCTCCGCCCTCCGGCCGGTTCTCTGCCGTGAGCATGCCGCCGTGCTCGGTCACGATCCCGTAGGACACGGAGAGCCCCAGACCGCTGCCCTCGCCCGGCGGCTTCGTGGTGAAGAACGGATCGAAGATCTTCGGCAGCACGTCGGCCGGGATCCCGGGGCCGGTGTCGAGCACCTCCACGAACGCGCCGGCGTCGCGGCGGCCGGTGCGCACCGTCAGCACGCGCGGGCCCGGCACGTGGGCCATCGCCTGGTGCGCGTTCTGCACGAGGTTGAGGAGCACCTGCTGGATCCGGTTCTCGTCCGCGGACACCGGCGGGCACGGGGCGAAGTCGGTCACCACGCGCACGCGGTCGTGGCCGAGCTGGTACCCCTTGAGCTCGAGCACGCGCTGCATCTGCTCGGCGAGCGAGCACGGCCGGCGCTCCGGCGTGTAGCGGCGCGCGAACACGAGCATGTTCTGGACGATCCGCGCCGCTCGCGACGTCTCCTCGCCGATGATGTTGAGCTTGTCGCGCACGTAGTCGTCGAACCCCCCGTGCTCCAGCAGCAGGTACACCTGGCCGAGGATCGTGGTGAGCGGGTTGTTGATCTCGTGCGCGACCCCGGACGCGAGCTCGCCCACGGCCGAGAGCTTCTCCGCATGGACGAGCTGGGCCTGCGCCAGCTTCAGCTCCTCGAGCTGGCGGACGCTCTCCTGGTAGAGGCGCGCGTTGTCGAGGGCGATGCCGATCTGGTCGGCCGTCGCCTCGAGCAGCGCCACCTCGCGCTCGTCGAACGGGGTCTCGGTGCGACGCCCGAGCGAGAGCGTCCCGAGGATCTTGCCGCGGCTGTGGATCGACACGCACACGAAGCCGCGGATCCCCTCCCGCTTCACGACCTCGCGCGCGGGGGCAAAGGTCATCGGCGAGCTCGCGGCGTCCGAGATGCAGTACGTCTGGCCGGTGACCGCGACGTTGCCGATGACGCCCTGCCCCATCGGCATGACCTCGTTGACGCGGCGGAGCCCGGGCGACAATCCGCGGTCACCCTTCAGGTAGAGCGACTTTCCGTCCGCGGAGACGAGGTGCAGGCTCGACGTCTCGTGACCGGTGACGTGGGTCAGGGCGTCGAGCGCCGTCCGGAGCACCTCGTCGACGTCGAGCGAGCGGCTGACCGTCTGCGCGACCGTGTGGAGGATCTTGAGGTGGCGTTCCACCGGAGCGCAGTCAGTCCTTCGCCAGCGCAGAGCGTGCCGCCGACACGGCAGCCTCGATCGACCGGCGCTCGCCGTCGCCCAGGTCCCCGAGCTCCCCGGCCACCCACGCGAGCCGCCCGACGTCGTCGAGCGCGCGGCGTGCGGCGGCGACGGCACCCGCCGCGCCCTCTCCCGCGGCCGCCAGGGCCGCGGACTCCATGCGCTCACCGGTGACGGCGCGCGCCGGCGCTGCCATCCCGCGCGTCGCCCGGAAGATGGTGAGCACGAGCGACGTCCACGGATCGCCGGCGCGGTCGGCGTCCTTTGCCCCCTCGGTCGCCATCGCACTCTGGAGCAGCGCCGCGGTGACCGCGCGGTCGAGGTACGCGAAGTCGAACGGCTTCGACACGTAGTCGAACGCGCCGAGCTTGAGCGTCAGCCGCGCGAGCGCCACGTCCTCGTTCGCGGTGATCATGACGACCGGAACCGTGGACGCGCGCACCCGGATCTCGCGCAGGACCTGCACGCCGTCCATGCCGGCCATGCGGATGTCGAGGAGCACCAGGTCAGGACGCGTCCGGTCGAGTGCGTCGAGCGCCGCGAGACCGCTCGCGGCCGTCTCGACGCGGTGCCCCTGGGACGTGAAGTACTCGGCGAGCACGTCCAGCACGGGCTCCTCGTCGTCGACGATGAGGAGCCGCCCGAATGCGTCGGCCATCCGCTGCCCGGCGTTACCCCGCGACCCGCTCGACGTGAGCGTAGACGAGGTCGAGTGCCCGGTCGAGCTGACCGGCGTCCTTCCCACCCGCCTGGGCGAGGTCGGCCCGCCCACCGCCGCTGCCCCCGACGGCGCGGGCGACCTCCTGCACGAGCTTGCCCGCGTGGAACCGCTTCGTCAGGTCCTTCGTCACCGCGGCGACCAGGTTGACCTTCTCGCCGGTGACGCTGCCGATGCAGACGACGCCGGAGCCCAGCCGGTCACGGAGCGTGTCCGCGACGGAACGCAACCCGTCCGGATCGAGGCCGTCGATCCGGCCGGCGATGACCGCGACGCCCTCGACGTCGCGGGCGCGCGCCACGAGCTCCTCGGCGCGGGTCCGAGCGACCTTCACCTCGAGCTCGGCCAGCTGCCGCTCGAGCGCCTTCTGGTCCTCGAGCAGCTTCCTCAGCCGGCCGGGCAGCTCGAGCGGCGCGGTCTTGAGGAGGTCGGCGGCCTCGCGGAGCGCCTGCTCCTTGCGCTGCACGCGCTCGAGCGCGGCGGTGCCTGCCAGGGCCTCGATGCGACGCACGCCCGACGCCACGGCGCCTTCGGTCTCGAGCTTGAGCAGGCCGATCTGCCCCGTCGCGTCGAGATGCGTGCCGCCGCAGAGCTCGACGGAGAAGTCGCCGATCTTCACGACCGAGACGCGTTGCCCGTACTTCTCGCCGAACAGCGCCATCGCGCCCGCCCGCAGCGCCTCGTCGAGGTCCATCTCCGTCCGCTGCACCGGCACGTCCTTCTGCACCTGCTCGTTCACGAGATCCTGGATGTCCTCCAGCTCGCGGTCCTTGACGGCGGTGCCGTGCGAGAAGTCGAACCGCAGGTGGTCCGGCGCGACGAGCGAGCCCGCCTGCTGCACGTGCGTGCCGAGCACCTTGCGGAGCGCGGCATGCAGCAGGTGGGTGCCGGTGTGGTGCTGGCGCAGGCCCTGGCGGCGTGGCGACTCGACCGCCACCGCGACGTCCTCGTGCTCCCTGAAGCCGCCCTCGCGGACGCGGACGCGGTGCACGATGAGCTTCGACCCACGGTAGTAGGTGTCGAGCAGGTCGCCGCGACCGCCGCGACCCGTGATCGTGCCCGTGTCGCCGATCTGGCCGCCGGACTCGGCGTACGCGGGCGTGCGGTCGAGGATCATCTCGACCTCGTCGCCCTCGGTCGCCGCGATGACGCGCTCGCCACCGCGCACCAGGGCCAGGATCTTCGCCGGGGCCGCCAGCGCCTGGTACCCGACGAAGTCGATCCGCGGCAGCTCGGCGGACAGCCGCTTGAAGATCGCGGTCGCCTCCGCGCCGTCCGTGAGGCTGAACGCCGCACCCGCACGCGCCCGCTCCCGCTGCGCCTCCATCTCCGCATCCCACGCCGCGCTCGTCGCGCCGGTGATGCGCCAGCCGGCGTCCTGGAAGACCTCCTCGGCGAGGTCGCGCGGGAAGCCGTACGTGTCGTAGAGCTTGAACAGGAAGGCGCCGTCGACGGCGCGCCCGCGTCCCTGGCGGCCCTCGGCGTCGAAGTACTCCTCGATCCGCCGGGTCCCGGCGTCGAGCGTCTCGGCGAAGCGCTCTTCCTCGTTGCGGACCGTGTCCTCGATGCGGCCCTGCTCGCCGACGATCTCGGGATAGGCATCGCGCATCACGCCCACCACCCAGCCGATCGTGCGCCAGAGGAACGGCTCGCCGAGGCCGAGCCTCTTGCCGTGCCGCATCGCGCGCCGCATGATCCGGCGGAGCACGTAGCCGCGCCACTCGTTGGACGGCACGACGCCGTCCGCGATCAGGAACGTCGACGCGCGCGCGTGGTCCGCGATGACGCGCATCGAGACGTCGTCGTCCTCGGTGGCGCCGTACGGCTTGCCGGCGAGGTCCGACACGCCGCGGATCAGCGGCCAGAGGAGGTCGGTCTCGAAGTTCGACGCCTTGCCCTGCATGACCGCCGCGATGCGCTCGAGGCCCAGGCCCGTGTCGATCGAGGGCCGCGGCAGCGGCTCCATCCTGCCGCTCGCGTCGCGGTTGAACTGCATGAACACCAGGTTCCAGATCTCCAGCCACCGGTCGCACTCGCACGCGGGGCCCAGGCACCGGCGCCCGCTCGCCTCTTCCACGCACGGCAGATGGTCGCCCTGGTGGAAGTGCATCTCGGAGCATGGCCCGCACGGGCCGGTCTCGCCCATGGCCCAGAAGTTGTCCTTCTCCCCCAGGCGCAGGATCCGATCGTCCGTCAGCCCCGCCATCTCCTTCCACAGCGCGAACGCGTCGTCGTCGTCCTGGAACACCGTCGCGCAGAGGCGGCTCTTGGGGAGCCCGAGATCACGCGTCAGGAACTCCCAGGCGAACGCGATCGCGTCGCGCTTGAAGTAGTCGCCGAACGAGAAGTTGCCGAGCATCTCGAAGAACGTGTGGTGCCGGGCCGTCCGCCCCACGTTCTCGAGGTCGTTGTGCTTGCCGCCGGCGCGCACGCACTTCTGGCACGTCGTCGCGCGAACGTAGTCGCGGTGCTCCTCGCCGAGGAAGACCCCCTTGAACTGCACCATCCCGGCGTTCGTGAAGAGCAGCGTCGGATCCTGGGCAGGAACCAGGGACGACGAGCGCACGCGCGTGTGCCCGTTGCGCTCGAAATAGCGGAGGAACGCTTCGCGGATCTCGGCGCCTGTCATCGAGCGGTCATTGTAACACCCCGTCACGACAGGCTTCCCGGGGCGGGCGGCGGGCCCGCCGAACGCCGGGTCACGGTCGTCGGTCCTCGCGACTCGCGGCCGCACGAGGCGGTGCGCCGTCACTTGAAAGACTGGAGCCAAACGAACCGGTTCGTCATCTCCGTCTCGGAGTAGGCCGCGAGAACTCTGGTCGGTCGCGCCCGCCCGCTGCGTGAGCCCGCGCCTCGCGGACGAAGTCGGACACGTTGAAGGGTGAAGAGCGCACGGCCCTGCGCCACCGCGAAGTCGAGCTGTTCGCGATCGGTCGCTCGGAGCTTGCCAGCCTCGTTCGCGCTGATCACGTCCAAGCCGCGCGCTCGCAGAATCCGCGCGATGATCGGATGGACGTCAGCGTCGAGGTAGAGCGGGAGCGTCAATCAGCGGCGCGGCGACCGGCGGCGCCGTACGACACGGTGCGGCTCGAGGTCGCCGGCGTCGCGCCCGCCGTGGAGGAGGGTCGCGAACGTGTGCCGCAGGGAGTGAATGGAATACGCGCACCATCGGTGCCCACGAAACGCTACCGCGCCCGAACCGGTATCGGGCTCGCGCTCGTTCAGACCGGGACGACCACGAGACGCTCGCGTCGAGCGGCCCGGTTCAAGCGCGTGTCGAACGAGCAGAACTCGACGTCGCCGCCCGCGGCGCGTAGATCGAGCGCTGAAGCAAGCTGGACCGCATCGTAGCCGCGGAGGGCGTGCCGTTCGGCCAGCGCGCCCGCCGACTGTACGAGCGGCTCCGTGACGTCGACGATGTTGTATGCGCCCCACTCCCGGTCGAGTTGTGCGACGGCCTGCCGCAGTTCGCGCGCCGTCAGCGCGCGCTCGCGTCGGTGCCGGGCGAGCGCGGCGCGGGCCTCAGCATACGTCACGCGGGTCGTCGCCACTGCCTGCGCGCGGTCGACCCCCGCCACGACAGTGGCCGTGCCCGACTCCTCGACATACAGTTTCACCAGGGCGCTGGTGTCGAGGTACAGGATCAGCGCCGGTCCTCGAGGACAACGTCGGACAACAGGCGCCGGCGCCGCCGCGGTTTCACTCGGCGCCCTTGGCCGGGCTTCCCGATTCCCCGCTGGAGCGTTCCGCGCTCGGCCAGACGGTCCAGAACGTCCATGTCAGGAACACGGGCGGCGGGAACGAGACGGGCGATCGGCTGTCGCCTTCGGTCGCCGATCGCGATGCTCGTCCCCTGCGCGACCACTCGGAGGTAGGCGCTCAGACGGGCTCGGAGCTGCCGGACACCAACGACGGGCTCTCGCGACATGTGGTCACCATAACCGCCGGCCGGTGATCACGCAACTGACCGGATCACCGACTTGGCGCGGTTGACGGTACTCGTCCGCTTTGCCGTGCCATCGGCCTTGAGCAGCGCCGTGGCCGAGATCAGGTACGTGTTCAGCTCGTCCAGCCCGGCGTCACCCACGCGGACCTCGCCCAGGCTGCCGGCCAGGCTGACCAGGAGCCGCCGATAACTCTCGATCGAGAGTCGCGATCGACCATCGGCAGCCATCTGACGAAGGAATGACTCGATCGCCTCCGAAACCGAAACGCGCCATCGTGACCTCCGGCCTTGTTCGAAAGACTTGAAGGCCAGTGCCTCGGCGCCCGCGTTCGACATGGCGCCCGCGCTCCGCTCGCAGAAGGCCCACGGAAGTTACCTGACGGCCGACGGAGAGGTCCTCGTCGTCAAGAAACGCAAGCGGGAGATCTACCGGCGGCCCCCTCGAAGCCCTTGGCGTCCTCTTCCTCCAGGGCGTCGGCATGAACGTTTCGATCTCGCTCGCTCTCGCATGCGTCGATCGCGACATCCCGATGATCGTCGCTCC
>JACPDG010000072.1 GCA_016184125.1 Candidatus Rokuibacteriota bacterium | reverse complement strand
AGCGCGCCGAAGGCGGCGATCAGCTCCGTGATGAGGGGATCGCTCAGCGAGTTCCGCCGGTCGGGACGGGCGAGCGTGACGGTGACGATCGGGCCTTCACGCGTGACGGTGATGTGCTCGGTCATGACGCGCGACCGTAGCACACGCGCTCCGGTCGCCGCAACCGAGCGAGCGCGGCGGGACCCGGCGGATCGTCCGGTCCCCAGGTGCGGTCAGAACGGACACGACGCGTGTCAGAACTGGTTCGGCGCGCGGATCTCGACCGCCTGCGCGACGATCGCTCGCCGACCTCCGACGTGTCCCGAGCCTCCGGCGATCGCCTCGCCGGCCGCGGCCTGCTCCCGTGGCTTTGGCGCGGATTAGAGTTCGGGGCCGCGGCGGCTGCGCACGACCGCGGCGATGCGACGGATGTGCTCGGGGTCCGAGCCGCAGCACGCGCCCACGATGTTGCAGCCGGCGTCGAGCAGCGCCGGGTAGTGCCGCGCCATCTCGTCCGGTCCGAGCTCGTATCGCACGCGGTCCCCCTCGGTGATCGGCAGACCGGCGTTCGGATAGGCCACGAGCGGACCGCCGGTCACCTCGCGCATCTCGCGGATGATGACGATCGCCCGGTCCGGACCTCTCCCGCAGTTCATGCCGACGATGTCAGCGCCGGCGGCGAGCAAATTGCGCGCGACATCCGCGGGGCTCTCACCCCACATGGTCCGGTCCCGGTCGTGGATGTCCTCGTACTGGAAGAACATCGTCGCCATCACCGGCAGGTCGGCGGCGGCCTTGCAGGCGCGCACGGCGGCGACCGCCTCCTGCGGAAACATCATCGTCTCGACCGCGAAGAGATCGACCCCGCCCTCCGCGAGGGCCTGGGCTTGCTCGCGGAACGTCTCGAGATACTCATCGTCGGTGGTGTCGCCGAGTGGCTCGTACTCGGCCGGCAGCCGGCTCGTCGGACCGATCGAGCCGGCGACGTAGGCGTGCGGCGGCGCGACCGACCGGGCGAGCTGGACGGCCCTGACGTTGAGCTCCGTCGTGCGGTCGCCGAGCTGGTACTCGTTCAGCTTCAGCCGCGAGCCCCCGAACGTGTTCGTCTCGACGATGTCGCTGCCGGCGTCGAAGTAGCCCTTGTGGATACTCGCCACCACGTCGGGGTGCGTGGCGTTCCAGAGCTCCGGGCACGCGCCGTTCGCGAGCCCCGCCGCGAAGAGCATGGTGCCGTACCCGCCGTCGAACACGAGCGTCTCGCCCCCGCGGACGCGCTCGACGATCGCAGAGCCGCGTGCCTTCACGCCCTGATCCCCTCCGGCGCACCGCCGAGCGCCTTCGCCTTCACCACGGCGAGGGTCGAGTCCTTGGCATAGCCGTCGGCGCCGATCTCGTCCGCGAACGCCTGGCTCACCGGCGCGCCGCCGATCATCACCTTGACCCGGCCACGCAGGCCCGCGCGCACGAGCGCGTCGAGGGTGCGCTTCATCGCGGGCATCGTCGTCGTCATGAGCGCCGAGATGCCGACGATGTCGGCGGCGTGCTCCTCGACCGCGGCCACGAACTTCTCCGGCGCCACGTCACGGCCGAGGTTCACGACCTTGAACCCGGCGCCCTCGAGCATCATCGCGACGAGGTTCTTGCCGATGTCGTGCAGATCACCCTGGGCGGTGCCGATGACGACGACGCCGAGGTACTCGTCCGCCCGGGCCCTCGCCGTGATGAGCGGCTTCAGGAGATCGAGACCGGCGTACATCGCGCGCGCCGAGAGCAGGACCTGCGGGACGTAGTACTCGTTGCGCCGGAACTTCTCGCCGACGACGTCCATGCCCGGGATGAGCCCCTTGAACACGAGCTCCTTGGGGTCCATGGCGAGATCGAGCCCCTCGCGCGTCTTGCGGGCGACCGTGTCCTTGTCGCCGAGGATCAGCGCGCGGGCCATCGCGGGGAAATCGAACGGCTCGGCCGTCATGCCAGGATGCTCCTTGTCGTATGGACTATGTTACCCGGAGCGGCGTTTCGCGACGTAGTCCGACACCGCCGCCAGGGCGTCGGACGGGAGCGCGGCGAAGGCGACACCAGCCACGCCGTCGCGCCGCCACACGATCGTGCCATCGGTCACGACCGGTTTCGGCAGCCCGCCCCCCTCGCACCGGATCTGCACCGCCTTGCCCTTGGCCCAGCCCTCCGGAAGCCCCTCGATCGCGATCCCGCCCTCGCTGACGTCCCGGACGTGGACCCCGACCTGCTGCTCGTCGTCCGTGGCGGTCAACACCGCGCCGGCGTCGATGACGGCGCGAGCGTGCTGGCGCAGGTCGCTCGGCAGGACCGCGTAGATCCTCACCGGCTGGGTCTTGCCCTTCACCGTCACCGCCCCCAGCTCCCGCACCATGAACTGGCCCTTCACCAGCTCGTACGTGAACTCGCTGATGATGATCGAGGCGCCGTACTCCTTGGTGATGCTCTCCAGGCGCGCGCCGAGGTTGATCGTGTCGCCGATCGCCGTGTACTCGAGCCGCTGCCGCGAGCCCATGGTCCCGACGACGGCCTCACCGGTGTTGACGCCGACGCCGTTCCGGATCTTCACCCCGACACGCTCCTCCCACCGCTTCGAGACCTCGAGCGTCTTCTCCTGGAAGTCGAGCCCGGTCCGGATCGCGTTGGCCGCGTGGTTCGGGTCGCCGAACGGCACGTTGTAGAGCGCCATGATGCAGTCGCCGATGTACTTGTCGACGGTCCCGCCGTGCTTGAAGACCACCTCGGTCAGCTCCGTGAGGTACTCCTGGAGCATCTCGGCGACCTGCTCCGGCTGGAGCTTCTCGGAGATCGACGTGAACCCGCGGATGTCGGAGAACAGCACCGTGACGAGGCGGCGGCTGGACTTCATCGCGTCCTTCTGGCGCACGACGTGCGTGAGGACGTTCGGGGAGAAGAACTGCGACAGCCGCCGCTTCTCGCGCTGCTCGCGAATGTAGCTCTCGACGACGGTCGCGCCGTAGCCGAGCACGAGCCCGATCGTGGGCGCGATCCCGCGGAACCAGACGCCCCCGAGGTAGAAGATCCAGAACACGCTCCCGGCGATGGCGACCCACAGGAGGGCCACGACGAGGAGCGCGCGCACGGCGTGCAGCCGCACGACCAGCGCGGCGGCGGCGACCGCGGTGAGGGCCGCCAGCGCCCAGCTCGTCCACACCGGCGCCTCCCGCAGGCGGTCGCCGGCGATGTACGTGTCGATCGCGTTGGCGTGAATCTCGACGCCGGGCATGGTGTCGGCACCCGCGAACGGCGTCGCGAAGAGATCGTGCATGACCTCGCTCGTCGGCCCGATCAGCACGATCTTGTCCTTGAAGGCCGCGGGCGGGATCTCGCCGTTCAGCACCCGGTAGAACGGCACCCACGGGAACGTCATCGGGCCGCCGCGGAAGTTCACGAGGATGTCGGGCGTCGCCGGGAGCGGAGCCGCCGGGAGACCCGCCTTGACCGCGAGCCGAACCAGCTGCACGTCGAAGGCGTCGAACGGCTCGTCGCCGAGGCGCACGGCGAGCGGCACGCGACGGACGTAGCCGTCCGGGTCTTTGATGACGTTGACCGGCGCGACTCCCGCGGCCCCGCGCCGGATCTCGGGGGTCGGGAAGTTCAGGCTCTCGCGGATGTAGAAGCCCTGGAAGTCCTCGGTCCGCGAGGCGCCGAGGACGACGTTGCCGGCGAGGGCGATCGATTCGCTGAGCACCATGTCGTCGTCCGGCCCGCGGGGCGAGGGCGCGTCGAAGATGAGGTCGACGCCGATCGCGAGCGGCTTGCCCTCGCTGATGCGCTGGATGACCTGCCCGTGAAGGGCACGGGGGAACGGCCATTGCCCGAGCTCGTTGATCGACGACTCGTCGATCGTCACGATGGCGATCGGCGCGGTGGGCTCCCGGGGACCGCGAAGGTCGTAGAGGCGCGAGAGCGACCAGCCCTCGAGCGGTTCCAGGGACCCGTAGACGACGAGCCCGACCACGAGCGCGGCGGCGCCGATACCGCCGAAGAGCTTCTTCAGAGTCTGCCACGCGGGGCCAGCCATGCCGTCCGTCCAATGTATGCTAAGATCGCGCCTGAATGAAGGCCCTGGCATGAAGCTCCGCGTCCTCGGCGCGTACGGCGGTGAGGGCCTCGGGCAGCGATCGGCGGCCTTTCTCCTGAACGACCACACGCTCCTCGACGGCGGCACGGTCAGCGGTGCGCTGTCGGTCCCCGAGCAGCTCGACATCGAGCACGCGCTCGTCTCGCACTGCCACCTCGACCACGTCGCCGGGCTCGGATTCCTGACCGAGACGCTCGCGTGCTGCGGCAGCGAGCGGCCGGTGACGATCGCGAGCCTCGAGCCGGTGGTGGACGCGATGAAGAGCGCCGTCTTCAACAACGTCCTCTGGCCCGACTTCTCCACGATTCCACCCGCTGCGCCGGTCGTGCGGTACCGTACGCTCACCGAGGAGGTCGAGCAGCGGCTCGGCGACCTGTGGGTGACGCCGATCGCCGTGAGCCACACGGTCCCGACGGCGGGCTTCATCGTCCACGACGGCGACGTCGGCTTCGTCTACTCCGGCGACACCGGTCCGACGGACACGCTCTGGAAGGCGGCGCGGGGCGTGAAGGGTCTCAGGGCGGTCATCATCGAGTGCGCCTTCCCGAACCGGCTCCGCACGCTCGCCGACATCGCGAAGCACATGACGCCGGAGCTGATCCTCCGCGAGCTCGACAAGCTCCCGCCGGACGTCCCCGTCCTGATCTACCACGTGAAGCCGCAGTTCTTCGAGGAGACCGCCGCGGAGCTGCATCGGATCGCGGGCCATCGCGTGTCGCTGCTGGAGCAGGACAAGACCTACATTTTCTAGGCTCCGCGCGGCGGCCAGGGCCCGGGCGAGCGCGAGTCGGCGCACGTGGACGGACACGTCACGGAGCCCGGGCGGCCGGCCGCCGCGCGTCGCAATGGCGTCGAGACGGACGTCGACCAGCGGTCGAGCCGACACGTCGTCACACGCGGCGCGCGCCGCCCGTGGACCGGATGACGCGCGCGAGCGGGAGGCACGCGACGGTCAGCGCGGCGAGCGTGAGGTACACCACCGGCGTCGACGCCCACGTCAGGGTCGACGTCGCGACCACCGGGCCGAGGAAGGCCGCGGCGATCCGGGCCGAGTTGACGAATCCGACCGCCTCGCCGCTCGCGTGCTGCGCGATCCGCGCGAACACGATGGGGAACACGGGCGCGATGCAGAGCACCTGCACGAAGCGCAGCACGCCGAACGGTGTGACCGACGCCGCCATGCCGAACGCGGCGAGCGACGCGGACCCGAGTGCGAGCAGCACGACCACCAGCCGGCGCTCGGCGAAGAGCTCGGCCAGGCGTGGGGCGGCCATCGAGCCGAGCGCAGCCGCGACGCCGGACGCGGAGATGAGCAGACCGCTCACCGTCAGCGTGTCGCTCGCCGGGACGCCGAGCTCGGTCACGACCGTCGGCAGGATCGCGGGCAGGAAGAAGACCTGGGACGAGCCGCCGAGGATGATCAGCGCCACGGCGAGCACCTCCGTCCAGTTCGCCGTGCCGCGCTGGTGCCGCGTTCCTGCCGGCCGCGGCGGCGTGTCGACGCCCCAGCGGACCAGCACCGCGCAGAGCACGAGCATCGCGCCGCCGACGACGAACGAGGGACGGAAGCCGATGCGCGCGGCAACCATCGCCCCGGCGAGGGGGCCGAGGACCTGGCCGACCGTCATCGCCGACTGGACGGCGGCGACGTGACGGCGCACCTCGGCCGACGTCGCGGACCGGCCCGCGATGATGAAGGCGAAGGTCGACGCGGCGCCGACCAGACCGAGCACGACCCGCGAGGCGAACAACTCCGGCAGCGTGCGCGCGAGGGCCATGCCGACGAAGGCGACGCCCTGCATCGTCTCGACCATCACGTACAGCCGCTTCGGGTCACCGCGCTCGGCCCACCGCCCCCACAAGGGCGCGGTGAAGACGGTGACGAGCGACGAGATCCCGAGAATCCAGCCCGTCCATCGGAGCGTCGTGACCGGGTCCGTCGTCGAGATGGCCTGGACGTGAAACGGCAGGCTGACGGCCACGAACGTCCACGCGACGGTGCCGAGGAAGATCGACGCGGTGAGCACGTGCGGGCCGCGCCAGGCGGCGAGGAAGGGACGTGGGGCGTCGAGCGCCCGCGGGGACGGAAGGTCAGTCGACGCGGCTCACTCCTGCCGGAGCACGCAGAACCCCTGCGCCTCGATGCCGAGCGCGGGGTTGAACTTCGAGCGGTAGATGGTGGGGCTCGACACCCCGCCATCTTACCGCTCGCGCGCGTGCAGATCGCGGCAGATCGCGGCGCAATCCGCAACCTATCCGCAACCGGCTCAGCGCGTCTCCGGTTGTGCGGGGACTGTGCGGCCCGTGGTGAGGCGTTCCGATGCCTGACCGGCGCCCCCGCTCGAATCACTGCCGCTGCTGCCGTGCGTTCCTCTCGTTCGCCGGCGCGCCGACTGGGCCGCTCTGCTACCGCTGCACGGGCGGCCGGTGCCCGCGTGGGCGGACGCACCGCGTCCGCGAGGTCGACATCGACGGCCGGATCAGGCGGAGGCCGCCTCAGTGACCCCCGCGCGGCGCCGTGGTCGTTCAACGTGAGCCTCAAATCCCGTTTCTACGGTCCGCAGACCACGCTCTACAGCGGGTGAGAGCGAGCGAAGTCTCCCGACCCGCCTCCCTGGGCACGTTCCGGGGGCCGACCCCCCGAGAAAGGCGCTCTATGGGCCTGACACGCGCTGAACGCGAAACCGTGATCCGGTGGGATGAGGACGAGCAGACGGTTCACCTCTGGTCGGCCAGCCCCGTGGTCTGGCGCAAGATGGGCCGACTCGGCATCGTCCCCGTCAAGGAGACGAAGCTGTCGACCGGCGAACCGTCGGGGAAGTTCTACCGGGTCCCACTGTCGGAGTTCCGATGGGGACTGAAGCGACGTGGCACCAGCCGGGGCAACCCTGCTGCGCTTGCGAGAGCGCGGGCGTCCGGCCCGAAGCCCGTGACGGAACCGGCGTGAGCGGCGGCGCATCCTTGGATGAGACGCGCGAGAACGACCCAGGAAGCGCCATAGCGAGGGGGGCCGCATCATGCACCCTCCCGAGTACGCCAGGAGCGACTCCCGAGCCGTGCACGCCTCGTATTGCCACGCTCCGCACGTGCCTATGGCTCGGGTGCACCCGTTCGCTCCCCGCACCGACCTGGCGCCGCGGGTCCGATCGCGAGTTCTGCTCCGACGCCTGCCGCATCGAGTTCCACGCCGAGGCCCGCCGCGTCGGCTCCGAGGTCCTGCGCCGGCGGAAGCGGCGGAGCCTCTCGCCACCGGCCAGGCGCCGGGCGCCGTGGGGCATCGACGTGGCAACGGGGCGCCGCGTTCGGTTGCACGTCAGGACGCCGGCCGAGGAGTCCTGGCTCGCCGTCCGCGCCCGAACGCGGGCGGAGAAAGCGACGGTGCCGGCATGACGGCCCCGGACGCCACCGGCACACCGGCAGGCTGAGGCACACGCGGGCGCCTCGATCGCGGGGCCGTCGCCAGTCGGCACAGCGTCCCCCGTGCCCGTGCTCAGCGTCGCGGCTTCCGCCTCGACGCGATCCGCGAGCAGCAATCAGGAGCGCGACGACGGACGGGACCCGGACGGGTCCCGTCGGTCTCGAGCCGATCGCACACGAGCGCGAGGCCTTCGCGGACGCCCCGAAGGGCGCCCGCGCTGGTGTCGAGGTTGAAGGCCATGTCGTGCCATCGCGAGCTCGGCGTCCGATCGCGCGCTCACGACCGGCACCCGTGACAGACGAACGGGTACGGCTTGTTCGTCACCTCCAGCGTGAACTGCTCGCTGACCGGGAGACGGGGGACATGACACTCGTCTACGTGATACAGCGTGCCGCACCGTTCGCATCGCGAGACGATCGGACCCCGCCGCTGGTACAGCCTGTGGTTGCAGTAGGGACAGCGGCGGCGCGGGTTCTTCCAGTCCTGCAGGATGCGGTCGACGAGGGGCGTGATGGCGAACATGGGCAGTGTCGGGTTGTCCGGGTCGGGCTCGCGGACTTCCCACGTTCGGGGGCTGGCGGTAGGATCGAAGGCGTCCATCTGACTCGCTCCCTTCATACGGTGGGTGGTTGGATGGGCCACGGCCCCGGAGCGCTGCAACGCTCGCGGGGCCACCTTTGACTGCCCGCATCCTGCGCCTCCCCCCGCCCCCCGTCAATGAGGCGTTGGCGCTATGTGGTTGAAATCGTTGACTAAATTATTCGCCGTGCGGAGAATTGAGAGCGGGGCCGCGTGAACACTCGCCCGTCCGTCGATCCGCTCGAGGCCCAGGCGCCGCGCCGATCGGTGCCTCGCGATTCACGCACCTGATGCACGCGGCTCATCGCTAGCCGGAGTCGGCTGTGATCTCATGGGCGACCCGACGCCGGGTCAGCGAGTGCCTACGCCCCCGGCGAGGCAGCCGGTAGTGGCTGACGGCGCCCGGCCCGCCGTCCTGGTATCGCTCGAGCGGGCACTGCGCCCGGACCGCCGCGATGAGGCGCCAGGCTGTGCGCGTGCCGACGCCGAGGTGCTCCGCGAGCTCGTACACCGTCCAGTAGTCGGACGTGAGCGCCCGGAGCGTCGCGAGCAAGAGAGCGAGCATCCGCCCGCGCCTCGGTCCGTGGCCGCGCCAGCGGGAGCGCGGCGCCTGGCCGTCGTCGTCACGCTGGCATCCCGAGCCGGGCCCGCGTCCCGGCCCAGAGCGCGGGACCGTTCGTCACCCCGAGCATCCCGCACAGGTCGCGGAAGTCGTCCGCCCGCCCAGCGCACGCCAGGTCCACCAGCGTCTCGACCTGCTCGGTCAGGGGAGCGTCGACGCTCGTCTGCGGCACGACGAGACGCCGCCTCGAGGCGACACGTCTCCGCGATGGCGCGCGCCTCGGCGACCGTCAGTCGTTCGGCGACGGCGATGCACTCGACCGTGCGCTGCATCCACTGCGGGACGCCCGAGCCGCTCGCCGTGCGCGCGATGGTCACGACGCTGTCGACGTCGCGCCCGTAGCGCCGCGTGCCGTGCAGCCGGTCCGCCGGCGCCACGCGCAGCTCGTAGGCGCGGCGAGACGCTCCCCACTGCCCGCACAATTGCGAAGGCGCCGGCCTTCACAAAGCGCGTCACGCGCATGTACTGCCGGCCTTCTCGTCCGACACGAAAAAAAATCGGGGGGGGACCCCGCCTCCGCGTCGTAATTCGCGAGCCCGCACCAGACCGGTCAAATCTCGGGATCAGCGGGAACGACGCGCCGTCTGCGGCGAGGCAGGCGGCGCACCCGAGACAAGCATGTCTCCCTATCTCCCGAGACATGTCTCCCTTGGCGCGACCCTCAGCACGGGTTGCGGGCGGCCGGTCGCCCGCGCCCGGCCGCGCCGAGGGCTCGGCACGGGACGGCTCGTGAGCGGGCTGGCACGAAGCGTCCGCCGCCCGGGCGATAGCGACGTTCGCGACAGTCGCGAGACCGAGCGCGAACGCGTTGAGGGCCTGCGCGTCCGCGATCTCCGCCGCCCGCACGGCGTCCTCGAGCAGGAACCGCTCGCTCCGCATCTGCTCGAACATCCAGCGCCACCCCTCGTTGAAGGCCGCGATGAGCTGCTGCTGCTCCGAGCTCGTGTGATGGCCTGAGGCAAGGTGTCCGCGCCTAGCCCGTGAGCCCGCGTGGCGGGAGCGCGGGATGAGTCGATGCGGTAGAGAACGGAGCCGGTAAAGCGGTCGACCCGCGCCGGGCTAGGCGCTCCTAGCCTGCCGGCGAACAGTGCGCGCGGGGGACGTACGTGCCACCTCTTCGCGCCGATCCTCTTCAGTCGAGCGCCGCGTTACTACTACCACGCGGATCTTCCCGGACTGAAGCCTCGCGCGTCGCAGCGTGAGTTCATCCTGGATGGCGTCCAGTTCGTCGCTTGACCGCTTCATGGACGCAAGTGTACCCCGCTTGAGTGGGGGTGGTGAAGGACCTTTCCCGGATAGGGCAGGATCACGGGCTCCGGCGCCATCTGAAGGACCATGACATCGATCGGCCCACCACATGCCGGGGTCCCGGGAAGAAATCGGTCCATCTGACACTGGACACCCGCCAAGAATACCGCGAGATCGACCGCCTCCTGAGTTGGCATCGCCCAGAAATTGATCTTGTCGATCGGGCGAAGAACCTTCGCGTTCGCCAGGGCTTCCCTGAATTTCTCGGCCGACACGCCGAGCTCTTGGCGGATCGCCCGGATGACAGCGGAATCGATCCCATAGAGCAGCGCGAAAACCTCATCGTAGGAGCCCTCGACCTTGAGGCCGGGGTCCGTCAGGATTTCCGTCATCTCCGACCCTGCGCCCGCCAACTTGACTTGCCAGACGCGCGGTGTCTCGCCATCCGGTGACGGGGCGGCGAGGAGCAGGGTCGGCCCGGGCCATTGGTCAGCGGGAATGTCCGTCGTCTTCCAGTATTCCGACTTCATCTCGACCATGCGCTTCACCAGCGCGCTGATCTCCGTATCCTGGCTGGCGTTCGATCCGGTTCGCGGTAGCGTCATCCGAGCTATCACGTCAGACGCCGGGAGCCGGCCGACGTTGGCATGCCCGGCGGCCATCGCCATCAGTGTCCGCGATCGATCATGGACGACCTTGGTGGCGTTGTCGTACGTCTGCTCGAGCCACAGCGGGCTCCCGTCTTCCTGAATTCCCTCGATTCCCGACGTGGTGACCTTGCTGTCGGCCGCGAAAACGACGGCGGTCCCTGTCCGGACGGCAATCTCTATCGTCAAGGCGCGGCCCCTCCGAAACGAGGATCAGACCCCCGAGGCGGCATCAGGATACGCTCCCTGTCGAGCCCCCCGGGGCCATCATCGATCCGGCTCATTCTCGCCTGGTGGATCGACGGTCGGTGGCACGTCGAGGACCGTCATCGTGCCGTTGCACCCCGGTGTCGCGCACGTCTCCTCGAACCACTTCGGGTCGCCCTCGTAGTTCTCGGAGATGCGGCGGTCGGAGCAGCCACGAGCACAGAGAACCCACCAGTACCAGGCTTTCGGGGTCTCCATCGTTCGCCTCCGCGTTCCCCAGTCTGTCGAGTTACGTCGTGCTACGCACGTCGTCCGCGCGGGCCGTGCGCCAGCTCGAAGTCGAAAGCGTCGTCGTCGCGGTCGTCGATGGACAACTCGACGAGGCGGTGCAGCTCCACCAGATCCTCGCGGGCGGCGGCGACCTCTTCCGCGACCTTCCTGATCTCGACGTGCAGGCCCCGAAAGACCTCGTTGACGCGTTGGATGAAGTACCCAGCCCCGAGAATCGCCAAGCTCCAGACGATGGTGGCAGTGTTCGCCGCCAGGAAGTCCCACAGCCACAGCACGACGACGAGCACGAAATAGATGACCTCCATACAGGCCCTCCCCGACGATCACGCGTTCCGCGGTGGAAGCTACGGCTCTCTCTCCGTGCTGAAGCGCTACCCCCCGCCCTTCGCTCGGCGGGGTCCGCCGCAGTCCCCTTACGGACCCCGCGATGACGCGCAGCGACGCCGCCAGGATCGACGATCAACTCGGGGCCCGAGGCCACCCGCGGGATCGCGCGCTGACAGTTCGCGCCTCTAGAGAGACCGAATGCGTTTCAGCAGCGCGTCCGCTGCGGCTGCCGCCCGACCCCAGGCGTTTGCGATCAGATAGCCGTCCGCCGGTGGATTGAGGAGAACCCACCGCAGCCCCCACAGGGCGCACACGCCGGCCACCGCTGACACGGTAAGCCCCCGACCGTTCCACAGCGCGTACAGGCCGGCGAGCGACAGATACCAGCCGATCCAGCGTTTCCACGGTCTGGCCCCAGGCTGCTCCTGGGCGGCGGTCCATCGCTGTGCCTCCTGCTGGGCGTAGTTCTCGTGCCGGGACTTTCGAGCCGGGGGCTCTGCGGCGTTCGTCACTTCACCGCTCGGCCGTGAACGAACCGGCCTTCTCCGGCGTCGCTCACACCAGAGGCTGCGGGCGAGGAGGAAGACGAGGAATCCAGAAGTCACGGCGACGAGTGCGAGGACGATCCGGAAGGGGTCGACGGCGGCCGTTTGGTGCGGCGGCGCCCATAGGAACCCGTACCCCGCATCTGCCTTCGTCCATGTGTTACGCCAGGGGACGTAGACGCACAGGACGGTGACGGTGAGCAGGTAGAGGAGCGCAACAATTGGCGGCACAGCAAACAGCGGGTTGCGCACTGTCGCCGCCCCGGCTTCCGCGCCCACGTCGGTCGTGACGGGCATGACCATCTCCGGCGCCTTCGCCTGTTGGACGACATCTTGGACGTCCTCGCGGACTGCCTGCTGCGCCTCAGGAGACGGAGGCGGCGCGCTGGTCCGCTCTCGGCGGAACGTCCGCTCCCAGCGGAACTCAGGAGGAACAGGAGGAGGGGCGCTTCTCCGGCTTCGCGAGGTCGGCTCGTCCATCATCATCGCCTCCACGTCCCGCGTAGACCAACTACAGCCAGGGGCGATTATGACGCTGGCGGGGCCGTACCCGGGCGCGAGACTTCGGACGCGAGTAGTGGGGCCGGGCGCGGAGGGGTTAGGGGCGCGGCCGAGGTCGGCGTTGAACTGTTCGCCGACGCCGGTGTTCGGCCTGCGCCTTCCTGAGTTGCTCTCTCCGAGCGGGCGCCTGGTGCTCGGCGCACCACCGTTGCCGCTTGCGAGGGACGAACACGCGGATGCACGGCGCTCCGTCGCCTGGAGCGAATGCGCATCGCTTCAGTCGTAGTGGCCGGATCTCGGAAAGGAGTGCGGCGAGCGCGACGAGGGCCGCCGAAGCGATGGGGGCAAAAAACAGTACTCCGCCGGGCCGGTCCGCTCCCGGCCAGACGAAGGCCTCCGCCGACCCGAGTGACACCCGTGCCGCCCGGGAAGTGGCCAAACCGTTGACGACCGAGCGAAGCATCGCTTGGGCCGCAATCAGCTCTCCTGAGGACACCGCGAGTACGCCTACGCTCATCTGCGTCTTGCGATCCACGCTCCGCGAGGCCTTGAGCAGCGCCCTTGCCGCGACCGGAGCGCGAGTTGCGGGCGCCGACACCGCCGGGACGACTCCGAGCTCCTTCCATGGCTGATCTCCGAAGGTCCAGGCCCCACCCGTCGCGGTGAGCACGACACCCTGAAGCTGGAGCCACAGGCGAAACCGCCCAGCGTCGTCGAGTCGCGTGATGTCCGCGAAGATGAACTGATCGAGCAGCCATTCGAGCCGCGCCCGGGGCGTAGCCCCCCGCGGTCCCATGGCCCGCTGGATCTTCTCGGTCTCCTCTCGGTCGAACGCCTCCCACTGCCGTGGGAGCGCCTCCTTGAGTCGCTTGCGGCTCTCGTCCGTGAAGATGGCAACCCGCATGCGGTCAGTATCGCGCGGTAATCATCAATATGCGAGAGCACGACGATTGCGGATTAACGGTATCGACCTGTTGCGGTGTGTGACGGTTTACTACGTCCATGGACGACAACACCAACGACACGCAGGGTGTGGTGCTCCCCGTCGTGGCGGAGCGCCTGAAGGTCGCGCGGAGGACTGTATATGATGCCCGCTGGAGACGACGGGTAGGCCTGCCGGTCTGTCGAATCGGCCGGCGGCTCATCGTGATCGAGAGTGACCTTCGCAGGTTTCTTAGGCACGCTCGGGAGCAGCGGGCGCGATGACGGACCCCGCCGCCCGCTACGCTCTGGCACTCGCCCGTGGGAGAGCGCCCGCAGCGTCGGCGCCGCACAGCACTCCGCGTGCCGACCGTGCCGGCATGACGGCGCTCGACGTCGCCCGCGACTACCGCGCCCGCGGCTGGTACTGCATCCCGATCCCCTACGAGGCGAAGCGGCCGACGCTCGACTGCTGGCCCGACCTCCGGCTCGAGGCGGACGACCTCGCCGAGCACTTCAACGGTGGACCATCGAACGTCGGCGTCCTGCTCGGCGCGCCGTCCGGCGACCTAGCCGATGTCGACCTCGATTGCTCCGAGACGATCGCGCTCGCGGACGCGCTCCTCCCGTCAACCGCCGCGGTTTTCGGGCGCGCGAGCAAGCCACGGTCACATCGCCTCTACGCCTCCGAGATCCAGACGGAGAAGTTCGCCGACGTCGACGGGACGATGCTCGTCGAGATCCGCTCGACAGGCGGGCAGACGGTGTTCCCCGGGTCCACGCATCCGTCAGGGGAAGCAGTGGAGTGGGCCGAGGACGGCGACCCCGCGCACGTGGAGCCCGGCGAGCTCCGGCACGCGGTCGTGCATCTCGCGGTTGCCGCGCTGATCGCGCGTCACTGGCCCGGCGACGGCATGCGACACGAGACAGCCCTGGCCGCGGCCGGCTTCCTCGCGCGCGCCGGCGTCGACGCGGAGAGCGTCGTCAGGATCATCACGGGCGCGGCTCGCGTTGCCGGCGATCCCGAGTGGAGCGACCGGAAGCGCGCGGCGCTCGATACCGTAGCGGCGATCCGGTCCGGCGAGGCTGCGACGGGCGGCCCGCGGCTCGGCGAACTGCTCACCGGCGACGGGCGGAAGGTCGTCGAGCGAATGCGAAAGTGGCTCGGCGCGACCGACGAGCTCGCCCTGCCACGGTCGGAGCCGGAAGCCGCGAAGACGTCTCAGGCGCAGCGCCTTGTTGCGCTCGTCCCCGACGGGGGCCTTTTCCGGGCGCCGGATGGCGAGACCGCATTCGCGACCCTGCCCGTGAACACGCACATGGAGACCTGGCCCGTCAGATCGAAAGGCTTCCGGCGCTGGCTGGTCGGCCGCTTCTATCAAGAGGAAGGGAAGCCGCCGAGCGCCCAGGCGCTGGTCGACGCCTTCGGCGCTCTCGAGGCCCGCGCCCAGTTCGGTGGGCGCGTCCATGATGTTCGTGTTCGTGTCGGTGGATTCTCCGACCGGATCTATCTCGACCTGGTCAATGCCGAGTGGGAGACGGTGGAGATCGCGCCGACCGGCTGGCGCATCATCACCGACCCGCCCGTCAAGTTCCGACGCGCCCGCGGGATGCAGGCGCTCCCGCACCCGGTTCCCGGAGGCTCGGTGGACGAGCTCGCCGCGTTCATCAACGTGAAGTCGGACGAGCAGCGCGCGCTCATCATGGCCTGGCTGGTGGCCGCTCTCCGCCCCGATGGCCCGTATCCAGTCCTGGCCTTCGTCGGAGAACACGGCACAGCGAAGAGCACCACCGAGGAGCTCTGCCGGGCGCTCATCGACCCCAACATCGCCATGCTCCGGGCCGAGCCGTCGGACCCGCGAGACGTCATGATCGCCGCCAAGAACGGATGGATCATCGCGCTCGACAACCTCTCGGATCTCGAGCCGTGGCTCTCCGACTGCCTCTGTCGCCTGGCGACCGGCGGCGGGTTCGCGACGCGAGAGCTGTACAGCGACGACGACGAGACCATCTTCGTTGCCCAGCGGCCCGCGATGTTGAACGGCATCGACGCGGTAATCAGCCGCCCGGACCTGCTCGATCGCGCCATCATCATCGACCTGCCGCGCATCCGTGATGACCGCCGGCGACCACGCGGGGAGTTCTGGTCTGCGTTCGAGG
Organism: Candidatus Rokuibacteriota bacterium; assembly: GCA_016184125.1. Classification (GTDB taxonomy): domain Bacteria; phylum Methylomirabilota; class Methylomirabilia; order Rokubacteriales; family CSP1-6; genus AR8. The sequence goes on along the minus strand of JACPDG010000072.1, from coordinate 68,661 downwards.
CCGCGCGCCCCCGCATTCTCGGCGCTCTCCTGACGGCCGTCAGCGCGGCCCTCCGGCGAGTAGGTGACGTGCGCCTCGACTCGCTCCCCCGCATGGCCGACTTCGCGACCTGGGCGCATGCCGCCGAGCCGGCCCTCGGTCTGCAACCTGGGGAGTTCCTGGCAGCCTACGGCGGCAACCGCGCCGCCGCTCATGACCTTGCCCTTGAGGCCTCACCGATCGCGTCGTCGTTGAGGACGCTGGCGGAGGCCGGCGACTGGGCAGGTACCGCGGCCGAGCTACTCGGGGCGCTCTGCAAGGTCGCGGACGACACCACCAAGAAGCTGAAGACCTGGCCGACGACGCCCCGCACCCTCGGGACCGCCCTCCGCCGAATCGCCCCGAACCTCCGGGCAGTCGGAGTCTCAGTGGAGTTCTCGGACCAGCGGGAGCTCGGCCCGCGGCGCCGGCAAGTGTCCATTCAGAGAGTGACGGTCGCCGACCGTTCCCAGCGTTCCGAGCGTTCCGGCGGGGGTTCCGAGCCGGGGTTTGCGTTCCGCCGGAACGATGGACCGTTCCGCCGGAACGATGCCGGGAACGCAGGCACGTCACCAGGGAACAACGGGAACGCTGGGAACGGTCCTGTCCCCACACTCTCCGCCGACGAGGAGGCCGAGCTATGACCGTTGCCGCGCTCGTCGCCGACCTCCGCCGTCGGGGCGTGACCCTCGAGCCCCGAGGGGACAAACTCGCCGTCCGTCCGGTGTCTCGCGTCCGCCCCGACGAGCTCGAGGAGCTCCGGGCCAGGAAGCCCGAGGTGCTCGCGCTGCTCGCGCCCGCGCCCGAGCCGGTGCCCGTCCTGCCGAGCCTCGACCCGGTGACGGTCCGTGAGGCCCTCGGCGACAAGCCCGACCCGCACGCCGTCGCCATGATCGCGTGGGATGTCCTGAGCGCCGTGCGCGCCCTCGAACGCGAGATCCAGTCCGGCGTGATGGCGCCCGGCCCACGGCGCGTCGCCGGCCGGCCGCTCGGCGACTGGCTCGACCTCGACGACGTCGCACGATTGCTGCGGGCGTGGCGGGATCGCTCGTTTGACGGGCGCGCATGAGTGCTCCCGCACGAAGCATGCGCCGCCCTGCTGGCTCCTACGCCCGTCGCGTCGTACCGCCGACGTTGTTTTCCGTGTTCGATGCCGCCGAGCGGCTCGGCGTCTCGGTGCGGCACACGAACACCTTGCTCAAGCGCTACGGCATTCCGGTCGGGATGTTGCGTCGGACCGCGCGCCTTCCGAGCGGCGCGATCGTGGGGCGCCGGGTGCGTGTCTTGACCCCGAGCAGCTTAGCTCAGCTGCTCGCGTGCTACGCCGGCTTGAACCGGCCAGGAGGCCACTGATGGCGAAATACCGGAAGGGAACAGCCGGCGATGATGGCGGGGGCCCTCTCGCTCGACGCGACGCCGAGATCCTGCCGGCGTTGACGACCGACCTTGAACTGAGGCCCCGCGACGCCAAGCCTGTCACGTTGAACCGCCTGGTCGGGGACGTGCTCACCGGCGTCAGCGATGACCTCGCCCGCTTGCGGCAACTGGCGGAGGACGCCCGTCGAGAGAAGAACGGAATCGTCGAGATGCAGCTACGGGCGAAACTCTGCGACCTCGGAGCCAAGCTCCTTGCGCTCGGCCGCGAGGGCAGGACGCCGGTCGGCCCGCCACAGAGCCAAGAGGACCTCCCCGACTGGGGAGCACTCCCCGAGGACGTGCGGTTTCACCTTGAAGAAGCCTTCCGGTTGATGGACGAGCGCGGCATCGAGCCGCTGACGGGGCGGGACCGGGGCAACTAGCGGATGGTGACGGGCGCCGATGATAGCCGGGTCGTCTGAGTCGGAGGGCCGGACGCTCGCTATCCCAAGCGGCGCGATGCCGCGGACGCTGACCCTCGATGACCTCCACCGAGAGCCCGGACTCGTCGCCTCCCTACCCCGCCAGGTGCGCCACGGCTACGACCCAGACATCGGGTTCGACGATGCGAACCGTCTGCTCGGTGCGCTTGCAGCGAACGGCTGGCGGCGCCCCGTCAAGGTTCTGGCGTGACTGGCGTGACCCGGGGGAAGCACGCGCCCGACATCGCGAGGCCTGATGATGGCCGGAGTATCGGCGGCATTGGCCGAGAAGAGCGCCGTGTCGGGTTGGTTCGCGGCGTCATCGCCGAGCGTGTCGTGGTCTCCACCACGCTTGACCCGTTCCTCGATCTGCGGGCCCTGGCCGCGTACTCCTGCATCAGCATCCGGAAGCTGCGGGACTACCTCGACGACACGACGCACCCCCTGCCGTGCTATCGGGTCGGGGGGAAGATCCTCGTGCGTCGGAGCGAATTTGACGCCTGGATCGGCGCGTACCGAGCCCGCGGTCGGCCGGACGTAGACGCGATCGTCGCCGATGTCCTCCGTGACCTGCACTGATTTCTTGACAGCCGAGCGCCACGAGCATACTGTGCGTATGCCAATGACATGGCGGGATCTCGGACAGAGGGTCAAGGAACTCCGCGAGCGACGCGGCATGACGCAGGCGGACCTGGCGGCCAGAGCGGAGCTGAGCCGGATCTACATCCAGAAGACGGAGCTTGGCGAGCGCATGCCGCATCTCAAGACGCTCGAGGCCATCGCCCGAGCCCTCCACGCTGAATTGAGAGTCGAGCTTGTCGAGAGACGGCCTCGACGGAAAGGAGGGCCACGCTGATGGGCGTCAAGGTGCGGGTGCGAGACGGCGCGTGGTGGCTGTTCATCGACCACAAGGGCAAACGGAAGGCGAAGCGCGTCGGGGTCGGCCCGCCCGGGAAGAAGGCCGCGCGGCTGGCCGCAGAGAAGATCCAGGCGAAGCTGGCGCTCGGGGACGTCACGGTGTTCGATCCTGAGCCGGTCGCGACCGCCGCCCCCACGTTCCGGGCCGTCTACGAGGAGTGGCTTCAGAAGTACCCCGCGCTCAACGCGATTCGTCCGAGCACGCTGCACAACTACCGGTCCTTCGCGGAGCAGCATCTCGTGCCGTTCTTCGGCGACAAGCCGGTCACGGCCATCACGGTGCAGGCCGTCGAGGACTTCATCGAGGCGAAGCGCGCCCCCGGCGGCTCGGTTCGGCGCAAGGGCAAGGCGCTCTCTGACGGATCGCTGCGCACCGGGCTCCTCGCGCTCCGGCTGATCCTGAAGCGCGCGGTTCGGCGGAAGCTGATCCCGGCGAGCCCGATGGGGGATCTCGAGTGGCGCGGCATGCCCCACGTCGAGCAGGTTGACCCGTTCGGCGGCGCCGAGCTGCGCGCCGTCCTCGCCGCCGCCGACCGGCTCGAGCCCGACTTCGCCACGCTTCTCCGCGTGTGGATGCAGTCCGGCATGCGAGCCGGCGAGGTCACGGGCCTTCAGTGGCAGGACATCGACACCGCGACCGGCATCGTGAAGGTGCGGCGGACGTGGAGCAACCAGCGGCTCGGCCCGACGAAGAACGCGCATTCGACCCGCGACGTCTCGATCCTGCACCCGATCGCCGAGGACACCGAGGAGTGGCGCCCAGGCGTCACGGAAGCGTCCCGGGCGGTGCTTCACGGCCTCAGGCGACTCACGGTGCGGTCGCTCGAGCCCGAGGCGTTCGTGTTCCAGCGCGACGGCCAGCCGCTCTCGTCGATGGCCGTGCACCGCTCGTGGAGGCGCGTGCTCCTCGCGGCGCGTGTCCGCTACCGGCCCGCGGAGCAGTTCCGCCACACGTTCGCGAGCACGATGCTCTCACGCAACGCTCCCCTGCTCTACGTTCAGCAGCAGGGCGGCTGGCGCGGAGCCTCGGTCCTGCTCAGGGTCTACGCGCGGTGGATGCCGCAACCATCCGCAACCCAGGCGCAACCGGCCCCGTCTCTTGCGCCGGTCACAGCGGTGCGGAATGCGGGCTAACTACTTGATGATGCAGAACCCCTGCGCCTCGATGCCGAGCGCGGGGTTGAACTTCGAGCGGAAATTCTCGAGCGCGATCGCGGCCGCGAGCTCGACGATCTGCGCCTCCGAGAAGTGCGCGCGCGCCCGAGCGAAGAGCTCGTCGGTGACGCGCCGGCCCGTGATCGTCATGGCCTCGGCGACCTCGAGGGCGACGCGCTCCGATTCGGTGAACAGCGTGCTGTCCGCCCACTGCTCGATCTGCCGGATCTTCTCCTCCGACGCCCCCGTCCGCATCCCCCTGGATGCGTTGATGTCGATTCAGAAAGGGCAGCCGTTGAGGAGCGCGACGCGCAGGTAGACGAGCGGTAGCAGGTCGGGTGGCAGGAACCCCGAGCGGTCGACCGCCGCGGACAGCTGCTTCGCGGCCTTCATGATGCCGGGCGTGTGCGCCTGGACCTTGGTCGTGTTCAGGACGAAGCCGAACGCCTCACGTTCTTTCGCGAACACGTCTTGCAGGATGGGATCGTCGGCGGGGTCGTCGATCTCTCTCACGCGTGGCATGGCCGGATTATACGGCTCAGTTCGAGCAATAATCGAGCGCCCCGGGCGCTCGACTGCTGCTCGAACTCTCAGCGTTTCGACGCGCCGCCGGCCTGGCCCACGCGGTCCTCGATCGCGGGCAGCGCGTCGAGGATGACCTCGCCGACGATGCGGAGGCTGTCGGCGGAGACCTTGTCGATCGTGTCGGCCGGGGTGTGCCACGGCGGGTAGTCGAAGTCGATCAGGAGCGTCGCGGGAACGCGGGCGCGCAGGAAGGGCACGTGGTCGTCCTCGACCGGCAGCGCATCGGGCAGGAAGTGCGCGTCGTACCGGAGCCGCCGGGCGGCATTCCACACGAGGTCGGTCAGCCACGGCGTGGACGCCGTTTCGCGGCGGATCCCGAGGTTCCTGTCACCGATCATGTCGGCGACGATGAGCGCGCGCGGGAGCTTGCCGGTCCGCGCCAGCTCGGCGGCGAGATGGCGCGACCCGTACAGGCTGTCGGTCGCCGTCCAGGTCTCGCGCGCCTCCTCGCCGTCGAAGAAGACGACCCAGTACGTGAAGCCGCGCGGCCGGCTCGCCAGCACGCGGGCCAGCTCGAGCAGGAGCGCGGTGCTCGACCCGCCGTCGTTCGCGCCGACGAAGCGGAAGTCCGGAAACCACTTCGTGTCGTAGTGCCCGGCGATCATGATGACGTCGGGGCGCGCGCCGGGCAGCACGCCGATCACGTTGGCGAACGTGAGGCGGCCGTGCGGCGTGTCGGCCTCGAACGCCTGCACGCGCGTCGACACACCACTCCGCTTGAGCTCGCCGACGATGTACTTCCGCGCGCGCTCTGCGGCCGCGGAGCCGGCCGGCCGGGGACCGAGCGCGACGAGGCGCTCGACGTGCTTGAGGACGCGCGTGCCATCGAATCGCACCGGCACCCTCGCGCGTTCCCCCGCCCCGGCGGACGCGCGCAGCGCGAAGACCGCGGTCGTGAACAGCGCCAGCGCCACGGCGACGACGCCGACCGCCCACGCCCGCCGCGCCAGCGCGGCGAGACCCGAGTGGGGGGCCATGCCGGGGCCCATCACTGGGCGGTCTTCCGTCCCGGCTTCGTCCCCACGGCGCCGTAGAAGTTCATTGTCATCACGAAGCTGCGGTCGGCGACGAGCCGCGTGAAGCCGTCGAGCCAGCGCTGGACGGTGGTCGCATCGGCGATCCCGAACCGCACGGCGTTCTCCGCACGGCGCTCGAGGAACGTCTTCGTGTACGGCTCGAGGTCGGTGTCCTGGTACACGCCCGTCCGCAGGCGCACGTCGTCGAGGCCAGCGGCGCGCAGGAGTCCGGGGAGCCGGCGCCCGCTGTGCGGCTCCTCGTAGATGCGGCTCGCGACCCCGCGCATGATCCGGTCGGTCAGCTCACGATCCGGATGCGTGACCGCGACCGTGCCGAAGTCCTGGTCCTGGAGCCCGATGCGCCCCCCCGGCCGCGTGACGCGCGCCATCTCCGTGACCAGTGCCTGCGGATCCGCGACGTGGAGCACGACGGTCACGGCGAGGGCCACGTCGAACCGGCGCGCGGAAAACGGCAGCGCCATCCCGTCGCCGAGGCGGACGGTGACCCGCCGGTGCTCCGGCCCGGCACAGAGCGATCGCGCGATGTCGACGGCGCGGCGGCTCGGATCGACGCCGACCACGCGCCCTTCAGGACCGACGAGGGCGGCGACGTCGCGCAGGACGACGCCGGACCCGCAGCCGACCTCGAGCACGCGCTCGGCCGGGCGGATGCCGACGAAGCGGAGGAAGCGGCGGCGCAGCTGGGCATGGCTGCGGGTCCGGCCACGCTGCTCCAGCGACTGGATGAGCTTGTCGGGATCGGCCTGCGCGTCGATCGCGCGATACGGGTCCGGGTGCGACGCGCGCACGAGCGCCCTAGCCGCGCGTCTCGGCCGTGTAACGACGGGCGCACTCGGCGCTGCAGAAGTAGACCGGGCCGTCGAGACCAGCCCGGGTCACGGCCCGCGCGCGGACGACGTACGTCTGGCACACCGGGTCCTTCACGAGCTCGTCCCGCAACGCCGCCGGCCGGCGCACGGGCCGGCCACGCGCGCGGTAGAGCATCACCACGATCACGACCACGAGCGCGATGAAGACGGCGAGCTGGACCGCCCGCATGAGCGCTACCGGTCGGGTCGGATGGAGAGCGCCCGCAGGAACTCGCGATCCTCGCGCGTGAGGTCGGACGACATCCCGCCGCGACCGCGAACGCCCGCGAAGAAGATGCCGGTGTCGGCACCGCGGCGCAGGATCTCCTGGAGGGCCTCGCGCGCCGCTTCGGTGGCGGTCAGCGACGCCTCGATGGCCTGCAGCAGCTTCTTCATCAGGTGATCGACACCGCGCTCGCGGGGCATGCGGGTCAACGATATCACACGCGCCTGCCGGCTCACGGGGGCTACCGTGACGCCGGTATCCGGGACTGGATGCGGCTCGGATCGGCGACGCGGTGCGCGCGCGGGCGCCCGGCGCTGCGCGAAGACACCTGGCCGCTGGGGGCTCGTTCGTCTCATCAGCGACGTGGTGCTCCGTCGCGATCGAGCTCGCCGCCGGCGCCGAGGCTCGTTCCGTCGAGCACCTGGCGGACGAGGCGACCGACGTTCGGCGGGCTGAACGGCTTCTCGAGGAACACGGTGCCGGGATCGAGGGCGCCGTGCTGGGCGATCGCGCCGTCGGTGTAGCCGGACATGTACATCACCTTCAGCCCTCGCCGGAGGTCCGCGAGCCGGCGCACCAGCTCGGGGCCGCTCAGCCGCGGCATGACCACGTCGGTGAGGACGAGGTGGAGATCTCCCTCGTGGCGCTCGCAGATCGCCAGCGCCGCGTCTCCGTCCTCGGCCGTCAGGACGGTGTACCCGAGGTCCGCCAGGATCTCTCGCAGGAGCTCGCGCACGGCGTCCTCGTCCTCGACGAGCAGGATCGTCTCGGTCCCGCCGGGCGTGGCGGTCGGCGACGCAGGCCCCACCCTTGTCTCCACGGAGCCGTCGGCCGGCGGCAGGTAGATCGTGAAGGTCGTGCCGATCCCCGGTCCGCTGTCGACATAGATGTTGCCAGCGCTCTGCTTGACGGTGCCGTACACCATGGCGAGGCCCAGCCCGGTGCCCTTGCCCTGCTCCTTCGTCGTGAAGAACGGCTCGAAGATGTGCGCGAGGGTCTCCGGACGATCTTGCCGGAGAGGCTGTCGCAGATCCCGAGCCGCTCGGTCAAGACCGCATCCGGGCGCCGCGCGCCGCCTCGCGCGCCGGTCTGGCCGAGCTCGTCCCCGTCGACGACACGGAACGCCGCGAGCGGCGCTCCGAGCAGCCGACCGCACGCCTCCGCGATGCGATCGAGCAGGTCCTCGAGCGGCTGGATCCTCGAGCGGCTGGATCCTCGACAGCTCGCGGCTCGTCGCGAGCAACGCTTCGAGGCGGCCCTGTCGCGTCTGGAGCTGCTCGATGAGCCGCGCGTTGTCGATGCCGATCGCGGCCTGGCGCGCGATGCCCTCGATCAGGCCGCGCTCGTCCTCCGTGAAGTCGTGGCGCTCCCTGATCCAGACGATCGCGATGAGCCCGACCATCTCGCCCTTGATGCGCAGGGGCGAGGCGAGCACGGACCGGTGCGGCACGCCTCGCGCCCAGGGGTGCTCGCGGAAGCTCGGGTCGTCCTGGCTGTCGCTCGAGCCGATCACGCCCTCCGACCTCAACCGTTCGAGCAGGAGCCGCGCGGGCACCGCAGCCGGGGCCTGCCGGAGCACCTCCAGCGGCATTCGATACCCGGCGAGCGGAACGATCCCGTCACGCCCGGGCACGAGCGCGGCGATGCCTCCCGTGTCCGCCCCGAGGGCGCGGACCGCGACCCGGACGGTTCGCCGGAACGCCTCCGTCGGATCGAGCGTCGAGCCGACGGCCTGGCTCACCTCGAGCAGCGCCTGCGTGTGCCGGAGCCGCGTCGCCGTCTCGCTGTGCAGCCGCGCATTCTCCAGGGCAAGCGCGGCCTGGTGGGCGAACGCCTCCACGAGACGGATGTCGTGGGCACCGTAGACGCGCCCCTCGACGTCCCCGACGCCGACGGCACCCGTCACCCGGCCCTGTACGAGCAGCGGCACCGCCAGCACGGCGCGGTTCGCCAGTGGCTCGAGCCGCGCCCGGATCTCCGGAGGCAGCTCGACCCGAGCATCGGTCAGAAGGTCCGGCGTCACGACCGGGAGCCCCTCGCGGATCGCGAGTCCGACCATCCCGATGCCACGAGGCATCAGGAAGCCGGGTTCGTACATGCGCTCCAGCTCCCCCCAGGCCGCGAGCACCCTGAGGCCTCCGCTCCGCTCGTCGATCTGGAAGACCGCAGACGACTGGGCGCTCAGCAGGGCGCCGAGGCTCTCGGCGACCCGCCGCGCAACCTCGTCTGGATCCAGCGACCGCGAGATCAGCCGATCGAGGTCGGCAAGGCTCTCTGCCGCCCGCCGGCGCTGCTCGGCCTCGGCGAACAGGCGGGCGTTCTCGAGCGCAATGGCGGCCTGGTCGGCGAAGGCTTCGGCGACGGCGACGTCGCTGCCGGTGAACGCTCTCCCTGTCCTGTCGCCGACGGTCAGCACCCCGAACACGCGGTCCTGCACCTGAAGCGGCACGGCGAGCACCGCGCGATCGCGCGCCGCCTCGATCAACGAGCGCACCTCGGCGGTATACCCGAAGCGAGGATCGCACAGCACATCGCGGGCTGCGACCGAGTGCCGCTCGCGGACCGCCACGCCGCCGAGGCTTGCGGACAGCGGAAGGCGTTGGCTCCACCAGAAGTCGCTCCCGCGAGAGGTGGAGGTGACCTGGAGCACGATCTCCCCGCGCTCGGCGTCGATCCGGTAGATCGCCGCGGACCGGGTGCCGAGCAGCGTGCAGACGCTATCGACCACGAGCGAGCCGACCGCTGTGGGGTCGAGCGATTGCGACAGCGCGCGTCCGACCTCCGCGAGCGCCCGCATGCGCTCCGCGGTGCGCTTCCGCTCGGTGATGTCGCGCGAGACGCTCAGGATGCCGACCCGCCGGCCTTCGTCGTCGTTCATGAAGGAGAGGATCGTCTCGACCCAGACCGTCGAGCCGTCCTTGCACGGCATCTCCAGCTCGAGCGTCCGCCACTCGGGCTCGTCAGGGCTCGCCCGGAGGGCTCGAGCGTGCGCGTCCATCACGGCCTCGAGCGAGGCCGGCGTGAGCCGCTCGGCGATCGTCTGGCGCAAGGCCTCCTCGACGGTGAAGCCACGGAGCCGGGCGATGGACGGGCTCACGTAAACGATCCTCAGGTCCAGGTCGAAGACCGAGATCACGTCCTTCGCGTTGTCCGCGAGCAGCCGGTACCGCCGCTCGCTCTCGCCGAGCGCCGCGTACGCGCGCTCGCGCGCGGCGATCTCGGCCTCGAGCCCGTCCTTCGCCGCGGCGAGCTCCGCGGCGCGCCGGATCGCGGCGGCGAAGGCCAGCGACACCAGCGCGGTGAACGCCAGGACCGCGGCGAGCGAGGCCCAGGACGCCCAAGGACTGTGGGTCACGTACCCGCCGGTGGGCCGGAACGTGAGGGACCACCGGCGGCCCGCGACATCGTCGGGGGTCCGCCAGGCGAGGTCGGCGACCATGCCTCGCGCGGACCCGCCATCGAGGTTGCGGCGGTGAAGGAGCCGCTCGCCGGCAGGGGCCGCCTCGTCCGACACCTCGATCTCGATCCCCGTGGCGTCGAGGTGCCGCAGCGCGTGGTCCACGAGATCGCCCACGTTCAAGACGCCGAGGACGAATCCCCGCAGGCCGTCGCGGCGCTGCTCGGGCGTGTCCACGAGGGAGCCCGGAGCGTAGACGGGCACGAAGACCAGGATGCCGTGCAGCGCGCCGTGCTCCCGCAAGAGCGTCACCCGCGCCGTGGCCTCTGGCGCCCCGGTGGAGCGGGCGCCTTCGAGCGCAGCGCGCCGGGCAGGCTCCGAGGCGAGATCGAATCCGAGCGCATGCTCGTTGCCCGCGAGGGGCTCGACGGAGTGGAGGGGAAAGTATTCGTCCCTTTGGCCCGCCCGGACCATCCGGCCCCGACTATCGCGCTCGAGGATCTCGGGCCGGGGGAACCCGTCAGCCCGCCTGGCAGCTTCGTTCGCCGCCCGTGCCGCCGCAGGGACGCGCAGGATCCACCCGACCGCCTGGATGCCCGGGTGGCGCCCGATCACCTCGGCCGCGAGCGCGTGGAACTGGGCCGGGTCGATGTGCCCGCCGATTTGATAGAGGCTCGCGTGGCCGTGAAGCACGGCCACGATCTCGTTCGTCGTGCGGTCGATCGAGGCCGCGAGCCGGAACGCCTGGCGCTCGAAATCGACGGCGAGGTGGTCACGCTCCCACTGCCGGACGACGGCGAACGCCGCGAGCGATGCCAGGAGGCCGGAAATGACCGTCACGGCCAGGAGCGCATGCCGCCACCAGTGGCCGTGCGTGGGCAAGTCGTACCGCCACCAGCGCCCGTGCTCGCGGTGCGTCGCCCTTACCGCCTCCGGTCGGTCCTCAGTCATCCTCGGGCTCGACACTCGTGCCGGCAGCAAGGCGATTGCCGGATCCGGCGGAGACCGGAAGTGTCTGAACCGTCAGCGAAATCGACGGTACGTGCTCGGCCTGGGACACGGGCCTCTGGATTCGAGACCAGGATCACTGGTTCAGCACCCAGGACCCGGGCTCCCCGCCGGACTCATGGGAGCTGTGGGCCGAAGACGGCAGGATCTCGGCGAGGAACTGCCGCACGTCGCGGTCGTCGTCGGCGATCAGGACCCTGGGCATGCCTCCGCGCGCGTGCGCCGGGACGCGCTCAACTCGCGCCGGCCGCATCCAGGACCGCGCGCACGCGGGTGGCGAGGCCGTGCGGCGTGAACGGCTTCTCGAGCAGCGGACCGATCTCGGTCAGCGCCGCGTGGTTCCCCAGCGCCTCCGGCGCGTACCCGGACACGAAGAGGACCGGGAGATCGGGCCGGGAGCGACGCACGTGCTCGGCCAGCTCGCGTCCGCTCATGCCGGGCATCACCACGTCGGTCACGACGAGGTGGATCTGCGTGCCTTGCCGGTTCCAGACGCGGAGCGCCTCGGCGGGGTTCGCGGCCTCGAGGACGGTGTAGCCGCACACCTGGAGGATCTCGCGAGCGAGCGAGCGAACCTCGTCCTCGTCCTCGACGAGCAGGAGTGTCTCGCCGCCTCGAGGCAGCATCTCGCCGACCTCGGCCACGGCGACGTCGGCCGCGGACTCCACGGCGGGCAGGTACACCTCGAACCGGGTGCCCCGTCCCACCTCGCTGTCCACGGCGATCGTCCCCTCGTGCTGCTTGACGATGCCGTACACGGTGGAGAGCCCGAGCCCGGTGCCGCGTCCCGGCTCCTTGGTCGTGAAGAACGGCTCGAAGATGCGCCGCTGGACCTCCGCGCTCATGCCCGTGCCGCTGTCAGTGACCGCGAGCCTCACGTAGCGGCCCGCGGCGACCGGCACCTGGAGCCTCGGCTCCTGCGCCCCGAGCTCGACGTTGGCCGTCTCGATGACGACGTGTCCCCCGCCCGGCATCGCGTCGCGCGCGTTGACGACGAGGTTGATGACGATCTGCTCGAGCTGCCCGATGTCGGCGCGCACCCGCCAGAGCGGACCACCGGCCTCGACGGCGAGCTCCACGTCCTCGCCGATGAGCCGGCGCAGCATCGGCGCGATGCTCGTGACCACCGAGCTCACGTCCAGCACGCGCGGCTGGATCGGCTGCTTCCGGCTGAACGCGAGCAGTTGGCGGCTCAGGCCGGCCGCGCGCTCGGCGGTCCGGTGGATGAGGTCCAGGTGGCGGCGCGCGGGGTCGTCGGGACCCATGGTGTCCTGCAGGATCCGGGCGCGACCGAGGATGACGGTCAGGAGGTTGTTGAAGTCGTGGGCGATGCCGCCGGCGAGCTGGCCGATCGCCTCCAGCTTCTGCGCCTGGCGAAGCTGCTCCTCGGTCTGGCGCAGCGCGTCCTCCGCCCGGCGCCGCTCGGTGATATCGACGAGCATCCCCTCGAGCCGCAGGAGCCGCCCGCGCTCGTCGCGGACCGCGCGCACGCTGATCGCCACCCAGATCGAGGCGCCGTCGCACCGGCGCATCTCGCACTCCAGCCCCGAGACGATGCCGCGCTCGCCGAGCAGGCGCATCATCTCGACGCTGCCCGTGGCGTTGACGAAGAGCCGCGCGACGTCGCCCGTGGCGGCGACCATCTCCGCGGGCGAGGCGTGGAAAAACATCCGGGCCATCGCAGGGTTCACGATCAGCAGGCGGCCTTCGGGTGCCGCCTGGAACATGCCCTCGACCGCGTGCTCGAAGATGTTGCGATACCGCTCCTCGGCGGCGGTGACGCGCGCGAACGCCTTCATGAGCCCGACCGCGTGCCCGATGCGGTTCGCGACCGACATGACGAACGTCGTCCAGTCGGCCTGCAGCGTCGTCGCGCCCGACGCCAGCACGAGCACGCCGAGCCGCTCCCCGCCGACGATGACCGGAGCCAGCAGGATCGAGCTCGCCTTGGCGCGATCGAGGACGTCCGTGGCCTCGTTCGCCGCCACGGTCGCGGAGGGGACGGACAGGGGCTCCTCGCCGCCCAGCGCCCGGCGCAGCATGTCGGCGTGCCCGAAGAACCGCTCGACGGCGTCGCGGTCGGAGTCGGGGTAGCCGAACGAGGCGCCGAGTGAGAGCCGGCCGTCGAGCTCGAGGAGATACACCGCGCCTCTCGACACCCCCGCGCTGTCGAGGCAGCGGTCGAGCACCTTGTAGAGCATCGCTTCGAGGCTCTGAGCGTCCCTCAGGGCTTCGTCGATGCCGGCGAGGATCGAGAGCTCCGCTTGCCGCACGGAGAGGCGGCTGGCCAGGCTCAGGTTGAGACCCACCTGGCGCTCGAGCTGGCGGACGATCCGCTGCGAGTACGCTTCGGTCAGCTCCTCCGGAGTCCGCTCGATGGCGGGACGTGGCGTCTCGTGCAGGGCTGCGAGAACGGCGTCGATGCTCTCGCTGAAGTCGTGCGTGCGCACGACGTACGCGCTGGCTCCGATCGCGTTCGCGAACTGGCGGTCGGCGTCCTCGAGGTACGCGGAGCTGACCAGCACGACGGGAAGCCGCGCGAGGTCGGGATCCTGCCGGACGGTGAGCGCCAGCCGGAAGCCGTCGAGGCGCGGCATGAGAACGTCGCTGACGATCGCGTCGGGCGGCGCCTCGCGGGCACGATCGAGCGCCTCGAGGCCGTCACGCGCCGTCTCGGTGGCGAAGCCCTGGTTCTCGAACGCGATCCTCATGAGCTTCAGCATGACGGGATCGTCGTCGACGAGCAGGATGCGCCGTCCGCGACCGGGCTGCTCCACGCGCCCGGCTGCCGGCAGGTACGCACGCACCGTCTGCGCCAGGAGCGAGGGCTCGATCGGCTTGAACAGGTAGTCGGTGAAGCCGGCCTGCAGCGTCCGGGCCTCCTCGATCTTCGGGAGGAACCCGGAGAACGCGAGCACCGGGATGCCCGCGCCCGCCGGGAGCGCCCGGACCTGCCTCACCAGGTCCAGGCCGTCCATGTCGGGGAGCAGGAGGTCCTGGAGGATCAGGTCAGGCGCGGTGGTGGCCACGATCTCGAGGGCTGTCCGCCCGTCCGGCGCTTCCACGACCGTGTATCCCTCGCCCTGCAGGGTGAGCCGCACCACCTTGCGCGTGATCGGGTTGTCTTCGACGACGAGGATGGCTCGCGCTGTCATGACGTTCTCCCGCTCAGGTACTGAGCGACGAGCGCCGGAAAGGTGCGAGTGTCGACGGGCTTCGCGAGGTATCCGTCGCAGCCCGCGGCGAGGACGCGCTCGTCGTCACCCTTCATGGCGTAGGCCGTGATGCCGAGGATGATGGTGCTCCGCATCGACGGGTCGGCCTTGAGCCGCCGCGTCAGCTCGAGCCCGTCCATGCCGGGGAGCTCGATGTCCATCACGATCAGGCGCGGGGTGAATCGCTCGAGGATCCCCAGCGCCTCCTCGGCGTCCGACGCGGTGCGGACCTCGTAGCCCTCCCCGGTCAGGAGCACCCGCATGAGCTTCAGGTTCACGGGGTTGTCGTCCACCACGAGGATCGGCTCACCGGCCATCGCGCGCCTCCGGCGCTATCTCGGCGGCAGCGGCGCATGCGCCGCCAGCTCCTCCATGAGCGCGGCGGCACCCTGCCCCTTGGCGACGATCGCCTGCGCGGAGGCCTGGAGCCGCTGGCGCTCCTTGCGCGTGAGCTCCTTCACCGTCCACACGATCACCGGCGTACGCCGCCCCGTCGCGGTCCGCCTGAACCGCCTGAGGAACTCGAACCTGTCCATGCCCGGCATGAGCAGGTCGAGAATGATGGCGGCGGGAGCCTCGTGCGCCGCCGCCTCGAGCGCGCTCCCGGCGTCCCGCGTGCAGAGCGCGCGATACCCGAGCCCGCGCAGCACCCGCTCGGCGAGCTTCAGGGCCGCGGCGTCGTCGTCCACGACGATGATCGGCCGCGAGGCGTCGGGCGCCGCGTGGACGCGCCTCAGGGCGGCGAGCAGGTCCTCCTCTGTGACGGGCTTCAGGAGGATGTCGTGGACTCGGAAGCCTCCCACGGTCCCCTCCCCCGCGACCACGGTGACCACGATCACCGGGGTCTCACGGTTCGGCCCCGCGGCCCTGAGCGCGCCGAGCACCTCGCGCCCGTGGATGTCGGGCAGCAGGAGGTCGAGCGTGATGGCATCGTACGCTCGCGCCCGGCCGCGGGCGATGGCCTCCGCCCCGTTCGTGGCCGTCTCCACCCCGTAGCCGGCCTCCGTGAGCGTGTTCACGAGCCAGGCCCGGTCCCTGGGATCGTCCTCGACGACCAGGACGGTGGGAGCGCCGGCCCGGGGCGCCGCGCCTTCCGCGGACCCCTCGCCGAGCAGTCGCGCGACGCGGGGGAGCACGGCGAAGAAGACGCTGCCCTCGCCCGGCACGCTGCGCACGCCGACCTCGCCGCCCTGGGCCTCGACCATTCGCCGCGTCAGCGCGAGCCCGAGGCCGGTCCCGGAGTACTTCTTGGCCGTGCTCGCGTCGAGCTGCTGGAACTCCACGAAGAGCTTGCCCATGTCCTCGGGGCGGATCCCGATGCCGGTGTCCTCGACCTCGAGGCGGAAGCGATCGCTGCCCTCCGGGACGGCGCGCACCGTCACCCGTCCCTCGTCCGGCGTGAACTTGAGCGCGTTGGAGAGGTAGTTGTAGAGGATCTGCTTGAGTCGCGCGGGATCGGCGATGATCCCGGCGACCCCGGGATCGATCTCGCTCCCGATCCGGATCCGCTTCTGCGCGGCGAGCGTCCTGACGATGTCCCGCACCTCGCCGACGAGCCGCCCGAGGTCCACCGGCTCGGGACGGAACTCCATCTTGCCGGATTCCACCTTCGACAGGTCGAGCACGTCGTTGATGAGCTGGAGCAGGTGTCGTGCGCTGGTGAGGATGTCGCCGAGGTACTCCTTGTGCTCGGCGGAGACCGGCCCCACCTTGCCGTCGTGCATGAGCTCGGCGAACCCGATGATGCCGTGCAGCGGTGTGCGGAGCTCGTGGGACATGTTCGCGAGGAACTCGCTCTTGAGCCGGTTCGCCTCCTGCACCCGCCGGTACTGCTCCTCCAGCTCCTCGTTCTTCCGGCGGAGCTGCTCCTCGAGCGCCTTCTGCTCCGTGATGTCCTTCGAGATGAGCAGGTAGCCGATGGGGACACCGGCGGCGTCGCGCCGCAGCGTGACGGCCACCGAGGCCCCGAACCGGTCCCCGTTCTTGCGGATCCGGTCGAAGACGCCCTCCGCCTTGCCCGTCCGGAAGGCCGTGTCCAGCAGCGCCGGGACTCTTCCGGACGCCAGGTCCTCGGGCACGTGGAGGACGCTCGAGTTCATCCGGCCCACCATCTCCTCGGCCGTGTAGCCGTAGTTCCGTCGCGCCCCTTCGTTCCACGTGAGGATGTTGCCGGCGAGGTCCTTCGCGATGATCGAGTACTCCGTGGAGCTCTCCAGCACGTTGTTGAGGAACGCCGTGGCCTCCGTGAGCTCGCGGTTGCGCTGGGTGATCTGCTGCTCGAGCCGCTTCTGGTCCGTGATGTCGCGGGCGGCGGCGAAGACGCCGCGCAGCCGCCCGTCCGCGCCCCGGAACGTGGTCGCGTTGTAGGAGACCACCGTCTCCTTGCCGTCCCTCGCCCGGATCGTCAGCTCGTAGTTCGTGACGCGGTTTTCCGAAAGCACGCGCCGGACGAGCGGATCGGTCGTCATCAGGGCGTCGATGTTCGACTCGATCAGGCTGCGCGTGTACGACTGCTGCTCCCGGAGCTCGGCCTCGATGCCCTTCTGCTCGGTGATGTCGCGGGCGGCGGCGAGGATGCCCCCCACCTCACCGGACGCGTCGCGGAAGACCGAGGCGTTGAACGACACGGGGATCTTGCGCCCGGTCTTGGCGCGCGCCACCAGCTCGTAGTTGGTGACGACACCCTCCTCGAAGGTCTTGCGGACGCCGGCGGCGGCGTGGTCCCGGTCCGTGAAGTAGCCGACGAACGGGCTCCCGACGAGCTGCTTTCTGTTGTAGCCGGCGAGCTTCACGGTCTGCTCGTTCACGTCGGTGATGACGCCGGTCGGGTCCACGGTCATGAGCGCGTCCACCGACGACTCGATCAGGCTCCGGTTGTAGTTCTGCTGGTCGCGGAGCTGCTCCTCGAGCCGCTTCTGCGCCGTGATGTCGCGGGCGGCGGCGAGGATGCCCGCCACCCTGCCCGCGGTGTCCTTGAACGTGCCCGCGTTGAACGAGACGACCGTGCGCTTGCCGGAGCGCGCCTTGAGGACGAGCTCGTAGTTGGTCACCGAGGATCAGGCCGCGGTTGTAGTTCTGCTGCTCGCGGAGCTGCTCCTCGAGCCGCCGCTGCTCGGTCACGTCCCGCGCCACCGCGAAGATCCCGCGGACGTTCCCCTCGGTGTCCTTGAAGACCGACGCGTTGAACGACACGAGGATCTCGCGCCGGTAGCGGGAGCGGAGCGTCAGCTCGTAGTTGGTGACGAAGCCCTCCGAGAGCGTCTTGCCCACCCCCGCCGCGGCGCGATCGGGCTCGGTGAAGTAGTCCTGGAAGGCACTGCCGATGAGCTGTTCCCGGCTATAGCCGGTGAGCTTGGCCATCTGCTCGTTGACGTCGGTGATGACGAGGTCGGGGTCGACGGTGAGCATCGCGTCGACCGAGGACTCGATCAACCCGCGGTTGTAGTTCTGCGCCTGCCGGAGCTGCTCCTCCAGGTGCTTCTGCGCCGTCACGTCGCGGGCCGCCGCGAAGACGCCCCGGAGCCGGCCGTCCTGGCCGCGGAACGTCGTGGCGTTGTAGGAGACGACCGTCTCCTTGCCGTCCTTCGCCCGGATCGTCAGCTCGTAGTTGGTGACCCGGCCCTCCGCGAGCACCTTCCGGATGCCGTCCTCGGCCCGCTGCGGTCCGGGTCCACGGTGATCATCGGGTCGACGGAGGACTCGATCAGGCCGCGCGTGTAGTTCTGGGCCTGGCGCAGCTCCTCCTCGAGCCGGTTCTGCTCGGTGATGTCGCGCGCGGCGGCGAAGATCCCGCGCACGCTGCCCGCGGTGTCGCGGAAGACCGAGGCGTTGAACGAGACCGGCGTCTCCCGGCCGCTCTTCGAGCGCAGCACGAGCACGTAGTTGGTCACGAACCCCTCGGCGAGCGTCTGCCTGACGCCCGCCGTCGCGTTCTCGGGATCCGTGAAGTAGTCGGGGAACGGGCTGCCGATCAGCTCCTCCCGGCTGTACCCCGTGATGCGCACCGTCTGCTCGTTGACGTCGGTGACCCGGAACTCGGGGTCGACCGTGACGAGCGCGTCGACCGAGGCCTCGATGAGGCCACGCGTGTAGTTCTGCGTCTGCCGGAGCTCCTCCTCGAGCGTCTTCTGGTCGGTGATGTCGCGCGCGGCGGCGAACACCCCGCGCAGGCGCCCGTCCGCGCCGCGGAACGTCGTGGCGTTGTAGGAGACCACGGTCTCCTTGCCGTCGTTGGCGCGGATCGTCAGCTCGTAGTTCGTCACCCGGTCTTCCGCCAGCACCCGCCGGATGCCGTCCTCCGCCCGCTTCGGATCCGTGAAGTACCCCTTGAAGGGGGTCCCGACCAGCTCCTCGCGCGTCCGCCCCGTCACCTCGCACATCTGCCGGTTGACGTCCGTGATGAGCCCCAGCGGGTCCGTCGTCATGAGGGCGTCGATGTTCGACTCGACGAGGCCGCGGTTGTACTCCTGCGACTCGCGCAGCTCCCGCTCGATCTGCTTCGACTGGGTGAGATCACGCGAGATCATCGTGAAGCCGATCGGCTGCGCGGCGGCGTCCTTCCGCAGCGTGATCGTGACGTGGGCGGTGAAGCGGCTGCCGTCCTTGCGGACCCGGGTCAGCTCGCCTTCCCACTTGCCGGCCTGCCGCGCAGCGTCGAGGATCGCGCGGGCCCGGCCGGACCTCACGTCGTCCGGGTCGTGCAGGATGAACGCGCTCGCCTTGCCCACCACGTCCTGGGCCTGGTACCCGTAGACCCGGCGCGCGCCCTCGTTCCAGGCCAGGATCGTCGCGTCGAGGTCCTTGGCGACGATCGAGTACTCGGTCGAGGACTCCAGGATGGAGTTGAGGAACGCGACCTGCTCGGTTTCGTGAAGGAGTGTGCGGTCGCTCGATGGCTCGGCGTGGTCAGCCAAGGCATGCCTCCCTCTCGGATGACGCTCGCGCTCGGGGCCGAATGGTTGACAGAACTGGTAGTTAGGTAACATCGCCGATCGACCGCGAACGCGTCTATCCGTAAACCTACGTAGACGATGCGGCGGACGCCGAATCAGGAGTCGAGCGGAACGATGCCTCGCTTCACCGCGTACCGGACGAGGTCCGTCTGGGTGTGGAGCCCCAGCTTGCGGAGGAGGTTGGCGCGGTGGGTCTCGGCCGTGCGCGGGCTGATGCCGAGCCGCGCACCGATCTCGGTGCTCGTGTAGCCCTCGGCGGCAAGCCGGAGCACCTCGCGCTCGCGCGGCGTGAGCGTGTCGTAGACGTCGAGCGGCGCGTCGGGCGCCCGCTCCGCACAGGCATCGATCGCGCGGCTCGTCACCGGCGGGCTGAGGTACCGCCGCCCCGCCGCCGCCTCGCGCACGGCAGTGACCAGGTCGGCCGCGCTCGAGCCCTTCAGCACGTACGCGAGCGCGCCGTTGCGAAGCGCCTCGAGGACGTACGCCTCGTCGGTGTGCATCGAGAGCACCACGACCCGGGTCTCGGGGTGCTTGGCGCTCACCTCGCGCGCGACCTCGATCCCACCGAGTCGCGGCATCACGAGGTCCAGGACGAGCACGGCCGGCTTCAGCCGCGCCACGGCTCCCAGCGCCTCGAGACCATCTCCGGCCTCGCCGACCACTCGGAGGTCGGGCTCCGCGTCGAGCAGGAAGCGCACGCCTTCCCGGACGATCTGGTGGTCGTCCGCGAGCACGATCGTGATCACGCCGGATCCTCGGGCCTCGCGGCATCGGGACGCGAGGGCGGCAGCTCGGCCGTGAGGACGACGCCCGCCGCCGGCACCGACTCCACGCGGACGTCACCGCCGAGGAGCCGGGCACGCTCCCGCATCCCGGACAGGCCGCCAGTCGACTCCTCCTCCTGCGACGTCGCCGGCGAGAAGCCGACGCCGTGGTCCACGACCTGGCAGTAGAGCACATCGTCGCCGGTCCACAACCGCACGGCGGCCTCGCGCACCCCCGCGTGGCGGCCTCGCGCACCCCCGCGTGCCGGGCAACGTTGGTGAGCGCCTCCTGCACGATGCGGAACGCCGCCGTCTCGACGGCCGGCGGGAACCGGCGGTCGGTGTCACGCATGAGCGACATCGAGAGGCTCGCGTCGACCCAGCCCCGGTCCCGGGTCCGGATGCGCGTCTCGTAGCCTCGGATCCGCTCCCCCGCGTGAAGCCGTCGCTCGAGCGCCCGCACCTCGTCGCGGCCACCCTCGAACCGGTCGGCGACCGACCGGCCGATCGCCCTCG
This sequence comes from Candidatus Rokuibacteriota bacterium, assembly GCA_016184125.1. Taxonomy (GTDB): domain Bacteria; phylum Methylomirabilota; class Methylomirabilia; order Rokubacteriales; family CSP1-6; genus AR8. The sequence continues at coordinate 48,184 of JACPDG010000072.1, read as the reverse complement.
CCGCGGGGACGCCGAACGCGTCTTCCGCGCCCGGACTGAAGTGTGTCACCCGCCCCTCGAGGTCCGTGGCGACGATGGCGTCGGCGGAGTTCTGCACGATCGACTGCAAGACGTCGCGCGCCGCCTTGACCTCCGTGTGCAGTCGCGCGTTCACGTCGAGGACCACGAGCGCCGGACGCTCGGCGGCGAGCCGCAACGCCTCGGCGCCGCTCGCCGCCTCCAGGACCTCGAAGCCCTCGCGGCGGAGGATCCGCGCGGTCGCGTACCGCCCCGCCTCGCTGTCGTCCACGACCAGGATCGTCGGCTTCGCCGGCGTCGCCATGGCGTGCTCAATCAATAGGTCGCGCGACCGCGCCGCGCGCCGCACCCGTGACGATCGCCGTTCTTCCCTCGCGTCTCATCGTGTGTCCTCGCTCTCGCAGCCACGGTGTTCATCGCGCACGCGCATCCGCCCCGACGTGCCCGCCGTCAGTGGCGCGCAATCGACACACTTGCGTCGAGAACCGCGAACGCGGTACATCACGGCATCAGCCCGATGCGAGCCCATCGATGACCAGCAGCGAGTACCGCGACCTCGTCGAGTTTCTCGGGCGCCAGTTCGCCGCGATCGACCAGCGGTTCGCGGCCGTCGACGCGCGGTTCGACGCGATGCTCCTCGTGATCGACCAGCGGTTCGCGGCCGTCGACGCGCGGGTCGACGCGATGCTCCTCGTGGTCGACCAGCGGTTCGCGGCCGTCGACGCGCGGTTCGACGCGATGCTCCTTGCGGTCGACCAGCGGTTCGCGGCCGTCGACGCGCGGTTCGACGCGATGCAGGAGCACGTCGACGAACGATTTCGCGAGGTGCTCGGACATTTCGACGAGCTGTACCGACGGCTGGAACGCCTCGAGCAGGAGTCTCTCGTGATCACGCACGCGCTCCGCCGCATCGAGGCGCTCATGGCCGACGAGCAGGGGCGCCGCGAGCTGCTCGAGCGACGCGTGGAGGAGCTCAAGCCGACCTCCTCTCCTCGCCGTGCAGGCCCGCCTCGCGGAGCTCGAACGCCGGCTTCAGAGCTGAAGGGCTCGCGGCGCCTACCCGAGCGCCTGCGCCAGGTCCTCGATCAGGTCGTCGGCGTGCTCGAGGCCGACCGACAGCCGCAGCAGGCCCTGCGGCGTGCGTGTCTCGGGCCCCTCGACGGACGCGCGATGCTCGATCAGGCTCTCGGTGCCGCCGAAGCTCGTCGCGCGCGTGAACAGGCGGACCTTCGCGGCCACCGCCATGGCATCGTCCCGGCCGCCGCGCACCTGGAAGGACAGCATGCCGCCGAACGCGGACATCTGCCGCGCGGCGAGCGCATGCCCGGGGTGCGAAGCGAGCCCGGGATAATGCACCGCGGCCACGCGGGGATGCCCGGCGAGGAAGGCGGCGACCCGTGCGGCGTTCTCGGACTGCGCGCGGACCCGCCATGGCAGCGTCTGGATGCCGCGCAGCACCAGCCAGCAGTCGAAGGGTGACGGCACCGCGCCGAGCGCCGCCTGCAGCGCGCGCACCCGCGCGAACACGCCGCCCTCCGCGGCCGCGACGATCGCGCCGCCCATCACGTCCGAGTGTCCGCCGAGATACTTCGTCGTGGCGTGCATCACGAGGTCGGCGCCGAGGGCGAGCGGGCGCTGCAGGACGGGAGACGCCGCGGTGCTGTCGCAGAGGCAGGTCGCGCCCACGCCGTGCGCGATCTCGGCGACGCGGGCGATGTCCGTCACCTTCCACAGCGGGTTCGAGGGCGTCTCGATCCAGACGAGTCTCGTCGACGGGCGGAGCGCGGTTTCGACCATGCTCGGATCCGTCATCTCGACGAACGACACCTCGACGCCACGCGGCGCGAAGACCTCGCGGAGCTGGCGGAGCGTGCCGTGGTAGGCGTCCATGGGCGCGACGACGTGATCGCCGGGGACGAGCGACTGGAACACGGCCGCGGTCGCGGCCGTGCCGGACCCGAACGCCGCCGCCGCCACGCCGCCCTCGAGGTCGCGCAGGCACGCCTCGAGCGTCTCGCGCGTGGGGTTGCTGTTGCGCGCGTAGAGGTGCCCGCGGGAGTAGCCCCCGTCCGGATCTCGCTCGAACGTCGTCGCCAGGTGGACGGGGACGGCGACCGCGCCGGTCGAGGGATCGACGTGACGGCCGGCGTGCACGGCAAGGGTCTCGATCCTCATGGCCGCCCGCTCAGCCGGCGGTGAAGCCGCCATCGACGACCAGCTCGGCGCCGGTCATGAACGACGCCTCGTCGCTCGCGAGGAACAGCGCCACGTTCGCGATCTCCCGGGGCTCGGCGATCCGGCCGAGCGGGATCCCCGCCCGGAACTCACGGCGGAGCTCCTCGGTCAGGTACGGCGCCTGGAGCGGCGTGTCGACGATGCCGGGATGGATGATGTTGCAGCGAATGCCGTCCTTCGCGAACTGGATCGCCAGCGACCTGGTGAGCGAGATGAGCGCGCCCTTCGCGCACGTGTACGCGTCCTGGGCACGCGTGAACCCGACCAGCGCGGAGACCGAGCCCATCAGGACGATGGACCCGCCGCCGGCGCGCTGGAGGTGCGGGATGCCGTGCTTGGTGAGCCAGAAGACGCCTTTGAGGTTGATCGCCATCACACGGTCCCACCAGTCGGCGTCCGTCTCGAGCACCGAGCGGTCGCGGTCCTTCCACAGCACGCCCGCGTTCGCGTAGAGGACGTGCAACGCGCCGAAGCGGCGCACGCCGTCGGCGACCATGCGCTCGACATCGGCCTCGAGCGCCACGTCGCCGGTCACGGCCAGCGCCTGGCCACCGGCGGCCTCGACGACGCGGACCGTCTCCTGTGCCGCCGCGCCGTTGATGTCGCCGGCGATCACGCGCGCACCTTCCCGCGCGAAGAGCACGGCCGCCTCGCGCCCGATCCCCATGCCGGCGCCGGTGATGAGCGCCACCTTCCCCCGTAATCTGTCAGCCATCACCCGTTCTCGTGAACGCACCCGGGGGCTTCGTCAGTCCCCCCATGAAGCCGGCTCCTGAACGCAGCCCGCTCCCGAGCCGCGGCCCGGGTCCCCCGGGCCGTGTGCGAGCCGCCCGGGGGGCTTGGGGGGCTTCGGTAGTCCCCCCATGACATCAGATCCTCTCGAAGTAGCGCAGCAGCTCCCAGTCGGTGACGGCGCGGTCGAACGCCTCCTGCTCGAGACGCGCGCCGTGGACGTAGTGGTCGACGACGCGGCTGCCGAACGCCGCGCGCGCGAGCTTCGAGCCCTCGAGCTCGGCGATCGCGTCGCGCAGGGTCTTCGGCACCTGGGGCAGCGACGCATCCTCGTAGGCGTTGCCCTCGTACGGCCGAGGGGCCTTGAGCTTCTGGGTGATCCCGTGGAGCCCGGCGGCGATCGTCGCGGCGAACGCCAGGTACGGGTTGGCGTCGGCACCGGGAATGCGGTTCTCGACGCGCCGGCTCGCCCCCTCCCCGCACAGCCGGAAGCCGCACGTCCGGTTGTCCCAGCCTGCGACGATACGGGTCGGTGCGAACGATCCCGACTGGTACCGCTTGTAGGAATTGACGGTCGGCGCGTAGAAGTACGTGAGCTCGCGCGCAGCCGCCAGCTGGCCGGCGAGCCAGTGCCCGAAGAGCGGCGGCGGCTCGCGCCTGGCGCCCTTGCGTCCGGCCACCGGCGCGAAGAGCGCCCGGCGTCCGGCCCGATCCCACAGGGACGAGTGGAGGTGGAACGACGAGCCGGCGGCGTTCTGGTCGTACTTCGCCATGAACGTCACCGCCGAGCCCTGCAGGTACGCGATCTCCTTCGCGCCGTGCTTGTAGAGCGCGGCGCGATCCGCCGCCTCGAGCGCGTCGGCGTAGACGAGGTTGATCTCCTCCTGGCCTCGTCCCCACTCGCCCTTGGAGGTCTCGATCGGCACATCGGCCGCCTCCATGCCGTTGCGGACGGCGCGGATCAGCGGCTCCTCCTTCGTGGTCTGCAGGATGTGGTAATCCTCCAGGTACCCGGCCACGGGCGTGAGCCCGTGGTAACGCTTGCCCTGCGCGGCCTCGAACGTGTCGCGGAAGCAGTAGAGCTCGAGCTCCGCCGCGGCCTTCACGCTGTACCCGAGCGCCGCGGCGCGCTCGACCTGGCGGCGCAGCACCCACCGCGGCGCCTCCTCGACCGGATGCCCCTCCTCGCCGTACACGTCGCACAACACGAGCGCCGTCTTGGGCAGCCACGGAATGCGCCGGAGCGTGCGGAGGTCCGGCACCATCTTCATGTCGCCATAGCCGCGCTCCCAGGACGTCAGCGTGAAGCCGGGCAGCGGCTCCATCTCCATGTCGACCGTGAAGAGGTAGATGCACGCGTGCACGCCGTCGTCGAGCACCCGCTCGACGAAGTGGCGGCCGACCAGGCGCTTGCCCAGGAGGCGGCCCAGACCGTCCGGGAACACGGCCAGCACGGTGTCGATGTCGCCGCGCCGGACCAGGGATGCGAGGGTTCGCGGATCGATGCGTCCGGCCATGTCGCGGGAGTGTAGCCCAGGCGCGGGGGCCTGTCATCGGCCGCGTGGTATTCTCCCGGCGTGGCCGCCGGCTCGCGCAGGACGGTCGTCGCGTGGACGCTCTACGACTTCGCCAACTCCGCGTTCGCCGCGATCATCGTGACCGCGATCTTCCCGCCCTACTACACGGACCTGGTCGTCGGCAACGCCGAGGGGCTCGGCGATCGGTGGTGGGGTCGGCTGGTGTCGACGTCGATGGTGCTCGTCGCGGTCGCCTCTCCCGTGCTCGGCGGCATCGCCGACCACGCCGGCGCGCGCAAGCCCTTCCTCGTCGGCTTCACGGCGGCCGCGGTCGCGTCGACGGCGCTCCTCGCCACGGTCGGCCCCGGCATGGTCGTCTGGGGATTCGTCATCGGCGTGGCGGGTTTCGTCACGTTCGAGGCCGCGGTCGTGTACTACAACGCCTACCTGCCCCGGATCGCATCTCCCGAGCGGCTCGGTCGCGTGTCCGCCGCCGGGTTCGCCGTGGGATACGCCGGGTCGCTGGTCGCCTTCGTTGCGGCGTATCCCTTTGCACGCGCGGAGCTCTACACGGCCTGCTTCCTCACCACCGCGGTGCAGTTCGGGGTGTTCGCGGCGCCTGCCCTCCTCGTCCTGCCCGGCGATGCGCGCCATCCGGTGCCGCTCGGCACGGCGATCGCCCGCGGGTTCCGGGAGACCCTCGCGACCCTGCGAGAGATCGTCCGCCATCCCGAGCGGCGACAGATGCTGCGCTTCCTGCTGGCGTACTTCGTGTACGAGGATGGGGTGAACACCGTCATCACCATGTCCGGCGTGTTCGCCCGCACGACGCTCGGGTTCGCGTTCGCCGATCTGATCCTGCTGTTCCTCGTCGTTCAGATCACCGCACTGCTCGGGTCGGTCGCCTGGGCCCGCGCCACCGACCGCCGCGGTCCGAAGCTCGTCGTCGCCGTGACGCTCGTCCAGTGGCTCGGCGTGACGACGCTCGCCTATTTCGTCACCGAGAAGTGGCAGTTCTGGATCGTCGCCGTGTTCGCCGGCAGCGGCCTGGGCGCGATCCAGGCGGCGAGCCGGACGTTCATGGCGACGCTGGTGCCGCGCGAACGCGAGGCCGAATTCTTCGGCTTCTACTCCCTCGTCGGCAAGACGGGGGCGATCCTGGGGCCGTTGCTTTTCGGCGAGGTCTCACACGCGCTGGCCGGCGATCAGCGCGCAGCGATCTTCGCCGTCGGCAGCTTTTTCCTGATCGGCCTCGCCTTGCTCGCGCGGGTGCGCGCCGGAGGCCCGACCGCTTGAATGGGGGGCCTCGAAGGGCCCCCCATGCCCCCCTTGGCGGCTCGGAAGCGGCCCGGGGGACCCGGGCCGCTCCTCGGGAACGCGGTTCGTTCACCGGCTCTCTTGATCGTGGGAAAGGCTACCCGATCGAGATCGGGTTCGGCGGAACCAGCAGGACGAGCAGGACCAGGCAGCCCCACCCGACCGTCCTGCGCCCGGACGACAGCGGCGTCACGTCGTCGAGCGGCGGGTGATGGGTGAAGCCGACCAGCAAGACGATCAGCGCCGCCCACACGAGCCAGTTCACCGACCACGTCACCGCGAAGAGCCCCACCAGCGCGCCGACGGTCAGCTTGCCGACGAGCGCGTGGCGCCGGCCGAAGAGCGCGTAGGCGATTCGACCGCCATCGAGCTGCCCCACGGGGAACAGGTTCAGCGCGGTCACGAGGAGTCCGACCCAGCCGGCCAGCGCCACCGGATGGACGACGACGTCGTGACCGTCCGGGATGGGCCCGAAGCGCAGGAGGACCAGCAGGCGCATCAGCAGCGAGTCGCCGAAGAAGATCAGCGGCTCGCCGGGCGGGATGGGCACCACGCGCGACCACTCGAGGCCCAGCACGATCGCGGGAACCGCGACCGCGAGCCCGGCGAGCGGACCCGCCGCCGCGATGTCGAAGAGCGAGTTGCGGTCACGCGCGAGCGAGCGCATGCGGATGATCGCGCCCAGCGTGCCGAACGGGAACGGCGGCGGCGCCGGGATGAAGTACGGCAAGCTCACCGACGCCTTGTAGTACCGCGCGGCGAAGTAGTGCCCGAACTCGTGCGTCCCGAGGATCGCGAGCAGTGTCACCGCGAACGGCACGCCCGTGAGGAGCCGCCACGGCTCCGCGGCGAACAGGACGATCGCGGTCACGGGGTCCAGGAGCCAGGCTCCCGCGCCGGCCATCAGCACCGAGAGGCACGTCAACGCGAACAGCAGGATGTTGAGCCTGATCCGCTCCGGCGTCCGGCGCTCCACGAGCGGCCACGCGTGGACCGCGACGCCGTACGGGTCGGGCCTCAGGAAGGGCGTGAACCCGAAGGGGCGCAGGCGATCCGTGAGGACGTCGAGCGCCCGGCCGGGTGCCGACAGGAGCTCGCCGCGAAACACGACCGTGCCGCCCACGACCTGGCGGTCGCGCACGGCCACCAGATCCTCGACGTTGCGTCGGAGCAGGTGCTCGACGAAGAGCAGATCGTCCGGCAGGGACGCGACGTGCCGCTCGCGTCGACCGAACGGCCACAATCGCATGGTGCCAGCGTATCACGCCCCCAGACGCCGGACGACCGCTCGCACGGCGTCGAGCCCGCTCTCGAGGTGGATCGCGCCGAGCACGGCCTCGAGCGTCGTCGCGAGGATCGACGCCCGGCTGCGCCCGCCCGTCAGATCCTCACCGCGTCCGAGCTTCACGAGCTCGCCGAGTCCGAGCTCCGTCGACCAGCGCGCGAGGTTCGCGTCGGAGACGATCTCGGCTCGTCGGGGGGTGAGCACGCCCACGGGCGCGTCCGGATCGGCCGCATAGAGCCGTTCGGCGACGACGAGCGACAGGGCGGCGTCGCCGACGAGCGCGAGGCTCTCGTGGTCCGCGGCAGGCGGGTGCTCGTTGGCCCAGGACGCGTGCGTCAGGGCCCGGTCGAGCAGCGCGGGATCGAGAAACCGGTGCCCGATCCTCTCCTCGAACAGGGCGGTCCGCTCGGCGTCCACGCCCGGATCAAGCGACCGGGGAGCAGCAACGAAGTGACGCGAAGCCCATGGGCCGGGCGCTCGCCTGACAGTGTTCACGAAGCCGTTGCGCGAGACCGGCCGGGTGGCGCCGGGGGGCCCCGGCCGCCTCACGCATGATGGGTGCGGGAAAAAGCCCGGCTACGCCCGGTACTTCCGGAAGGCGAGCGTGGCGTTGGTGCCGCCGAAGCCGAACGCGTTCGAGAGCGCGACCTCGACCTCGTGCTTGCGGGCCTGGTTCGGCACGTAGTCCAGGTCGCACTCCGGGTCGGGCGTCTCGTAATTGATCGTCGGCGGCAGCACCCCGTGGTGGAGCGCGAAGACGGTCGCGATCGCCTCGATGCCGCCCGCCGCGCCGAGCAGGTGACCCGTCATCGACTTGGTCGAGGACACCGCGAGCCGCCGCGCGTGGTCTCCGAAGACCCGCTTGATCGCCAGGGTCTCGAACTTGTCGTTGTACGGCGTCGACGTCCCGTGCGCGTTGATGTACCCGACGTCGCCGGGTGCGATCCCGCCATCCGCGAGCGTGAGCGCCATCGCGCGCGTCGCGCCATCGCCCGCGGGGTCGGGCGCGGTCATGTGGTGCGCGTCGGCGGTCATCGCGTAGCCCACGACCTCGGCGTAGATCCGCGCCCCGCGCCGCTCTGCGTGCTCGAGCGACTCCAGCACCACGATCCCGCCCCCCTCGCCGCAGACGAACCCGTCGCGGCTCGCGTCGAAGGGCCGCGAGGCCTTCTCGGGCTCGTCGTTGCGCGTGGACATGGCCTTCATCGCGCAGAAGCCCGCGATCGTGAGGGGCACGATGATCGCTTCCGCGCCACCGGCGATCATCACGTCGGCGTCACCGCGCTGGATGATCCTCGACGCGTCGCCGATCGCGTGGTTCCCGGTGGCGCACGCCGTGACGACGGACGAGTTCGGTCCCTTGGCGCCGAACCGCATCGACACGAGCCCCGACGCCATGTTGACGATGAGCATCGGGATGACGAAGGGCGACACGCGATCGAAGCCCTTCGTCTTCCGGACGTCCTCTCCCTCGAGGAGGGTGGAGATTCCGCCGATGCCCGAGCCGATCAGCACGCCGAAGCGGTCCGCCTCCACCTTCTCGGGATCGAGCCCCGCATCCGCGACGGCCATCACCGAGCACGCGATGGCGTACTGGAGGTACGGATCCAGACGGCGCGCTTCCTTCCTGTCGAGGTACGTGAGCGGGTCGAAGTTGCGGACCTCGGCGGCGATGCGGGTGGGATAGCCGGTCGCGTCGAACCTCGTGATCGGCCCGACGCCCGAGCGGCCCTGCGTCAGCGCGGACCAGAACTCCTCGGCCGTGTTGCCGACCGGCGTCAGCGCCCCGCACCCGGTGACGACGACCCGCCGCCGTTCCACGTCTACGAGTTGTCCTTGATGTAGTGGATCGCGTCCCCGACGGTCGAGATCTTCTCCGCGTCCTCGTCGGGGATCTGGAGATCGAAGTTCTCCTCGAGGGCCATGACGAGCTCGACGGTGTCGAGCGAGTCCGCGCCCAGGTCCTCGATGAACCGGGCGTTCGGCGTCACGTCGTCCTCCTCGACGCCGAGCTGCTCGACGATGATCTCCTTCACTCGCTCCTCAACCGACTTCGCCATGCCCCGTCACCTCCGCAGAAGGCTGTGTTGTACGCGGTGCTCACATGTAGAGGCCGCCGTTGACGTGGAAGACCTGCCCGGTGATGTAGGCGGCCCCGTCTCCGGCGAGGAATCCTACCATTTCGGCGACGTCCCGCGCGGTCCCGATGCGGCCCAGCGGCACCTGCCCGAGCAGCGCCTCCCGCGCGGCCTGGGGGATCGCCGCCGCCATGTCGGTCTGGATCAGGCCGGGCGCGACCGCGTTCACGAGGATCGACCAGTGCGCGAGCTCGCGCGCGGCCGCCTTCGTGAGCCCGATCAGCCCGGCCTTCGCCGCCGAGTAGTTCACCTGTCCCGCGCTGCCCATGGCGCCCGCCGTCGAGGTGATGTTGATGATCCGGCCGCTCTTCTGGCGCGCCATGGTCTTCGCCGCCGCCCGCGTCATCAGGAACGCGCCGCGCAGATTGACGTCGAGGACCTGGTCCCAGTCGTCGTCCTTCATCCGCAGCAGAAGCCCGTCGCGCGTGATGCCGGCGTTGTTGACGAGCACGTCGATGCGACCGAAACGCTCCCGCGTGCGCTCGGTGAGCCGGTCCGCGGCCTCGCGCTTCGCCACGTCCGCCGCCACGCCGAGCACCTCGCCGCCGAGCGCCTCGAGCTCCTTGACGGCGCTCTCGAGCCGGGTCGTGTCCCGGCCCGAGACGACCACCGCGGCGCCCTGCTCGGCCAGGCGTGCCGCGCAGGCGAGGCCGATGCCCCGCGTACCGCCGGTCACGAGGGCGACTCGCCCCTCCAGCGGTCTCGCCGTCACGCCCGCGCCCCGAGCGCCGCGAGCGTCTTCTCGAGCCCGTCCGGATCCTCGATGGAGTAGCCGCGGGCGCCGTCGAGGATGCGCTTGAGCAGGCCGGTCAACACGCGGCCCGGGCCGACCTCGACGAACGCCGTCGCGCCCTCGGCCGACAGCCGGCGGACGCAGTCGGTCCAGCGCACCGGGCTCGCGACCTGGCGCAGCAGGAACGGCTTCACGTCGCTGGCCGAGCGGGTCAGCTCGCCGTCCACGTTGCGCGCGACGGGAAACGACGGGTCCCGGACCTCGACGGCGCCGAGCTCGGCCGCCAGCCGCTCGGCGGCCGGCGCCATCAGCGAGCTGTGGAACGGCGCGCTCACGGGGAGGATGGTGCACTTGCGCCCGCCGCGCATCGCCGCCAGCTTCACCGCTCGCTCCACCGCGCCGCGATGGCCGGCGATCACGATCTGGCCCGCCGAGTTGATGTTCGCGACCTCGACGACCTCACCCGCGGCCGCCTCGCGACAGACGTCCCCGACGGCATCGGCGTCGAGTCCCATGACGGCTGCCATCGCGCCGGCGCCGACCGGCACCGCGTCCTGCATGAACTCCCCGCGCTTGCGCACGACACGAACCGCGTCGGCGAAAGAGAGCGCGCCCGCGACGACGAGCGCCGAGTACTCGCCGAGGCTGTGGCCCGCTCCGAGCGCCGGCCCGAGCCCCCGCTCGGCGCACACGGCGGCGGCCGCGACGCTCGCCGTCAGGACCGCGGGCTGGGTGTTCGCGGTGAGCGCCAGGTCCGGCTCGGGCCCCTCGAAGATCAGGCGCGTGAGATGCATGCCGAGCGCGTCGTCCGCCTCCTCGAAGACCGCCTTCGCGGCGGCGGACGTCTCGTAGAAGACTCGCCCCATGCCGACGGACTGCGACCCCTGGCCGGGGAACAGGACGGCGAGCGTCACTACCACCTCACGAGCGCGGCGCCCCAGGTCACGCCGCCGCCGAAGGCGGCCATGAGGACGAGGTCGCCCGGCTTCAGCCGGCCGGCCGCCGCCGCTTCCTCGAGCGCCACGTAGACGGACGCGGCCCCGGTGTTGCCGTAACGGTCGACGTTGACGAACACGCGGCTCATCGGGATGTCGAGGCGCTTGACGGCCGCCTCGATGATCCTCAGGTTCGCCTGGTGGGGAACGAAGAGGTCCACGTCACTGACGCCGAGGCCATGGCGGGCCAGCAGCTTCGAGGAGCAGTCGACGAACATGCGCACGGCGACCTTGAAGAGCTCGTTTCCGCGCATCCTGGCGTAGTGCATGCGCTTGTCGACCGTCTCGTGGCAGGCGGGGTACTTGGAGCCACCGCCCGACATGTACAGGAGCTCCCAGTATCGCGCATCCGAGTAGAGGTCGGCGTCGATCACGCCGCGACCGTCGTCCGACGCCTCCAGCACGGCGGCGCCCGCGGCGTCGGCGAGCAGGATGCACGTCCCCCGGTCGGTGTAGTCGGTGATGCGCGACAGCGTCTCGGCACCGATGACGAGCACGCGGCGGTATTTCCCCGTCTGCACGAACTGCGACCCGATCGACAGGCTGTAGATCGACCCGGTGCACGCCGCCCACACGTCCACCGAGCCCACGTTGCGGCAGCCGAGCTTGTGCTGGACGTAGTTCGCGGTCGAGGGGAACTGCATGTCGGCCGAGGTCGTCCCGACGACGATGAACTCGACGTCGTCGGGCGTCAGGTTGGCCCGCTCGAGCGCCTGCTGGGCGGCGCGCACCGCGAGGTCGCTCGTGGTCTCGCCCTCGTCCGCGATGCGTCGCTCCCTGATCCCCGTGCGCTGCACGATCCACGCGTCGCTCGTCTGGACCATCTTCTCGAGATCGGCGTTCGTGAGGATGCGCTTCGGCGCGTAGGCCCCGACCCCGATGATCTTCGCTCGGGTCATTCGTGGCTCCCTTCCCGGCCGCCGTGCGCGACCTCGGCCTCGAGCGCCGCCTTGATGTGCTCGTTCAGACCGGCCTTCGCCCACTCGCTCGCCACCCGCACGGCGTTCCTGATCGCCTTCGACGGCGACGCGCCGTGGCAGACGATCGCCGCCCCGTCGATCCCGAGCAGCGGCGCCCCGCCCATCTCGGTGTAGTCGACGCGCTTCTTGAACCGGTGGAACGCCGGCTGCGCGAGCGCCGCGCCGACCTTCGAGCGCACGTCGCGCATGAGCTCCTCCCGGATCATCGCGCCGAGCATCTCCGCCAGGCTCTCGGAGATCTTGAGCGCGACGTTGCCGGTGAACCCGTCCGTCACGACGACGTCACAGTGCCCGTTGTAGATGTCGCGGCCCTCGACGTTGCCGAGGAAGTTCAGCGACGACTCCTTGAGCTGCTCGTACGTCTCCCGCGTGAGCTCCGTGCCCTTGCCCTCCTCCGCGCCGACAGACAGGAGCCCGACACGCGGGTTCTCGATCCCCAGGATGTCCCGCGCGTAGACGTGCCCCATGACGGCGAACTGGAAGAGGTGCCAGGGCTTCGGGTCCACGTTGGCGCCGACGTCGAGGAGCACGGTGAACCGCTTGAGATTGGGCAGGACCGTGGCGATCGCGGGCCGATCGATGCCCCGGAGCACGCCGATCACGAACATCGAAATGGCCATCGCGGCGCCGGTGTTGCCGGCGGTCACGAACGCCGCCGCCTTGCCGTCGCGGACGAGCTCGGCCGCGACGCGCAGCGACGAGTCCCGCTTGCGGCGCAGCGCGTGGGACGGCGTCTCCGCCATGCCGACGACCTGGGATGCGTGCCGGATCTCGATGGCCGGATGCCCCTGGGCGCCGAGCCGCCCCAGCTCGGCCTCGATGACGCCGCCGTCGCCGACGAGGACGACGGAGGCGCCCAGCTCCCGGACGGCCGTGACGGCACCGCCGACCACGACCTCGGGACCGTGGTCGCCGCCCATGGCGTCGACGGCAATCTTCATGGCTGCCGCGGCCGCCAGGGGCTACGACCCTTCGACAGACACGATCTCCCGGCCCTTGTAATAGCCGCACTTCGCGCAGATGCGGTGCGGCAGCTTCGTCTCCCGGCACTGCGGACAGACCGACCGCGTCGGCGCGCCCAGCTTGTAGTGCGTGCGGCGCTTCTTCCCGCGGGTTCTCGAATGACGTCGTTTCGGCAGCGGCATGTCGTTTCCCTCTCGCACGGCTAGAGCGTCCCCGAGCCGCGGCCCGGGTCCCCCGGGCCGCGTGCGAGCGCGGGGGGTTTGGGGGGCTTCGGTAGTCCCCCCATGATGTCAGTCTCGCGAGCGGCCGGCCCAGTCCTTGAGCACGGCAAGACGCGGGTCGACCGGCCGCGCGTCGCAGGAGCAGCGCTCGCTGTTGCGGTTGCCGCCGCACACCGGGCACAGGCCCCGGCATTCGTCACGGCAGAGCGGTTTCATCGGCAAGGCCAACGTCGTCTCGGTCTCGATGAGCCCGTTCAGGTCGAGCTGGTCATCAGCATAGAAGTCCACGTCCAGGTCGTCCGCCGCCAGCTCGACGTTGCTGTGCGAGGTCGGCCGCGGCGCCAGGCGCAGATCGACGACGGCCCTGACGCTTGCGGGGAACGCTTCGAGGCAACGACCGCACGTCTGCGGGACGGTGGCCGCGATGTCGCCGTTCACGACGACGTCCACGCCGTCCCGCTCCAGGTGGAGCCGGACCTCGTCCAGACGCCAGGACGGGTCGGCGTACGGAGACGCGAACTGGTGGACCCCGGAAAGATCCAGTCCTTCGTCTTGAAGCTCGGAAACCTGGATGATCATCGTGCTGCACCTCGCGGGGAACCCCGCGTAAACTCCCATGAAACAAGAAGTTTTTTACAAACTCGGAGAGTATATCGGCCGGGGGTGGGCAAGTCAAGGTCTGTCTCCCTTCTCTCGTGAGGCATTTGACCGCCCGGCCTGGCCTTTGCTACGCTGCGGCGTCATGGGGAACATGTTCAAGACCGCGCTCCTGCTCGGGCTCCTGACGGCGATGCTCGTCCTCATCGGCGGCGCAGTCGGCGGCCGCCAGGGCATGATGATCGCGTTCATCTTCGCCCTCGCGATGAACTTCGCCAGCTACTGGTTCTCCGACAAAATCGTGCTGTCCATGTACCGCGCGCACCCGATCGAGGAGTCGCAGGCGCCGGGCCTCCACGCGATGATCCGTCGCCTGGCCCAGCGGGCCGGCATCCCGATGCCGCGCGTGTACCTGATCCCGGTCGACACGCCGAACGCGTTCGCGACGGGACGGAACCCCGAGCACGCGGCCGTGGCGGTCACCGAGGGCATCATGCGGATCCTCAACGAGGACGAGCTCGAGGGCGTCCTGGCGCACGAGCTCGCCCACGTGAAGAACCGCGACGTGCTGATCTCGACCGTCGCGGCGACGCTCGCGGGCGCCATCACCTATCTGGCGCACATGGCACAGTGGGCCGCATTCTGGGGCGGCGGGCGCAGCGACGACGAGGAAGGTGGAAGCCCGGCCGCGATGATCCTCATGGCGATCCTCGCACCGATCGCCGCGATGCTCGTCCAGATGGCCGTCTCGCGGGCCCGTGAGTACCAGGCGGACGCCACGGGCGCCAGGCTCGCTGGACGTACCTACGGGCTGGCGGCGGCGCTCGGGAAGCTCCACATGGCGTCCCAGGCGGTGCCGCTCCAGGCGAACCCGGCGACCGCGCACCTGTTCATCGTGAACCCGCTGACCGGCCGGTCGCTGATGATGCTCTTCTCGACGCATCCGCCCATCGAGGAGCGCATCGCGCGGCTCCGCAGCATGCGTCTGGGCGCCGCCTGAGCTGAGCGCCGCCTAACGAAGCACGCCACGCCGCCGCGTCCGGGCGAAGCAGGAGCGGGAGACCGGCCGGGTGGCACCGGGGGGGCCGCCTCGCGTGTCTGGCTTCCCACGGATGGGTGAAGCGGGCGCTTCCTTGACCGGCCCTGCACGCTAGGGGAGAATTGTCTGGTTTAGTGCATGACGGCTGATCCGCTCATCCGTGTCACGGGTCTCACCAAGGTCTTCGGCAACGCGCTCATCCTCGATGGCGTCACCATCGAGGTGAAGGCAGGCGAGGCAGTCGCGTTGCTCGGCGCCAATGGTGCCGGGAAGACGACCCTGCTCAAGGTCCTCGCGACGATCACTCGGCCCACGCGAGGCTCCGCGACGGTGGCCGGGCACGATTGCGTCCGGGACGCCGAGGGTGTCCGCCGGCACGTGGGATTGATCGCGCACGGCTCGTACCTCTACGAGGATCTGACAGCGATCGAGAACCTCCGCTTCTGGTCCGCCTTCGCGGGTCGCGACGCGCGCGATGCCGCGCTCCAGGCCGCGCTCACCGACGTGGAGCTCGACGCGTTCGCTGACGAGCGCGTGCGGTCCTTCTCGGCGGGCATGAAGCGCCGGCTCGCGCTCGCCCGCGTGGCGATGCTCGAACCGACCGTGCTCCTGCTCGACGAGCCGTTCTCGGCGCTGGACCAGCGGGCGCGCAAGTGGCTCGAGGAGTACCTCGGCTCGTTCAAGGACCGGGGCGGCGCGGTCATGATGGCCACGCACAGCTTCAGCCGGGACCTCCAGATCACCGACCGCGTGGCGATCCTCGCGGCCGGGAAGATCGCCCTCGACACGCCGCGGTCGGCCGTGAGTCCCGACGAGCTCCGCCGGCTCTACGCGCTCCACACGGAGGACCTCGCGTGAGCTTCGCGCGGCGCGCGTGGGCCGTGACCTGGAAGGACGTGCTCGTCGAGCGCCGCTCGAAGGAGACGCTCAACGCGCTGGTGTTCTTCGCGCTGCTGCTGCTGTTCGCGTTCCAGTTCGCGCTCGGCCCCGACCGCGACCGGCTCGCGCAGGCCATGCCCGGGCTGCTGTGGCTCGGATTCATCCTGTCGGGGCTGCTCGGCCTCGGGCGGACCTTCGTGACCGAGCGGGAGAACGACTGCTGGGAAGCGCTCCTGCTGACGCCCGGCGACAAGTCGGCCGTCTACGTCGGCAAGCTCGCAGGCAACCTGTTGCTGATGTTCACGGTCGAGGCGCTGCTGATCGCCCTGTTCGCCGTGTTCTTCAACGTCGACCTGTCGGCCGCGCTGCCGGCGCTCACCCTGGTCGTCGCCCTCGGTACGGTCGGCCTCGCCGCCGTGGGGACGCTCTTCGCCGCGATGACCGCGAACATCCGCGCGCGCGAGCTGCTGTTCCCGATCCTGTTGCTGCCCGTGCAAGTCCCGGTGCTGCTCGGCACCGTCAAGGCCACGGAGGCGGTCCTCGCCGGCGAGCCGCTCGCCGCCGTCGCGCAGTGGCTGAAGCTGCTCGTCGCCGCGGACCTGATCTACGTCGTGAGCGGTCTGCTGACGTTCGACTTCATCCTCGAGGGATGACCATGGCCACCGCGTCGCGCGTCCTCGGCTGGCTCGCCGCGCTCGGTCTGGCCGGCGGCCTCGCCATGGGCTTCGGCGTCGCGCCGCGCGAGACCACGCAGGGTTTCGTGCAGCGGATCATGTACCTGCACGTGCCGACCGCCTGGGTGGCGTACCTGGCGTTCGGCGTGGTCTTCGTCGCCTCGATCGTGTACCTCGCGCGCCGGACGGACGCGGCCGACCGCGTCGCGCACGCCTCGGCGGAGGTCGGGGTCGTGTTCACCGGGCTCACGATCGCCGCGGGATCGATCTGGGGCAAGCCGACGTGGGGGACCTGGTGGACCTGGGACGCGCGACTCACCAGCGTCGCGGTGCTGTTCGTGATGTACCTCGGGTACCTGCTGCTGCGCGGCATGATCGAGGAGCCGGAGCGGGGCGCCCGCTACGCGGCCGTGCTCGGGATCATCGCGGCGCTCGACGTCCCGCTCGTCCATTTCTCGGTGTACTGGTGGCGCACGCTCCACCAGCCGCCGTCGGTGATGAAGCCGGGAGCGCCGACGATGCCTCCCGTGATCCTGGCGACCCTGCTGGTCAACGTGGTCGCCTTCACCCTGCTCTACCTCTACTTCGTCACGAAGCGGGTGGAGCTGCTGCGACGCGAGCAGGAGGCGCGCCTCGCGTGATGCCCGACAACTGGGGATATGTGGCGGCGGCGTACGCGCTGGCGCTCGTCATGTTCGGCGGCTACTGGCGCCGGCTCCGCACGCGGGAGCGGCAGCTGCGCACGCCCCCGAGTCGACGGAGAGGGCGATGAGGACCAAGCGTACGAAGTTCCTCGCCGGCGGCGTCGTGATCGCGGCGGCGCTCGCGTACATGATCTATGCGGGCGTCACCCAGTCCGCCGTCTACTTCGTCACGCCGTCCGAGCTCACGCAGGCCCCGGTCGCCGGCAAGGCGTACCGGCTCGGCGGCATGGTCGTGAAGGGCTCGCTGCGCTGGGAGCCGCGGACGCTCGACCTCGCGTTCGCGATCTCGGACGGCAAGGCCACGGTGCCCGTGCGCCACAAGGGAACGCCGCCCGACCTCTTCGGGGAGGAGCGCGGCGCGGTCGTGGAGGGCAGCTGGACACCGGACGGCTACTTCAAGGCCACGACGATCCTCGCGAAGCACTCCGAGGAATACAAGGCACCGCACGACGAGGGCCAGGCAAGCCCGAAGGAGCTCATGAAGACCCTCAAGGGGCCCGGCGCATGATCCCGGAGATCGGCTACGGCGCCCTGATCGTCACGCTCGTCCTCGCCGGCTGGGGCAGCGCCGCGGCGGCGATCGGCGCGCGTCAGGGCCGGGCGGCGCTGATCGAGTCGGCGCAGCACGCCGCCGTCGGCGTGTTCGTGCTCGTGACCGCGTGCTTCGCGCTGCTCGTCTACGCGTTCCTCGCGTTCGACTTCTCGCTCGAGTACGTCGCGTCGAACACGAACCTCGGCACCCCGTTCTACTACCGGATCACCGGGGTCTGGGGCGCGCTCGAGGGCTCGATCATCCTCTGGACCTGGATGCTCGCGCTCTACACGCTGCTCCTCATCCTGCGCCACCGGGAGAACGCCCGCGACCTGTACCCGTGGGCGCTGTCCGCGATGCTCGGCGTGATCGCGTTCTTCGTGCTCGTCATGACCGTGCCCGCGCCGCCGTTCGCCCGGCTGAGCCCCGTGCCGGCGGACGGCCGCGGTCTGAATCCCCTGCTCGAGGACACCGGGATGATCACGCACCCGGTGGCCCTCTACCTCGGCTTCACCGGCTTCACCGTGCCGTTCGCGTTCGCGATCGCCGCGCTCGCCACCGGCCGCCTCGGCGACGCCTGGATCACCCTGACCCGCCGCTGGACGATCGTCGCGTGGTACTTCCTCTCGCTCGGGCTCCTCATCGGCGGCTGGTGGAGCTACCACGTGCTGGGCTGGGGCGGGTACTGGGCGTGGGACCCGGTCGAGAACGCGGCGTTCATGCCGTGGCTGACCGGCACCGCGTTCCTGCACTCGGTGATGATCCAGGAGCGGCGGCGGATGCTCAAGCTCTGGAACGTCGCGCTCGTGGTGCTCACGTTCGCGCTCACGCTGTTCGGGACGTTCCTCACGCGCTCGGGCGTCATCGCGTCCGTCCACGCCTTCACGCAGGGCACGATCGGCGCGTTCTTTCTCGGGTTCCTGGCCCTCGTCGTCCTCGTCGCGTTCACCCTGCTCGCCGCCCGCTGGGACCGGCTGAAGGCGCAGGGCACGGTCGACTCGGTCATCTCGCGCGAATCGGCGTTCCTGCTCAACAACGTGCTGCTCGTCGCCGCGGCGTTCACGGTGTTCTTCGGCACCGTGTTCCCGCTCCTGAGCGAGGCCGTCCGCGGCGTCAAGGTGAGCGTCGGCGCGCCGTTCTTCAACCAGGTGAACGTGCCGCTGTTCCTGGCGCTCGTGTTCCTGATGGGCGTCGGCCCGCTGATCGCGTGGCGCCGGGCGTCGATGGAGAACCTCACGCGGAACTTCCTGTGGCCGGTCCTCACCGGCATCGCGGCCGCGGCGATCGTCTGGCTGCTCGGCGTGCGGTCCGCGCTTGCCGCGCTGGCGCTGGCGCTCACCGCGTTCGTGACCGCGACGGTCGTCCTGGATCTCGTGCGTGCCACCCGGGCGCGCAGGCGGATGGGCGAGTCGCTGCTTCCTGCGCTCGGCGGGCTCGTGCTCCGCCACAACCGCCGCTACGGCGGCTTCCTCGTCCACCTGGGCGTCCTCGTCATCCTCGTGGGCGTGACGGGATCGCACGCCTGGTCCGTGCAGACGGAGACGACGCTCCAGCGGGGCGAGAGCGCCGAGCTGGCGGGCTACCGGTTCCGCTTCGACGGGCTCGCGGGCAGCGAGGAGTCCAACCACTTCAAGGTGAGCGGGACGTTCACCGTGACGAACGGGACCGCGACGCCGATCGTGCTGCGGCCGGCGAAGAAGTTCTATCCGCGCGACTCCGCGCCGATCGCCTACGTCGACTACCGGCTCGGACTGAAGGAGGACGTCTACCTCGTCCTCGGCGACTTCGCGCGCGACGGGTCGCACGCCACGGTGAAGGCGCAGGTCAACCGGCTCGTGAGCTGGATCTGGATCGGCGGCCTGGTGCTCACGCTCGGGACGCTGCTCGCGATCCTTCCCGAACGGAGGTCCGGACGGTGACGCGCGCGTGGCGCTGGCTCATCCCCCTCTCCGCGGTCCCCGTGATCGCGCTCCTGGCGTACGGGTTCCGGGTCAACCCCCGCGACATTCCCTCGCCGCTCGTCGGCCGCCCGGCCGCCGAGTTCACGCTCGCGACGTTCTCCGGCGAGCCGCTGGCGCTCGAGTCGCACCGCGGGAAGGTCGTCGTGCTGAACTTCTGGGCGTCCTGGTGCTACCCGGCCTGCTACGAGGAGGCGCCGGTCCTCGAGCGGAACTGGCGCGCGTACCGCGACCGGGGGCTCGTCGTGATCGGCGTCGACATCCAGGACACGGCCGAGGCCGCCCAGAAGTTCATCCGTCAGTTCGGGCTCACGTTCCCCAACGTACGCGATGTCGACGGCAAGGTGTCGATCGAGTACGGGATCTACGGCGTCCCCGAAACGTTCTTTCTGGACCGTCAGGGCCGGATCCGCGCGAAGCACGTGGGCGCGGTGACGGACGAGGTGTTCCGGCGGGAGGTCGAACCCCTGCTTTCGGAGGGGGCCTCGGCGACGACCCCCACGGGCGCGTCCGCGCGCCCCACGGGCGCGGACTCGTGACGCGGCTGATCGTCGTCGCGGCGTGGCTGGTCATCGCGTCGGCGCAGACGAGTGTCGGGCAGCAGGCGGTGCCGATCAACGACCGGGAGGCCTACGAGATCGCGTTGCAGCTCAGGTGCGTCGTCTGCCAGAACCTCTCGGTCGCCGACTCGCCCTCGGAGATGGCGCAGCAGATGCGCGCGATCGTCCGGGAGCGGCTGGCCATGGGCGAGCGGCCTGAGCAGGTGATCCAGTACTTCGTCGACCGGTACGGGGAGTGGATCCTCCTGGCGCCGCGCCGTCGCGGCTTCACGCTGCTCGTCTGGCTCTTCCCGATCGTCGCGGTCGCGGTCGGCCTCGCGGTGACCGGTCTCGTCGTCGCGCGCTGGCGCCGGCGCGCGGAAGCGCAGCGTCGACCGGCGGATCTCACGATCGACCCGGCGATCAGGGAGCGCATCCGCCGCGAGCTCGAAGCGGAGGACGGATGACGGGCGTGCTCGTCGCGGCCGTGATCATCGGAGTTCCGGCGCTCGCCTTCGCCGTGTGGCCCCTGATTCGGCGCGGGCGAGGTCGGTCGTTCCTGGCGTTCCCGCCCGACGCCCGCGAGCAGCTCACCGAACAGAAGCGCGGGGTGCTGCGCGCCCTGCGCGAGCTCGACTTCGAGCACGCCGCCGGGCACGTGTCCGACGACGACTTCGCCGACCTTCGCGCGCGGTACGAGGCGGAGGCGGCGGAGATCCTCGGCGCACTCGATGGACTCGGCGCCGCCGTCCCCGAGGACCGGCCGCCCGTCCACGAGGCCGCCGGCTCGCCGCGGCGATCGGCGTGGCTCCACCCCGCAGTGCTCGCCGCATCCGCCGTGTTCCTCGTCGTCTTCGGCGGAACCCTTGGCGTCGGGCTCGTGCGCTACACCGCGCCCGACGAGTCGGCGAGCATGGGCGCGGGCGGGGAGCCGCCCGGGACAGCGAGCGCGCCGGGCGGGATGGGGACGGCTCCGGACGGCCCGGTCGCGAGCGGCCCGATGGCACGCGGCAGCGGTGGCGGCGGCTCGGCGTCCCGTCCGCTGCCCCCGGCCATGCTGCAGGGCATGCTGAACGCCGCGCGCGAGTCACTCATCACCGGTCGCTACGGCGACGCGTTCTCGGCGTACCGAGCCATCCTGACTCGCGACCCGAACAGCGCCGATGCCCTCTCGCACATCGGGGTACTCGCCGCCATCGCCGACCATCCCGGCGAGGCGATCGAGCTCCTCGACCGGGCGCGCGCGATCGATCCCGACGCGATCAACGCGTGGGAACACTACGTCCAGGCCGCGCCGGCCGGCGAAGACCGCGAGCGCGTCAAGAAGCTGCTCGCGGACGCGAAGAGCCGCGACGGCGCGTCCAGGAAGCGCTGACCGTTCATCATGGGGGGCCTCGAAGGGCCCCCCAAACCCCCCGGCGCTCGGACACCGCCCGGGGGACCCGGGCCGCGCCTCGGGTTCGCGCTCGGCCCCGGGGCCTCGAAGGGCCCCCCAAACCCCCCAGCGCTCGGACACCGCCCGGGGGACCCGGGCCGCGCCTCGGGTTCGCGCTCGGCCCCGGGGCCTCGAAGGGCCCCCCAAACCCTCGAAGGGCCCCCCAAACCCCCCAGCGCTCGGACACCGCCCGGGGGACCCGGGCCGCGCCTCGGGTTCGCGCTCGGCCCCGGGGCCTCGAAGGGCCCCCAGGCCCCCGACCGCTCGCACACGCCCGGGGGGTGCGTGGCCGCACCCGGGGGACCCGGGGCGCGGCTCGACCATCGGCTATCGGCCGCCGGTGGGCACGGGAAACGAGCGGGACGCCGAGATCGGCACCGTTACGGCCTTGTCCTCGTAGCGTGCGAGTGTGTAGTACGACCTGACCCGCACGGCGAGGACGCCGGCGCTCTCGCTGACGACCACGGCGCTCGCGTCGACCGGGAGCCCGGACTGCGTCGCGGACTGCACGATGGACTCGCGGATGCGATACGCGCGATCGACCGGTTGCCATCCCGCGCCGGACAGCTTCGGCAGCTCGCGCTCCACGGTGTCGTTCACCAGGTTCGCGAGGTTCATGTAGTGCTGGAGCGCGAGCATCCCCGTCCAGCCTCCATAGACCACGACCGCCAGGACCAGGAACACCTTGAACAGCCCCCGCACGCCCTACCCCCGTTCCGAGTGCGTGTACACCCAGAGCTTCGCGGCGGCCGGCAGACCGAGCGTGATGCTGCGCCCGTCGCTCGCCGCGGTGATGGTGCCGGCCCACGGGGCCACCTCGGTGATGGTGAGCTTGCGGCCCGGCCGGATGTCGTGCCGCCACAGGTGCTCGAGCAGCTTCTTGTCGGCCTCGGCCTCCTCGGTGATGCGCTCGATGATGACGGTGGCACCTTCCTTCGCCTGCGCGAGCGGGAACGGCTCGACGGACCGCGGCTTCGCCATGCCGGGGATCGGGTTGCCGTGCGGGCACGTGCTCGGCATGCCGAGGAGCTCGGCGAGGCGGTTCTCCACGCGCGGGGAGATGGCGTGCTCGAGCCGGTGTGCCTCCTCGTGCGCGTCGATCCAATCGAGGCCCAGCGTGTCGGTCAGCCAGCGTTCGAGCAGCCGGTGGCGGCGCGCCGTCATCTCGGCGATCTCGCGGCCCTTCGGCGTGAGCGTCAGCTCCTTGTGGCGGCCAACCTTCACGTACCCCCCGCGCGCCAGGCGCTGGATCGCCTCTGTCACGGCGGGCGCGGAGATCGCCATGTGCTTGGCAAGCCTGGCGCTGATGACCGCCGCGCCCGTGCTGCCGAGATCGTAGATCGCCGCGAGGTAGTCCTGCACCGACGAGGTGGGGTCGGCGGCGGCGTCTCTTTTTAGGGTTGACTCGCGTGCCATATTAAGTGTACCTAAAACTCGGGCATCGCCCGGCCGCGCCCAGTATAGCCTCCGGCTTCGAGGTCCCGCAAATCGGGGCCTCGCGCGGCGACTCCTCCGAAAGACAGGAAAGGATCACGATCATGTGGAGACTGCCAAGGGTCCTGCGCGTTCCCGCCGTCGCCTTCGGGTTCCTCGGCGCGTGGCTGGGCATTCTGCTGCCCGGCCTCGCCGGAGCCGCCGAGGTCGTCGTCTACTCGGCCCGTCACTACGGGCAGGAGGCGGCCTTCGAGGCGTTCACGAAGAAGACCGGCATCCAGGTGAAGGTCTTCAACGGGAACACGGGCGAGCTCTTCGAGCGGCTTAAGTCCGAGGACGAGCGGACCCCGGCTGACGTCCTGCTCACCGTGGACGCCGGGAACCTCTGGAACGCCGCCCGCGCGGGGCTCCTCGCCAAGATCGACTCGCCGCAGCTCGAGGCGAACGTCCCCGGGCACCTGCGCGACCCGGAGAACCGCTGGGTCGGCCTCACGGTCCGTGCGCGAACGATCATGTACAACACGGCGAAGGTGAAACCGTCGGAGCTGTCCTCCTACGAGGCGCTCGGCGACCCGAAGTGGCAGGGACGCCTGTGCTTGAGGACATCGAGCTACATCTACAACCAGTCACTCCTTGCCACGATGATCAAGCGCCACGGCGAGAGCCGCACGGAGGAGATCGCGCGCGGCTGGGTGGCGAACAAGCCGACGCTGATCAACAGCGACACCAAGATCCTCGAGGCGATCGCGGCCGGCCAGTGCGACGTCGGCCTGACGAACCACTATTACCTGGCCCGGCTCGTGTCGAAGAACCCGAGCTTCCCCGTCGCACCGTTCTGGGCCAACCAGCAGACGACCGGCACGCACGTGAACGTCTCCGGCGCGGGCGTCACGGCCCACGCGAAGAACCGCGCCAACGCGATCAAGTTCCTCGAGTACCTGTCCAGCCCCGAAGCGCAGCAGCTCTTCGCGGATCTCTCCTTCGAATACCCCGCCAACCCGCAGGCCGCGGTGAATCCGCTGGTCGCGCGCTGGGGCAAGTTCAAGCGGGACGACATCAACGTCGCCGCCGCCGGCGAGCTCCAGGCGGCCGCGGTCAAGCTCGCCGATCGCGTCGGCTACAAGTGATCGGGAGCGCGTGACGAACGGACCGCGGTCCGCGCGGGTCCGCACCGTCCCGGGAGCCGGAGCGCTCCCGGCGACGGTGGTGCCATCTGCGTGGACGCTCGGCGCCGCCGCGATCGCGGCGCTCGTCGCCGTGCCGCTCCTCTCCGTCGTGGCGTCGCTCGCGCGCCCCGCCGTCGACGTCTGGGTCCACCTCTGGCGCACGCAGCTCCTGGAGCTGTCCCTGAACACCCTCGTGCTTCTCGTCGGCGTCGGCCTCGGCACGGCCGTCCTCGGCACTGCGCTGGCCTGGCTGGTCGTGGGCTACGAGTTCCCGGGACGATCCGTCTTCGAGGGCGGCCTCATGCTGCCGCTCGCGGTGCCGGCCTACGTGATCGGGTTCGCGTTCCTCGGCCTGTTCGACTACGCCGGGCCGGTGCAGACGGCGCTGCGCGCATGGCTCGGCGACGGAGCCCGCGTGCCCGAGCTGCGCTCCGCGGGCGGCGTGATCCTGCTGATGACGCTCGTCTTCTACCCCTACGTGTACCTCCTCGCGCGCGTGGCGTTCGTCGAGCAGGGGGCGGGGACGCTCGAGACCGCGCGGAGCCTCGGCCGCTCGAGGCTCGCCGCCTTTCGCGAGGTGACGCTGCCGCTGGCGCGGCCGGCCATCGTCGCGGGCGCGTCGCTCGCGATGATGGAGGCGCTCGCCGACTTCGGCACCGTGGCCACGTTCGGCTACCGCACGTTCACGGAGGCGATCTATCGCGTCTGGTACGGCATGTTCGACCGTGCCGCGGCCACGCAGCTCGCGAGCCTGCTCCTCCTGTTCGCCCTGGGGCTCCTCGCCCTGGAGCGCGCGCTCCGAGGGCGCGCGCGCTTCGAGCAGAGTCACCGGCGAGGACCTGGCATCACGCGCGAGCAGCTGCGCGGGCACCGGGCGGCGGCGGCCACGCTCGGCTGCGCTCTCGTCCTGACGCTCGCGTTCGCGCTTCCGGTGGGACAGCTCCTCGTCTGGGCCGCCGAGGCAGCGGGCCCGTTCTTCGTGCCGTCCCGGTTCGCCGGCGTGCTGCGCAACACGGTCGTCATCGCCACCACGGGCGCCGCGGTGTGCGCAGTCTTCGCGCTCGTCCTCGCTTACGCGCGGCGCCTGCACCCGGCGCCGGGTGTCCGCGTTGCGACGCAGTTCGCGGCGATGGGCTACGCGCTGCCGGGATCCCTGATCGCGGTCGGCATCCTCCTCCCGACTGCGTGGGCCGACCATCATCTCGTCGATGCGCTCGAGCGCCTGCTCGGTCGCCCCGTGGGGCTCGTGCTCACGGGCTCGATCCTCGGTCTGGTCTTCGCGTACGTCGTGCGCTTCCTGGCGGTCGCCTTCCAGACGCTCGACGCGGGGCTCGGCCGCATCCCGTCCAGCCTCGACGACGCCGCGCGGTCGCTCGGCGCCGGCGTGGCGGGCGTGCTGGCGCGGGTGCACGTGCCGCTGCTGCGGCGGGGCCTGCTCACGGCCCTCGTCCTCGTGTTCGTGGACACGATGAAGGAGATGCCGGCGACGCTCCTGCTGCGTCCGTTCGGCTTCACCACGCTCGCCGTCGAGGTGTGGGAGCGCACGTCGGAGTCCCTGTGGGCCGAGGCCGCGGTGCCCGCGCTCGCGATCGTCCTCGCGGGCCTGGTACCCGTCTCGCTCGCGATCCGCTGGAGCGGCCGCGCCGGGCGTTGAGCGAGGGCCGGCCGGGGAGCCCATCGAGACGCTTGACAGTCGTCGGGTGAATTAGGTATACCTAACTCGCGGTATTTTGGTAGCCTACTCACTGGCGGAGGCCCGATGCCCGAGATCGCCGAGCGCACCGACCGACGGAATCGACTTCCGCACGAAGTGTCCCTCGGCGTGGTCGACGGCCGGCAGCCGGACGAGAAGCTCGAGGTGGTGTGGCGCGTGGACGACGCGGGCAACGGCATCGCGGAGCTGCGCCTGCTCGCGTGGGGCGAGGGAATCGGGTGGTATGCGCAGCGCACATTGACGCTGCCCGCGCGCCTCGCCGGCCTGCGCATCCTGCTGGAGCGCGCCGAGCGGCTCGCCCGCGGGCAGCACGCCCCGGGTGAAGGCGGCGCCGACGTCCTGCCCTTCCCGGGGCGCGCGGCGGCGGATCGGACTACGCGGGCTTCAGCTTGACCTCTTTCGCCGCCACCGTGACGGTCTTCTGGCCGAGGAGCCGCTCGAACGTGTCGATGTCGAGCCGCTCGTCCTGCACCATCTCCTCGACGAACAGGCGCAGGGCGGCGGCGTCGGCCACGAGCCCGAGGGCCTCCAGGTAGGTGCGGTGCGCTTCGCCCTCGAGCTCGAGCCCCTGGCGCAGCATCTCGGTGAGCTCGGTCGACTGCTTGATCGGCGCCGGCTCCACCGCCGGCAGCCCGTTGAGCAACACGATCCAGCGACCGAGCTTTTGTCCGTGCTTCCACGAGGCCTCGCTCCGCTCCCGGAAGAAGCCCGCGTGGACCTCGCGATACGGCCCCTGGACCAGCGAGGACGCCTGGAGAAACTGGATCACGCCCGCATATTCGATCGACAGCCCCCGGTTCAGCACGCGGATCACCGCCTCAGCATTCATCACCGCGCCTCCTCAGCTCCGGTTGGGTTGACCGAGCGATGGCGGAGCGTATCCAGAGGCGCACCGGGCGGGAAACCCACTCAGAAATGGGAGTCGGCGACGAGCGCGAGATCAAGGCGCTCGGCGCGAGGCTCCGCGCGCTGCGGGTCGAGCGCGACCTCACTCAGTGGGCGATGGGCGAGCGAGGCGTCAGCTACAAGTACTACCAGCGGATCGAGAGCGGCCGGGTGAACGCCACGATCCGCACGCTGGCTCGCGTGGCCCGGGCGCTCGGCGTGTCGCTCTCGGAGATCTTCCAGCTTCCCGGCGACCAGGCGCGACGGCCAGCCCGGAGACGGAGGAGGTAGCGTATGGCTGCAGGCGTGCTGATCACCATCCTCGAAGGTCTCGAGGAGACGCGGGCGGCAGCGGCCATCGCAGGCATGGGGTGGGCGTTTGTCCGTGCCGTGCGGAAATCGGTGCCGGACGTGGCTCGTCCGGAGGCCCCCGAGCACGTGACGCGGGTGTCGTGAGCGTGATGGACGGGAAGCCCGCCGACGGCCGAAGGACGCCCGCCGACGGCCGCGCATCCGTTGACTGCCGCGCGCCCCTCGAGGAGCGCCAGGCGCCGCGACGGATATTCAGCACGTCGCTCTTCCGCGAGGAACGCGAGGTGGTGATCGTCCATCGCGGCCAGGAGTATCGCCTCCGTATCACGAAAGCCGACAAGCTGATCCTGACCAAATAGTTCGCAAACCAGCCAGCCACCGCGAGGCTTCGTCCGCCTCGGGCAGCGAGCCAACGACCGGCGCGATGACCGCGCCAAGGAGGGCTCGCCGTGACGCTGATGCGAGTGAAGGCGCTCCGCCACGATTCCGTCGCCCAGGCTGCGACGCTGGTGCTCGAAACCTGTGCCGGCCGGCTCGGCCTCGGCTTCCTCATCCCCGTGAACGAGGCGGAACGCCTCGCGCGGGTCCTCGGGCTCTCGCGCTGCGGCTGCGCGCCGATCTACGACCTCGTCGCCGACGTCACGGCTGCCGCTGGCGCGTCGATCGCCGGCGCGGTGCTCGACGCCGAGCCCGACGGGATCGTCGCCACGCTGCTGTTCGACGACGAGGCGGGGGGCCGCAGCTTTCGCTGTCACCCCGCCGATGCGATCGCGCTCGCGCTTCGCAGCGGCGCACCGATCTGCGCGACGCCGGCTGCGCTCTCCCACGCCTGCCCGCTGGTCGAGACTGCGGATCGGCCCATTCGCGAGCGGGACCGGATCGCGCGCTGGCTCGACGACGTCACGCCGAGCGATTTCTCGGCCGCTGACGACTCGGCGTAACGATGTCGCTCGTGCTGTCCGGCCCGCGGCGCACCTACGTGATGCTGCTCTTCTGGCAGCGCATCACCGATCCGTGCGCCGGGTGCGGCCAGGCGCTGGCACGAGCCGGTGCCGCGCTCGGCAACGAGCCCGCCGTTGGAGGGGCCGCGTGCGAGCAGCCCTGCCGTCTCCTGCTCGCGGTCCGTCTCCATCGGATCCTCTGGCGCCGTCTCGTCGGCCTGACGCTCCTCGTCCTGCATTCGTGAGGCGGGAGTCGACCCGATGATCGCTCCCCTCGGAATCCGGAGTCGAGCGACGTGAGCACGAGACGGCCGGCGTCAGCGAGGCGCGCGGCAGCGGGCCACCGTGAACAGGTCTTCCGGACTCTCGGCCGACGCGACGACGAGGAAGTCCTGCGCTGCGGCCATCCAGACCGCCTCGAGCGTGCTGATCCTCTCGGGCGCGCGCGCCGCGAGGCGCGAGCGGGCGTCGGCCTGGAGGCGGACGACGTGCACGTGGAGGTGGTCCTGCGCGCGGTCGTGGGGTGGTTTCGCGATCGGCGCGATCTCGTCCGCATCCGCGGGCACTGTCCCGGGAGCGGTGAGCGACACCGCGGGCCTCAGAGCCCGCCGAGGGCGTCCACGACGTGCTCGACACGGCGGATCGAGTTAGGGTATCTTAACCGTGGCAATTAGGGCTGTCAGTCAGCCGGTGCGCCGGCTCGGTGGTTCGCGAGGGGACGACCATGATCGACACGCACGTTCGTGACGGCTCGGGCGCCGTGCACCTGCTCCAGCGCGCGCAGGGCGCGTTCCAGAAATGGCCGGAGGGCTTCGCCGGATTCCGCGCCAGGGCGCGGTGTCGGGCCCTCGACCGCGAAGCCGTGGGCACGATCCGGGTGACGCCAGGACCTCGGGTCGAAGCGCGGCTCGGGGATCCGGATCTCGCCCGCCTCGTCGAGGCGGCGCTCCGCGAGATCGCCGAGGCCCGCACCCCGCGCTTCTTCAAGGACGGCGACGGCCGGTTCCCCATCATGCTCGCCGCCGACGCTGGTGACGGCGTCGACCGCGCCGTCGTCGTTCAGCGACCCGAGGGGCGCGTGGTGTACTGGATCGACGCCGCGGGCCGCATGCAGCGGGAAGAACGCGAAGCCGGCGGAATGCTGACGGTGACCACCTTCGAGGAGTTCGCGCGCGCCACGCCGGGACGTCGCCTGCCGACACGCTTCGCGCGCGTCGTGAGCGAGCAGACGACCGGCCGCCTCCTGGTCCGCGAGACCGTCGCGGACAGCCACGTCCGCCTCGACCACGTCTGGCTGCCCGCGTACCGCTCCATCAGCAGCGTGCAGGTCGACATCGGCCAGCGGGTGCTCATCGAGCTCGACCGGCACGCGCTGGTCTAAGGTCATGGGGGGCCTCGAAGGGCCCCCCAAGCCCCCCAACGCTCGGGAGCGGCCCGGGACACCTGGGCCGCTCCTCGACTCCCCTCGGCGGACGGAGGGCAGGCATCGCGCTGCAGCGCCCTGAGTCTCCCGGGCGCGTTGTTTCGCCGACTGTCCGGCCCCTCGACGGCTCGCCGCAGCCCGTCCGACGATGTACGCTCTGCCGTACGCCGTCACCTGCCCCTCACGCTGTGCGACACGACACCCGATCGACGCCAGGAGGCGCAACCATGCAGGGCGATCCTCGCATCATCGATCTGCTGAACCAGGTGCTGCGGAAGGAGCTGACGGGGATCAACCAGTACTTCATCCACTCGCGGATGTGCAAGAACTGGGGCTACGCCGTCCTCACGAAAGCGCACTGGGACGAGGCGATGGACGAGATGAAGCACGCGGACTCGATCGTCCAGCGCATCCTGTTCCTCGAGGGCGTGCCGAACCTCTCGGACTACGATCCCATCCGCGTCGGCCCCACGCCGCGCGAGCAGGTCGACAACGACCTCGCGCTCGAGATGGCCGCGCTCGCCGTGCTCCGGCCCGGCGTGGCCCTCTGCCTGGAGGCCCGGGACCACGCGACACGCGAGCTCCTCGAGCACATCGTCGAGGACGAGGAGCATCACGTGGACTGGCTCGAGGCGCAGAAGCACAAGATCGACGAGGTCGGCTACCAGGCCTATCTCGCGCAGCAGATCTACGACTGACGCTCGCCCCTCTTCCATCGAGCGTTATCGAAGTCCATCTCCAGGCCGGCCGACATGATGCGACCGTGATCGAGGGAGATCCGACGATCCGCCAGCGCCCCCACGCGCGGATCGTGGGTGACGAGCAGGATGGTGTGGCCCTGCGCGTGGAGCTTCTGGAAGGTCTCGAGGACGACCGCTTCGTTGTCGGCATCGAGGTTGCCGGTTGGCTCGTCGGCGACGACCAGCTTCGGCTGATTGATCAGGGCGCGGGCGATCGCCACGCGCTGTTGCTCGCCGCCCGAGAGCTCGGGGGGCCGATGGTGCAGGCGGTCGCCGAGCCCGACGCGGACGAGGGCGTCGGCAGCTTCGGCCTCGTCGGCGAGGCTGTGGAAGTACTGGGCCAGCATCACGTTCTCCACCGCCGTGAGGTACGGGATCAGGTGGAAGTGCTGGAAGACGACGCCCACCGTGTCGCGCCGGAAGCGCGCGCGCTCGGCCTCGTCGAGAGCGTGGACGGGAGCCCCGTCAACCACCACCGTGCCGGACGTCGGCGTGTCGAGACCGGCGATCAGGTTGAGGAGCGTGGTCTTGCCCGACCCGGAGGGCCCCATCAACGCGAGCCACTCGCCGCTCGCCACGTCGAGGCTCACCCGGTCGAGCGCCCTCAGCTTGCGGCCGTCGTATTCCTTCGTGAGGTCTCGCACGACGATCAGCGTCATCTTTTCCTCATGGGGGGACTATCGAAGCCCCCCAAACCCCCCGCGCTCGGAGCCGTCCCGGGGCACCCGGGACGGCCCTCGATGACGCGCTCTCGGACCTTGGGGGGGACTATCGAAGCCCCCCAAGCCCCGCGCTCGGGGCGCCCCGGCGAAGCCGTGGCGCCCCTCGGTCGCCTCGATCGCCCGATTCGTTGCTCGAACGCTCACTCGCCACGGAACACCGCCGCGGGGCCCAGCCGCGCAGCGCGCCTGATGGGACCGAGACTCGCCGCGACGACCACGCCGAGCGCCACGGTCACGCTCGCCGCGAGCGCGAGCAGGCTCGGCGGCGTCAGCACGCCGAAGACCTGCCAGCTGATCGCCTGCGTCATCGCGAGCCCGAGGACGAATCCGAGCGTGCCCGCGATCAGGCCGATGACGAGCGCCTCCGCGCCGAACAGTCCCGCAACCCAGCGCTCGGACGCTCCGAGCGCCTTCATTACCGCGACCTCCCGGCCCCGCTCGAGGGCGGCGGCCGCCGTGGTGGCGAAGACCGCCAGGGCCGAGGCGGCGATGGCCCCGGCCGTCACGAGGAGCAGCAGACGCTGGAGGCGGCCAAGCACCCGGGCTTCGGCGGCAGCGACCTGCAGCGAGCTCCTCACCTCGGCGTCCGGCGTCGCCGCTTCCAGAGCGCGGGACACGACGGAGAGGTCGCCGCTCGAGCGGGCACGCGCCCGGATGAAGCTGATCAGATCCGGGCGTCCGGCCAGCCGCCGCGCAGGATCGAGCTCGACGAGGACCTGGTCGTCCTCGCTCCCTCCGGTTCTCAGGAGCCCCGCGACCTCGAGCGGCGCGGTCGCGTGCCGCGTGCGGAGCGTGAGCGTGTCGCGCGGGCGGAGGTGCAGGTTCGCCGCAGCGTTCGCTCCGAGCACCACCGACGACGGCCCTTCGGGCCAAGCTCCCTCGACGACCCACCACGGCGCGCGAGCCCGGGCGTCGCCCAGCGGAGTCCCGAGCACCGCGACGTCACGCTCGCCGGCCTTCGCCGCGAGCGCCACGAACGGCGCGTAGCTCACCAGATGCCCGCCGGCGACCGCTTGCTCCAGCACGGTCAGGCTCGCCCGATCGAGGGCGGAGCCGCTTCTGGGAACGATGAGCAGGTTCGGGCCGTAGGTCTCGAGCTCCCGCGCGAACCTCCCCTGCACGGCCTGGAGTCCGACCATGACGGCGGGCAGCGACGCCCCGAGCGTCACGGCCACGCACGCGACGACGACGCGGTGACTGCGGAATCGCAAGGACGCCCAGACGATCCTGAGCGCCATGCGGACCGCGATCATGGGGGGACTATCGAAGCCCCCGACTCTGGTACGAAGGGGGCTCACGCCCCCCTCGTGCTCCCCCGGCCCCGCGCTCGGAGCGCCCCGGGCGGGGTGCGCGGACGCACCCGTGGTGCGCGGACGCACCGGCCGAAGCCGTGGCGCTCCTCGACCACCCGATTCGTTCACGGGCTCTGATCTCACTCCGCGCTCAAGGTGGTAGCCGCCGGCACCGCGAGCGCGGCGCGCAGCGGACCGAGCGCGCCGAGGAGCGCCACACCGGGGGCGACGCCGAGGATGGCCAGCAGGAGAAGCACGTGCGACTCGATCGGTGTCGCGAAGACCCAGAGGCCGATGACTCTCGTGAGCGCGACGCCCAGGAGCGCGCCGACGATTCCTCCTCCGAGTCCCGTCACGCCCGCCTCGACGAGGAGCAGGCGCGCGATCTGCCGGCGATCGCCGCCGAGGGCCTTCATCAGGCCGACCTCCGCACGCCGCTCGAAGATCGCCCGGGCGGTGGTGGCCGCCACGCCGAGACCGGCGGTGGCGAGGCCGAGGGCGCTCGACAGGACGAAGACCCCGGTGACCTTGCCGAGGAACGCCTGCTCGGCCTCTGCCACCTGGCGGATCGCTGTGCCCCTGGCGCCGGTGAGCGCCTCTTCGATCTGGAACACGATGGAGTCGAGGTAGGGCGTGCAGTACCAGGTCTCGTACTCGGAGGGCGGAAGGCTCTCGGGACCCACCGTGCGCGCGCGGACCGCGAGCGCGTTGTCGGGCGTGACGAGCGCGCTCACCTGCACCTTCTCCACGCGGCCGGGCCGGCCGAAGAGCGCCTGCGCGGCGGCGAGCTCCACGAAGATCTGGTCCTCCTCGACGCCGCCGGTCCGCAAGAGTCCGTGCACGGGGAACCGCGCGCGCCGGCCCTCGAGCTCGACTTCCAGCGTCTGCCCTGGCTCGATGGCGAGCCGCGCCGCCAGCGCGCGACCGACCAGCGCACCGCCCGATCCCTCGCGCACCCACCGGCCGTCCACCTGCCACGAAGGAACGAGCGCCTCGAGGCCGGTGTTCCACCCGCCCTCGACGGCCGCGACCTCCCGGCTGGCGCCGCTCGCGAAGGAGAACCGCCGGCTGGGGACAGGGACGTCCACGCGCTTGTCGAACCACGTCCCCACCAGCAGCGCGCGCTGCCCGGCGACCTCGACCGTGCGCGACAGGAAGGGCGCGAACGCGACGATGTTGTGGCGCCAGAAAATCGTCTTGAGCCGCGCGAGCTCCGACTCCTCGAGGTAGGCCTCCTCCTGGGACGGCACATACCGGAGGCTGCCGACCGTCACCGCGAGCGGCGCGCTTCGCGGAACGATCAGGATGTTCGCCCCGAAGGCGCGCAGCTCGCGCGCCATCCGCTCGCGGATGGCGAACGTCACGCCGAGCAGCGCCGTCGCGAGCGCCGCGGTGACGGCCACGGCCAGGAGCGTGAGCGCCACGTGTGCGCGACGCTCGCGCATCGACCGCCGCACGAGCCGCCAGAGCATCTCAGGCGCCGCTGGCGAACCGTGCGCGGCCCGCGGCGACGTCCTCGACACGGATGACGATCTCGTCGCCCTCGACGCGCGACACGAGCGGGATCGGATTGCATCCGCCCGGCATCCCGATGGTGTCGAAGGGGATGGGCGCGCCGCAGTTGCGGCAGACGAGCTGGTCGCCGACGAGGTGATACCCCTTGAGAGGACAGATGGCGCAGGCGTCGAAGGCGACGGCGGCCCCGCCCGGCTCGCGCCAGAGCGCGAAGAAGCGCACGCTCACGCCGTCGAGCGTGACCGTGTACTTCCTCATCGGCTGACCGCGGACCTCGGCGAGCGGGATCCTGAGGACTGTGCCAGTCGGACGGACGGACGCCGGTGCCGGGTCGTAGCCGCGCGCCGCCGCCACTGCGGCGAGGACGAGCAGCACGCTCAGTGCGAGGCCTACGACACCGGCGGTGCCGGCACGCAGCCGCGTCGAGCGCAGCTCCGCTCGCCGCTTCCGTGCCTCCGGGGCGGTCTCGCCCGCTGGTGGGAGACTCGGCTCGGGTACGACGGCCTCGGCGAGGAACACGGCGGCCGGCAGCCCGATCAGGAGCACGAGGACGAACACCGAGGTGCTCTCGCGGGTGAGGAACCCGACCACTTCCAGGACGAGCTCCGTGGACGGAAGAAGCCCCACCTCGAAGAACTCGTGAAGCCCGTTGGCCACGAGCTTGGCCACGAGCAGGAGAAGGACCAGGCCGGTGACCATGAAGAAGCGCCGCAGATTCACTCGCAGGCTGCCCCGGACCATGAGGAAGCCGAACAGTCCCGCGAGCGCGAGCCCGAGTCCCCCGCCGAGGGCGTTGTAGAGCGGGTTGGCGCCGATCGCGCCGGAGAGCGCGCCGAGGAAGAGCACCGTCTCCACGCCCTCGCGGAAGACCATGAAGAACGTGAAGACGAACAGCCCGGCGCCCTGGCGGCGGCCCGGCGCCACCAGCGTCTCGAGCCGCGCTTCCGTCTGCTCCCGCATGCGCCGGCCCGCGCGCCACATCCAGACGACGAGCGATCCCACGAGCGCGGCGGCCGCGAGCATCAGCGTCCCTTCCCAGGTCTCGTTCTCGGGATCGAGGCCGAGGCGATGGATCAGGGTCGCCGCACCGACGCTGGCGACCAGCGCGGCGGCGAGGCCCCGATAGACGTGGCGGGCCAGCGCGC
Source organism: Candidatus Rokuibacteriota bacterium (assembly GCA_016184125.1). Taxonomy (GTDB): domain Bacteria; phylum Methylomirabilota; class Methylomirabilia; order Rokubacteriales; family CSP1-6; genus AR8. The sequence goes on along the minus strand of JACPDG010000072.1, from coordinate 13,404 downwards.
CTTGGCCGGTCCGGCGGAGGTACGCGAGGACGATACCCACGACGAGGGCGGCCTCGACGCCCTCCCGCAGCGTCACGACGGTCGCCTCCAGCATGCCGAGCAGCACGTCCATCGCAGCCGCCCCTCCTCGTCGATATTAGGTTGTCCTAACTCACGAGATGTTGGCTCCCTAATCGGTCCGCCGTCAATGAGTGGAACGCGTCATCCTTGTGGGGCAACAGGCGTGCTACGTTGGATCGGCGGCGCGACGGAGTGCCTGCGGGGCGGCGAGCCGAGCGGGCGGACCGGAGCTCGCGAGGTGGGCGAGCCCGATCGGCCTCTACGGTTCGGGGAAGCTGGCCGCGCTCGGTCGGCTCGCGGCCGCCGCCGGGCACGACCTCGAGAACCGTCCGGGGGTCATCGCGTGATGGAGCGGTCGATCCGGACTGCGCGCCTGGGGTGCCGTCAACGCGGCGCCTTGAACACCCCCGGCTTGACGCGCGTCACCAGTTTCTGCTTCACCGCATAGCCGAGCGCGTTCTGGACCGAGCGCAGCTGATATCGGCCCCCCAGCTTCTCCATGATCTCGCCGTACGTCATCGGACCGCCGTGTTCACCGATGATCGCGACGACGAGCGCGCGAAGCGTTGCGCCTTCAAGGGCTTCCGACTGCGCTGCACCGGCCGCGTCCGCCGTGCCGGCGAGGACGTCCAGCAGCAGGTCCGCCCCGTACCGGGCCACGTACTGGGCCAGCGCCTCTCGAACCAGGTTCATTCTCCCGCCCCTGTCGCTCATGGGCGGGGACGATAGCATTCACCTCCTACATCGCACTGCTACTTGACTGCACAGCACCGCATTACACACAATGCGTTGGCGAGCAATGCGGCACCGCGTGGAGCTCGAGATCATCGGCAGCGCGCCTCACCGCCTCGCGCCCGAAACGCGAGCCAGCAGCTCTGTCACACCGCGTCGCACGTGAGCGCGTGTATCAGGTGCTTCATGAAGTGCAACTGCGAGCGTCGAGCGTGCCTCCCGTTCTCTCTCCCGCAGGGACAACGGCACTGATGGCAGACGAGAGAACGCCGCGTGCGGGACGCGCTGAACGATCCCCGGTCGACGACACGGAGGCGTTCAGGCGGATCTCCGCCGAAGCGGCCCGGGCCTGCGGCGCCGGTCGGTGCTCGATCTACCGGTGGAACGAGCGAGGAGGCTCCCTGGTCTTGCTGGTGTCGCAGGATGCCGGCGAGCATGCGAAGGTCCCGCAGCCCGGGGAGGTCCAGGCCGGCCGCGAGCTCCCCATCGACGCGATCCCGCTCTTCCGGCAGGTGCTGCAGGACAAGACACCCGCCTGCGTGCCGGTGCCGGCCCCGGAGCCTGGCATTCCCGGCGACAACGCGCTCGGCGCGACGTCCCTGCTGGCGGTGCCGCTGCTGTGCCGGGATCGCACCGTCGGCATGCTCGTCCTCGACGAGACGCGCGAGGCCCGTCCATTCGCGCCCGACCAGATCCGCTTGGCGACGATCCTGGCCGGCCCGATCGCGCTTGCCGTCGAGAAGGTCTGTCTGGCGAAGAGCCTCGGCGAGGCACTCGACGACATCGAGACCGCTCAGGAAGCGCGCGTGCGCGCCGAGACCCTCCGAGCGCTCGGCGAGATGGCGTCGGGCGCGGCTCACCATCTGAACAACCGCCTGGCCGTGATCCTCGGGCGGGTCCAGCTCATGAGCATGACGGCGCAGGAGCCTGACCTGCGGCGCAGACTCGAGATCATCGAACGAGCGGCGCGCAGCAGCGCCGACGTCGTGAAGAGGCTCCAGAGCTTCAGCCGGGCGAAGCCGTTGTCGAGCGCGGTTGCCTTCGATGTCAACGATCTGGCGCGGGAGGCGGTCGAGCTGACGCGACCGCTCCGGGGCGATCCGGCGCACGCGCGGAGCCGGATCGAGGTCGTGCTGACCACGACGTCCGTTCCCTCCGTCGCAGGCGAGGCTGCCGCGCTCCGGGAAGTCCTCGTCAACCTGATTGTCAACGCGGTCGAAGCCCTGCCTCGCGGCGGCACGATCACGATCGGGAGCTGGGCGTCGGAGGAGAGCGTGTACTGCGCCGTCCACGACACCGGCACCGGGATGTCCGCGGAGGTGCAGCGGCGAGCACTGGAGCCATTCTTCACGACGAAGGGGCCCAGGCACCTCGGACTCGGACTGAGTGTCGGTTACGGTGTCCTGCAAGGGCACGGTGGCGACCTCGAGATCGCGAGCGCCGCCGTGGGCGGGACCACCGTCACGCTTCGGCTGCCCATCAAGCCGAGCACGGGCCAAGACCCGGGGCGGCCGCCGATGGCGACGACGGATGCAGGGGTGCCGAAATGGGACTGTACGCGTGCGGAGAGCCGGGGTAAGTTACCCGCTCGGGGCGAACGATCGGGAGACGCGAACTGAGCAACCGCGGTGGACGACCGGCGACGTGAGAGTCGTCTGCGCCTGGTGCCGCAGAGAGGCGAAGCCGGCTCTGATCGGCGAGCGGGAGCCGCTCGACGATCCTCAGGAGACGCACGGCATCTGCCGGGCGCACGCCGGGCGCATCGCCAACGAGCTCCCCTCGCGCTCTTTCCCGGGGGTCCGCGTCCTTCTCGTCGTTGCACCGAGCGAAACGAGCCTCTACCGCTATCTCGAACGCTCGTTCGCGACCGTCAGGGACGTGAAGGTCATCGTCGATCGCCGTCAGGGCGATCGACGATGCCGCCGCGCTCCCGTCGACATCGAGCGCCGCCGCGGAGAGCGTCGTTTGCGCTCGGGCGTCCCCTCGCCGCTTGGCTACCGCATCGTGCGTTTCGGCGCTGGTCCCTCGGTTGCGGTCGCGGTCACCGAGCGCTAGTCGAGCGCGCCGCTCGGATCTTCTCTTCACCTCTGAACCGGACGCTCGGAACGCAGCCCGACTGAGGAGTTCGAGCAACAATCGACCGCCGCGGCGGTCGATTGTTGCCTCGAACTGAGATCATGGGGGGACTACCGAAGCCCCCGACTCTGGTACGAAGGGGGCTCACGCCCCCCTCGTACTCCCCCGGCCCCGCGCTCGCACGCGCCCCGGGGCGGTGCGCGGACGCACCGGTGGAACCCGGGGCGCGGCTCGAGCATGGGGTTCGTTCACGGGCTCTGACCCCGGCGGTCATCGCTCCCGTTCCGGGGCTCGACCGTTGCGTCCAGCCGGTCGAAGCCTTCAGGCGGCGCCCGGGTCGCCGACGTGCTCGGCGCACGGTCGAGCCTCCGGCCCGGGCCGCTTCACCTCGGCCGTATCGACCGCTGTCGTCGCGCCCGCACTCAGGTCCTCGACGAGCGCCGCGCGCTGCGAGGGCGCCAGCGTGGTCTCCAGCTCGAGCCCCGGGAGGTCGATGCCAAGCGCGATCGGCGCCGCCCCGCCCACCGGGAACTTCAGGTACTGCACCGAGGACAGGCGCCCGTCCCCGCGCTGGGACTCGTCGAAGCTCGGCCGCACCTTCGTGCCGTCCTCGAGGCGCGCGTACACGTGCTCGGGCAGGTCGAACCACTCGCGCAGCCGCACGGCGCGGAGCGCGGGGTCGTCGATCTCGACGAGCAGCGTGCACGCGAGCTCGCCCTCGCCGCCGAGCAGGCCGTTGTACGTCTCGAGCTCGTGGCGGATGTCCTCCTCCCTGACCAGCCGCTCGGCCCGCATCGTCTCGAGGACCTGGTACCGGATGGTCGTCGGGTTCTCGAAGAGGAACGTGAAGGGGTCGCCGAGGTGGATGCGGCGCGGCGTCTTCACCGCGAACACCGCCTCCCGGAACGCCGGGCGCATTCGCTCGTAGGTCTCGAAGTCCACGATCTCGCTGCGGAGCACGGGTCTCATCGTTGCTTCACCTCCTCGCCGCCGTCGGGCGGCCGCTCGATCCGTTGTTCGAAGCCGTCCTCGCGATAGGCACGCGCGAGGATCGACATCGGGTGCATGGGCGTCACGCCCGCGTGCTGGGTGAACTGCAACGCGGCGAGCGGGCAGTCGGTCGCCCAGATCTCCGCCTTCGCGTCCCGCATCCCGTCGAACGCCTTGCCGCCGATGCGCCGCGAGGCGTCGAAGCCTTCCACGGTCATCGCGAACGTGCCGTCGTGGCCGCAGCACTCCGCGACCATCACCGGCTTCACGCCGGGAATCCTGCGCAGGAGGTCACGGCTCCTGAAGCCGATCGCCTGCGCGCGGAGATGACACGGAGCGTGGTACGCGACGGGACCGGCGGGGGTGCTGCGGAAGTCCGTGTTGAACCGAGGCTCGTCGCGAATCGACCAGAGGAGCTCGCTCGGATCCATCGTCGCGGCGGCCACGCGGCGCGCGCGCTCGCGGTCCTCGGCGGCGACGAGCTCCGGGTACTCCCGGCGCATCATCATCGAGCAGGTCGGATTGACCGCGACGACCTTCGCTCCGCGCGCCACGAACGACTCCAGGATCGCGAGGTTGCGCCTCGCCGCCGCCCGGACAGAGTCGAGGTCGCCCTTCTCCCAGGCGGGCATGCCGCAGCACCGGAGGCCCTCCGCGCATCGGACGCCGACGCCGTTCTTCTCGAGCACCTCGACGGTGTCCTTGCCGATGCCCGGGTCGTTGTTGTCGACGAAGCACGTCTGGAAGAGCACGACCTCACCGCCGGGCTCCGCCGCGATGCGGCCGGTCTTCCGCGCCCACGCCTCGAACGTCGCCCCGGCGAACGCGGGCAAGAGCTTGTCGCGGTGGACGCCGAGCGCCTTCTCGAGGAGGAAGCGGTGGACGCGCGAGCGGTTCGCGACGTTGGCGAGGCCGAGGCTCGCGCGGGCCATCCGCGCGGCCGTGTCGGGGTCCGCGAGCATCCGGTCGCGCAGGGAGAGCCCCTTCGTCCTCGCCCGAATCGCGCGCTGGCGGTGCACCAGCTTCGGGAAGTCGAGCTGGTACTCGTGACCGTCGCGCACGGTGTACGGGCAGCTCACGTCGCAGAGCTTGCACTGAAAGCAGGTGTCGAGGACGCGCTCGGTCTCCTCCCTGGTGATCGCACGGACGTCACCGTCGTGCCGGCGGTCGATGAGCGCGAAGAGGTCCGGGAAGGTGTCGCAGTACTTGAAGCAGAGCCGGCACCCGTGACAGATCTCGAACGTCCGCACGAGCTCCTTCCGGAGCGCCTCCGGATCCCAGTACGTCGGCTCGGTCGGGTCGTACGAGAGCCCGTCCGTCGGATGGTAGGAGATGAGCTTGCCGTGATCGTCCATCGTCTCCTCGGGGTCGCTCGAGGAGCGCCACGGGTTCCGCGGGTGCGTCCGCGCACCCCCCGGGGCGCTCCGAGCATCGGGGGGGGCGTGGGGGGGGGCCACGTCTGGGCCCCCCACACCGTCAACCTAGCTGATCGACTTCAGGAGCTGCGTGAAGCGGCCGGCGTGGGCCTTCTCGGCCTTCGCGAGCGTCTCGAACCAGTCGGCGATCTCGACGAACCCCTCGGCGCGAGCGGTCTTCGCCATGCCGGGGTACATGTCGGTGTACTCGTGCGTCTCGCCCGCCACCGCGGCCTTCAGGTTGTCCTCGGTGGAGCCGATCGGCAGGTCCGTCGCCGGGTCGCCGACCTTCTTGAGGTAGTCCAGGTGGCCGTGCGCGTGCCCCGTCTCGCCTTCCGCCGTCTCGCGGAAATTGCCGGCGATCTCCGGGTAGCCCTCGACGTCCGCGACCTTCGCGAAGTAGAGGTACCGGCGGTTCGCCTGGGACTCGCCCGCGAACGCGTACTTCAGGTTGTCGTGCGTCTTCGTGCCCTTCAGATTCGCCATAGTCACCCTCCTGGGTTTCGGGCCGCTGCGGCGCGGCCCGTTTCGTGGTTTAGACGTCGCCTGATTTTAGAACGATTCTAAATATAGATCTCCTCCAGACCCACGGTATACTTGGCACATGGCCCCCCCGGAGTCCCTGGTCGAGCGACTGCGGCGCCGGACCGACTGGCGTCTCACGGCGCAGCGGCGTGTCGTCGCCGAGGCGTTCGAGGGCGCGCACGTCCACCTGACCGCCGAGGAGGTCCTCGACCGCGCACGTCATCGCATGCCGGAGATCAGCCTGGCGACCGTGTACAACACGCTGAACGAGCTCGTGGCGCTCGGCGAGCTCCAGCCGCTCCAGAGCGGGCGGGGGCGTCCCCGCTACGACCCGAACACCGCCCAGCGTCACGATCACCTCGTCTGCCTCGGGTGCGGCGCGATCCACGACGTCCACGCGCGCGGGCGTGTCGAGCTGCCACAGGCGGAGCGGTTCGGTCACGAGGTGGTCGCGCACGAGACGATCTTCAAGGGCTACTGCCCGCGCTGCCGCCGCGATCGCTGATCGCGCCGCCCGTCTGGCCCGCATTCGGCATCCCGTTCGCCAGTCGACCACCGGCGACCCAGCGGCGGCAATCCGCTCTACAGAGCAGGAACGTCTGTCAACCGGCGGGACCTCGAGGCGGAGGCTGCTCGGGTGGTGCCCGCCGACCGGCGGTTCGGCCGCGCCGCCGGCGCTCGACACGCGCGTGCTATCCTTCGTCGGAATGAAGGACGCGGACGCCGCCCAGCGCATCACCGAGTTGCGCGAGGCGATCCACCGGCACGATTACCTCTACTACGTCGAGACCCGGCCGGAGATCTCGGACGCCGAGTACGACGCGCTCGTGCGCGAGCTCCGCGACCTCGAGGCGCGGTTCCCGGATCTCGTCACCCCGGACAGCCCCACACAGCGCGTCGCCGGCGCACCGACCACCGCGTTCCGTCCGGTCGAGCACCGGGTCGCCATGCTGTCGCTCGACAGCACGACGAGCGCCGACGAGCTCCGCGAGTTCGAGGCGCGGATCCGGCGCGCGCTCCCCGGCACCCGGTTCGCGTACGTCTGCGAGCCGAAGATCGACGGCCTCGGCATCGCGCTCCTCTACGAGCACGGCCGCCTGGTGCGCGGCGCCACTCGCGGTGACGGACGCGTGGGCGAGGACGTCACCGCCAACCTCCGCACGATCCGGAGCATCCCCGTCGTCCTTCGCGCCCCGCTCGCCGGCGCGGCGGGCCTCGAGGTGCGCGGCGAGGTGTACATGCCGCGCGCGGCGTTCGCGCAGCTCAACCGCACGCTCGAAGAGGCCGGCGACCCGACGTTCGCGAATCCGCGCAACGCCGCCGCCGGCGCGGTCCGCCAGAAGGATCCCGCGATCACGGCACGCCGGCCGCTCGACGCGTTCCTCTATCACCTGTCGTGGGCCGAGGGGGTCAAGCTCGACACGCACTCGGAGACGCTGAAGGCGCTCCGCGCGGCCGGCTTCCGGGTGAACCCGCGCACCGAGCGGTGCGCGTCGATCGACGAGGTCATCGCGTACTGCGAGCGCCTCGAGTCCGAGCGTGACGAGCTCGGCTACGACGCCGACGGCGCCGTCGTGAAGGTGGACGGCCTCGAGCACCAGCGCCACCTCGGCTCGACCACCCATCACCCCCGGTGGGCCGTCGCGTTCAAGTTCGCGGCCCGCCAGGCGACGACGGTCGTGAAGCGTATCGAGGTGCAGGTCGGCAAGACCGGAGCGCTCACGCCCGTCGCCGAGCTCGAGCCGGTCGAGCTCGCCGGCGTCGTGATCCGGAACGTCAGCCTGCACAACGAGGACGAGATCCGGCGCAAGGACGTCCGCGCCGGCGACACCGTGCTCATCGAGCGCGCCGGCGACGTCATCCCGTACGTGGTCCAGGTCGTCGCGGCGAAGCGCCCGCCTCACACCGCCCCGTTCCGGTTCCCCGACCGGTGCCCCGCGTGCGAGGGCGTCGCGTTCCGGCCGGAGGGCGAGGCCTACTGGCGGTGCACGAACACCGCGTGCCCGGCGCAGTTCAAGGAGCGGTTGAAGCACTTCGGCTCGCGGCGCGCGATGGACATCGAGGGTCTCGGCGACGCGGCGATCGATCAGCTCGTGGACCGCGGGCTCGTCCGCGACTTCGCCGACCTCTACGACCGCGAGAAGGTGAGCGCCGAGCGACTGGCCGAGCTCGAGCGGTTCGCCGAGAAGTCGGCCGGGAACCTCGTCGCCGCGATCGACGGGTCGAAGACGCGGGGGCTGGCCCGGCTGCTCAACGCGCTCGGCATCCGCATGGTCGGCGAACGCGTGGCCCAGGTCCTCGCCGCCCGCTTCAGGAGCATGGACCGCCTGGCGCGTGCGTCGCTCGCGGAGCTGGCGGACGTGCACGGCATCGGTGAGCAGATCGCGCAGTCGGTGAAGACGTTCTTCGACGAGCAGGCCAACCGCACCGTCATCGAGCGCCTCGCGCGCTTCGGCGTCGTGATGGCCGAAGAAGGCGCGGAAGACGAGGCGCCGCGGCCGCTCGAGGGCAAGACGTTCGTCGTGACCGGCACGCTCGCCGGCATGACGCGGGACGAGGCGCGCGAGCGCATCCAGCGACTCGGCGGGCGCGTGACCAGCTCGGTGTCGAAGAAGACCGACTACGTCGTCGTCGGCGAGTCGCCGGGGAGCAAGGCCGACGACGCCCGCCGACTCGGTGTGACGATCCTCGACGAGGCCGCGTTCGCCGCGCTCGTGGACGCCTGACGGGAGAGCCATGACCCGACGCCTGCTCCTCGCGCTCGTTCCAGCGGTGCTGCTCACCGGCTGCCTGGGCATCACCAGGGAGTCGCAAGCGCCGATCGACATCTCGGCGCCCGGCACGTGGACGGTTCACGCCCCGCTCCCCACCGCCCGGCAGGAGGTGGCCGTCGCCGCGCTCGGCGACCGCGTCTTCGTCATCGGCGGTCTCGGGGAGCTCGGCGCCCCCGTCGGCACGGTCGAAGCGTACCGGCCGGCCTCGGACACGTGGGAGACGCTGACGCCCTTACCCGCGGCCGCGCACCATCCGGCGGCCGCCGTCGTCGACGGCCGGCTGTTCGTCATCGGCGGGTATCTCGATCGCCTGCCGCCGTGGCGCGCCCAGCGCACGGTGTTCGAGTACGATCCGGCCAGGAACGCCTGGTCCACGCGCGCGCCGATGCTCGTGGCGCGCGGCGCGCACGCCGCCACCGTGCTCGGCGGACGCATCCACGTCGTCGGCGGCAGCGACGGCGGCGCGTTGCGCGAGCACGAGGCCTACGATCCCGCCGCCGACCGCTGGAGTCGGCTCGCGTCGATGCCGACCGCACGGGACCATCTGGCCGCGGTCGCGTTCCAGGACCGGCTCTGGGCGATCGGCGGACGCTCGTCCTTCCTCGGCGACCAGTACGCGGCCGTCGAGATCTACGACCCGGCGAGCGATGGCTGGCAGAGCGGCCCGCCGCTCCCCGAAGGCCGCGGCGGGATCGCGGCGGTCGCCGTCGCCGACCAGATCTACGTGTTCGGCGGGGAATCGCCGCTGCGCATCTTCAGCGCGACGGAGATGTACGAGCCCGCGGGGAACCGCTGGATCGCGAAGGAGCCGATGCGCACGCCACGGCACGGCATCGGCGCCGCGCTCCTGAACGGGCGCATCTGGATCCCGGGTGGCGCGACGCGACCCGGCGCCGCCCGCACCAACGTCAACGAAGCCTACACACCGTGACCAGCGGGCGGATAACCAGCGGGCGGATAACGGCCCATCTGCTTCGTTGGCTGCGTCGCGACGACCTGCGGCGTACCAGCGCGTACGCCTCGGTCGTCGCTTCCTTGCCGCCTCGCATCTGGACCGTTCTCCGCCCGCTGGTGGCGCGGATGACTGCCCATCTGCTTCGTTGGCCTGGTCGCGACGCCCTGTGGCGTACCACCACAGCGCCGACGAGGGCCCGTCTGCTTCGTTGGCTCGATCGCGACGCCCTGCGGCGTATTCGCGCGTACGCCTCGGTCGTCGCTTCCTTGCCGCCTCGCATCTGGCCCATTCTCCGCGCTGCGGCACCCGCCTTGGGCGTTCCACCGAGCGCCGTGGCACTGCGCGCGAACATTCAGCCGGCTCGGGTTTGCGCTCTTGCAGTGCTGCTTGCTGTCGCGATCGTGCTGGCAAGGCCCTTCGCCTTCGGCGGCGGCATCCACGCGGCCGAGATGACGCGCGAGGAGGCGCTCGCCGGGCTCGCCGAACGGCAGGATGTCGAGCGGCGGCGCGACGCGGCTCGCGTGCTCGGCGAACGCGGTCAGATGGCGGACGTCCCGCGCCTGGTCGACGCTCTTCGGGATCCCGACGACGCCGTTCGCGCTGGCGCGGAACGAAGCCTGTGGCAGATCTGGAGCCGCTCCGGGGATGCCGAGGTCGACCGGCTGCTCGCGATCGGGATCGAGCAGATGCAGGCGAACGACGGCGACGCGGCCGTCGCGACCTTCACGCGCGTGATCGAGCGCCGGCCCGACTTCGCCGAGGGGTGGAACAAGCGCGCGACGGTGTACTACCTCCTCGGCGAGTACGAGAAGTCCCTCGCCGACTGCGACGAGGTGATGAAGCGCAATCCCTGGCACTTCGGCGCCCTGTCCGGCTACGGCATGATCTACGTGCAGCTCGGCCAGCCCGAGCGCGCCCTCGACTTCTTCGAGCGGGCGCTCCGCGTCAATCCGAACCTGGACTCGGTGCGCGAGGCCGTCGAGACGCTCCAGAAGCACCTCATCCAGCGCCGCCGGAACACCCTCTGACGGCCGCCACACAGGAGACCGACCCGTGATCGAAGCCCTCAGGAAGATCTCGAGCCCGAGCGTCGCCAACGCGATCGAGACGTTCAACGTGCGCCCGCGCAACCAGGGATGCATGTCGTCCGAGATCAAGACGCTGTTTCCCGCGCTGGGACCGCTCGTCGGCTACGCCGTCACCGCCGTCATTCGCGCCGAGCCGCAGCCCATCGAAGGCCACCGGGCGAGCACGTTCGCGTGGTGGGACTACGTGCTGTCCATCCCTGCCCCACGGGTCGTGGTGGTCCACGATCTCGACGATCCGCGCGGCCAGGGCGCGCAGTGGGGCGAGGTGCAGGCCAACATTCACCGAACGCTCGGATGTGTCGGCGTCGTCACCGACGGCTCCGTCCGCGATCTCGACGAGGTCCGTGCGCTCGGCTTCCAGTTCGCCGCGGCGCACGTGTCGGTCTCGCACGCGTACGTGCACATGGTGGATTTCGGCCTGCCGGTGAAGCTCGGTGGTCTCTGGGTGAAGCCCGGTGACCTCGTCCACGCCGACCAGCACGGCGTCGTGACGATCCCCCACGAGATCGCGGCGAAGATCCCCGAGGCGGTCGCGAAGGTCGAGGCCGACGAGCGGAAGATCATCTCGGTCTGCCAGTCGCCCGAGTTCTCGGTGGAGCGCCTGAAGGCGCTCTACAAGCAGATCCGGCCCGGGACGTACTGAGGGATGTGGGGGCCCCGAAATGGCCCCCACGCCCCCCGCGCTCGGAAGCGCCCCGGGGAACCCGGGGCGCTCCTCGACAAGGGGAGGAGCCATGCGCCTGGTCCACGTCAACGGCGTCACCCTCGCCGTCCAGGAATGGGCGGGTGGCAGCCCGGCCGTGGTCTGCATCCACGGGCTGACGGCGAATCACACGTGCTGGTACCCGATCGCCAGCTTCGTCGCGCCCGCTCGGCGGGTCATCGCCCATGACCTGCGCGGCCGCGGGGGCAGCGCCAGGCCGGACACCGGGTACAGCCTGGCCGCGCACGACGCCGACCTCCTCGGCTTGCTCGACCACCTCGGCATCGCGCGCGCCGTCGTGATCGGACACTCGCTCGGCGCGGGCCTCGCGGTCCGGTTCGCCGTCCATCACCCCGAACGCGTCGAGCGCGTGATCCTGTTCGACGGCGGGTTCGACCCGCGCGCGGAAGTCTTCGACTCGATCGGTCCGGCCGTCGGACGCCTCGGTGTCGAGTTCCCGTCGCTCGACGCGTTCCTCGGCACGATGCGCGGGCTGCCGATGTTCGCCGGCCGCTGGAACGAGCACCTGGAGCGGTACTTCACGTACGACGTCGAGCCGGCGCCGGGCGGCGGCGTGCGCTCGAAGGTGGCGCGCCACGCCATCGAGGAGGAAGTGCGGAACCTCCAGCGCACGCGACTGTGGGTGTGGCACCACCGGGTGCAGGCGCCGACCCTGCTGCTCCGCGCGCCGGACGGGCTGCTGCGCGCGGACGACTGCCTCATGACCCAGGAAGAAGCGGAAGCGATGGCGGCCGCGATCCCGGACTGTGGCCTCGTCGTCGTTCCCGGCACCAACCACTACACGGTACTGCTCGGCGACCAGCCCCTCGTGCGGCGCGCGGTGGGCGAGTTCCTCGGGCTCTGACATCATGGGGGGACTATCGATGCCCCCCAAGCCCCCCACGCTCGGAGCGCCCCGGGGGGTGCGCGGACGCACCCGCCAAAGCCGTGGCGCTCCTCGACTACCGGATCCCTTCACGGGCTCTGACGGCGGGTAGACTGAACGCATGGAGGTACGGCAACTCGAGGGCGGCGACCTCGTCGCGGTGATGGGCCTCGCGACCGAGCTCCTCGGCTCGGAGCGCGCCGGCCCGTTCGTGCGATCGCACGTCGAACGTCACCACCTCCTCGTCGCCGAGGCGGACACCCAGGTGATCGGCTTCCTCGCGTTCCGGACGGACTGGTTCCAGTGCACGTTCGTGACCGCCGTGGCGGTCAGGAAGGACTTCCGGCGGCGTGGCGCCGCCCGCGCGCTCTACCGGGCGGTCGAGTCCATGTCGCCGAGCCCGCGTCTGTTCTCGTCCACGGAGGAGACGAACTCCACGTCGATCCGCATGCACACGGCCCTCGGCTTCGCGCCGTCGGGGCACATCGACAACCTCCCCCAGGGCTACCGCGAGCTGCTCTTCTACAAGCGCGTCGCGCCGTAGCTATCGCCAGCATCGAGATCAGCGATTCGTACGCCAACCTGCGCAGGGCGGCCGCGACCGCCACGGAGGCCGATGTGAGTGCCAGCACCAAGCAGGAGCTGCTGAACGAGGCCGTACGGGAGTACAAGGCCTTCCACGAAGCGATCCACGGCCTGAACGAGGCGCACATGGTCGAGGTCTGGCTGGGCACGTGGAGCGTGAAGGAGATCGTCGGCCACATCTCCGGCTGGCATCGCGAGATGGCGCGGGCGCTCGAGCGGATGGCGCGGGGCGAGCGGCCGGTCCCGGAGGGCGTGAGCTACGACGACGTCGACGCCTGGAACGCGCGCTTCGCGACGGCCGTGCGCGACACGCCGGTCGCCGATCTGCTGCTCGAGCTGGACCGCACGCACCAGCACTTCATGCAGGCGGCCGCCGCCGTCCCGGACGAGCGGTTCCAGCCGGGGAAGACGGCCGGGAAGATCGTCGACGGGAACAGCGCGCACCACTACCGCGAGCACGCCGGGCAGATCCGCGCTTGGCGGGGGTCGCGCGGGATCTAGCGCTTCCTCGACCGGACGGGTGTGGCTCTCATGCTGGACATTTCGCGGGGGATCGTGTAGAAGAGGCTGCGGTACCAGCGCCTGAACGCGAGGAGGCCGCATGCCGAAGATCGT
>JACPDG010000111.1 GCA_016184125.1 Candidatus Rokuibacteriota bacterium | reverse complement strand
GATGACAGTCCTGCAGCGGATCGAGGGACAGCCGCGCGCCGTGGCGTTGCTCGGTCGGGCGCGGGAGACCGACCGCGTGGCCCACGCGTGGGCCTTCGTCGGGCCGGCGGGGAGTGGACGGACGGAGGCGGCGCTCGCATTCGCCGCAGCGCTCCTGTGCGCCGACGGTGGGTGCGGCAGCTGTCGGACGTGCCGGATGGTGGAGGCGAGCACGCACCCCGACGTCCACGTGATCGTCCCCACGCCGCCCCCCTCGAACCCTCGCGGCGCGCGCGCGATCCGCATCGACGCGATCCGGCAGCTCGAGCGAGACGCCTCGCTCCGGCCCGTGATGGGGCGCGTGAAGGTGTTCGTGCTGGACGATGCCGATCGCATGACGGATACGGCGCCCGAGGCGTTCCTGAAGACGCTCGAGGAGCCGCCCGAGCGGACGATCATCATTCTGGTCCTGGGCAGCACCCGCGCGGTTCCGGCGACGGTCCTGTCGCGCTGCCGCATCGTGCGCTTCGACGCCCGCCCGGCGCCGGCCTCGCCGGCCTGGCAGCGTGCGCTCGACCTCCTCGACGCGGCGCGCGCCAAGGGCATGGCGGAGGTGTTCCAGCGCTTCGATCGCTCGCGGCCGGACCGCGACGAGGCCGAGGCGCTCCTCGACGCGTGGTGGATGTGGTGCCGAGACCTCGCACTGGCGAAGGCGGCGGTCACCGACGATCGACTCTTCACCGATCCGGACCGGGCGGCCGGCGCGCGGCGCGAGGCCGAGTCGTGGTCGCTCGATGCCATCGCCGGGACGATCGAGCTCATCCGCGAGACACGCGAGGCGCTCCAGGTCAACGTCTCGCCGCGGCTCGGTCTCGAGCTGGTGCTCGGCCGACTCGCGCTCGGGACCGCGTGACACGAGGATGATGCCGGAAGACACGACGGACACCATCACGGAGCACACGGAATTCCTGGTCGGCGTCCGGCTCCGCGAGCCGGCGCCCACGGAGGACTACAAGCTCGTCGGCCTGGACGTCCACGTCGGCGATCTCGTCGTCGTCGAGACCGCGTCGGCGACGGCCGTCGGCGAGGTGCGGCGACCGAAGCGCACGCTGCCGGACTCGAAGCGCGACCGGCTGTACCGGCGTGTCCTGCACGCGGCGAACCCCGAGGAGGAGCGCCAGTGGCGTGATCGCCGGCGGCGCGAGGAGCAATACGTGTCCGTGGCCGCGGCCATGGCCCGGCAGCGCGGGCTCACGATCAAGGTCGTCGACGTCGAGATCCACTACGGCCCGCGGCGGATCACCGTGTACTTCAACGCCGAGGAGCGGATCGACTTCCGCGACCTGGTGCGCGACCTCGCCCGCGAGTTCCGCTCGCGGATCGAGATGCGCCAGATCGGCGCGCGCGACACGACCCGGGTCATGGACGGCATCGGCCCGTGCGGCCGGCAGCTCTGCTGCGCCTCGCATCTCAGGAAGTTCGAGCCGATCTCCGTCAAGATGGCGAAGACCCAGGACATGCCGCTGACCGACAACCGGCTGCTCGGCAACTGCGGCCGGCTCAAGTGCTGCCTGCTCTACGAGTTCTCGACGTACCAGGAGCTGCGCGCGTACCTGCCGCGCGTGAACTCGCCGTGCGAGGTGGCCTGCGGAGGCGGTGGCTGCATGCAGGGCAAGGTCCGCTCGCTGCGCGTGCTGAAGCAGTCCGTGGTCGTCGGGTTTCCCGACGGCACGGAGGCGGAGGTGCCGCTGAGCGAGCTCACCTGGGAGGGGCGCGAGCACGTGAAGGTCCAGGGCGAGCCGTGAGCGCGTTCTACCTCACCACGCCGATCTACTACGTGAACGCGGCGCCGCACCTGGGACACGCGTACACGACGATCGTCGCCGACGCGATGGCGCGCTGGCGGCGACTTCGCGGGGACCGGGTCTGGTTCCTGACCGGCACGGACGAGCACGGCGACAAGATCTCGCAGGCCGCGGCGAAGGCCGGCGTCACGCCCCAGGCGTTCGCCGACCGGAACTCGGGCGCGTTCCGCGAGACGTGGCGGCGGCTCGGGATCACGAACGACGACTTCATCCGCACGACCGAGGCGCGACACACGGCCGTGGTCCAGGCGATCCTCCAGAGGCTCTGGGACGCCGGCGAGATCTACCTCGGCACGTACGGTGGCCACTACTGTTTCGGCTGTGAACGCTTCTACACCGAGAAGGAGATCGTCGGCGGCAACTGTCCCGACCACCGGACGCCGCTGACCTGGATCGAGGAGGAGAACTACTTCTTCCGGATGTCGAAGTACCAGGGGTGGCTCATCGAGCACGTCGAGCGCCACCCGGACATGATCCGGCCGGAGCGCTACCGCAACGAGATCCTCGGGTTCCTGCGCGATCCGCTGCAGGACCTCTCGATCAGCCGGCCGCGCCGGCGGCTCGAGTGGGGCATCCCGCTGCCGTTCGACGACCACTACGTCACGTACGTCTGGTTCGACGCGCTCATCAACTACGTCTCGGCGCTCGACTGGCCGGACGGCGAGAAGTTCCGCACGTTCTGGCCGGTGGCGCAGCACCTGATCGCGAAGGACATCCTGAAGCCGCACGCGATTTACTGGCCGTGCATGCTGAAGGCGGCGGGGCTGGACGTGTACCGCCACCTCAACGTGCACGGGTACTGGAACGTCGGCGGCGGCAAGATGTCGAAGTCGATCGGGAACGTCGTCGAGGCGCTGGCGCTCGCCGACACCTACGGCAACGACGCCTTCCGCTACTTCGTGATGCGCGAGATGACGTTCGGGCTCGACGCCGACTTCACCGAGGAAGCGCTGGTGGGCCGCCTCAACGCGGAGCTGGCCAACGACCTCGGCAACCTCGTGTCGCGGGCGACCACGCTCATCGTCAACGGCGGTGGGCTGCGCCGGGTCCCGGCCGAGGACGAGCTCGGAGAGCCGGAGCGGACGATCCGCAGCCGCGGCACGACCGTCGTCCCCGACGTCGACGCCGACATGGCCGAATTCGCGTTCCAGCGCGCGCTCGGCCGCATCTGGGAGCTCGTGCGCCTGCTGAACGGCTACGTCGACCTCACGAAGCCGTGGGAGCTGGCGAAGCGCCAGGACCGCCGCCTCGACGTCACGCTCTACACCCTGGGCGAGTCGCTGCGCTTCCTCGGCGTCGTGCTGGCGCCGTTCATTCCCGCGGCGGCGGCGAAGATCCGTGCCGCGCTCGGGGACACGGGCCAGCCGTCACTCGGAGCGGCGACGTGGGGAACGCTGCCGGCGGGCACACCCGTGCAGAAGCTGTCGGGACTCTTCCCGCGGGTCGAGGACGCCAAGACCAGCGCCCGCCGCGAAGCGGCGTCCGCCAGGCGTTCCGCGCCGGCAGCGCACCCCACGGGTGCGTCCGCGCACCCCACGGGTGCGTCCGCGCACCCCACGGGGCATGAGGCGGAAGCGACCGGGCGTGTCAGCAAGGACGAGTTCGCGCGGCTCGACCTGCGCGTCGCCGAGGTCCTGGCGGCGGAGGCGGTCCCGAAGTCGAGAAAGCTGCTGCGGCTGACGGTGTCGCTCGGCACCGAGCAGCGGACGGTCGTCGCCGGCATCGCCGGGGACTACGCTCCGGCGGACCTCGTCGGCAAGAAGGTCGTGATCGTCGCGAACCTCGAGCCCGTGACACTGATGGGGGTCGAGTCGCGCGGGATGATCCTCGTGGGGTCGGCCTCCGAGGGACGGCTCGCCGTCCTCACACTCGATCGCGACCTCCCGCCGGGCGCCAGGGTCACGTGATGCTCGACGCGGGTGATGAGGCCTGGATCGACGCCCTCGTCGCGGTGGCCGAGCGAGACGCGTCGATCGCGCGCGTCCTGCGCGAGATCTGCAGCCTCGACGGCACCGTGCGGACCGGCGCACTCGCGCTCGTCGGCGCGCACCTGCGCGCGAAGAACACCGCGAGTGACGTCTTCGACTGCCTGGATGCGCTCAGGCGTGACGACGTGGCGCGGAAGATCTCCGAGCGGCTCGGCTAGACTGGAAGCGTGTCGGAGTCGAGGAGCACCCTGGGCGTGGGCGCCATGCTGGGCCCTCACGTCCCTCCGACAGCGCCTCGAGCGGACGGGACGACGGTGAGCGGTCCTTCCGGCGTGACGGACGACGATCGGTACGCGGACGGTGAGGGGCTGGCCGCGCGCGCACTGCCCCGCCGGCTCGTGCGCGTGGCGACGACCGGGCGGACCGGCTCCGTCGTGCGGTGGCTCGCACGCTGGGGGATCTCGATCGGCTCGTTTGTCAGCGGCGTGTTCGTGCTGTTCGTGTTCCGGCGCGAGCTGCCTCACGTCCAGTGGATCGTCGGCTACGTCGTGCTGCTGTGGCTCCTCGTCGCGATCGTCACGCAGGTCCGCCAGGCGCTCGAGGCACGCGGTCGCCGGTTCGTCGTGACCGCCGCGGACTACACGATCCAGACGCTCTACCACGGACTGCTGCTGTTCCTGCTCCCGGCGTACTGGGCCTCGACGACGCTGGCGTCCCCGAACGCGGTGTTCGTCGCCCTCCTGGTCGCGCTGACCGTGCTGGCCACGTTCGATCCGTGGTACCGGGCGCTCGTCCACCCGCGGCCGTGGCTCGGGCTCGTGTGCTTCGTCGTGTCCATCTTCGGCGCGCTGAACGTCGCGCTCCCGCTGGTCGGCATCCGGCCGGACATCGGCCTGCTGCTCGCTGCGTGGGTGTCGGCGGTGGCGCTGGCCCCGGTCGTCCGTCGCGCGCTCGGCTGGCGGTGGTCGCGGACGCTTCACGCCATGGCGGCGGCCGGGATCGTCTTCGCGACCGCCGCGTGGACTCTCCGGGCCGCGATCCCGCCCGCACCGCTGTCGCTGGGCCGCGCGGTGATCGCGCGAGCTGTCGATCACCTGGCGCCCGTCGGGCCGATCGACGAAGCGATCAGCGAGCGGGAGCTGCGCGAGGCCGGCGCGCTCGTCGCCTACACGGCGGTGTATGCGCCCGCCGGACTCCGTCAGCCGGTCGCCCATGTCTGGCGGCGCAACGGTGACGTCGTCGCCCGGGTGTCCCTGGCACCCGTGCGCGGCGGCCGGCGCGAGGGGTTCCGAACGTTTTCGCGAATGAGCTCGTTTCCTTACGATGGCGTGACCGGGCGGTGGACCGTCGACGTCGTGACGAGCTCCGGACAGCTGATCGGCCGTCTCCGCTTCCGGGTGACGCCGTGACTGAGATCATGGGGGGACTATCGACGCCCCCCAAACCCCCCGCGCTCGGACGCGCCCCGGGGGACCCGGGGCGCGGTTCGAGACCGGATTCGTTCACGGCCCCTGAGCTGTTCGACACGCATGCGCACCTGCATGTCGCGGACTTCGCGGGCGACCTGGCCGACGTGCTGGCGCGTGCGCGCGCCGCGGGCGTGCGGGAGATGCTGACCGTCGGGACGGACGTGGAGACCTCGCGCGCCGCGATCGCGCTCGCCGAGCGTGAGCCGGACGTGTGGGCGGCGGTCGGCGTGCATCCGCACGATGCGGCCGCGGCCGGCGCCGCCGTGCTCGCCGAGATCGCGCACCTCGCGCGGCATCCGCGCGTTCTCGCCGTCGGCGAGATCGGGCTCGATTACTTCCGGAATCTCTCGCCCCGAGACGACCAGCAGCGGACGTTCACCCGCTTGCTTCGCCTGGCGCGCGACGTCGCCAAGCCGGTCGTGATCCACTGCCGTGATGCGCACGACGACGTCCTGCGCCTGCTCGCCGAGGAGCGCGCCGGCGAGGTCGGCGGCGTCATGCACTGCTTTTCCGGCACGGCGGACATCGCGCGGCGCGCGCTCGACCTCGGCCTCGTGATCTCGATCGCCGGGCCGGTGACCTACCCGAACGCGCGCGCGCTGCCCGACGTCGTGCGGCTCGTCCCGGACGATCGGCTCGTCGTCGAGACCGACTGCCCGTACCTGCCGCCGCAGCCCTGGCGCGGCAAGCGCAACGAGCCTGCGTACGTCGCGGCGACCGCGGCGCGCGTCGCCGAGTTGCGCGGCGAGCCGCTCGAAACGCTCGCCGCCCGCACGTCCGCGACCGCGCGGCGCGTGCTCGGCCTCGCGCGCGTCGCGGGACACCGGGACGGGGGCGGCCGCTCGGACGCCGGCGGCGCCGGGACGCCGCCGTGACCCTCCGCAACCTCGGCTTCTATCTGCGCGGACGGCTGTCTCGCGGCGTGAGCCGGCTCGCGAACGCGCGGGCGGCTCCGCTCACCGCCGTCCCGCTCGACGCAGCCCTCCGTGCGGCCGGCGCGCCGCTCCCGCTCGTGCCGCTGCTCGAAGGCCGCTCGAACGCCGAGCGCGAGGCGGCGGTGGCGGCGTACTTGGAGCTGCGAGGTGTCCCGTTCGTGCGCCACCGGTTCACGACGTTCGAGGGCGCCGGCGAGAACTTCGGCGTGGACGTCGGACGCGGCGACCGCCTGCTCGTGCTGGTCGCGCATCACGACGCCGTGCCCGGGAGCCCGGGCGCCAACGACAACGCGGCGGCGGTGGCCATCCTGCTCACGCTGATCGAGCGTCTGGCCGCCGCGCCGCCGTCACGGCTCCGCGTGCGGTTCCTCTTCACCGCCGCCGAGGAGAGCGGGTACCTGGGCGCGCGGGCCTATGTCGCGGACACGCCGCTCGACCGCGTGCTGGGCGTGCTGAGCCTCGAGCTCTGCGGCATCGGGGACAGCGTCGCCGTCTGGGATGCCGGCGTGGAGACGCCCTTCCTCGCGGCGGTGTGTCGAGCGCTCGGCGGCCTCGGGCTCGCGGCCGACGCGGACTACCACGTCGTCGGCCGCATCCCCGTGTTCGGCAGCGACCACCGCGCGTTCGCCGCGGCCGGCATGCCGGCCTACGGTCTCACGGCGGTCCCGCGGCGCGAGGCGGATGCCCTGCGCAGCTTCGTGTTCAACCCCGTCCGGAGCGCGCTGACGCACCTCGTCCGCCGGCCCCCGCCGTTCGACACGTACCACACCCGGCGGGATGCGCGAGAGACGCTCGACGCGTCGGCGCTCGACCTCGTGATCGCCGCGCTCGGGGCCATCGCCGCCGAGCTGGAGTGACCGACTTCATGGGGGCCCGGGCCCGAGCCGGGACAGCAGGATGCGCGCGCGCCGCGCCTCGAGCTCCGGCACGAAGATGATCGCCTGGCCTTGCTCGCCGACCGTGAAGGGGTGGACCGAGTGGCTGACGTGCGAGCGGATCACGACGGGAATCCCCTCGCTCTCGAAGAGACTGCGCGCGACCACCGCTTCGGCCTGGCTGCAGCGGTGCACCTCGACCAGCGATCCCTCCTCCGCCGGCGATCGATCCTCGTCCCGTGCGGCCGGTGGTCGCGTCCCTGGGAAAGGGATGACCCTGCCCTTCCGTCTGGCTCGCCCTCCGCGCTCGGCGGGACCGGTCATCGGAAGATCAGCTCGAGCGGTGATCGGCTGCGCCTGCCGCCGATCGGGATGGTCACGGCCGGCTGTCGTCGCATCTCGGCGTCGCGCAGCGCTGCCGCGGTCTCGCGCACCTGGCGCTCCAGTTCCGCGTCGTCCTCGATGGCCGCGGCGATGAACTGTCGCATGTCCTCGGACAGCGGATCCCGACCGCGCAGCACCCGCAGCGCGCGGTCGATCTGGGCGGCGGTGCGCGTGCCGGCCGCGATGCGCGCGACCTCGCCCAGGTGCTCCTCGGCCGGACCATCCTCGGCTCGCTGCAGGTGCGCGAGGCCCAGGTAGAGCCGCGCGACGACGTGCCGCGGCGCGCGTGCGACGGCGCGGTCGAGCGTGGCGGCCGCCTCCTCGAAGTCGGCCAGCTTGTACCTGGCGAGGCCGAGTCCGACGAGGGCGTCGACGTTCTGCGGCTCGCTCGCGACCGCCTGCTCGAATCGCTCCGCGGCGTCGATGTAGCGCCCCTCCTGGAGCGCGCTCCGGCCGTCGGTATACGCGGTGGCGCACGCGGCCGCGAGCACCGGGACGAACGCGACGACCACGAGGGCTGATCCGAGACGCATACGAGCTCGATTATAGCGGCCTTGTATCCAACGGGACGGGACGCGAAGGCGAACGCCCATACCTGATGGCCGTCTGGTTCAGCGCGTGCTGGCGCGCGGCAAGAAGTGACCCTCGTCGGGCGATGGGCAGCCGGATGGGGCTCCGGGCGCCGGTTGGTGTTGGTAGGGATGGGTGGGTGGGGACGGCTGCCGAAGCGGCTCGCCCGGGTGTGCTACCCACTTTCCGCAGGTCAGGGGCGAAATTTCCGCCCCCACCCCGGGGCCACTACTGCAACGCGTCACGACTTCGCTTCTTGAGCCCGACGATCGCGAA
>JACPDG010000045.1 GCA_016184125.1 Candidatus Rokuibacteriota bacterium | reverse complement strand
CGAGCGCGAAGTAGAGCAGCGCCCCGGGTCCCCCCGGGGCGCTTGCGAACGCTGGGGGGTATGGGGGGCCATGTCGGGGCCCCCCATCATGTCGGTCAGCGCACGCGCACGATGACGTAGCCGGCGAGCCACAGGCTCGCCGTGACGTGCATCGTCGCCTCGCGCCGATCGCGCCCACGGCGCTCGCCGGGCCGCGCGTGCTCGCGCTGCCGGCGCTCGCCGACGCGCCGGTCGAGGAGCACCTGGACCGTGGGATCGCCGGCAAACCGGCGCTTCAGCTCGTCGAAGAGGTCCGGCCGCTCGCGCGAGACGATCACGAGGTACCGAACGTCGGCGGTTTCGGCGGTCACTTGCGCGGGTATGCTAGCCTTGATCTGGAGCGGCCGTCGATCCTCATTTCGACCCAGAGGGAGGGCGCCTGATGACGGTCGTTGCCGAGCACACGTTCCCCCCGGGCCAGACCGTGCGCGTCTGTCATGGCGACCTGACGGACGAGGCGGTGGACGCCATCGTGAACGCCGCGAACGAGCGCCTGGCGCTCGGTGGCGGCGTCGCGGGCGCGATCCGTCGCCGCGGCGGCGAGACGATCCAGCAGGAGTGCGACGCGTGGGTGCGCGCCCACGGGCCGGGGGCGCACGATCGCCCGGCGCTGACATCCGGCGGCCGGCTGCCCTGCGGCGCGGTGATCCATGCGGTGGGTCCCGTGTGGGGCTCGGGCGACGAGGACCGTAAGCTCGAGACGGCCTACCGGAGCGCGCTCGAGCTCGCGGAAGCGAGCGGCTTCCGGACCGTCGCGTTCCCGTCGCTGTCGACGGGGATCTTCGGTTTCCCGGTCGAGCGCGCGGCGCCGATCGCCGTCGGCGCCGTGCGGGCGTTCTGCGAGGCGCACCCGGAGTCGCGCGTGCGCGAGGTGCGATTCACGCTCATCGATGCACCGACGGTCGGGGCGTTCTGCAAGGCACTCTGCCGGGTACGGGTGTGAAAAGGATTTCACTCCGATCCAGGCACGCGAGCGGGCGACCGGTCGTAACTCGTCGTCGTGGCGCGATGGACCATGGTTTGCAAGTGAGGCGAGAGGACGGCGTGGCGTCGACACCTGCGGAGTCCAGCATCGGGAGGACTCGACATGGGCGCCTTCGTTGATCTCCAGCGCTTCATCAACGACCACCGAACGTGCGGCACGGACCCTGTCGCCGTGGACACCCCGGAGCCGCCGACGCGCGAGGGGTACCGGCTGCGCGCGCTCTGCACCTGCGGCGCAGTCCTCGACCGCTGGGTGAGCCCGGCCGACGCGCGTCACGACTTCATCTTCACGACGCTTCTGTCCAGCCTGAACTGAGAGTTCGAGCAACAATCGACCGCCGGGCGGTCGATTGTTGGCTCGAACTGAGATCATGGGGGGACTACCGAAGCCCCCCAAACCCCCCATCGCTCGCACGCGCCCCGGGGGGTGCGCGGACGCACCCGTGGGACCCGGGGCGCGGCTCGGGAGCGGATTGCGTCGCGGGCCCGCTGAAGCTTCGGGTTGACGGCCGGCGGCGCCCGGGCAACGATGGCGCCCGCGATGAGCTGGCGGCTCGGCTTCGACATCGGCGGCACGTTCACCGACTTCGTGCTCCAGCACGTGGACACGGGCGAGATCGCCGTCGGCAAGCATCTGACGACGCCCGACGATCCGTCGGAAGGCGTCTTCCTCGGGCTCGCCGACCTCCTCGTCACGGCTGGCGTCGACCTGGCCGAGGTCCAGCAGGCGGTGCACGGCACGACCCTCGGCGCGAACCTCGTGATCGAGCGCAAGGGGGCCACGACCTTCCTGCTCGCGACTCGCGGCTTCCGCGATATCCTCGAGATCCAGCGGCAGCTCCGCTACAACATCAACGACCTGTTCGTGGACAAGCACCCGCCGCTGATCCCGCGCAACCAGATCCGGGAGGTGACCGAGCGCGTGCTCGCCGACGGCTCCGTCGCCGTGCCGCTCGATGAGCGTTCCGTGCGGGAGGCGCTCGAGGCCGCCCGTGCGGCGGGCGCCGAGGCGCTCGCCGTCGCGTACCTGCACGCCTACGCGAATCCCGCGCACGAGGAGCGGACGGCGGTGCTCGCGGCGGAGGTCCTGCCCGGCGTCCCGGTGACGGTCTCGTCCGGGGTCTCGCCACAGTACCGGGAGTACGAGCGGACCAGCACGGCGGTGATCAACGCGTACATCACGCCGAAGTTCCGGGCGTATCTGACGGCGCTCGAGGACGGCCTGCGCGCGCGGGGCTTCCGGCGTCAGCTCTACCTGATGCACAACACCGGCGGGGTCGCGACCGCGGCGATGACCGCGCGGTTCCCCGTGCGATCGCTCGACTCCGGGCCGGCGGGCGGCGCGATCCTCGCCACGCACGTCGGCGCGCTCACCGGCCAGCAGGATCTCGTCGCCTTCGACATGGGTGGGACGACGGCGAAAGCGACGCTCGTCGAGCACGGACGGCCGCTGGCCAGCGAGCGCCTCGAGGTCGACATGATCGCGATGCGGCCGGGGAGCGGCCTGCCGGTCAACGTCCCCGGTGTGGATCTCGTCGAGATTGGCGCCGGGGGCGGGTCGATCGCGCGCGTGGAGCGCGGGCTCCTGCGGGTCGGGCCCGAGAGCGCCGGAGCGGATCCAGGGCCGGCGTGCTATGCGCGCGGCGGCCGCGACGCGACGGTCACGGATGCGAACCTCGTGCTCGGGTACCTCGATCCGGAGTACTTCCTCGGCGGGACGCGGCGGCTCGACGTGGATGCCGCGCGCGCGGCCGTCGAGCGCTCGGTCGCGAAGCCGCTCGGTACCGGCCTCCTGGAGGCGGCGTGGGGCATCCATCAGCTCGTCACGCTCAACATGGAGGGTGCCATCCGCGTCGTGTCCATCGGCCGCGGGAAGGACCCGCGCGGCCTGGCGTGCGTGACGTTCGGCGGCGCCGGTCCCATTCACGGCGCGCGGCTCGCCCGCAGTCTCGGCATCCGGCGCCTGATCGTCCCGTTCGCGGCCGGTGTGGCGTCGGCGATCGGGCTGCTGATCGCGGACGCGCGAATCGATCTCGGCCGCACGCTCGTGGTCGGGCTCGACGACGCGCCGTGGGACCGCATCAGCCGCCTGTTCGAGGAGATGGCGTCCGAGGGCGCGGCGCAGCTCACGGAGACCGGACTCGGCGGCTCGTGGACGGTGGCGAGGAGCACGGAAGTCCGGTATGCCGGACAGGGACACGAGCTGCCGGTCCCGGTGCCCGCCGGACCCCTCGGTCCCTGGGCGCTCCCCGCGATCCAGCGCGCCCACGCGGACGTGTATGCCGGCCATTACGGCTACGCAGAGCCCGAGGGGACGCCGCTCGAGGCGGCGAACTGGAAGATGGAGATCGTGTGCGTGTCGCCGAAACCCGACCTGACGCGGCGTCACGGCGGAAGCGCGGACGCGCGAGCCGCTGTGAAGCGTGAGCGTCCCGTGTACGTCTCGGCGGACGCGGGTTTCGTGTCGTGCCCCGTGTACGATCGCTACCGCTTGGGTACAGGAGCCCAGATCACGGGCCCGGCCATCGTGGAAGAACGCGAGACAACGGTTGTTCTCCTGCCCGGCGACCGCGGCGTGGTCGATGGATACGGCAACTTGATCGTCGACCTGGCAACGCAGTAGGAGCGAGCACCCGTGAACCATCGAGACGAGCCCGACCCTCCGGAGTTTCCTCACGCGAAGTCCAAGCCGCGTTCGAGCGCCGGCTTCGCCGGCGCAACCGAAGGGGGAGGCTCGGAGGGGCGCGCGGACGCGCCCGAGGGGGCCGTCGAGGCCCCCTTCGACAAGATCACGAGAGCCGTCGTCTGGGCCGCGCTCCGGTCCATCGCGGAGGAAGCGGGCACCGCGCTGCGCAAGACCGCGTACTCGCAGGCGGTGCGCGAGGGCCGCGACTTCTCGGTCGCGCTGTTCGACCCGCGCGGCCAGATGATCGCGCAGGGCGACTTCAGCCCCGGCCACCTGGGCTCCATGCCGTCGCTCGTCGGTCACGTGCTTCGCGAGTACCCGCCCGACGCGCTCGCCCCCGGCGACGCCATCGTCCTGAACGACCTCTACATGGGCTCGGGCCACCTGCCCGACTTCTTCATGACGACGCCCGTGTTCCACCGCGGCCGGCTCGTCGGCTTCGCCGTGAACTGCGCCCACCAGGTCGACGTCGGCGGCGCCGCGGCGGGGTCGCAGGCGGTCGAGGGGATCACGGAGTTCTACCAGGAAGGCATCCGCATCCTGCCGACGAAGCTCTGGCGCGCGGGCGAGGTCAACCGGGAGGTCATGCGGATCATCAAGGGCAACGTGCGGCTGCCCGAGATCGTCGAGGGCGACCTCAAGGCGATGCGGAGCTCCGGCCGCGTCGCGGAGGTGCGGCTCGTCGAGCTGTTCGACCGGTACGGCGCCGACATCGTGCTCGCGACGTGGGACGAGATCCTCGCGCACTCCGAGCGCGAGATGCGCGCCGCGATCCGGACGGTGCCGGCCGGCCGGTACGAGGCCGAGGACTTCTACGACGACTGCGGCCGCGGCACGGATCCGCTCCGCGTCTTCGTCACCGTGATCGTCGACGGCGACGAGATCACCGTCGACTTCACCGGGTCGAGCGACCAGACGGCGTCGGGGATCAACAGCCCGTTCAACTACACGCTCGCCTATACCTGGCACACCGTGAAGTCCGCGCTGGTGCAGTCCTCGATCCCGCAAAACGCCGGGACGATGCGACCGATCCGCGCGTACGCCCCGGAAGGCTCGCTGTTCAACCCGCGCCCGCCGGCGGCCGCGGGCGCGCGCGCGGTGATGCAGCAGCGCATCGTCGACGTGATCCTCCAGGCGCTCGCGCACGCCGTGCCCGACCGCGTGATCGCGTCGTCGTCGCACTGGGCGAACCCGATCTTCGAGGGGCGCGATCCGGCGCGTGGCCGGCGCTTCGTCTACTACGACATCATCGTGGGCGGGATGGGCGCCCGGCCGCACACGGACGGCGCCGAGGCGGTGTGCGGCTCGTTCAACCTCGAGAACATCCCGGTCGAGGTCAACGAGTCGAACTACCCGATCGTCGTCGAGCGGCTCGAGCTGATCCGCGACTCGTCGGGTCCCGGCCGCTTCCGGGGCAGCTCGGGGCTGCGCAAGGACATTCGCTTCCTGGGCGAGCGAGGGAAGCTCTCGAACCTGTCCGACCGCCACCGCTTCGCGCCGCCGGGCCTGTTCGGCGGCGAGCCGGGCGCGCTCGGCCGCACCGTGCTGAACCCCGGCACGCCGCGCGAGCAGGTGCTGCACCCGAAGGCGATCTATCCGATCGAGCGCGGCGACCTCGTCAGCCTCTCGGTGTCGGGCTCCGGAGGCTACGGGGATCCGCTCGACCGGGATCCCGAGCTGGTCGCGCGCGACGTCGCCCTCGGCCACGTCAGCGTCGAGCGCGCGCGCGAGGCCTACGGGGTCGTCGTCGATGCGACGACCTGCAGGGCCGATGCGGAAGCGACCGCAGCGCTGCGGGCGCGCCGAAGGGCAACGGCGGCGAACGACAAGGAGACGTGCCGATGAAGTTCGGACTGATCGTGGCCGGGCAGTACCTGCGCGATGGATCGCCCGTGGTGCGGACGCGCGAGATGCTCGAGCAGGTCCGGCTCGCGGGTGACCTCGGCTTCGACTCCGTCTGGATGGTTCACCACTACCTGATCGAGTTCCAGGCGTTCCAGCCGCTGCCCATGCTCGCGCGCATGGCGGCCGAGGCCGGGTCAATGGAGCTCGGCACCGCCATCTACGTGCTGCCGCTCCAGCCGCCGGTGGAGGTCGCGGAGAACTTCGCGACGCTCGACGCGATCACCGGCGGGCGGCTGATCTTCGGGGTCGCGCAGGGCTACCGCGAGGTCGAGTTCGAGGCGATGGGTGTGCCCCGCCGCGAGCGGGCAGCGCGCTTCGAGGAAGGCCTCCAGCTCATCACGAAGCTCTGGACGGAGCCCGAGGTGACCTTCAAGGGCCGCTTCTATCAGGTCGACAAGGCCTCGCTCGCGATGCAGCCTACGCGCAAGCCGCGGCCGCCGATCTGGATCGGCGCCACGGCCGACGGCGGGATCGAGCGCGCGGCCGGGCTCGGGGACGCGTGGATGATCGGCCCGGGCGTCGAGTTCGGAAAGCTCCGCCGCCAGCTCGACCTCTATCGTGGCGCGCTGTCGCGGCTCGGGCGGCCGCTCGAGCGGGACTATCCGATCTTCCGCGAGGTGCTCGTCGCGCCGACCGACGCCGAGGCCCGCGACGCGGCCCGCGCGCACCTGCACACGAAGTACGAAGCGTACTTCTCGTGGGGCTACGTGGACACGACGTTCGAGGACGTCGTGCGTGACGCGTTCGTCGTCGGTGATCCCGACGGCTGTGCGCGCCAGATCCAGCGCTACGGCGAGGAGCTCGGGATCAACTACTTCCTGGCGCGCGTGCAGTGGCCGGGCGTGTCGCAGGACGAGGCCCTGCGCGGGCTCCGGCTCTTCGGCGAGCGCGTCATGCCCGCGCTCCGCCGGCGCGACGAGCATCCTTGAAGACCAAGAGGTGCCGTGAACCGGCCCGGGGCGCAGCTTCGCGCGTTCATGGGCACCCGCGAACCGGCGTCCCACGCCGCCTGCCACTCGGGGGCGCGTGACGCAGCTCTACGACGAGATCGGCCGCACCTACTCGACGTATCGCCGGCCTGATCCGCGGATCGCGGCCGTGGTGCGCCGCGCACTCGGCGAGGCGCAGACGGTGGTGAACGTCGGCGCCGGCGCAGGGTCGTACGAGCCGGTCGACCGCCGGGTCGTGGCCGTGGAGCCTGCGCTGGGGATGATCCGCCAGCGGGGAGCCGCCGGCGGCGCCGTCGTCCAGGCGTCCGCGACGCACCTGCCGTTCCGCGACGCGACGTTCGACGCGGCGCTCGCGATCCTGACGGTGCACCACTGGCCCGACCGCGGCAGAGGCCTGGCCGAGGTCGTGCGGGTTGCCCGCCGTCGCATCGTGATCGTCACCTGGGACCCGGCCTTCCCCGGCTTCTGGCTCGTCGACGCGTACTTCCCCGAGATCCTGGCGATCGACCGGAGGATCTTTCCACCGATCGCGGAGCTGGAGCGCGCGCTCGGGCCGCTGGACGTCCACGCGCTCCGCGTGCCGCACGACTGCGTGGACGGATTCCTCGGCGCGTACTGGCGTCGGCCCCACGCGTATCTGGACGCGGGCGTCCGGGGCGCGATCTCGACGTTCGCGAAGCTCCGCGACGTCGGGCCGGGGCTCGCGCGACTCGCGAGGGACCTCGGCGACGGCACGTGGGCGCGCCGCCACGGTGCGCTGGTGGACCGGCCGGAGCTGGATGTCGGCTACCGGCTCGTCATCGCGCACCGCTCCGGCGCCTGACGGAGTCGAGCTCGCCGGGCTTACGCGTGAACGGGCCGAAGGGCCGGCTCTGACCGCTCGCGCGTCAGCCGAGCGGGATGGTAGTATGACCACCATGTTGACTACCTCGGTCGGCGTTCGCGAGCTGAAGCGGGACGCGGCCAGGCTGGTGCAGCGCGCGGCCCGCGGCGAGCGAGTGCTCGTGACGCGGTACGGAAAGGCAGCGGCGCAGTTGCTCCCGGCGGAAATCGGCTCCGGGCGGGACGAGAGTCCGCGCATGCGAGACTGGGAACGCGAGCGCGCCGCATTCGCGCGACTCGAGCCGCGACTGCGCCGCCGCTACCGCGGCCGCTGGGTGGGCATCCAAACCGGGCGCGTCGTCGCCGTGGGCGGCGATCCCGAGGGGCTCGCGCGCAGACTGTTTCGCCGACTGGGGAACAAGGCGTTCTTCGTTGGCCGCGTCGGCGCGCCGCCACCGCTCCTGGACCTTCCCGGATTCCGGCTCCGGTGAGACGACGATACAGCACGGCGTTCGAGCCGCCGGCGCCGGTCGTTCCCATCGTGGTTCGCGCTCCCGGAGGCGTCGATTCCGTCGAGGTCGATGGCAAGGTGGATACGGGTGCCGATGTTTGCACCCTTCCTCTTCACATCGCCCGGCGACTCGACCTCCCGGCGGTTCGGGTCGCCCGCGCGTCCGGGTTCTCAGGCGCGCCGCTCGAGGTGATCGTCTACGCGGCCGACTTCGACCTCGACGATCACCGGCTGGAAGCCCTCGACGTCCTCGTCACGGAGCGTCCCTACGCGTTGCTCGGCCGTAATCTTCTCCGGCGCGCCATCCTCCACCTCGATGGCCCCAGGGGCTGGCTCGACTTGCGTGTCGTGTCGCCCGGTCGCCGGCGTCCGAGGCGCGACTGACCGTCCGCTGCCGGCGCCACGGGACGCTGGCAGCCTGAACCGTCGAGCCGCCGCCGCCTCGAGAGCGGACTGCCTGCGACTCTCACGCCTCGGCGCCCGCCGGAGCGCGGCGTCGAGGTCGGGACCGCTCATCGCGTACGCTCGCGCGGTCGCAGGGGGTTCTCCCAGCGTAGTCCACGAAACCGAGCGAAATCGCCATCCGTCGAGTACAGGGTGAGACCATGTTCGAGGGCGAGCGCGGCGAGATGCGCGTCGGGAACGAGGTCGGGGCGCCCGGCCGCGTCGGGGAGCAGGCGGGCCAGAATCTCGCGATGGCGCTCCGTCGGCGTCGGCACCCAGACCGGCTCACGGTCCAGCCAGCGCTCGACCTGGTTCCACGCCGTCGTGATCGTCGCGGCCCGCTCGAAGACCCGTGGATTGGTCACGATGCGCAGGAAGGCCGTGACGCTCTGCCACGGAAGCCCGACCTGCGTCGTCCCGTTCAGTTGTGCGTCGAGCCAGTCGCGTGCGGCAGCGTGCTGCGGAAGCTCGGCGACCCGCGCGTAGACGAGCAGGTTCGCGTCGACCAGGATCAGCGGTAGGCCTCGCCTTCCGAGATCGCGAGCACCTCGGCGATGTTGTCGAGGCTCGGGACGAGACAGCGCCCGAGGGACACGGCCTCCGTCCGGTACGGTTCACCGGGCCGCCCGGGTGCCTTCCGCCTGGTCAGCCCGACTCGCAGGGCCTCGTTGACGATCTGCTTGAGGGGCTTCTTGGTCCGTGTCTGCTCGCGCTCGAGGAGTGCCGCGACATCATCGTCCAGCGTCAGTGTCGTCCGCATGCGCCATAGCATAGGAGTGATGATGCCTTGATGCAAGGAGGCTGACGTCGCCGTGCGGTCTGCCTCACCCCTCGAGGCGCCACACCCGGCCCTCGGCCGGCTCGTCCGTCAGCGTGAACTGGGGCAGCGCCATGTGGTCCGCCAGATCCTGGAAGACCACGCGCACCCGCTTGCCGATCGCCACGTTCTTGTCCGCTTCGGGCCTCAGGTCGGGCGTCACGAGGTTCGCCACCAGCCGCAAACCTTCGTCCGGCGTCGGCTGTCCGCGCTGCTCGTCGAGCTCGACGAGCACGACGGGGTAGGGCGTCCAGTCCTTGAAGCCCGGCTGGATCGCGTGCGCGACGATCTCGTAGGAATGGATCGTCCCGCGGCCGCTCACCTCCTGCCACGTCCAGCCGAGGTCCATGCACCAGGGGCAGGCGTGCGTCGGCGGGTAGCGCATGAGACCGCACGCCGAGCACCGCCGCATGACGAGGCGGTGCGCTCGCGCATGCGCGTAGAACTCCCTCCACTCGGAGTCGTTGTCGGGGACGGCGAGCGTCATGCCACGGTACTGGACGGGCTCGGGCATCGAGGTCTCCTGTTGAACGGTCAGCGGCGCAGGATGAGGGCGCTGCCCGTCGGCGGGACGGCCCATCCCAGGTTCATCGTGATCTCGGCGTCCTTGACCTGCCGGCACCGGCCGGGCGTGTCGTCGTAGGTGTGGACGCCCTCGGCGGCGCGGGGGCAGGCGTCGTCGACCGTGCCGCGGAGCTGGCGCACGTTCTCGATCACCATCGACATGCCGTGCGTATAGCCCTCGCAGAGATGGCCGCCGGAGGTGTTGTTCGGGCGCTTGCCGCCGAGCTCGATGATGCCGCTCGACACGTACGCGCCGCCCTCGCCCTTCTTGCAGAAGCCGTACTCCTCGAGCTGGAGCATCGTCGTGAACGTGAACGCGTCGTAGGAGCCGGTGACGTCGACGTCCTCGGGACCGATGCCGGCCATCGGGAAGACGATGTCCTTCGCGTAGTACCCGGCGACACGGCTGATCGGCCCGTGCGCCCAGTGGAAGTCGATGCGGGGCTTCGACACGCGTCCGGCGACGCCCATGACGTGGATGGGCCGGTGGCGCAGGTCACGGGCCCGCTCGGCCGACGTGACGATCACGCACGTGGCGTTGTCCGTCTCGACGCAGCAGTCGAGCAGGTGGAGCGGCTTCACGATCCACCGCGAGCCGACGACGTCCTGAACGGTCACGCGTTCCTTGAGCAGCGCCTTCGGGTTCTGCGAGGCGTGCTTGGAGTGCGCGACCTTGACGTGGGCGACCTGCTCGGACGTCGTGCCGTAGTCGTACATGTGGCGCATGAACGTCATCGCGAAGTTCTGGCCGGCGCTCGTCATGCCGAAGGGCCGTTGCGCGAGGTCCGGCCCGCGCACGGGCGCGGCCGCCCGCGCGCCGGTCCCGCCGATCCGCACCTCGGTGTAGCCGTTCATCGACCGGAAGATCGCGACGGTGCGGCACATGCCGACCTCGATCGCCCCCATGGCGAGGCCGATCAGCGCCTCGGTGGACGACCCGCCGCCGACGACGTCCATGTAGAAGTTGAGCCGGATGCCGAGGTCCGACGCCACGAACGGCGCGAACGTGGAGTCGTTGTTCTGGTAGGAGAGCATGCCGTCGACGCCGGCCGCGGTGAGGCCCGCGTCGAGGATGGCCTTGCGGATCGCTTCCACCGCCATGGCGCGCGTCGTGCGGCCCGAGTTGCGCGAGTACTCGGTCTCACCCACGCCGACGATGCAGTACCGGTCTCTGATCCCACGCTCCTGGACGACCATGCGGCGCCTCCTTCGCGTGACGAACGGGTCTCGTGCGACCGCTCGGCGCGGCCATGCTACACCATCGGGGCCGGTCCATCGGCGCGCCACGCGACTACATCAGGCGACCGAGCGGGCCCAGGTCGAGGTTGAGATCCTCCGGCCGCAGCTTGAAGCGCCGCGCCAGGTCGCGCACCGTCTCTTCCAGCCGCATCAGCGCAAGCCCGACCGCCTCGGTCTCCGCCCGGCTCAGCGTCTTGGCTTCCATGCGCCGGATCGCCTGCCGCTCCATCAGCCGCCGCAGGAACTCCACGAGCGTGAGGACGAGCTTGGCGACCGCCCGCCGCACGTCCTCGGGGTTCGCGTTCCACCGCGGAACCGGACGGTCCTGGAGTCGGCGCTCGAGCTGGCGGCGGAGCGATGCGAGCTCGCGCGTGCCGATCGTGGTCACCGGTCGCGCCCGGCCCGATGGCCCGCCGCGCGGCGCGGCGCGTCGCCGCGCTGTCGTCCTGCTGGCGCCGCCCCTCGTGGTTGTGCGTGCCTTCCGCGACGGCGCCGCACGCTTCTTGCCGGGTGTCACGGACCGAC
Source organism: Candidatus Rokuibacteriota bacterium (assembly GCA_016184125.1). GTDB lineage: Bacteria > Methylomirabilota > Methylomirabilia > Rokubacteriales > CSP1-6 > AR8. The sequence goes on along the minus strand of JACPDG010000045.1, from coordinate 71,267 downwards.
GGTGTCCGGCGCGAACGCGTACGGTGGACACGGACCGCTCGGCAGCACACGCACGTCGTGCCTCCCGGTGGCCGCGCTGGCCACCGCCGCGAGGTACGCCCGCGCATCGCCGCGCGGGATCAGATGATGGACGGAGGCAACGAGCGGCGGCGCGTCGTACCGTTCCACGCGCTCGGCCGCGACGAACGGGCGCAGCGCCGGCCGCAGCCAGGCGATCTCCGGGACACGCCGCGCCCGGCGCGCGGCGAGCATCCGCGTGGCGAGATACCGTGCGCCGGGCCCGAGCCGTGCGGCGGGAGCGACGTCCCGGAGAGGCTCACGGCCGAGCCCGCCGCCGGCGCGGCCGCGCCGCTGCCGCGCCCCCGCCGTGGCGAAGACGCGGAGCGTCATCTGCTCGCGCCCCTCGACCAGTGCGAGCGCCGCGCGGAGCTCGGCCGCTCGCGGCGCGAGCGCGCGCGAGAGCTCGCGCACGCCGGCCACGAGCGTCCCGAAGCGGACGGGAAGCAGCGCTCCGGTCGCTCGCGCAAGCCGGCGAACGACCGCGTCATGGGTGCGCAACGTCGCCGGCCGCGCCGGTGGTGCCTCCGGCATCGCGCCGACGGCGGCGAACAGGCGGCCGACGCGCGCGATGCGGACCGGCTCGGCGACGACCCCGCGGCCGGGCGCGCGCGCGGGCGGCGACCCGAGCAGCGCATAGACGTAGAGCCGCGTCATCCTCGTCCGCGTGCCCGTGGCGTCGCCGACGTTCGGATCGTGCCGAGTGTGCGCGTGATGGGCGGTCTTCGCGATGTCCCGCGGGTCATCGGCGGCGCACGGCGAGCGGCGCGGGGGGGCGGCGTCCGGAACCAGCCCGCGAGCGTGCCCGGATGTTCGATCGTGCGAGCGCGGGGCTCGCGCGTCGACGGCAGCACACGGTCGGCGGCGGCGATCAGCGCCGAGAGCTGGACGTAGACGAGGTCGATGCGCGCGAGCCCGAGCGTCAGCTCGCCGGTGATGACGACGCCCTTGTTCAGGAGATTGTCGACCAGGTCGAGCAGCGACGCCTCGGCCTCGACGGCTGATCCCGGTGCGCGCGGCTGCCCGCGCGCCCGGCTCACGAGCGCGCTCCGACGAAGCTGTACGCCGGCCACGGCCCGCTCAGCGTGACGAGGTACCCTTCGCCAGCGAGGCGTTGCGCCGCACGCCTCGCGGTCGCCTGGAACCGCCGTGCGCGCGACGTCCTGACCAGGAACGCGGCGTCGACCAGGAGCGTCACCGACTCGACGCCGGAGAGGTCGCGCCGCCGTGCGTCGTCAGCCTCTCGCACGAGCCGAACGTAGAGCTCGTTCGCCGCGCGCACGGCGTCGGCGCGGACGTGCGCCTTGACGTCGCGCTCCGCCTTCTTGAGCAGCAGGAAGCTCGTGCCCGAATCGAGGCGAGCGGGACGGGCGGCCTTCCGGCGGGCACGGGCGACCGCGTGGGCCTCGTCCACCAGGACGCGGAGCCCCCACTCCTCGCGGCCCGCGACGCGGTCGAGCAGCCGCTCGAGCCGCCGCCTCGCGCGCCGCATCTCCATCACGGCACGCTCGTCGCTCGCGAAGAGCGTGAACAGCTTCACCGGGAGGAGCGCCGCGGCCGAGCGGAAGCGCTCGACAACAGCCTCGTGCGCCATGGCGACCGTGGAGACCCACCGCAGGTCCTGCCAGGCGTGGTGGATCGCGTCGTCGCCGTACCGCGCGAGCGGAGCGTCGCTGACCACGAGCCACACGGAGTCGCCGACCGGCACGACGCGCACGGGTCCCCCGCCGGGGATGCTGCGCGGCGCGCGCGCACTCGACGGCGCGGTCTTGGACCGGACCAGGCAGTAGAGATACGTCGCGGTCTCCCGCGCACCCGTCGGGGTGTCGGCGCGCCTCGCCGCCGCGCTCGCGCGGGCCGTCATCGCGTCCGCTCCCGGGGCGCCCACGCCGAGCACCAGCGCTCGAGGGCGGCCATGCCGGTTGGGGGCGGCGCCACGGCAGGCGCGAGCAGCATCGAGCCGGCGGTTCCGCCACCGCGGCGCCACGTCGTCGCGAGCGCCTCGATCTCGCGCGCCTCCGCGGCGACCGTACGCTCACACGCCGGACAGCCGGACGCGGCGACCGCGTTCAGCACGACCGTGTCCACCGGCAGGCGCATCCGCGCGAGCTCGCGAAGGAGTCGCGCCGTTTCGAGCCGTGGCAGCTCGGCCGCTCTAGTCACCGGGACGAACCGGGTCTCGGTCGGGCCGGCGAGGAGCGCCTGCAGCTGCTTGAGCTCGCGCGACGCCTCCACGAGGTCGGCGGCGAACTCGCCGAGGCCGATGACCGCGCGGTACTTGAGCGCGATGGCGAGCATCGCGCGGACCCAGTCGAGCGCCGTGGCTGGCATGCGGAGCAGGCGGAGGGTGTGGCCGGTCGGTGCCGTATCGACGATCACCAGGTCGTAGCGGTCGCGGACGCGGAACAGCGCGTCGATGATCGTCAGCACGCCGAACAGCTCGTCCAGGCCCGGTGGCGCGAGATCGATGAGCTCGCGGACGACGGTGCGGTCGTACACGGCGTCGAAGCGCGAGCCGCGCAGCAGCGCCCCGAACGCCTGGTCGACGGCCTCGCGATACCGCGCGCGGCGTTCGTCGAACGCCCGGGTCGCATCGAGCTCACGCACGGAGAGGTTCGGCGGCCCGCTGGCCAGCGAGGTCTCCAGGTCGCCGATCCGGGTCTCGAGCACGTCGCCGAGCGAGTGCGCGGGATCCGTGGAGAGCAGCAGGATGCGCCGACCGCGGTCGCGACGAGCGAGGGCGAGCGCGACGGCCGCCGCGCACGTCGTCTTGCCGACGCCGCCTTTCCCGCCGAAGAGCAGGAGGCGCAGGCCGGGCGCCGCGAGCCGATCGAGCCAGCCAGGAAACCCCGGGCGTGCGGCGGTCACGCGAGACGGAGCGCGGGCGTGACGGCGAGGCGCGCGGTCGGGCGGAGGCGACGGTGCTTCCATCAGGTGCCGTCCGAGTCGGGCGAGCGCCGCGGCGCCCCTCGGCTCGCGCGGCGCTGCGGGAACCACGCGGAGGGCGCGGCCGGTGAAGGCGCGGCGCGCGGCGTCGATCACGCGCCGCTCGGCGGCGGTCTTCGCCTCGCACGTCGCGCACGGCCGCACGGGTGCCGGCGTCACCCGGTTCACCACGATCTCGCTGACGGTGATGCCCGCCTCGTCGAGCGCGCGGACGGCGTCCTTCGCCTCCTCGAGCGCGAGCGCCTCGGGCAGCATGACCCACGCGAACCGCGCGCGCTCGGGATCACGGAGCAGCTCGGCGAGCGTCTTGCCGTCCGCGTCGATCTCGGCGATGAGGCGATCCGCCGCATCGGCGACGTGCCGGCCACCGAGGCTCTCCGCGATCACGCGTTGCTTGGCCTGCATGTCGTCGAGCACGGTGGCGATGCGGCGCAGCGTCTCGGGCATGGCGAGCAGGCGCAGCGTGTGGCCGGTCGGCGCGGTGTCCACGACGACGTCGTCGCACGGCGTCGCGAGCGCGAGCCGCTGGAGCTCCAGCAGCCCGACGAGCTCGTCGACGCCGGGCAGGGACAGGTCGAGGAGCCGCTCGATGTCGTCCTCGTCCAGGTACGTCCCGCGCTCGGCGATGGTGCGGAGCGTTCGCCGGCGTCCCCCAAGCCACCGCGCGAGCGCCCGATCGGCGTCGAGCTCCGCGGCCGCGAGGGCGCCGGCCCCGCGGACCCGACGGGCGCCGGAGCCGAGGCGCACGCCGAGCGCGTCGCCGAGGGAGTGCGCGGGGTCGGTCGACACGGCGAGGATCCGCCGGCCGGTGCGTGCCGCCAGGACGGCGGTTGCGGCGGCGCAGGTGGTCTTGCCCGCGCCGCCCTTGCCGCCGAAGAACCGGAACCGGTGGCGCGCGTCAGCGCGACCGGCCGCGCGCTCGATGGCCTCCCACCCCCCCAACCTTCGACGGGCCCGGGATGAACCCGGACCCGTCTCGCCCGGACGGTTCGGTCACGGACTCCGAGTCAGAGCCCGTGAACGAATCCGGTAATCGAGCCGCGCCCCGGGTCCCACCGGTGCGTCCGCGCACCGCCCGGGGCGCGTGCGAGCGCTCGGGGGGCGTGGGGGGCCGCGAAGGGCCCCCCATGCCCTCGGCCCAGAGCGTCGCCTCCACGCCGGTGACCTTCGTGTCATCGCCGACCGTGACCGGGCCAGTCGAACCCTGCCGCTCGCGGATCTCTCGCAGGCGCTCGAGGATGGTGTGCTCGATCCCGGCGAACTGCTCGTCGTCGATTTCACCGAGCTCGAGGCGCATCTGCGCGGCGAGCAACTCCTCCTTCCACCGAGACTCGTCGTTCAGCTCCGTGTCCACGGCCTCCGCGATGCGCGAGAGGATGAACTTGAAGCCGCCCACGAGGAGGGTGTCCAGGATGAGCATCGTGCCGACCTCCGGCGCGGATGAGTATACACGGGGGTTCGCACCGCGCCGGCGCACGGGCTCGGGGGCCCACGGGCACGCGCACCGCGTCGACGCGCGCTTTGTGCGACGTGTTCTCGCTGGGGAGCGCACGCCCCACCTGAGGCGGACCGCGTCGTGGACCGTAGAGCCGGATCAGTCGAGAATCCGCTTCTTTGGCCTTGGCACTGCCGATGCACTTCCCGTGCGCGAGCCCAGGAGAGATTGCACGGCCATGGCTTGCCTGCGCCATGTCGTTCCCGCGCTCGCGCTCGTCGCGCCAGCGACGCCCCGAGCGGCTTCGTCGGCGACTGGATCGTGGAGGAGATCGAGCCGTGGGCGCATCCCCGGTCGTAGAGGAGTACGCGATGTTTCGTGATCGCACCGAGGCCGGTCAGAAGCTCGCCGGGGAGCTGGCCGCCGTCGTCCGCCGCCCGGCGGTCGTCGCCGCGATCCCTCGCGGCGGCGTGTCGGTCGCGCTCCCGGTCGTCGAGCGCCTGCGCGTCCCGCTCACCGTCGTCTACGCGCGGAAGCTGACGTCGCGCGTGGCGCCCGAGCTCGCCGTGGGCGCGCTCGACGAGGACGGTGAAGCCATCCTCGCCTCGCGCACGGTCGCGCTGCTCGGCCTCGATGCGGACGACGTCGACCGTGTCAAGACGCGCGTGGCGGCCGAGATCCGCCGGCGGATGGCGATCTACCGCGTCCCACCGCTGTCGCACTACCTGCCTGGTGCGACGGTCGTGCTCGTCGACGACGGGCTGGCGACCGGGCTCACGATGCGCGCGGCCGTGGCGTACGCGCGCCGGCACGGCGCACGGGAGATCATCGTCGCGGTCCCATGCGCCTCGGAGGACGCCGCGAGGCGGTTCCGCGCCGAGGCGGATCGCTTCCTGAGCCTCGTGGTCGATCCGGACTTCTACGCGGTCGGCGCGTACTACATGGACTTCTCGCCGGTGTCGGACGAGGAGGTGCTCGCGATGCTGGCCGAGGCCCAGAAGCTCGCCGAGCGGCCGGTCGTGGGGATGCGGTTGCTGTTTCACAACTCCCGTGGCTTCGAGCTTGCCGGCGAGCTGCTGATGCCCGACACCGCGGGTCCGCATCCGATCGTCGTCTTCGCGCACGGCTGGGGCAGCAGCAAGGCGAGTCCTCCGAATCGCGCGATCGCCGAGGCGCTCGTGGCCAAGGGGATCAGCGCGTTCCTCTTCGACTTCACCGGGCACGGTGAGAGCCAGGGGACCCCGGAGGACTCGACCGAGGCGCAGCAGGTCGACGATCTCCGCGCCGCCATCGCGGCGCTCGGAACGCTCGACGACATCGACACAGAGCGGCTGGGTATCGCCGGCGCGAGCTCGGGATCGGAGGCCGTCCTGCGATGCGCCGCCGACCTTCCGGCCGTCAGGGCGCTCGTGCTCCGGTCCGCGAACGTGGCGGGCGCGGCCGGCGCCGCCGGCGTGGCCGCCGCCCTCGACGTCGCCGCACGGGTCAAGGCGCCGACGCTGCTCGTGGTCGGCGAGCGCGACGCGCCGGTCCTGGACCAGAACGAGGCGCTCGTGCGCCTCCTCGCCGGCCCGCGGCGTCTCGAGATCGTCCCCCGCGGTGATCACCTCTTCGAGGACCGAGAAGCGCTCGCCCGCGCCGCCGAGCTCACCACCGCGTGGTTCTCGAAGCACCTCGGGTGACCGCGATGCGTGGCCGCCTTCGTCTCCGGACCGCTTGTCACCCGCGACGCCGCGCTGTTCACGGACCTCTACGAGCTGACGATGGCGGCCTCGTACTTCCGCGAGGGCACCTGCGCTCACCGGACCGCTATCCCGTTCGACCGAGCGGGCGCCTGGTCGACCTCGCGCGCTCGCTCGAAGCTGCGCTCGAGGCGTCCGAGGTGAGGGCCGCGGGCGACGAGCGTCGAGAGGAGGCATGGGGATGACGCAGGATCTCAAGGTCGTGGTGCGGCTCCTCGGCGAGCCGACCCTGTGGAGCTGGGAGCTGCGAGACGTCGTGACCGGCGCGCTCGTGGAGTCGAGCTGGTCGTCGTGCTGGATGGCGTTCGAGACCCGCGAGCAGGCGCGCGCGGACGGTCTGCGCCGTCTCGCCGAGATCGTGTGTCCCGGAGGTCACGTCGACCACGCGCGCGTGGGCGGACGCCGGCAGCCAGTACGCGAGGCGGTGCCGCCGGCGGCGTGAGCCATGGCCACGTGTGCCCCGCTCGGGAGCATGAGGAGGAGGAGGACGTCTCGAGGCTGCGAGGCCCGGGACGGCAGCGGTCTCCGCCCGATCCTGGGCGCCCCCTCATGCTCCTGAAGGTCGGCCGGTGGGACCGATCGAACCAACCCAGGAGGGATGCGGCATGGCACCTGAAGTCCGGTCACCGCCCGTCATTCCTCGCGCGCGGGCTTGCCGTTCGGGCGGGGCAGCAGCTCGGCGAGGAACTTGCCGGTGTAGGAGCCGGGCGTCTGCGCGATGACCTCCGGGGCGCCCTCGGCGATGATCTCGCCGCCCGCGTCACCGCCCTCGGGCCCGAGGTCGATCACCCAGTCCGCGCACTTGATCACGTCCAGGTGGTGCTCGACGACGAGCACGGTGTTGCCCGCGTCGACGAGGCGGTTGAGCACCGCGATGAGCCGCTTCACGTCGTCGAGGTGCAGCCCCGTCGTCGGCTCGTCGAGCACGTAGAGCACGTCGCCGCCCGCGCGCGCCCCCAGCTCGGTGGCGACCTTGAGCCGCTGCGCCTCGCCACCGGAGAGCGTCGTCGCCGGCTGCCCGAGCCTGAGGTAGCCGAGCCCGACGTCGTGCAGCACCTGCAGCCGGCGCGCGAGCGCATCGTGCGTCGCGAAGAACTCCCGCGCCTCGTCGACCGTCATCCGCAGCACGTCGGCGATGGACTTGCCGCGGTACCTCACGCCGAGGACCTCCGGCCGGTAGCGGCGCCCTTCGCAGTCGGGACACGAGACGTACACGTCCTCGAAGAAGTACATCTCGAGCTTCTGGAACCCGTCGCCCTCGCACGTGTCGCACCGGCCGCCCGGGACGTTGAACGAGAACGCTCCCGCCGGGAGCCCGAGCGCCTTGGCGCGCGGCAGCGCCGCGAACACCTTGCGGATCTCGTCGAACGCCTTCACGTAGGTGATGGGGTTCGAGCGCGGCGTGCGCCCGATCGGCTCCTGGTCGATGAGCCGGATGCCCTTGAGGTACTCCAGCCCGAGCAGGGCGTCGTACGCCCCGGGCGGCGCGAACTCGCTCTTGAACGCGCGCGCCACCGCGCGGTAGAGCGTGTCGTGGACCAGGGTCGACTTGCCGGAGCCGCTCACGCCGCTGACGGCGGTGAACGTGCCGATCGGGACCGTGAGCTTCACGTCCTTGAGGTTGTTGGCGCGCGCGCCGACGAGCGTGAGGTGGCGCCGGGCCGTTCGCCGTGACGCCGGCACCGCGATGGTCTCGCGCCCGATCAGGTACCGGGCCGTGAGGGAGCGCGCGGCCTGCTTGAACTCGTCCTGCGACCCGCTGAAGACGACGTGGCCCCCGCGCTCGCCCGACCCCGGACCGAGCTCGACGACGTGATCCGCGGCCTCGATGAACCCGCGGTCGTGCTCCACGACGACCACGGTGTTGCCCGCCTGCGCGAGCTCGCGGCAGAGGTCCGCCAGCCGGGTCGTGTCGCGCGCGTGGAGCCCGATCGACGGCTCGTCCAGCACGTACAGCGTGCCGACGAGCTGCGACCCGAGCTGGTTCGCGAGGTTGATCCGCTGCGCCTCGCCGCCCGAGAGCGTGCGCGTCTGCCGCGACAGCGTGAGATATCCGAGACCGACCCGCAGCAGGAAGGTGAGCTTGGCCGTGAGCTGCCGCAGGATCTCGCGGGCCACGATCGTCTCGCGGGCGGTCAGCCCCAGCCCGGCGACGAGACGGGCGGCGTTCTCGACCGTCAGCGCGGAGAACTCGGCGATGGTGAGTCCCGCGACACGCACCGCGAGGGCGGCCGGCTTGAGCCGGGCGCTCCGACAGGTCGGGCACGGGGACTGGCTGCGGTAGCGCGAGAGGAAGACCCGGACGTGCAGCTTGTAGCGATACGACTCCACCTCCTCGAAGAAGCCGTTGATGCCGGGAAACCGTGCGTCACCTTCGTAGACCCACCGGCGCTCGTCCCCGGTGAGCGACTCCCAGGGCGTCTCGAGGTCGACGCCGTGGCGCTTCGCGCTCTTCAGCAGCTCCCGCTGGTACCCGCGTCCGGACCGGTACGTCCACGGCTCGACGGCGCCGCCGGCGAGCGTCCGCGTCCGGTCGGGCACGACGAGGGACTCGTCGTAGCGCAGCACGTTGCCGAAGCCCTTGCACTCGGGGCAGGCGCCGAGCGGGTGGTTGAAGGAGAAGAGCATCGGCTGAGGCCGCTCGAGCGGGAGCTGGCACGCCGGGCAGCGGAACTCCTCGGCGAACGTCAGCACGGCGTCGGCGTCCGCCGGGGGCCGGGCCAGACAGACGACGTCGAGCTGCCCGCCGCCCTCACGCAGCGCGATCTCGATCGACTCCACGAGCCGCGCGCGGTGCGCGGCGTCGATCACCAGCCGGTCGAGCACGACCGCGAGCTCGCTCGCCTCCGCGGCCTCGGGCGGCGGCGGCGCGGCGAGGTCGTGGAGCACGCCGCCCGCGCGGACCCGCGCGAACCCTCGGCGCACGAGGGTGGCCCAGAGGTCGCTGATCGGCACGTCGCGCGGCACCGGCACGCGGAAGGCGACGAGCGCGCGGGCACCGGCCCGCGAGGCGAGGAGCGCGTCCGCCACGCTCTCCGGCGAGTGCGAGGCAGCCGGCGCGCCGCACGCGGGGCAGTGGACGCGGCCGATCTTGGCGTAGAGGAGGCGCAGGTAGTCGTAGACCTCGGTGGCGGTCCCCACCGTCGAGCGGGCCGTCCGGACCGGGTTCTTCTGCTCGAGCGCCACCCCGGGGCGGACGTTGTCGATGCGGTCGACGTCCGGCCGGTCCACCCGGTCGAGGAACATGCGCGCGTACGTCGACAGCGACTCGATGTAGCGCCACTGCGCCTCGGCGAAGAGCGTGTCGAACGCGAGCGACGACTTGCCCGACCCCGACACCCCCGTCACGACGGTCAGCCGGTCGTGCGGGATCTCGAGCGAGACGTTCTTGAGGTTGTTCTGCCGGGCTCCCTCGATGCGGAGCCCGAGAGGACGAGGCATCCGGGACGACCTCCTGAAAGAGTGATCTTAGCGGATGGGGTATCATGGCGCCACATGCGGGACGTGATCCGCGTCCTCGTCGTCGACGATGACGTCGGCGTTCGCAATCTGCTCGGCACCGTGCTGGCGCGCAGTCGCATGAAGGTCGTCGAGGCCGGCTCGGGCGCGGACGCGATGGCGTGGCTCGCGCGCGAGGCGTTCGACGTCGCGTTGATCGACATCGTGCTGCCCGACCAGTCCGGGCTCGACGTGCTGCGCTGGGCGCGCGGGGCCGAGGTCGACGCCGAGTTCGTGGTCCTCACCGGCCACGCCGACGTCGAGACGGCCGTCGAGGCCATGCGGCTCGGCGCCTACGACTTCGTCGGGAAGCCCTGGAAGAACGCGGAGCTCGTCGAGGTCGTCGTGAAGGCGGCCGAGAAGAAGGCGCTGCGGCGCGAGAACTCCGCGCTGAAGGAGGTCATCACCCGCCGCGACGGCCTGCCGCAGGTCGTCGGTGAGAGCGCGCCCGTGCGCGACGTGCTCTCGATGATCGCGCGCGTGGCGACGACCGACAGCCCGGTCCTCATCCACGGCGAGAGCGGCACGGGCAAGGAGCTCGTCGCGCGGACCATCCACCTGCGGAGCCGTCGCGCGAGCCATCCGTTCGTCTCGGTGAACTGCGGCGCGCTGCCCGACACCCTGCTCGAGACCGAGCTCTTCGGTCACCGGCGCGGCGCGTTCTCCGGCGCGGTCACGTCGCGCGTCGGGCTCTTCGAGGCGGCCGACGGCGGCACCCTGTTCCTCGACGAGATCGGCGAGATGTCGCCCGCGATGCAGGTGCGACTGCTGCGCGCGCTCGATTCCGGCGAGGTGCGCCGCGTCGGCGAGGAGCGCGCCTTCCACGTGGACGTGCGGGTGGTCGCGGCGACCGCGAAGGACCTCGCGGCCGAAGCCGGGGCGGGCCGCTTCCGCTGGGACCTCTACTACCGGGTCAGCACGGTGGTCGTGCAGGTGCCGCCGCTCCGCCAGCGCCGCGGCGACATCCCGCTGCTGATCGAGCATTTCGCGCGCTCGCTCGCGCGAGCGGGCCGGGCGCTGCGGTTCTCCGAGGCGGCCGTGGAGCGGCTCACGAGTTACCCGTGGCCGGGGAACGTCCGCGAGCTGCGGAATCTCATCGAGCGCCTGACGATTCTCCACGAGGGCGAGGAGGTCCGTCTCGAGGATCTTCCGGGTGAGCTCGCGCAGCCGCTGCGCTCGGGCGGTGAGCCGGCTGACCCGACGATGGTGTCGCTGCAGGAGATCGAGCGACGCCACGTCGAACGCGTGCTCCAGGCAACGGGCTGGAACAAGGCGCGCGCCGCGCGGATCCTCGACGTCGACGTCAAGACGCTCAACAAGAAGATCCGGGACTTCGGGCTTACGCGTCCGGCGTGAGAGTTCGAGCAACAATCGACCGCCGCGGCGGTCGGTTGTTGCTCGAACTGAGTCGATCGGGCTGAGCCGCTCCGTCCTAATCCGATCGGCGTGGGGCATCGGCACCGCGGAGAAACTCCCCGCTCCCGGGACATTCTCCCCGCCGAGGTGCGTCGGAGCGCCAGACGACGCCAGTCAAATCAATACCTTGTGAGCGGCCAGGAGTGGCACCCTCATTGCCCTAGTACCGGCCATGCAGAACCGAAGGACGCCCGGAACCGCGAGCGAGATCGCGAACCACGTACGGGAGACGGGAACTGACGTCGTGCTCTGGCGCCCCGACATCCTCGTGGCGCCGGGTGCGATCCTCGCCTCGCTCGGCGAGGCGGCGCATGTGAGCGCCGCGCGCCACGGTGGCGAGGGTCGCGGGCGGACCGAACGGGAGCGCGTGAGTGCGGCGCTCGACCTGTATCGCGCCGGGCTCGGACTCGATCCGCTCCTGGAACCACCGTCCATTCCCCGGGCCGGACTGATCACCGAACGAGGTTGGCGATGAACAGCTCGCTCACGACGTCGAACGTGTATTACCTGCCGCTCCGGCGCGAGACGCCCGAGGTTGTGCGGCGCCGCCCGGAGCGCGCGACGCTGTGGGCGCGGACAACGCGCACGTGGTGGCGCCTGCGCTTCAGCGCGGCGGAGATCTGGTCGATCGTGCGGCGCACGAGCCGGCATCTGTTCTCCGACACCGAGAGCGCTCTGATTGACCGTGACCAGTTCGAGTCCTTCGCGACCCCGAGCCTCGGGCCGGCGCGCGTCATCGATTTCGAGGCCGCCCGGCGGCGGCTCCGGCCCCAGCTCGCGTGAGCGTCCGCCCGTCCGCGTCGCGCGGACGGCGCTCTGACGGACCGCTCGTCTCCGGCGCTCTGCACCCGCCGGGCGAGCACTCTGAGATTCGGCGCGCGCATCTGACGTCGCGCGCGCCGTTTGCGGCACGCATTTGGTGTGCGGCGGCGACGACGGGCACGGTAAGCTCTACGCCGTGCCCGGTCGTCGCCACCTCACGTTCCTGCCCCTGATCCTCGTCGCGGCGCTCGCCGGCTGTGGTGACTCCGGACTCAGCCCCGAAGCCCAGCGTGGCAAGAACGTCTACCTCTCTCAGTGCACCTCGTGCCATGCGGCCGATCCCTCGCAGCCCGGGGCCGTCGGTCCCGAGGTGAAGGGGGCGTCACGGCAGCTGCTCGAGGCGAAGGTGCTGAAGGGCACATACCCGCCCGGCTACACACCGAAGCGCCGGACGTCCGCGATGCTGCCGCAGCCCCAGGTCGCCGGCGACATCCCCGCGCTCGCCGAATACCTCAAGTGAGACCGGGGATCCGTGTCGTTGGTAGAGGAGCGCCCCGGGTCCCCCGGGGCGCTCCGAACGTTGGGGGTATGGGGGCCATGTCGGGGCCCCCATGATGAACGGTCGAGCGCCCCGGGTCCCCCGGGGCGCTCCGAGCGTTGGGGGTATGGGGGCCATGTCGGGGCCCCCATTCGGTCAGAATCGGAAGATGATCTCCAGACCGAAGTAGAGGATCGCGGCGAGCACGAAGCCCGTCCAGAACGTGCCGGAGAGGCCCGTCTGCGGGTTCGTCAGGAGCTTCTTTCCCGCGCTGGCCTTGTCTGGTGTGGCCGAGCCGACCACCGAGTTCACCTCGGCGGCCGCCATGACGACCAGGAGCAGGACGAGCGCGCCGATCTTCTGTCCGGCTGTCGCCGGGTCCGGCACTGCTGGCAGGTGGGACGCCGCGCCCATGAAGAACAGCATCGGGATCGACAGCAGCGTGTTCGTGCGTGACGCGACACCGGCGCTTGCGCCGCGCGCGGCCGCGTCCGGGATCGCCGGCCGGCCCGCGCCGACCTCGCGGGCGGACTTCATCACGACCTGCTGGTTCGGCCAGATGATGAACCAGACGTTGAACCACATCAGGCTGCCCAGCATGCCGCCGAAGAAGATCTTCCAGCCGTAGGCCGTCGCGGCGAACTCACGGATGCCGCCGTAGCGGGCGAACGCGATGTGCAGGATGTAGAGCCATCCGGTGATGAACGTGAGCATCGCGCCCCATCGGAACCACCAGAGGGCGTTCTCGAGGAGCCCGCCGGTGATCATGCCGGAGCGGACCGGAGCCTCGGCCTTCGTGAAGAACGGCGTCTGCACGAAGTTGAAGTAGTACAGGACTCCGATCCACGTGATACCGGCGAGGAAATGGAACCACCGCAGCAGGAACAGCCACCCGTCGCCGCTCAACAGTGCCATCGTCTGCGCCCCTCCTCGCTGCGAGTTGTGCGCGGCTACTTCTCCTCCTCGTGCTCGTCCTCGATCTCCTCCTCCTCCTCGTCCTCGTCGAGGTCGTCCTCGTCGAGATCGTCGTCGTCGAAGTCGTCGTCCTCGTCGTCGAAGCCGTCGTCGTCGAAGTCCTCGTCGTAGTCCTCGTCGTCGTCGGCGTCGTCGTCGGCGTCGTCGGCGGTCTCACCCGCCTCTTCCTCGGTCTCGTCGTCGTCGAGATCGACCTCGTCGTGCTCGACGTCGTCGTCCTCGTCGGGGGAACGGCGCAGTTCACCGTGCGGATGCCACAGCCGTGTCCGGAACCGCATGATTGAAAGCCTCCGAGCCGTGTACGGTTTGGCTGAACGGTCGCTGGGATCGCTCAGGCTGGGATTGTTCGGGCGGATTATAAACAAAACTCCGGGGTCCGCAATGGCCGGTGGACCGCATGCTACACTGATGCGGCTGTCCACCGGGGCGGTGTAGCTCAGCGGCAGAGCAGGGGTCTCATAAGCCCCGTGTCGGAGGTTCGATTCCTCCCACCGCCACCAACCTGACAAATGGAAGCTGCGGCACCCGATACTACCGCAGCACCGCCCGCCGATGCGTCCCCTCGATCCGGATCTCCTTCACGAAGCTCCGCATGACCGCCTTGCGTTCCTCGGCGGTGCCGTCCTCGAGGGCCTCGCGCACGCCCGCCGCACGCCCGCCTCGCTGGCTCGCGCCGCGTGATGTTCTGTTACACTCCTCAGGCGTGAGCGCCCTCGACGGCACCTTCGTCATCGATCTCAGCAGCGTGAGGAGCGGCCCGACGTGCACGAAGATCCTCGCGGACTTCGGCGCGGAGGTGGTCCGTGTCGAGCGTCCCGGCTCCGACCGCGACCGCGTCTTCTTCGACCAGGCGGACCTCCATCGCAACAAGCGGAGCATCGTCCTGGACCTCCAGAACCCGCGCGGCGTCGAGCTCCTCAGGACGCTCGCGGCCCGGTCGGACGTCATCGTGGAGAATTACCGCCCGGACGTCAAGCACCGGCTCGGCGTGGACTACGAGACGCTGGCGCGCGACAACCCGCGCCTGGTGTACGCCAGCATCTCGGGGTTCGGCCAGGACGGGCCGTACCGCGAGCGGCCCGGATACGACCAGATCGTCCAGGGCATGTCCGGGCTCATGTGGCTGACCGGCAGCGAGGAGACCGCGCCGCTCCGCATCGGTATCCCGATCGCAGATCTCCTCGCCGGGTACTTCTGCGCGATGGGGATCCTCGTGGCCCTCATCGATCGAGAGCGCTCGGGTCGCGGGCAGTACGTGTCGACCTCGCTGCTCGAGGCGCTCGTCGGGAGCCTCTCGTTCCAGGCCGTGAAGTACCTGAACACCGGCGAGGTGCCGCCGCCCGTCGGCAATCACCACCCGCTCACGGCGCCGATGGGAGTGTATCGGGCCCAGGACGGGTTCATGAACCTCGCGGTCGGCAACGACGACATGTGGGCGCGCCTGTGCCGGACACTCGGCCTCGCGGAGCTCATCGACGATCCGCGGCTCGCGAAGAACGCGGCGCGCCTGAAGCATCGGGCCGAGATGGACCGGATCCTGACCGAGCGCCTTGTGACGCGGCCCGTCGCCGAGTGGATCGAGGCGATGAACCGTGCGGGGGTCGCGTGCGGCCCGATCGCCAAGGTGGACCAGGTGTTCGCGGATGCCCAGGTTCAGCGCGCCGGCCTCGTGCACGAGCACGAGCATGCGGCCTACGGGCCGGTGAAGGTGCTCGGGCTGCCGGTGCACCTCTCGCGGACCCCGCCGACGGTCCGCAGCGCCGCGCCGGTGGCTGGCGCGGATACGCGCAGCGTGCTCGAACGGTTCGGGTACACGCCGGCGGACATCGACGCGCTCGCGGAGGCGGGCGTCATCGAGGTGGTCAAGTGAGCGACATCCTCGTCGAGCGGCGCGGCCGCATCGCCACGGTCCTCTTCAACCGCCCGCGCCTGCGCAACGCGATCAGCCTCGCGATGTGGCGCGACCTCGGGCGTGTCAGCGCCGACCTCTCCAAGGACGACGACGTCCGGGCCATCGTGTATCGCGGGGCGGGCACCGAGGCCTTCGCGTCGGGCGCGGACATCTCCGAGTTCGAGGAGCAGCGCAAGGACACCGCGAGCGCGCTCCGGTACGGCGCCGAGACGCATGCAGCGTACGAGGCGATCCGCTACAACCCGAAGCCGACCATCGCGATGATCTTCGGCTACTGCATGGGCGGCGCGATGGCCGTCGCCATGGCGTGCGACCTGCGGTTCGCGGCGCGGGGCTCGAAGTTCGGCATCCCGGCGGCGCGGCTGAGCATCATCTACGGCGCGGACAACGTCGGCCAGCTCGTCGACCTCGTGGGCCCGGCGTACGCCAAGGACATCCTCTACTCCGCCCGCACCGTCGGCGACGAGGAAGCCCTGCGCATCGGCCTGATCCAGCGGCTCCTGCCGTCCGAGGACCTCGAGCGTCACACGTACGAGTACCTCGAGAAGGTGGCCGACAACGCCCCGCTGACCGTGCGGGGCACGAAGGCGACCGTCCAGTACTACCTCGAGGGGCTCGACGAGGAGCGGCGCGGGCGTCTCAAGCAGCTCCAGCTCGAGGCGTTCGAGAGCCAGGACTACAAGGAAGGCACGCGCGCGTTCATGGAGAAGCGGGCGCCGAGGTTCGAGGGGCGCTGACGGCCCACCGGGCGTGACCGCGGCCGCGACGAACGGCCTCCTCCTCGTCTACCACCTCGCCGTCCTCGTCGCCCTTGCCGTGCTCGCGCGACGCACTCGGGCGCCGGGCGGCGACCTCACACTGGAGCCCGCGTTCCCGGAACGTACCGCGGCGCCGCCCCGCATCGACGTCGTCGTGCCCGCCCGGAACGAGCGCGAGAACCTCCCGGCGTGCGTGGGGGCGCTGCTCGGGCAGCGGGGCGTCGAGCTGACCGTGACGGTCGTGGACGATGACTCGAGCGACGGTACGCGCGAGGTGGCCGAGGCGCTGGCGCGAGCGGATGGACGCGTGCGCCTGATGCGCGCGCCCGCGCTGCCTCCCGGGTGGATCGGCAAGGTGCACGCGCTCCACCACGGCGTCGCGGTGACGGACGCGCCGTGGCTCCTGTTCGTCGATGCCGACGTCACCACCCACCGGGATGCGCTCGCGACGGCGGTGCGCGAGGCGGTCAGGCGCGGCGTCGACGTGCTCAGCCTCTCGCCGTGGCAGCGCGCGCAGACGTTCGGCGAGCGGCTCGTCCAGCCGGTGGTGTTCGCGCTGCTCGACGAGCGGTTCAGCATGGCGGCGGTGAACGACCCGGCGAGCCGGGTGTCCGCCGCCAACGGACAGTTCCTGCTGTTCCGGCGGGCCGCGTACGAGGCGATCGGCGGGCACGCCGCGGTCCGGGGCGAGGTGCTGGAGGACGTCGCGCTCGCGCGCCGCGCGAAGGGGGCGGGGTTCCGCCTGTTCTTCGGCACGACGCGGACGATGGTGGAGGCCCGCATGTACCGGAGCTTCGCGGCGCTGTGGGAAGGCTGGAGCAAGAATCTCTTCCTCCTGCTCGGCGCGCGCGTCTCGTCCGCGTTCGGCCTCGTCCTGCGCGACGTCGCCGTCTGGGTGCTCCCGCTCGTGACGGCGCCCATCGCGTGGGGGCTCGCGTCGCGCGGTCCGGGTGGCGCGGCGAGCGCGGCGGCGGCCGGCGCGGCGATCGTCATGCTCTTCACCCAGGCGGCACGGCTGGTCGGCGGATCGCCGGTCCCGATCACGTATCTGTTCCTCGTGCCGTTCGGTAAACTGATCGTCGGGATGCTGATCATGGCGTCGTGGTGGAAGCACGCGGTGACGGGCAGCGTCGGCTGGAAAGGCCGGCGGTACCCGCGCGGTCCCGCCGGGGAGCGCTGACCGCGTGCCGGAGGCGATCGCCTACAGCACCCGTCGGTTCACGTTCTCCGCGGGCCACCACTACCGGGTCGCGGCGTGGTCCGAGGACGAGAACCAGCGCGTGTTCGGGCGTCTGACGGTCCCCCACGGTCACAACTACACGCTCGACGTCACCGTGCGCGGCCGCGTGGATCGGGCCACCGGCATGGTGATCGATCTCGCGGAGCTCAAGCGGATCGTGAACGAGTGCGTGGTCGAACGGTTCGATCACGCCGACCTGAATGCGGACCCGCTGTTCAGGGGGCGGGTGCCGACGACCGAGAACCTCGCAATCGTCGCGTGGGACCTGCTCGCCGCGAAGCTGGGCGTCGAGCGGCTGTGGCAGGTCCGCGTCTGGGAGGACGCGACGCTCTTCGTGGACTACCGGGGCGGCGGGGAGCCGCAGGCCGACGAGTGGGCGCGGGGCGATGACCGGCGAGGCGAGGCGACACCGCGGGCACGCCGGTGACGCGATCTGCGCCGCGCGTGGAGCTGACGCGCGTGTATCACTTCAGTGCGGGCCATCGCCTCGAGAACCCGGCGCTGGACGCGGAGGCGAACGCGCGGCTGTACGGGCCGTGCTTCCGCCCGCACGGGCACAACTACTACGTCGAGGTCACCGTCGCCGGCGTGCCGGATGCGCTGACGGGGATGGCGGTCGACCTCGGGCAGGTCGACGCGCTGGTCACGGAACGCCTGCTGGCGCACGTCGATCACCGGACGCTCGAGGAGGTCGCGCTCCTGCGCGGCGTCGTGTCGACGGGCGAGGGGCTCGCGCGCGCGTTCTGGGACGTGCTGGTACCGGCCCTCGATGGCCGCCTGGTCCGCGTGGCCGTCGTGGAGACGGCGAAGAACCGGTTCGAGTACCACGGGGAGACCGAGACATGACAGACGCGTGCCACACCCGCCGGCGGCGATCCGCAGGCAGGCGAGCGCGATGAGTGCGCGCGAGGGAGAGATCGCGAAGCACGTCGCCGCCTTGCTGCGAGAGCTGGTCGGCGACGACGCCGAGCGCCTGGGGCTCGCGCGCACGCCCGACCGCGTCGAGAAGGCGCTGACGTATCTCACGTCCGGGTACGGCAAGGACGTGAAGGACATCCTGAACGACGCGCTGTTCGTCGAGGACTACGACGAGATGGTGGTCGTGAAGGACATCGACTTCTTCTCCCTCTGCGTGCCCTCGAAGCAGATCGTGAACACGGTGGGAGGCGCCAAGCCGGCGCGCCTCGTCCAGCCGGGCGACCGCCTGTGGACGCTCGACCAGGGCGTGGTCAAGGAAACTTCGGTCACTCACGTGGCGTCGAGGACCACGCGCGAGATCGTGGAGGTGCGCACGACCGGCGGCCGGCTCCGCGTCACACCTGACCACCCACTCATGACGGACTCGGGTTGGTGCGAGGCCGGCCGCCTCGAGCCCGGCGCGACTGTCGAGTGGATCAACCCGAAGTCGCTGTGCCGGCGCGCGCATGCGCCCGAGCCCGGCTACGCGCTCGGCTACGTCATCGGCGCGGTCGCCGCGGACGGCAGCATCCAGGAAGGCCGGCGGATCAACCTGACCGTCAGGAGCCGGACATTCGTTGAGAAGTACCGAGCGATGCTGACCGAGGCGTTCCCGTCCGCGGCCGCGGCGATCGAAGAGGTATCCGTGCCGTCGGGCTTTACCGGACGGGTCGTTCCTGCGTTCCGGGTGCGGCTGGTGTCCCGTGCGGTCGGCCACAAGCTGTGCCGGTGGCTCGGCGTCTCGGAGACGGGTTCGAGGAGCAAGACGCACGCGTTCGAGTTCCCGGAGGTCGTCACGTCCTCTCGCGAGATGATGCAAGGCTTCCTGGATGGCTGCGCGGACGGTGATGGGTACGCGATCGAGCAGGGGCGGGTCATCGTGAGCGGGAATCGGAAGTTCCTCGACCGCCTGGGGCGTTACCTGGAGACGCCGGTCGCGGAGTCGGGCCACGGGTGCGCGCGGGTCCACGTCTCCAATCGCTGGCACCAGCCCGGCTGGTACGGCAAGCACGGGTTCCGCCAGGAGAGCACGTTCTACGTCCCCGTCGACAGCACGCACGTGTCGGTGACCGAGATCCGGCGCGTTCCTCGGGCCAAGAAGCCGCACACGGTGTACAGCTTCACCTGCGAGCCGTATCCGACGTTCCTCCTCGCGGGCCACCTCGCGCATAACTGCGAGCACCACCTCCTGCCGTTCATGGGCAAGTGTCACGTCGCGTACATGCCACGTCACAAGATCGTCGGCCTGTCGAAGATCCCGCGACTGGTCGAGATGTACAGCCGCCGGCTCCAGGTCCAGGAGCGGCTCACGACGCAGATCGCGAACACCCTCAACGACGCGCTCCAGCCGCGCGGCGTCGCCGTCGTGATGGAGGGCCTGCACCTGTGCATGCTGATGCGCGGCGTCGAGAAGCAGAACTCGAAGGCGATCACCTCGGCGATGCTCGGCGCGTTCCGGGATCGCCCCGAGACGCGGGCGGAGTTCATGGAGCTCATCAAGTCCGGGAGGGGGATGCAGCTATGAGCGCGCTTGCCGGTCAGGTCGCCCTGGTGACCGGCGCGGGCCGTGGCATCGGCCGCGCGGTGGCCCGAGCTCTCGCGGCGGAAGGGGCCACGGTCGTCCTCGCGGCTCGCACGCGGTCCGAGCTCGCGGCAGCGGCCGAGGAGATCCGAGGCGCCGGCGCGCAGGCGTTCGCGGTGCCGACCGACGTGACGCAGGACCGGGCGGTCGGCGCGCTCGTGGACGAGGCCGTCGGCAGGTTCGAGCGCCTCGACGTGCTCGTCAACGCCGCTGGAACGGCGTCGTTCGGGACGTTTGCCGAATCGAAGGCGGACGACTGGGACGGGATGCTGGCCGTCAACCTCCGCGCCACGATGGTGACGTGCCGTGCCGTCCTGCCCGTTATGCTGCGCCAGGGTCGGGGAACGATCGTGAACGTCGCGTCGATCGCGGCCACGCGCCCGATCCCCGGGGCCGCGGTCTACGCCGCGACGAAGGCCGGCGTCCTGACGTTCAGCCGGGTGCTCGCCGAGGAGGTACGGCCCGCGGTCCGGGTCGGGGTTGTCGTCCCCGGCGCCGTCGACACGCCGCTCTGGGACACGGTCCCCGGCGGGCCGGATCGCGCGCGCATGCTGCGCCCGGCCGATGTCGCCCGCGCCGTTGTGCTGATGGCTGCCTTGCCCTCCGGAGCCGCCCTCGAGGAGGTCCGGCTCCTGCCGGCGGGCGGTATCCTGTGATACGATCGAAGTGCTCAGCTAGTACACGCCGACCGAAGGGTCCGGGGAGGGATGCATGGTCACGCTGACGGAGACGGCCGCGAAGAAGATCGAGGAGCTCCGGCTGGAAGAGGGGAAGCCCGAGTGGGGGCTTCGCGTTCGCCTGGTGGGTGGAGGATGCTCCGGCATGAGCTATGAGCTCGGCTGGGAGGATCAGGAGTCGAGCGGCGACCAGGTGCTCGAGCAGCACGGGATCAAGCTCTACATCGATCAGCACAGCGTCGGCTACATACAGGGCAGCGAGATCGACTGGGTGGCGAACGACATGCTCGGCAGCGGGTTCGCGATCAAGAACCCGAACGTCAAGTCGAGCTGCGGCTGCGGCCAGTCTCACCGTTTCTAGCACCCACGCCCGGCCGTCCCCGCGAGCGCCTCGATGGTGGCCAGGGGACGGCCGCGGTGCGGATCTCCTGAGCCTCTTCCGATGACCATCCGGGTTCGTCTCTTCGCGCGATACCGTGAAGCCATAGGGCGAGACCGGCTCGATCTGGACGTTCCGGACGGCGGCACCGTCGAGTCCGCATGGGACGCGGTCGTGTCCCGCCATCCCGAGCTCGCGCAGTACCGGCCTTACACGCTCTTCGCCGTCGGACACGACTACGTCGCGCCGGACCACCAGCTCCGCCAGGGTGACGAGCTCTGCTTCTTCCCGCCGGTGAGCGGGGGGTCGCGACCCGATGATAGGGGGGGCCTCGAAGGGCCCCCCAATTTCCAGGGAGCGTCGATGTCCCCCGGCCGAGGAGTTGCCGGGCCGGGACCCGCGCTCGAGGCGGCGGATACCTACCGGGTGGTCGAGCATCCGCTCTCTGCCGACGCGATCGCGGCGCTCGTCGACGATCCCGGGGCGGGAGGCATCGTGATCTTCTCGGGTGTCGTCCGCAACCAGACGGGGGGCCGGTCGGTCAAGTTCCTGGAGTACGAGGGCCACGCGCCGATGGCCGAGGCGAAGCTCCGCGAGATCGGCGAAGCGATCCGGGTGCGCTGGTCGGGCGTCAAGCGCGTCGCCCTGCTGCACCGTCTCGGACGTCTCGAGATCGGCGAGTCGAGCGTGTTGCTCGCGGTGTCTGCCGCGCATCGCGGCGAGGCGTTCGCCGCCTGCCAGTACGCGATCGACACGCTCAAGCGCACCGTCCCGATCTGGAAGAAGGAACACTTCGAGGACGGGGAGGTCTGGGTCGGCCTTCAGGGCGGCTGAGTGGACGTGAACAAATCGGGTGGTCGAGGAGCGCCACGGCTTGGCCGGGGCGCTCGGAGCGCGGGGGGTATGGGGGGCCTCGATAGTCCCCCCATGACGTCAGAGCCCGTGACCGAAGCGGGTGGTCGAGGGCGGTCCCGGGTTTCCCGGGACGGCGCCGAGCGCGGGGGGCATGGGGGGCCTCGATAGTCCCCCCATGACGTCAGAGCCCGTGACCGAAGCGGGTGGTCGAGGAGCGCCACGGCTTGGCCGGGGCGCTCGGAGCGCGGGGGGTATGGGGGGCCTCGATAGTCCCCCCATGTCGATAGTCGAGCGCGCGGCCGCCACGATCCGGCGTCATCGGATGCTGGCCGGTGGTGAGACCGTGCTCGTGGCCGTGTCCGGTGGCGCCGACTCGGTCGCGCTCCTGCACGTGCTCGTCGCCCTCGCGCCCTCGCTGCGCCTGACGCTGCACGTCGGCCACGTCGACCATCAGCTGCGACCCGGGTCGTCCGATGACGCCGCGTTCGTCGGGGACATCGCCACGAAGCTCGGGGTCGGCGTCGACGTCGTGCTGGTCGACGTGCCGCGCTCCGGGTCGCCGGAAGAGGCGGCTCGTCGCGCTCGTTACGGCGCGCTGGATGCGATCGCCACGCGCATTGGCGCCACCCGCCTCGCCGTCGGCCACACCGCGGAGGACCAGGCCGAAACGGTCGTCATCCGCCTGCTTCAGGGCGCCGGGCCCCGCGGGCTCGCCGGGATCCCGCCGGTGCGCGGCAGGATCATCCGGCCGCTCATCGGGACGCGCCGGCAGGAGGTCCTCGATCGGCTGCGTCGCGACGGCATCGCGTGGCGCGAGGACCCCTCGAACGAGGACCGCCGCTTTCTGCGCAACCGCGTCCGCCACGATCTCATGCCGCAGCTCGCGCACGTGAACCCGGCCATCGTCGAGGCGCTCGGGCGCACGGCGCGGCTGATGCGCGAGACGATCGAGGCCGCCGAGCGCGTCGCGCTCGCGGAGCTCGAGGCAGCGTCCGCCGAGTCCGGCGCGATCGTGCTCTCGCTCGATCGACTCCGTGCGCTGCCGCACACCGTCGCCGCGGAGGTCCTGCGCCAGGCGGCGGCGCGCCTCGGCAGCGCGGCGCCGCTTCGGGCCTGGGCGCATCGCGGGCTCGATCGCGTGCTCGCCGCACCGCCGCCGCCCGGTGGCGTCCGGGTCGGCGGCGTGCGGGTCGACGTCAGCGGCGGCCGCGTGCGTGTCGCGCGGGCGGCACGACGCGGCGTCCGGCGCCGGCTGCTCGCGGTGCCAGGGGTGACCGAGATCCCGGAGGTGGGCCTCGCCATGCACGCGCGCGTGATCGACGCCGACGGGTACACCGTCCCGCGCACGGCGCGCGCGGTCGCGTTCGACGCCGACGGGCTTCGCGGTCCGCTCGTCGTGCGAGCCCGAGCGCGGGGCGACCGCTTCACGCCGTTCGCGGGACGGCAGCGGAAGCTCAAGGACGTCCTCATCGACGCGAAGGTCCCGCGGTGGGACCGCGACGCGATCCCGCTCGTGGAGGTCGACGGGGGCATCGCCTGGATCGCCGGCGTCCGGCGGGGTGACGCCGCGCCCGTCACGGGCGCGACACGTCGCGTCCTCGAGCTGGGTCTCACGGCTCTGGCGGACGGTCCGGCCGACCGGTAGAATCCCGCACCATGACGATGGTTGCCGCCCTGCTGCTGGTCCTCGTGACCGCGCCGCCCGCCCTCGCGCAGTCCGCCACCGATCCGCGCGCCGTGCTGCGCGCGATGGAAGAGGCGTTCACGACCGTCGCCCAGCGCGTGATGCCCGCTGTCGTGAACGTGAGCACCACGCCGAAGAAGGGGAGCGGCGGCGGCGAGGAGGTGCCCGAGCCCTTCCGCGAGTTCTTCGAGGAGTTCCGCCGGAGGCCGCCGTCGCCGCGCGCGAGCGGCTCGGGCGTCATTGTGGATCCAAAGGGATACATCTTGACGAACAACCACGTGATCGAGAACGCTTCCGAGATCACGGTGAGACTCTCGGACGCCCGGAAGTTCACGGCGACGCTGGTCGGGCGCGACCCGAAGACGGACCTGGCCGTCCTCAAGGTCGACGCGCCGGCGGTGCTTCCCGCGGCGGAGCTCGGCGACTCGGACGCGCTCCGCATCGGACAGTGGGCGATCGCGATCGGCAACCCGTTCGGCCTCGACCGGACGGTGACGGTCGGCATCATCTCGGCCACGGCGCGCACGCGCGTCGGCGTCGCGACGTACGAGAATTTCATCCAGACGGACGCCTCGATCAATCCCGGGAATTCCGGCGGTCCGCTCCTGAACCTGGACGGCCGCGTGGTCGGCATCAACACGGCGATCGTGGCCGCGGGCCAGGGCATCGGCTTCGCCATCCCCGTGAACATGGCGAAGGACGTCATGCGCCAGCTCATCGCGGGCGGACGGGTGGTGCGGGGCTGGCTCGGCATCGCGATCCAGGACGTGACCGACGAGCTCGCGAAGAGCTTCGGCGTCGCGGAGCGGGAAGGCGTGCTGGTCGCGCAGGTCATGGACGGCAGCCCGGCCGAGGCGGCGGGCCTCAAGGCGGGCGACGTCATCGTCGATTTCGGGGGCTCGCCCATCAAGGAGACTCCCGAGCTCCAGCGCAAGGTCGCGGGGGTGACGCCCGGTCAGCAGATCGAGGTGCGGGTGAAGCGTGACGGGCAGACGGTGCCGATCAAGGTCACCGTCGGCGAGATGCCGTCCGACGAACCGGTCGCCGCCGCCGAGCCCGGCGACGAGAGCTGGGGCGTGCGCGTGGAGCCGCTCTCGCCCGACTTCGCGCAGCGTTTCGGCATCGCGCTCACCGGCGTGATCGTCGCGGAGGTCTCGCCCGGGACTCCGGCGGACCGCGCCGGGCTGCGCCGTGGGGACGTGATCATGGAGATCGACGGCGAGCCGGTGACCGACGTCGCGTCGTTCCACGGGGAGCTCGCGAAGGTCAAGGAGAGCGCCAGGCTGTACGTGTATCGCCACGGCACCGAGGCGACGCGCCGGTTCGTGATGCTCGAGCGGCCGCCGAAGCAGCCGTGATCGAGCCGCCGGCGGCCACCCGCCGGGGGACCGTCCTCGTCGTCGATGACGAGGCCGGCGTTCGCGCGTCGATCCGGGCGATCCTCGAGGAGACGTGCGAGGTGCTCGAGGCGGAGCACGGCGGGGCCGCGATGGAGATCCTCCGCTCCCGGGACGTGGATCTCGTCATGCTCGACCAGCGCATGCCGGGCGAGCCCGGCATCGACGTGCTCACGCGCGTGAAGGCCGCCGACCCGTCCACCGTGGTCGTGCTCGCCACGGCGGTGCACGACGTGCGCACGGCGGTCGAAGCGCTCCGCCGCGGCGCGTACGACTACCTGACGAAGCCATTCGACGTGGACGACATCCTGATGCTCGTGCAGCGCGCGCTCGAAAAACGTGCGCTCGAGCGCGAGGTGCTGTGCCTGCGTTCGGCGCTGGCCCCGAGCGGGCTCCAGGCCGCGCCGGGCTTCGAGGGCATCGTCGGCCGCCATCCGGAGATGGTCCGGATCTACCAGCTCGTCACGCAGATCTCGTCCACGCCGACCACGGTGCTGATCCAGGGCGAGAGCGGGACCGGCAAGGAGCTGATCGCCCGTGCGGTCCACAACCTCAGCCCGCGCCGCGGTCAGCCGTTCGTCGCGGTGAACGTCGCCGCGATCCCCGAGACGCTCATCGAGTCCGAGCTCTTCGGGCACGAGAAGGGCGCGTTCACGGGCGCGCATGCGAGGCGGCTCGGCAAGTTCGAGCTCGCACACGGCGGCACCCTCTTCCTCGACGAGATCGGCTCGCTCCGGCTCGACCTGCAGACGAAGCTGCTCCGCGCGCTCCAGGAGCGGGAGATCGAGCGCATCGGCGGTATGCGGACGGTCGCCGTCGACGTCCGCGTCATCGCGGCCACCAACGTGAACCTTCGCCAGGCGCTTCGCGACCGGGCGTTCCGCGAGGACCTCTTCTACCGGCTGAACGTCGTCCCGGTGAACGTGCCGCCCCTTCGTGAGCGGCGCGAGGACATCCCGCTCCTGATCGAGCACTTCGTGCGCAAGATCGCGCGCGAGTGCAACCGCGACGTCCGCGGTGTGTCCGCCGGCGCGCTCGAGGTGCTGGCCCGGTACGACTGGCCCGGGAACGTGCGCGAGCTCGAGAACGTCATCCACCGCGCCGTCGTGCTGACACGGGGCCCGGTGGTGCAGCTCCAGGACGTGCCGCTCGACGTCGCGATGCCAGAGACGGGCTCCGCGCTGACCGAGGACACCGGGCTGCCGCTCCGCGAGGCCTGCGATCAGTTCGAGCGCCAGTACGTGCTCCGCGTCCTCGAGCGCGTGAACTGGAACGTGAGCCGTGCGGCGCGCCTGCTCGGCGTGCACCGGAACACGGTGCTCGCGAAGCTGGCGACGTGGGGCGTGCGGCGGCCGGGCGATTCCGAGGGCCGCGCCGCCGCGCTGCACTAGGGGAGGAGCCGAGCCGCTATCTATCTAGCGTTTCTTCGACTTGTCGGGCTTCACCTTGTTCCTGTTGCCCGGGCCGTCGTTCAGCGCGTCGTTGATGCTCGACAGTGTGTCGGTGCGCGTGATCGGCCGGAGGAGGTCGTTCACGGGGACGGTGTTGATCCGGTCCACGGAGGACGGCCCCTTCTTGGCCCCTTCGAACTTGTACGCTTCGGACTTGAACCCTTGGGCCTTGAACCCCTCCGCGCCGGAACCCCGATTGTTCGACGGACCGTCACGACGACTCGCGTCGCGGGGCGACGGCATCCGATCGTCCCGCTCCCGGTCGGCGGTGTCGCGGTCGTCCTTGCCGTCGTCCGAGACCGACGACCGGCCGCCAGGCCCACGCCGGTCCTCGCGCTGCTGCTCGTTCGCGAAGCGCGCGGCATGCTTCATCGCCTCGCGGATGTGCTCGTCGCTGGTGGCCTTCGTCGCGATCGGCTGACTGGCTGGGGACACCGTGAACGCGCCCGCCAGCCGGCGCGCGCCCGCCTCCGACAGCGTGGTGCGAATCACATTGGCCGCACGCGAGATCTCCACCTGCTCCCGGGCGCGGAGCGACACGGCCGGACCGAGGGGAACCTGCGAGCGCGGATCGAACCGGGAGACGTCGACGAGGCCCTTGAGCACGGTGAACCGGGACACGACGCCACCCGGTGCACCGTCAGAGGGCAGCACCTCGGCCACGACGACAGTCCCGCGCACGGCGGCGACGGCATTCGGCGTCCGGATCTCGATCGACGCCCCCGGAGCCATGCGTTCCCGCGCCACGGCGAGCGCGAGCCGCCCGCGTCCCATCTCGATGACCGACGTCACGTTCGAGTCGGTGACAGTGAGCATCGATCGCTCGCTGACCGTCACCACGGCCCTGCCACCGAACAGGATCCGCGCCAGGGAGTGCTCGCCCGTGGTGATGCGGTCACGGACCAGCACGTCCTCGCGGAACTTGAGCGGAGCCGGCGGCGCGCTGGCCCGCGCAAGCGTGACCTGGCCCTGTGCCGTCGTCACGACGCCGACGCGCTGCGCCGCCGCGGGCGCCGCGACGAGCATGATCGCTGCCGACAGTACGACGATTCTGCCCACTGTGCGCATGAAGTTCGCCCCTTCCGAATCAGGCTCGGACTGCGAACCCCGGTGTCCGCAAGGTCGGTGCCACGGCTGAGAAGGAGCGGGGCAGGTCGAGATTCCAAGGGATTGCAGAACGGTCGTGCCGGGGCGGGCGCCAGACTGTCCACGCGGATGCCATCAGGTAGCCGAAAGTTTTCCGACGCTCGGAAGACGGCGGACCGGTGTGCAGCGCTCGCAGGGAGCGGCAACGAGCGCAACGAAGTCATGCGACGCTCATCTCCCCCGCGCTCATCCGCCCCGCGCTGGCGAGGGTGAGGAGGCGGTAGGTGACAGTCCATAGGGCAAGGACGTCGCGGACGGCGGACCACCGCTCGACGACGTCCGCGCCTTCGACGTGACCGACGACGCCGACCAACACGAGGCGGGTACGCTCCGGCCGCGTGGCGGCGAGTCGCAGACTCTCGGTGTACGGAACGGCGATGTCGTCGCGGCCGTGCACGAGGAGCAGGGGAGCGGTGATCGCGTGCGCGACGCGCTCCGGTGAGAGCGCGTCGAGGAGTGCCCGCAGATCCGGTGAGAGGGCGTGCAGGGGCGCATCGACCCCGGCGGCGGCGGCCGCCAGGACGCGTCGGGCCGACGCGTCGAGCAGGTCGGGGTTGGCGCGCAGGAACGTCTCGATGAGCGCCGGGTCGTGTCCCACGCGGCCGCGCGTGTCTCCGAAAGCGTACTCACCCGTGAGGTAGAAACGCACGAGGTCCGCGGCCGAGGCGTAACCGCCGAGGCTCAGCACGAGGCGAACGCGCTCGCGCACCTCGGGCTGCGCGGCCGCCAGCATCGCAACGCCGGCGCCCACGCTGACGCCGACCAGGACGGCCGGCCGCTGCCGCGCGGCGAGCGAGGCGACCACGGGCGTGACGTCCTCGGGACGCAGCCGGAGCTGCGTGAGCCCGGGAATCGTCGGGACGGCGACGTCGAAGCCCGCGCGGGCGAGCAGCGACGCGGCCGCGACGAGGCGCGTGTCGTCCTTGCCCTCGGGGGCGAGGCCATGCACGAGCACGAGTGGCGTCCGGGCTGTCCGTGCGGGAACGATGTGGCGATCGACGAGCGCGCCGCGCACGGGCAGCGGCTCGCGAGCCGGCGCGCTGGTGAGCCGCGTCAGCGCCGGCCAGGCGCCGGCGGTCAGGAACTCCGCCAGGAACAGGGCGGCAACCACGAGTACGCGGCCTGCGCGGACGACGGGGAGGACTGACGCGAGCGCGAGGACGAGGAGTGCGAGTCGCGCTACTTCTTGTTGACGCACTTCACGAGGCGCCACCCGTTGAACAGGTTCACCCTCGCGACCAGCTCGGGCACGAGGCCCACCTCGCGCAGCAGCGGCTGGAGCGCCAGGTTCGATTTCCAGCCGAGCCGCGTGCACACCGGCGCGACGAGGTCCTCGACGAGGCCCACCACGCGCCGCTGGCTCTTGAAGTGGTTCAGGACGACGATGATGCCGCCCGGCTTGACGACTCGCCGCATCTCGCGCAGCACCGCCACGGGGTCGGGCACCGCGGAGATCGTGTACGTGGCGACGGCCTTGTCGAACTCGTTGTCCCCGAAGTCCATCGCGGTCGCGTCCATGACCTTCAGCGTCACGTCCGGCATCGCGAGCGTCTGGACCCGCTCGATGGCCTTGTCCAGCATTTCCTGCGAGAGGTCGATCCCGGTCAGCCGGCAGCTCGCGGGGTACAGCGGAAGGTTCAGACCGGTGCCGATCCCGACCTCGAGGGCGCTGTCGTTCGGCGCGAGCTCGAGGTGCTTGATGGCCGCGGCGCGGCCGGGGGCGAAGATCCAGTCGAAGAGGAAATCGTAGATCGGCGCGTACAGCTCGTACGCGCGCTGGACCTGCCTCTTCTCCAGCGCTACGTCCACCACGAGCCCTCCGACGAGTTGGATTCGAGGCCGGTCCTGTTTCGCCCGGACTGCGCGCCAATTCTACCCGTGCCTTGCGGGCCTTGCCAAGCGTCTTTCTGGTTCACAGCAGGAACGACATCAGGAGGGTGGCGAGCCCGAGGAACGAGAAGAACCCGCAGATGTCGGTGAACGCGGTGATGATGACGCTCGACGCGATCGCGGGGTCGATGCGGAACGTCCGGAGTGCGACGGGCACGAGCGTCCCGACCACCGCGGCCACGACCATGTTGAAGAGGAGCGCCGCGCCGAGGATGACGGACAGCAGCGCCTGGCCCTTCCACAGGTAGGCGATCAGAGCAAGGATGAGGCCGTTGGCCGCGCCGGTGGTGAGCGCGAGCCACACCTCCTTGGTCAGCACGCGAGCGAGGAGCCCGGCCGTGAAGTCGCCGAGCGCCATTCCCCGAATGACAACGGTGGCCGTCTGGGTCGTGCCGATCCCGCCCATGGACGCGACGATCGGCATGAAGATCGCGAGCGTGGCGAGGGCCTGGATGGCCGGCTCGAAGACGCCGATGACGGACGCGGCGAGCAGCGCGGTGCCGAGGTTGATGAGCCGCCAGACGAGCCGCTTGCGGAAGACCACGCGTGGGGAGTCCAGCACCGTCTCGTCGCCGCCGACGCCGCCGAGGCGCTGGATGTCCTCCGTCGCCTCCTCGCTCATGACGTCGATCACGTCGTCGATGCCGATCGTGCCGAGGAGCCGCCCGCGGTTGTCCACGACCGGCACCTCGCGCAGGTCGTAGCGCTGCACCCGGCGCGCGACCTCTTCCTGGTCGGTGTCCACCGTGACGCTCTCGACGTCCTCGCGCCGGACGGCACGGACGGGCGTCGTGGGATCGACCGTGAGCAGGCGGTGCAGCGGCACGACGCCGACGAGGTGGTCGTGGTCGTCCACGACATAGAGGTAGAACGGGTCGTCGCCGGACGCCGCCTTGCGGATGTGCTCGATCGCCTCGGCGACCGTCGCCCCCTCGTGCACGGCGATGAAGTCGGGCGACATCAGGCGGCCGGCCGTGCCCTCCTCGTACTCGAGGAGCTCCTGGACCTCCTCCGACTTCTCCTCCTCCATGAGGTCGAGGATCTTCTCGGCCTGCTCGGGCGGCAGCTCGTCGACGACCTCGACGACGTCGTCGGACGGCATCTGGTCGAGGATCTTCGACACCTCGACCTCGTCCAGGGTGCGGACCAGCTCGAGCAGCGTCGGGTCGTCGAGCTCCGAGAGCACGGCGCCGGCCTGCTGCGGCGCGAGGAGCCGGAACACCTGGACCTGGTCGGAAAGCGGCAGCTCCCGGAGCACGACCGAGACGTCGGCCGCGTGCGTCTCGGCGAGGAGGTCCGCGAGTCGCTCCTCGCGGCCACCCTCGAGCATCTCCTTGATCGAATCGACCAGCCGCGCGTTCTCGTCCATCGCCCGTCATCCGCGGCCCGCGCGGAGCGCGCGCCGGAAGCGCCGCAAGATCCGGTCACCGGTGAGATGGCCGACGCGTGCCCGCCAGTCGGCGAGCCGCACGACGGCCTTCGCCATCGCGCGATGACCGCCGGCGCTCCCGAGGTCGCCGAACGCGTCGCGCACGACCACGCCGGCCGCGCGCGACGGTTCGGCCGCCCGGACCGACACGTGGAGCTCACCGTTCACCGTCCCGGACACGACGGACCACCGCGCGCCGCGGACCTGGAGGAACAGGTCGGCGAACTGCGCGACCAGCTCCGGGTAGCCGATGCGGCCGAGGTGCGAGAACACGATGCCGTCGACGACGCGACGGTCGCGGATGCCGCGTCCCAGCGTATCGAGCGCCTCGGGCGACAGCTCCGGCCGCTCGATGCGGCGGAGCGCTCCGAGGCTGGCGTGAGCGTGGAGGAAGGCAAAGGCGTCGAGATCGGCGCGCGTCGCCCCCCGCTCGAGGTCCTGCGTGTCGGTCTTGATTCCGTAGAGCAGCGCCGTCGCCAGCCGCGCCGTCGGCGTGATCTCGGCCGCCCGCAAGTACTCCGTGAGGATCGTGGACGTCGCGCCGTATTCCGGGCGCACGTCCTTGACGGCGGCGTGCACGGGCCGCTCCTCGGGATGATGGTCGACGACGAGGTCCACGCGAGCGAACGCGCGCTCCTCGAAGAAGCTCGGCTGGACGTCGACCATCGCGGCGCCATCGTAGCGCGCGACGTCCTCGGGACCGATCCGCCGGACGTCGAGGCGCAGCAGGTCGATCAGCGCGCGGTTCTCCGGCCGCGTGACCGTGCCGAACGTCGCGATCGGCGCGGAGCCGCGGTCGCGCCCGAGGAGCGTGCGCAGCGCGAGCGCGGAAGCGATCGCGTCGGGGTCGGGGTCGTCCTGCATCATGATGAGCACCCGCGCGCGTGGCGCGAGCTGGGCGCGGATGCGGTCGACGCGGGCCCGGGTCAGCGCCCGTTCGAGCTCCGGGCCGACGACGCGTTCCGCGAACACGCGCGGCGAGACGGTCGTCACGCCGGGCAGGCGGCGAAGCACGCGCGTGACGTCGGAGACGACGAGCACGGGCGCGGCCGGCGCCACCCGGCGGATCGCGCGCACGACCGCGACCTGTCTCGCCGGATCGACCGCCACCACGACCGGCTCGTGTCCCGAGCGGAACGCGCGCCGGTAGACCGCCTGGTGCGCGAGGTTTCCGCCGACCGCCGTTCCCCCGTGTCGCGCGATGCGAGCGCGGACGGCGGGCTCCTCGACCACGTACACGGTGTCGTGCGCGCGCGGGGATGGTGGCACGAGCTCCCACAGGAACGCGTCGTCGGACACCAGGACGTGCCGCATGACTAGCAGTATGGCGCTCGTGCGCACCGGCACAAGCGCTTTCTGGTCCGCGACGCCGATGAGCGTCGCATTGCTTCGTTGCCCTCCTCGGCCCGCCCTGCGGCGTACTCGGAGTACGCCTCGGGCGTGCGCTCGTCGGGCGCCTCGCCCTGCTCGCTCCTCGGCGTCGCTGCGGAGCGTCGGCGGCCGGCGTGGTCGCCGCGTCCCGTCAGGGCGCGTGAACGAATCGGGTGATCGAGGAGCGCCACGGCTTTGGCCGGTGCGTCCGCGCACCGCCCGGGGCGCTCCGAGCGCGGGGGGCTTGGGGGGCCTCGATAGTCCCCCCATGAAATCAGAGCCCGCGCGCCGCGCGGAAGCGGGCGTACCCGGGCGCACGCTGGATGCGGCGGCGGAGCACGACGTCCACGGCCTCCGGCTCGGTGAGCGTGCCGGGGTTCAGCAGGCGAGCGAGGGCATCACGTGGGACGAGATCGTGCGCGGCGATGACGTCGGTCAGCGGCCGGCGCGTGGCGAGCGCCTCCTTCACGAGCTCGGCGACGACCTCGTACCCGAGGTACGGCGAGAGTGCGGTCGCCGTCACGAGGCTGCCGGCGACGAGCGCTCGCGATCGATCGCGGTCGACGCGGAGCCCGTGGACGCACCGTTCGCGAAGGAGGCGGACGGCGCCCGTCAGCAGGTCGAACGCGTCGCCGAGGTTCAGGGCCACGAGCGGCGACATGACGTTGAGCTCGAGCTCGCCGGCGGCCGCAGCGAGCGCGATCGCGTGGTCGTGAGCGGCGACCTGGAACGCCACCATCTGGACGGCCTCCGGGACCGACGGGTTCACCTTGCCGGGCATGATGGACGAGCCGGGTTCGACTTCGGGCAGCACGATCTCCGCGATCGCGGTGTGCGGGCCGGACGCGAGCAACCGGAGGTCGAAGCAGATCTTTCCGAGATCGACCGCGATGCCGCGAAGTCCCGCGGCGCAGGCGGAAAGCGGCCGCAGGCTCCAGGTCGTCGTCACGGTGCTCGGCGCCGGCTCGAGCCGCACGCCGGCGTCGCGGGAGAGCTCGCGGATCACGAGGCGGCGAAACCGCGGATGCGCGGTGAGACCCGTGCCCGCGGCGGTCCCACCGAGACCGATCACGCGCAGCTCGTCGGCGGCGACCCGGAAGGCATCGCGGGCGGCGCCAATCGCCTGCGCGTACCCGGTGAAGACCTGGCCCCAGGTGATCGGGACCGCGTCCTGGAGATGCGTCCGGCCGGGCTTGAGCACGCGGCGTTCGCGCGCGGCCAGGCGGCGAAACGCGCGCTCGAGCGCCCGCAGCTCCCTCTCGAGCGGGGGAGCGAGCTCGAGCGCCATGAGCCGGATCGCGGTCGGCGTCACGTCGTTGGACGACTGGCCGAGGTTGACGTGGTTGTTGGGATGGACGGGCACGTACCGCCCGCGCCGTCCTCCGAGGCGCTCGTTGGCGAGGTTGGCCAGCACCTCGTTGACGTTCATGTGCATCGGCGTCCCGGCGCCTGCCTGGAACGCGTCCAGCACCGCGGCGTCCGGAATCTCGCCGGCGAGGACGCGGTCCGCGGCCCACGCGATCGCGTCCGCCCATCGCCGGGGGATGAGGCCGAGCGTCGCGTTCGCTCGCGCCGCCGCCTTCTTCACCCGGGCGTACGCGCGAATCAGCGCGGGATGCGGTCGGCGATCGCTCAGCTGGAAGGTCTCGAGCGCCCGGCGGGTGAAGACACCGTAGAGCGCCTCGGCAGGCACCGCTTTCGTCCCGAGGCTGTCCCGCTCCTGCCTGATTGAGGTCATGGGAGGCCCCGACATGGCCCGGGCGCTGAACGCGACGACGGCGCGAGCGACACCAGCGGGCTCGGCGCCGCGCCTCTCGGGCGCGCGGGCGGCCGCCTGACCCGGGTCGTCGCCCTGTTCGCCACGCGGTGGGCGTGCGCGCAGGGCGCTCACGCGGCGCGTTCGCGCACCTGGAACCGATGGCGGTCACCGTTGGCGCCGGGGAGCAGCGTCGGCCGGCGGCCGTGACGCCCGAAGTACCAGGCTTCGAAGCACTCACGGTGATAGATGCTGCTCGTCGTGACGACCTGGGGCGCGTAACGAGCCACCAGCATGAAGCATCGCCCGCAGGTGCCCGCCCGGTTGTGCACGTCGCTGACGCTCTGCTCGTCACCGGCGGTATCGCGATCGAGGACGCGTTCGCGTTCCATGGCTCTCCTTCTCCTTGGATATCCCCGAAATGCCCCCACGCCTCGGGGATCCCGTCGCGACTGCTTCTAGCAAGCGACACGCCAAGCACGAATCGAGCGAAATCCCGAGGGTCCGCGACGCGCGCAGTCCGTCGGTGTGGGTAACGATTACCACATCAGGAGAGAGCCCCGCTGCGGCTCGATGGCGTGACAACGCGCCGCGGCGTGAACGCCTACTCGCGCGCGAGCGACACGCCGAGCGGCATCCGGTCCAGCTCGGCCAGCAACATGGCGGCCCACCGATACACGCTGTGCTCCTGCACCTGGCTCACCATGCGACGCATCCGCCGCCGGCGTTCGTCCCGCTCCATGGTGACGGCGCGGTGAACGGCACCCGCGACGTCGTCGATGTCGTAGGGATTGACGAGCAGCGCATCGCGCAGATCGTTCGCGGCACCGGCGAACCGAGACAGGATGAGCACGCCATCGCCTTGCTGCTGCGTGACGACGAACTCCTTCGCGACCAGGTTCATGCCGTCGTGCAGCGAGGTGACCATGCAGAAGTCCGCGTGGAGATACCACGGCTGGATCTCGGCGTGCTCGTGGTGACGCTGGTGGTAGACGACCGGCTTCCAGCCCCGCTCCGCGAGCGCCTCGTTGACCTGCCGGACGGTCTCCTCGGTCTCGTGCAGGAGTGCCTGGTACCGCGGGATGCGGCTGCGGCTCGGGGAGGCGAGCTGCACGAACACGACCCGCCGCCGGTACTCGGGCCAGCGCTCGAAGAACCGACGGATCGCACGGAAGCGCTCGGGGAGCCCCTTCGTGTAGTCGACGCGGTCGACGCCGATGCCGAGGAACTCGACCTCGGCGCCGAGGTCCGCGAGGAGGCGCGTCCGGTCGGGTCCATTTCCGGGCGCGTCGAACTCGGGCGCCACGCTGATCGGCAGCGGCAGCACGTGCGCGGTGTGGTCACCGCGGACGACCGCGAACCGGTCCCAGTCGACCCGCCCCTCGATCGTGCGCTCGACGGTCTCGAGGAAGTTGTTGCAATGGAACTGGGTTTGGAAGCCGACGAGGTCGGCGCCCAGCATCCCGAGCAGGATCTCGTGCTGCCAGGGACAGATCCGGAACGCCTCGAAGTTCGGCCACGGGATGTGCCAGAAGAGCGCCACGCGCGCGTCCGGGCGGGCGCGCTTCACCATCTGCGGCAGGAGCGCGAAGTGGTAGTCCTGCACGAGCAGGATCGGCGCCGGCGTGCTCTCCATCTCCTCGAGCAGGGTCCGGGCGAACTTCTCGTTGACGGCACAGTAGTGGCCCCAGTCCTCCGCGCGGAACTGCGGACGCTCGTGGACGATGTGGCAGAGCGGCCACAGCCCCTCGTTGGCGAAGCCGTAGTAGTAGCCGGACTCCTCGGCGGCGTCGAGCCAGACGCGGCGCAGCGTGTACTGTGGATCGCCCTCCGGCAGCCCGATGCGCGCGCCGACGTCCCGATCGGCGCCGCCGCTCCCGTGGGCGACCCAGACGCCGCCGCAGGCGAGCATGACCGGCTCGAGCGCCGTGACGAGCCCGCTCGCGGGCCGCACCGAGCGTACGGCGCGTCCCTCGCGCATGTGGCTGACCGGTTCGCGGTTCGAGACGACGAAGATCGGCCGGTCGTCGAACCTCACGCGCACGAACTGCTTGAGCCGTTCCTCGGTCCAGACGCTCTCGCCGGCGAGGCGCAGCCGGGCCTCGTGCTCGGCCGCGATCCGGGCGCGGGCGAGCGAGCGGGCGAGACTGTCGACCTCCTGCGCGAGCGGCCCGAACAGGCTCGCATCCGCGGTCGGTGGCGGCGCGACCTCCTTGCCCGTCTTGATCTGCCTCGTCCACGCCGCCATGCGCGCGATCGGCTGCGTCACGCTCCACCGCACCACGAGGAACGTGATGCCGGTCAGCAGCAGCCCGAGCACCCCGAGCCGTACGGCCGTCCGGCGCCAGAGGCTCCATTCCCTCGTTTCGAGGTGGCGGGCGTCGAGGAGCACGGCGGCCGCGCCGACGGACCGGTCCTCCCACACGAGCGGAACGACATGCACCCACGTCGCGCGCCCCAACACGACGCGCATCGTGCGGGCCGCGGTGCCGCGCAGGGCTTCGGAGACGAGGGGCGAGATGACGCCGAGGTCGGCTCGCACGTCGGCCGAGGCCGCGAGAAGACCGCCGAGGTCGTCATAGATCGCGATCGCGCGATCGGCCCGCGCGAAGCGGGCGAGCAGACGTTCGTACCCGGTCCGCGCGCCGCGGCCTACCAGCCGCTCTGCCGGCTCGCGCACCGCGTCGGCGGCCAGCGCGGCGCGGCGTTCGAGGTCCGCAACGAGCTCCCTCCGCTCCTCCTGGAGCTCGAGCCAGGCGAAGCCGATCGTGACGGCGAGTGTCGCGATCCACATCGCACCGAGCAGGCGGAGCAGGAACCGCATACGGAGTCCGGGCTCGTGCCCGGTTCAAGTTTCAGGCCATCAGGCACCGAACTTGTTGAGCCTGAGTGCGTTGGCGAGCATGATGGGCATCAGGTGCTGGGCGGGGAGGATGCCGAGCGTCCCGCCCGCGCACGCTCGCTCGCTGAACTCGCGCACCGGATCCGCGCCCGCGTACCGGCCGGCGACGAGCACGGGGACCGGCTGCCAGCCGTGGGCCGCGAGCACCGAGGGTGTCGCGTGATCTCCGGTGATGACGAGGACGTCCGGCCCGAGCGCCTGGACGTCGGGCACGTGCGTGTCGAAGCGCTCGAGCGCTGCCACCTTGGCGTCGAAGTTGCCGTCCTCGCCGGCCTTGTCGGTGTCCTTGTAATGCACGAAGAAGAAGTCGTACGCCTCCCAGTGCTCGCCGAGCGTCGCGAGCTCGTCCGCGAAGGTGCCACCCGTCTTGAGGACGTCCATGCCCACGAGCTTCGCCAGCCCGCGATACATCGGATACGCGGCGATCGCCGCCGCCCGCAGCTTGAAGACCTCCGGGAACCGCGGCAGCTCGGGGAGCCGGTCGAACCCGCGGAGCAGCACCATGTTGGCGGCGGGCTCGTCGGCGAGGAGGCGGCGCGCCTCCTCCACGAAGCGGTTCACGAGCTCCGCTGTCCGGGCGGCCGTGGGCTCGACCGGCTCGACGGCGAGCGGTGGCTGGCCCAGGACCTGCGGGTCGGTCTCGCTGAGCCGGCCGGAGAGCCCCGAGCCACGCAGGACCAGCACGAACCGGTGCTCCTTGACCGGCTCGACGAGCACCTCGACGCCGGGCAGGCGAATGGCGCGTAGCCGGTCGACCAGCTTCACGCACACGTCGGTCGCGATGCGCCCGGCGCGGCGGTCCGTGATGCGGCCGGCGCGATCGACGGTGCAGAAGTTCCCGCGCGCCGCGATGTCGCCGCCGCGCAGCGGGAACTCGATGCCGAGCGCCTCGAGCACGCCGCGACCCACCTGGTACCGGACCGGGTCGTACCCGAACAGCCCGAGGTGACCGGGCCCGCTCCCCGGCGTGATCCCGGGCGCGACATGCCTCAGGAGGCCGCACGCGGCCGTCGTCGCGAGCGCGTCGAGGTGCGGCAGGCGGGCCGTCTCGAGCTCCGACCGTCCCGTCTCCGGACGTGGCAGCCCGCCGAGCCCATCGAGCGAGAGCAGCACGATCTTCGTCCGGTTCGTGATGACCAGGGGGGCGATCAGGTCGAGCATGGCGCCAGTGTACCGTCAGCCTTCCTTGATCGGGTTCTCGAGCGTGCCGAGCCCGGTGATCGAAAGGCGCACGGTGTCGCCCGGGTTCATGTACACGGGCGGCTTCTTGCCATGCCCGACGCCGGCCGGCGTTCCCGTGGCGATCAGGTCACCGGGCTCGAGCGTCATCAACCCCGAGAGGTAGCTGACCAGGTACCGCACGTCGAAGATGAAGTTCTTCGTCGTGCCGTTCTGCATGAGGCTGCCGTTCACCCAGGTCTTGAGCTCGAGCACGTGGGGATCCGGGACCTCGGCGCGGTCGGCGATGTACGGGCCCACCGGCGCGTACGTGTCGGGGATCTTCCCCGCGCCCCACTGGCTCGTCAGGAACTGGAAGTCGCGCGCGCTCACGTCGTTCACGATCGTGTATCCGAAGACGTGGTCGAGCGCCTGCTCGCGTGAGACGTATCGCGCGGTCCGCCCGATCACCACGCCGAGCTCCACCTCCCAGTCGAGCTGCGTCGAGCCCCGCGCCCGCAGGATCGGCTCACCCGGGTCGACGATCGCGTTGGCCCACTTCGGGAAGATGGGGGGCTCCCTGGGAAGTGCTGCGCCCACCTCCTCCGCGTGGTCGCGGTAGTTCAGCCCGATGCAGATGAACTTGCCGGGATCGGTGATCGGTGCCTGGAGCCGGGCGGACGCCCGCGGCACCGTCACCCACTCGGTGATCCCGGCGACGGCATCCAGGCTGACGGGGCCGCCCTGGAGGAACTGCCGCGTGCTCGCCGGCACGAGCGCCTGCGCGATCTCCCGTGCGCGTACGACACCGCGACGAGCCAGGGTCGCGGCGACGCTCGCTTGGACGTCGGCGATCCGGTCGTTCATCAGGAGCCCGAGCCGGGCCGGCTGACCGTTCTGCGAAAAGCGGACGAGCTTCATCGAGGGCCTCCCTCCCTTGGGTTGGTGGAGCGATTATAGCGGGTGCAATGCTGCTATAGTCGTCGCACGCTGGTTCGCCCGCTCCGTCGCGCCGGCGGTCACATTTCGCTGGGTCGGCCGGGCGGCGCGGGCGGACAATGAAGCGTCGCTGTATCGCCTTCGTGAAGGAGGGGTGCCGATGACATCAGCGGTTCGCGTCGTCGTCGTTGTCGTGCTGGCGTCGTTCCTCGTCGTGGGGCCGCTCGCGCCGCTCGGCTTCGCGCAGCAGCCCACTCCGCCGGCGCCTCAGCCCGGCATGTTCGAGGAGACGCTGAAGACTCCCGACCAGAGCGAGGAGGCGCTCAAGCGCGACGGCGAGCCGACGCTCGATCCTGTCGCCTACGACATCGGGGCGGGCGTCGCCACCGCGTTCCTCATCCCCGGTCGGCTGACCACGTGCGTCGTCGGCAGTGGTCTCGGCGTCGCGTTCCTGGTCCTCACCTTTGGAACCGGATACAAGCTCGCGATGAACGTGGTCGAGGAAGGCTGCGGCGGCAAGTGGACCGTCAGCGCGAGCGACCTGATGCCCGAGAGGCAGCCCGTGTCGTCCACGCCGGAGTACCGCTAGGCTAGCGATCGAGCCGTTCACGGGCTCCAGGCCGACGAGAGCCGGCGGCGGCCGCGTGGCACGCCGCTGGCTCCCGATCGTGCTCTTCGCCGTCCTGCTCGCCCTGTTCGCCGCCGGTCTCTGGGGCACGATCGTGCGCCCCGCCGCGTACGAGGTGCGCGGTCAGCTCGTCGCGCGGCCGGAGCCGGGCATGATCCTCGTGCGTCACGAGGCCGTCGGCGCGCTCCGGATGGGCGCGATGGAGATGATGGCCGTCGTCGGCGAGCCGGCGCTCATCGACGCTGCGGATGTGAAGCCAGGCGACCGGCTGCGGCTCGCCGTGCGGCCACACGGCGAGCAAGTCCTGCTGCTCCGTATCGAGCGCCTGCCGTAGAAGCCAAAGTCCTTCCTTTTAGGCGTTTCGGCCTAGCGCTTTGGAGGCGTCGCCTCCGGCAGGCTGCGGAGGTATCGCACGAGCGCGTGCACCTCCGGGTCGGACAGGTGCGGGAAGCCCGGCATTCCGGGG
Source organism: Candidatus Rokuibacteriota bacterium (assembly GCA_016184125.1). Classification (GTDB taxonomy): domain Bacteria; phylum Methylomirabilota; class Methylomirabilia; order Rokubacteriales; family CSP1-6; genus AR8. Next base: position 31,321 of record JACPDG010000045.1, on the reverse strand, counting down.
CGGCCGATCGGCGAGCCGCCGTGCTTGATGATGTCGAACAGGTACTGGTCCGACGACTGCCGCGCGCTCGCCGGATCGCTCAGGTCGCCGGGACGGATGAGGAACAGCGTCGCTCGCCACGAGCCCTTCCCGTCCACGCCGTGACAGTGAGCGCAGTGCACGACCCACAGACGCTCGGCGGTGCCGGCGCCCGCCGGCACGCTTCCCGGCTGGAAGACCGTCATCAGGACGGTCGCGAGGAGCGCCACGACCGCGACGGCCACGACGAGCGCGACGAGCGTGCGCCGGCTCACGGGCGGAGTCGAGCGGGTGCGCAAGCGGGAAGACCGAGAGTCATCGGCACGAGGAGAGCACGGCCGACGCAAGGAGCAGGTACGCGACGAGCGCCCGCCGACGCAGCGCCACGAGCGCCCGCCGACGCAGCGCCACGAGCGCCCGGGCCCTTCGGGCGGTCAGGCTACGGCGGTACGGGGGCCATTTCGGGCCCCCCACGCCCTCACACCGCGAGCTCGGTCTTCGTGTCGAAGAAGTGGATGCGGTCGGGAATGAGCGCGAGCCGGACCGGCTCGTGCACCTTCACGCGGACGGTGGGGTCCACGCGCGCCACCATCACGTTCGGGCCGGCCTTGACGTCCAGCAGGATCTCGGACCCGAGCGGCTCCACGACCTCGACCACGGTCTCGAACGTGTGGTCCGGCGCGTCGTTGCCGTTCGCGACGTGCAGGTCCTCGGGCCGCACGCCGAGCGTGAGGGGCTGCCCCTTGTACGGGCGCAGCCGCTCGGCGCGGTCCACCGGCACGCGCACGCGGATGCCGGGGTTCTGCACCCACATGGCGCCATCGGCCTCCGTGACCTGCACGTCGACGAAGTTCATCGCCGGGGAGCCGATGAATCCCGCCACGAACCGGTTCGCGGGACGCGTGTACAGCTCGAGCGGCTCGCCGACCTGCTGGATCCAGCCGTCCTTCATGACCACGACGCGATCGCCGAGCGTCATCGCCTCGACCTGATCGTGCGTCACGTAGATGGCGGTGGTCTCCAGCCGGTCGTGGAGCCGCTTGAGCTCGACGCGCATCTGGACGCGGAGCTTCGCGTCGAGGTTCGAGAGCGGCTCGTCGAAGAGGAAGACCTGCGGGTGGCGGACGATCGCGCGGCCCACGGCCACCCGCTGCCGCTGGCCACCCGAGAGCTGGCGCGGCTTGCGCTTGAGCAGGTCCTGGATGCCCAGGATCTCGGCCGCATCGCGCACGCGTTTCTCGATCTCGGGCTTCGGGAACTTCCGCATCTTCAGCCCGAACGCCATGTTGTCGTACACGGTCATGTGCGGGTAGAGCGCGTAGTTCTGGAAGACCATCGCGATGTCGCGGTCCTTGGGCGGCAGGTCGTTGACCACCCGATCGCCGATGACGATCTCGCCGGCGGTGATCTCCTCGAGGCCCGCGACCATCCGGAGGGTCGTCGACTTCCCGCATCCCGACGGCCCGACGAGGACGATGAACTCCTTGTCGCGGATGTGGAGGTTGACGTCCTTGACCGCGTGGACCTCGTCGTACTTCTTGTTCAGGTCCTTCATCACGACCTGAGCCATGGGTCTCTCCCCTCCGAGATGTTTCGATGGATGCGGCCGCGCGCGCGCAGCAGTGCGGAGATCATACCACCGGCGTCACGCTCCCCGAGCACCGCCGGCGCGCGCGGCCCATCTACTTGAACAGCACCGCCGGCAGCCAGAGCGCCACCTGCGGGAAGAAGAACACGACCGCCAGGCCGATCATCTGCAGGAGCATGAAGTCGAACATGCCCCGGTAGATGTCCTTCAGCTCCCACTTCGGCGCGACGGCCTTCAGGTAGTAGGCCGCCATGGCGACCGGCGGGGAGAGGAACGCGGTCTGGAGGTTCACCGCGACCAGCGTGCCGAACCACACGAGGTCGAACTTGAGCGCCTGGACCACGGGCAGGAAGATCGGCACGAAGATCAGCACGATCGCCGGCCACTCGAGCGGCCAGCCGAGCAGGAAGATCACGCCCATGAGCGCGGCCATCATCGCGAGCGGCGGGACCGGGAGCGCGAGGAGCGAGTTGGCGATCCAGGTGCCCGTGCCCAGACGCGTGAAGACCGACCCGTAGACGTTCGACGCGACGGCGAGGAACAGGACCATGCTCGACGTCTGGACGGTCTTGTACGACGCGTCGCGCAGCACGGCGTAGGTGAGCCGACCGTACGCCGCCGTGAGCACCAGGGCGCCGAACGCGCCCATCGCGGCCGCCTCGGTCGGCGTGGCGAGGCCGAAGATGATGCTCCCGAGGGCCGCGAAGATGATCGCGCCGAGCGGCACGATCCCGGCGATGAACTCCTTCACGATCTGCCAGTACGACGTGGCGCGCTCTTCCACGGGCAGCGGCGGGCCCAGCCGCGGGTTGAGGAAGGCGCGGACCATCGCGTACCCGATGTAGAGGCTCGACAGCATCACGCCGGGAATGATCGCGGCGGCGAAGAGCTGGATGACGGACACGCCCAGGACCGGTCCCATGACGACGAGCATGACGCTCGGCGGGATCAGGATCCCGAGCGTGCCGCCGGCGGCGATGGCGCCCGCCGACAGCTTCGGGTCGTAGCCGGCCTTGATCATGACGGGTGCCGCCATGAGCCCCATGACGGTGACCGACGCGCCGATGATGCCCGTGGCCGTCGCGAAGATGGTCGCGGTCAGCAGCACGCCCAGGTACAGCGAGCCCCGGACGGGGGCGAAGATGAACTGGAAGGACTTGAACAGGCGCTCCATCAGCCCCGCCTGCTCGAGGATGTGTCCCATGAAGATGAAGAGCGGCACCGCGGCGAGGGTCTCCTCCTTCATCATGCCGATCGTCTGGAACACCATCAGGTCGAAGACGATGTGGCCGAAGCCGATGTAGCCGAAGACGAGGGCGAGGATGACGAGCGTGAACGCGATGGGGAAGCCGACGAAGATGCCGGTGATCAGCGCGGCGAGGAGGATGAGGCCGAGGTACTCGGGGTTCATAGCCACCGCCCCGTCTTGACGGCCCACACGCTCTTCGCGAACTCGGAAATCCCCTGCAGGATCAGGAGCACGGCGCTGACGGGCATCGCCATCTTGAAGGGGTAGATGATCGGGCGCCAGGCGCTCGCCTCCGAGGTCTCGCGGATGATCCAGGAGTGGTACGCGGCGTCCCAGCTTGCCAGGAAGAAGAAGAACATGCCCGGGAAGAAGAGGAAGAGGTAGGAGATGGAGTCGACCATCGCCTGCCGCCTCACCGGCCACGCGCCGTAGAAGAAGTCGGTGCGGATGTGCCCCTTCCTGAGGAGCGTGTAGGCGGCGCCGAGCATGAAGTGGCCGCCGTACATCATGTAGGACATGTCGTAGGCCCAGAACGTGGGCGCGTCGAAGCCGTAGCGGGCGACGACCTCCCAGGTCAGGCCGAGGACCATCGGGACGATGATCCAGGCGACGATGCGGCCGGACCATTCGCTGAGCGTGTCCAGCACTCCGATGAGCTTGCGGAGTGCGTCAGGTGGTTGCTGTTCCATGGACGGTCAGGTCCTTTCGGGTCGTGACGAAGGGGCGGAACGGGAGGGACCGGCGGCGGGCCGGCCCCTCCTCGGGAGCGGTCGGGACTGGTCCGCCTACTTCTTCGGCGGCCAGTAGTAGTTCGCCGCGAACTCGTACGGAGGGAACATGAACCGCTTCGCGGGCACCACCTTGGACGCGTATTGCCGCTGCGAGTCGTGCACCTTCTTGAAGAAGGGGTTCTTCTCCCCCTCGCGCTTGGCGATCCGGTCCCACGCCCTGAGGAACTCGATGAGGATGTCGTCCGGCGTGCGGCTGATCTGGACCTTGTGCTTGTCCTGCAGCTCCGCGAGCGCGTCCGCGTTCTGCTTCTGCCAGCGCGCCCACCACCGGATGAACGTCTCCATCGCGGCGGCCTTGATGATCTCCTGCGTTACCGGCGGGAGCCCCTGCCACACGTCCCCGTTGATGAGCAACTCGCCGACGGTCACGTTCTCGTGCATCCCCGGGGTGTAGTGGTACTTCCAGACGTTGTGGAAGCCGAGCCTCAGGTCCTCGACGCCGCCGATCCATTCCGCACAGTCGATGACGCCGCGCTCGGCCGCGGGGATGATCTCACCGCCCGGCATGTTGACGATGCGCATGCCCATCTCGGTGTAGACCTCGGCCGCCATGCCCGTCTGGCGGCACTTCATCCCCTTGAAGTCCGCGAGGTTCTTGATCGGCCGCTTGAACCACCCGAAGGCCTGCGGGCCGGAGGGGAGGATCGGGATCGGCACCACGTTGAGCTTCAGGACCTCGCGGTAGAACTCCTGGTAGAGGTCGAGCCCGCCGCCCTCGTACATCCACCCGAGGTAGTCGATGTAGTCCATGCCGAACGTGCCGCCGGGCCCACCGGTGAAGAGGACCGCGGCCTTGTGCTTCCCGGTCCAGTACGCCGCCCAGGTATGGGCGCCGTCGATGACCTTCTTGTGCGTGGCGTCGAGGACCTCGAACGCCGGGACGATCGCGCCCGCGGGCAGGGTCTCGATCTTCAGCTGCCCGCCGGTAAGCTGCTCGACCCGCTTCGCCCACATGGTGAAGTTGTCGTAGATGGTGAGCGCGGCCGGCCAGCTCGCCTGGATCTTGAGCGTCTTTGGTGCCTGCGCCTGCACGCGCGCCGGCTGCGTGCCAGCGACGAGCGCGACGAGCGCGACGAGGGCGGCCAGCACCGCGAGGGTGAGTCCGAAATGGAACCAGGGACGGGTTCTCATCGATGCACCTCCTCAAAGATCTGAGCGGAGCGGGTGGATGGGCGACGCGTGGCGGGAGTGTATGGCCCAGCGTTACAACCTGTCAAGGCGGACTGACCATCAGCCGACCATCAGCCCTTCACCGAGCCGGTCAACCCGGTGACGTAGTACTCGACAAAGAACGAGTACACGAGGGCGACGGGCACCGAGCCGAGCAGCGCGCCGGCCATGAGCTGACCCCAGAAGTAGATGTCGCCGCGGATGAGCTCCGACACGACGCCGACCGGGACCGTCTTGCGTTCCGGCGACGACAGGAACACAAGCGCGTAGATGAACTCGTTCCAGGAGAGCGTGAAGGCGAAGATGCCGGCCGAGAGGATGCCGGGCACCGCGATCGGGAAGATGATCCGCGCCATCGCGCCGAAGCGGGTGGCGCCGTCGATGCGCGCGCACTCCTCGAGCTCCTTCGGGATCGTCTTGAAGTAGCCCATGAGCAGCCACGTGCAGAACGGGATCAGGAACGTCGGATACGTGAGGATGAGCGCCCACGGCGTGTTCCCGAGATGGAAGTTCCGGATGATGTCGGCGAGCGGGATGAAGAGCAGCGTCTGCGGCACCAGGTACGTGACGAAGATGCCGGTGCCGAGCAGGCCCGCGCCGGGGAAGCGCAGCCGCGCGAGCGCGTAGCCGGCGAAGAGCCCGCAGACGAGCGAGATGAGCGTGGACACGAGCGCGATGAAGAACGTGTTCCACAGCCAGCGGGGGAACGTCGTCTTCGCGAGCAGGTCCCGCACGTGGTCGAGCGTGGGCGACAGCGTCCAGAACGGTGCGTTGTTCACCGCGCGCCACGAGCGGTACAGCTCTTCGTCGGGTCGGATCGCGGTGATCAGCATCCAGTAGAACGGGAACAGCGTGACGAGGATGAAGACGCCGAGCGGGATGTAGAAGTGCAGCCATCGCTTCCAGCGCCGCTCGATCATGCGCCTTCCATCCGGCGGAGGTACCGGAGCTGCAGCCACACGACGAGGAGCAGCACCGGGAACATGAACAGGGAAATGGCCGCGCCCTCGCCCAGGAGCCCCGACGCCACGCCGAGCTGGTACGCATAGGTCGCCAGCAGATGCGTCGAGTTCGCGGGCCCGCCCCCGGTGAGTACGTAGATCAGCTGGAAGTCGGAGAACGTCTGGATCACCGAGAACACGACGACGACCAGCGTGACCGGTTTCAGCAGCGGCCACGTGACGTGCCGGAAGCGACGCCAGGCGTTCGCGCCGTCGAGCGCGGCCGCCTCGTGCAGCTCCGGGCTGATCGTCTGCAGCCCCGCGAGCAGCGTGATCGCGAAGAACGGCATGCCCCGCCAGGTGTTGATAGCGATTGCGCACCACATCGCGTACGTACCGTCGGAGAGGAACGGCAGCTTCGTGACGATGAGGCCCATCTGGTACAGCGTCCAGTTCAGCACGCTGAACGTCGGGTCGAACATCCAGCGCCAGGCGAAGGTCGACAGCACGGTCGGGATGATGAAGGGCAGGAGCATCGAGGCGCGCACGATCCGCTTGAGCCGGAAGTGGCGGTTGAGCAGGAGCGCCAGCCACATGCCGAGGGCCAGCTTGAAGATCGTCGCCCAGAACGTGTAGACGAACGTGTTGCGGAAGGCCGTCTGGAAGATCGAGTCGTTCCAGGCCTTCACGAAGTTCCTGAGCCCGACGTACTCGCCGACGTTGCCGACGCTGGTCGAGGACAGCGCCAGCCAGATGCCCATCACGAACGGGTAGGCGATGAAGACGCCCAGGAGGATCACCGCGGGACCGAGGAGCATGAAGGCCAGCGCGCGCTCGCTGTCGAGGACGCGCGTGAGGCGCCCGGCGCGGGTGGGCGAGGGATGCGGGAGGGCGACCTCGACTCCGGTCGCGCCTCCCGCCGCGGACGACTTCACCTCCGACCCGTGCGAGGCAGCCCTATCCCTCGTAGATCTTCTTGAGCTCGCCCGCGGCCCACTTCACCGCGTCCTCGGCCTTCATGCCCTGGACGGCCTTGGCGTACATGTCCACGATGATGTACTTCGAGAACGCCTCGGTCGCCTTGCCCGTCGAGGGGCCGGCGTAGCCGAAGATCCGCGTGTTCCGGGCCGCGGTCTGGAACATCTTGAGCGGCTTGTCGACCTTCGCCCACATGCCGTGCTTCTCCCACGACTTGGCGGCGGCGACGCTGTAGCCCTCGTTGACCTGGAACCACTTCTCGAAGTTCTCCTTCTTGTGGAGCCAGCGGAGGAAGTCCTTCGCGAGCTTCTGGTTCTTCGAGTACTTCATCACCGCGTGCCCGTTCGAGAAGTAGAGCGGGTACTGGCCGGGACCGCCCTTGAAGGGGTAGAGCGCGTGGTCGATGTCCTGGAACATCGGCTCGCCCTTGTCGTCCTTGATCTGGTCCTTCTTCCGCTTGGCGACGATGTAGATCGACGCGCCGTTCAGGCTGGCGGAGATCTCGCCGGCGTGGAAGGCGCGGTTGTTGTTCGTGTCGTCCCACGCGAGCCCGCCCTCGTCGCAGCCGTCCTTCCAGAAGGCCTGCATCCACTTGATGCTCTCGACGGTGCCCTTCGAGTTGAGGGCGACCTTCTTGCCGGTCTTGTCCGTCTCCGCGCCGCCGAACGACCACAGCAGCGGGTACGCCCACGTCGGCGCGTCGCCGAACGTGTGCCCGAGCGTCTGGCCCCACGGCCGGCCCTTCTTCTTGAGCGCCGCGGCGGCCTTCCGCACGCCGTCCCAGGTGTCCGGGAACTGCTCGAAGCCGACCTCCTTGAACCATGACTTGCGGTACGCGACGGCGTTGCCGACGATCGAGTGCGGCATGCCGAGCCACTTGCCGCCGACGCGGAAGGACGGCTCGAAGACGCCGTAGAACCCGCCCTGCTCCTTCGCGACGGCGCCCGCGACGTCGCTGACGTCGACGAGCGAGCTCTGGTAGAGCTGGGGCCAGTTGTACATCATGAAGAAGAGGTCGGCGCCGGCGCCCGACTGGATCGCAGCGGTGATGCGCGGCTGCACGTCGTTGGCGTTGATGAACTCAAACGTCACCTCGGCGCCGAGCGCCTTCGAGGCCTCGGGGGCCTGGCGCTTGAGCTCCACGTCGGCTTCGGGAATGAAGTCGACCCAGCGCACGATGTGCAGCTTGGTCCCCTGCGCATACGCGGGCGCCTGCCGGGCCGCGATGATGCCTTCGATGCCGGTCGCGGTGACGGCCGCCGCCGCTCCGGACACGCGGATGAACTGCCGTCGATTCATGCCGTCGGTTGCCATGCGGGTTCCTCCTCGGTCAGCAAACGTGCATCCCAGGCGCGGGGTTCCGGTCCCGCCTGCTCGGCCCACCAGGTCGTTGCGCAGCCGGCGCCGGGAGCGGGTGGCGTGGGTCGCGCGAGCTGATACACCCGTACTATCAGCAGTGTCAAACGGTATGGGGGGCCTCGACATGGCCCCCATGCCCCCCACACGCTCGGAAGCGCCCCGGGAAACCCGGGGCGCTCCTCGGGTTTGGTTGGCGGACGGCAGGCCCTGACAACGCCTCGCAGGCCCCCAACGCTGGGCCAGGTCCTGTCTAGCGGACCGCGGCGGGTTCCAGCCGGGCGGCCAGCGGTCGCGGAGGACGGAACGTGAACGCGAGGAGCGCCGCGGCGCCGCCGACCGTGAACGACGCGATGAACAGCCAGGCATAGCTGCCGAGCGCGTCGTAGAGAAAGCCGCCGGCGAAGGACCCGAGCCCCATGCCGAGGGTCGAGATGAGGAACACGCCCCCGTACGCCGTGCCCATCACCCTCTCGCCGAAGTACTGCCGGCACACGAGCGCATAGAGCGGCATCACGCCGCCGTAGGCGATCCCGAAGCCGAGCGCGAGCGCATAGAAGCCGGGCAGCTCCTTCACGACGAGGAACGTCGCGAGCATCACGGCCTGGAGCGCGAGGCCGGCGATGAGCGTGCGCTTGGCGCCGAAGCGGTCCGCGATCATCCCGCACCCGATGCGTCCGGCGACCGAGGCGAGGCCCGAGACGCCGAGGACGCCGGCCGCCGCCATGCGAGGCACGCCCTGGTCGATCGCGTGCGTCACCATGTGGAAGATCGGTCCGGAATGCGCGGCGCAGCACGCGAAGTGCGTGATGGCGATCGCCCAGAACTCCCGCGAGCCGAGCACCTCGCGCGCGTCGAAGTCGCGCTCGTCGGTCCGCGGGGCGCCACCGAGGGCGAGGACGCCGATCTCGGACGGCGCGCTGCGGACCAGCAGCGCCGCGGGGATGATGACGAGCCAGCAGAGATCGCCCACGACGATCATCGCGACGCGCCAGTCGAACGTGCTGGTGAGCCAGCGCGTGAGCGGCGCGATGACGAACGTCCCGATCCCGATGCCGGCGCTCACGATCGCGACGGCGAGCCCGCGGTTGCTGGTGAACCACTTCGTCGCGGTGGCGGACAGCGGCGCGTAGAACGCCCCGACCGCGAAGCCGACCATGAGGCCGAACGTCACGGAGAGCTGCCAGAGGCTCGTCACCTGACTCGACAGGACCATGCCGAGCCCGAGGAGCGCGCCGCCCGCCGCCGAGGTGATCCTGGTCCCGATGCGGTCCGAGAGCGCTCCCCAGGCGAACGAGCCGAGGCCCATCGCGATCCAGTTCAGCAGCGCGACGCTCGAGATCGCGCTCCGGCTCCATCCCATCGAGTCCTCGATCGGCTTGAGGAACACGCCGAGCGAGAAGAGCGTCCCGACGCCCATGCACACGATGAGGGCGGACGCCCCGAGCACGACCCAGCCATAGAAGAGCTTCCGCGGCACGGGGCCGAGGATACCATCACGTCGGCCCTCGCTCCGGCCGCCGGATTCGCTGACGGAATGATCCGGGAGGGCGGAGGAGGGTTCAGTCCCCGCCCGCGCGTCAGCGCGGGCGCTCTCGCTCGATCAGCGCGCGCAGCTCGTCGCGCAGCGCCGGCGGCAGGGGCTTGGGCGGCAGCTGACGGCAGATGTCCACGGTGCGCTTGAGCGTTCGCAGGAACGCCTCGCACGGCGTGCAGCCGTCGAGGTGGCGCGCGAGCTCCTCGCAGAGATTCTCGGGCAGCTCGCCGTCGACGTACTCGGACAGCCGGGCGAACATCTCACGACAGTCCACGGCGCACCCGTCCTCTCCCGTGTCCGCCATCGCCTGGAACGATCCAGGACGGCGCCGAACGTTTCATGGGGTCACCGCCGCGAGCTGCCGCCGCAGGTAGAGCCGCGCGCGGTGGAGCCGGACCTTCACCGTGACGATCGTCAACCCGAGGGCCTCGGCGGCCTCCTCCGTGGACAGCCCTTCGAGGTCGCGGAGGATGAGCACCGCCCGGTAGTGCGGCGGCAACTCGGCGATCGCGCCTTCGAGCGTCTCCCGGAGGTCGGTGCGCAGCAGCGCCATCTCGGGTGTCTCGCCGGCGTCCACGTGGCTCGCGAGCGTGGCCCGCTCCGCCTCTCCGGGCATGAACTCGTCCAGCGAGAGCTCGCGCGCCGGCTCGAACTTCCCCCGCCGGTGCATCTTGCGGCACGCGTTCGCGGCGATGCGGAAGAGCCACGTCGAGAGCTTCCCCTCGCCGCGGAAGTCCTTGACGCTCCTCACGGCCGCCAGGAAGGTGTCCTGCAGGATGTCCTTGGCGTCCTCGTCGCTGCGGCACATCCGCGCGGCGAAGTTGTAGATGCGCGAGCCGTAGTGCTCGACGAGCGCCGGGAACGCGCCGTCGTCGCCGCGGCGCAACGCCTCGACGAGGGCGGGCGCCGCCTCGGTCCTCGGCTCGCGTATGGTCGTCACGCCGCCGTCTCCACGATGCGGCCGTCAACCGTCTGGTAGACGCGGTCGAAGCCGGCGAGCATCCGCTCGTCGTCCGTGACCACGATGACGGCCGCGCGCCGCTCGCGTCCGAGGGTGCGCAGCAGGTCCACCACGCGCTTTCTTCGCAACAGCGACTTCATGTCCCTCCCATCGTTCGCGCGCATCACCGCACCCCGACGTTCTGCGGGTGCGGGCGCCACATACGCAACGGCTGTGCCGCGGCGCGATGCCTGCGATGGCGGCAGTTGTGGCCTCGCTCGACGAGGCGCGTGCGCCGCACGTGGGGCGGGCACTCCTCGGACGAACCGCCGGCCCCGGGAGAGACGCCCGCGCTGCTCCGCTCGACCCTGATCTCGGAGTCCGTGAACGAATCGCGAACCCGAGGGGGGCCTGGGTTCCACGGGTGCGTCCGCGCACCCCCCGGGCCGCCTCCGAGCGTCGGGGGGGGCTTGGGGGGCTTCGATAGTCCCCCCATGAGGTCAGATCGGACGCCGGCGCTCGCGGACCGGGATCAGCATCACGAGGCCGACGATCATCGCGAGCGCCAGCGCGATCCAGGGCGCCGTGAACCCCCCGGCGACCTCCACCGACCAGCCGAACACGGGCGGCGCGAGCGCGACGCCGCCGGAGGACACCGCCAGCCCGAGACCGACGGCCGTGCCCGCAGCTTCGGGTCCGGCGAGCTCCGCCATCAGCGTGTGCTGCACGCCGTTCCAGCCGATGCCGACGAACCCGAACGCGATCGCGAGCAGGACCAGCCACCATGCGGGCGCGCCGGCGCCGGTCACGGCGATGAGCAGCGAGCACAGGGCGGAACCCGAGCCGGCGATCGCGAGCGCGATGCGGCGCCGACCACCGAACACGCGGTCGGACAGGAGCCCGAACGCGACGCGGCCGACCATCCCGGACGCCTGTGCGAGGGCCAGGTAACGGCCGGCCGAGAGCAACGGGAGCCCGACGACCTCCTGGAGGTAGAGCGCGAAGAACGCCATCCAGACCGTCTGCATCGCGGCGAACACCCCGGTCGCGACGGCGACGAGCCACAGGTCGCGCGTCAGGAACACCGCGCGGATGCCGCCGCGGGCGCGCGGTCGTCCCGCGGCCGACAGCCACGGCGGGTCGCGATAGACGAGCCACGACACGGCGCCGCCGAGCGCGATCACGACGGCCGAGGCGAGCACGGCCGCGCGCCAGCTCACGGCCACCGCGAGCACCGGCAGGAGCGCGGCGCCCAGAGCGCCGCCGAACGGCAGCCCGACCTGCTTGAGGCCGACGAGCGTCGCGCGATGCGCCGGCGGGGACCAGGCGAGCACGGCCTTCGTCGAGGTCGGGTTCAGCATCCCGTAGCCGCAGCCCGCGACCATCATGAGCACGATGAGCGTCGGGTAGGTGGCGCTGCCGCTCGCCGCGGCGAGCCCGCCGGCGATCAGGAACTGGCCCGCGACCAGCACCACGAGGATGCCCCAGCGGTCCGCCAGAGTGCCGGCCGGGATCGACATCACGACCGGTCCGACGTAGTACGCCGACAGGAACGACCCGGCCTGCGCCAGGGTCAGTCCGAGGTCGGCGCGAATGACGGAGGCGATCGCCGGGATGCCGAGCGGCCCGATGTTGGCGACGGTCTGCGCGCCGAGGATCAGCGCGAGGATCGTCGCTCGCCGGCGCCCAGGCGCCGCGCGTCCGTCGGCGATGCTCACTGCCGCTGTTCGCGCAGCCGCGCCTCCACCGCCTGGAGATCCGCCTCGGTGTCGACGCCGATCGTCGGCTCGTCCGTCTCGACGACGATGATCGGGATGCCGTGCTCGAGGAACCTGAGCTGCTCCAGGCCTTCGGCCAGCTCTAGAGGAGTGGGCCGCCAACGATGGAACATCTCGAGCGCGTGCCGACGGTACGCGTAGAAGCCGGGGTGCTTGTAGCGCGTCACGCCCCGGCCATCGCGGTCGAACGGGATCGGGTACTTCGAGAAGTACAGCGCCTGTCCGAGCGCGCCAATGACCACCTTGTTGACCGTCGAGCTCGCCGCTTCCTCTGGCGTCGCCTCGATGCAGAGCGTCGTGACCTGCGTCTCCGCGCGAGTGAGGAACGGCTCCACGAGGCGCTCGATGTGGCGGGGCGACAGCAGCGGCTCGTCGCCCTGGATGTTGACGTAGACGTCAGCCGCGCGTCCCTGCGCCACCTCCCAGACGCGGTCGGTGCCCGAGGGATGCTCAGGCGACGTCAGGATAGCCGGGATCCCCAGGCGGCGGCACGCCTCGAGCACCTCGTCGGCGTCCGTGGCGACGAGCAGGTCGTCGAGCACGCGGGTGGCACGCGCGCGCTCGTACACGTGGGCGATCATCGGGCGGCCCGCGATGTCGCGCAGCACCTTGCGCGGCAGGCGCGTCGACGCGAGGCGCGCCGGAATCACGCCCAACACGTTCAGCGCCACGCCGACACCCCGCATCGGGCCCGTGCAGAGCCCGTGAACGAATCCCGAGCCCGAGCCGCACCCCGGGCTTCACCGGGTGCGTCGGGCCTCGGTAGTCCCCCCACAGAAACCGAGCGCGGAGTCGAGCCGCGCCCCGGGTTTCCCGGGGCGCGTGCGAGTGCGGGGGGTATGGGGGGCCTCGGTAGTCCCCCCATTATGGGAAGGCCCGCACCGTGCGCAGGATCGCCGCCTGCGACTCGGGGCCGCCGGACTCGGGCGTGAACGGGACGACGACCGGCATCGTGAGGCCCGCGGAGACGAACTCCTGCATCCGCGCGCGGCAGGACGCTTCAGGGCCGACGAGCCCCAGCGCATCGAGCACGCGCGGGGTGATCTGCTTCACGGCGCCGCCGCGGTCACCGGCCTTCCACGCGGCCTGGAGCGCGTCGATCTCGGCAGCGAACCCCGAGGAGCGGAAGAAGTTCGCGTACGCGTCGACGGTGGCGTACCCCGTGATGTCTCGCGCCAGCCATTGGCGGGCCGCGTCGGCATCGTCCGTTACGCATGTCCGGACGAACGCCGCGACCTCGAACCGGTCGAGCGTCCGGCCGGCACGCTTGGCGCCGGCCTCGAGGTGTCGGATGGCGGTGGGGATGGTCTCGGGCCCGAGCCAGTTCAGGAGCACGCCGTCGGCGACCTCGCCGGCGAGCTCGAGCGCCTTCGGTCCCAGGGCGGCGAGGTAGATCTTCACCGGCTGGGGCGGCGGAGGCGCCATCATCCGGAACCCGCGGATCCGGTAGAACTCGCCCTCGAACGTCACGCGCTCGCCGGAGAGGACGCCGCGGATCACCTGCACGGCCTCTCGAAGCAGGCCGAGCCGGCTCTTGAACGGTACACCGTTCCACTGCTCGACCACCACGGGGCTGGACAGGCCGAGACCGAGCGCGACACGTCCCGGTGCCAGGCGTCCGAGCGTCGCGGCGGTCAGCCCGAGGAGCACCGGGGTGCGGGTCTGCACCGGGATCACGCCGCTCGCGGTCGACAGCCTGCTCGTGTGGGTGGCGGCGATCGTCATGACCGTGACCGCGTCGCCGCCCGCGACCTCGCCGACCCACGCGGTGTGGTAGCCGCGCGATTCGACCTCCCGCAGCAGGGGGACCGTCTGCTCGGCGGGAAAGGAGGAGACGAACGGGACCGCGAGCCCGAGCCGCATCGTCATCGCTCCGTCCGGACGGCGTCGCGCGCCGCCTTCGCCCCCACCGAGAGGAATCGGTGGTCGTTCACGAGCCCGACGAGCATCCAGCCCTCGCGGATGCGCCGGTTGACGGTCTCCGGCGTGGCGCAGTGGATGCCGGGCGCGACGCCGTGCCGTCGCGCGGCGGCCAGGACGGTCTGCGCCGCCTCTTCGAACTCGGCGTGCGGCGGCTCGAGCGACGGGGCGAGGCCCATCGAGGCGCAGAGGTCGTTCGGGCCGATGTAGCAGGCGTCGACGCCGGGCACCGAGAGGATCGCGTCGATGTGCTTGATCGCGTCCGCGTGCTCGATCTGCACGATCACCAGGATCTCGTCGTTCGCGCGCGCGAAGTAGGTCGGCGCGTCGGTCTTGAACGAGAGCGCGAACCGGCCGGCCCCGAGGCTCCGCACGCCCGCCGGCGGGTACTTGCACGCGGCGACGAGCAGCTCGGCCTCCTCCCGGGTCCGGACGTTCGGACCCAGCACGCCCCATGCGCCGGTGTCCAGCACGCGCTTGACGTTCTCCTCGGTGAGCGCGTGGACGCGCGCGAACGGCGCGACCGGATACCGCGTGATCATGCCGAACATCTGCGCCATCGTCGCGAGGTCGATCGGGCCGTGCTCGGTGTCGACCAGCAGCCAGTCGAAGCCGACGGACGCCATCATCTCGGCCACGAGCGGGTCGCCGAAGTTCAGGAGCGAGCCGAACTGCGCGTGTCCCGCGCGGATCTGTCGCTTGACGTGGTTGGACAGCATGCGTCTCCTCGCGTGTGACGGGATATCCGGCGCGACGGTCGGTGGACCCGCGCCGCCGCGTGAGTATAGCGCGACGGCGCGGGGGCCCTCAGCCATGCTTCCGTCCGGCGTCCGCGCCGCGGAGTGCGCTAGCATGGCACCGAGGTTCGACGAGGAGGTCGATCCGCCGTGACAACCGGACGCCCGCCACAGCCGATCCGTGCGCCGCGGGGTGCGACGCTCTCCTGCAAGGGATGGCCCCAGGAGGCCGCGCTCCGCATGCTCATGAACAACCTCGATCCCGACGTCGCCGAGCGGTGGGAGGACCTCGTCGTCTACGGCGGCAGCGGCAAGGCCGCGAGGAACTGGGAGGCGTATCACCGGATCGTCGCGACCCTGCTCCGGCTCGGCGACGACGAGACGCTGCTCGTCCAGTCCGGCAAGCCGGTCGGGGTCTTCCGCACCCATCCCGACGCCCCGCGCGTCCTCATCGCGAACGCGCTGCTGGTGCCCGAATGGGGCGACTGGGACCACTTCCGGACGTACGAGGCCATGGGCCTCACGATGTACGGCCAGATGACGGCCGGGTCCTGGATCTACATCGGGACGCAGGGGATCCTGCAGGGCACGTACGAGACGTTCGGCGCCTGCGCGCACAAGCACTTCGGCGGGACGCTGGCGGGGCGTCTCGTGCTGTCCGCGGGGCTCGGCGGCATGGGCGGAGCCCAGCCACTCGCGATCACGATGAACGAGGGCGTCGCGATCGTCGTCGAGGTCGACCGCGAGCGCATCGAGCGGCGGCTCAGGCTCCGGTACGTCGACCGCATGACCGGCTCGGTCGACGAGGCGCTCGGCTGGGCGGAGGAGGCGCGGAGGCGCCGGCAGCCGCTGTCCATCGCCATCCACGGCAACGCCGCGGACGTGCATCCGGAGCTCGCGCGGCGCCAGGTCCGCTTCGACGTCGTGACGGATCAGACGGCCGCGCACGACGTGCTGACCGGCTACGTGCCGGCCGGGCTCGGCGTCCGCGAAGCCGCCGCCCTGCGCGAGCAGGACCCGAAGGAGTACATGCGGCGCGCGCGCGAGTCCATCGCGGTGCAGATGGGCGCCATGATCGAGCTCCAGCGCATGGGCGCGGTCCTGTTCGACTACGGCAACAACTTCCGTCGCGAGGCCGAGATCGCCGGTGTCAGCGACTTCAGCTACCCGGGCTTCGTGCCCGCCTTCATCCGGCCGCTCTTCTGCGAGGGGCAGGGCCCGTTCCGCTGGGTGGCGCTCTCGGGAGACCCCGAGGACATCCACGCGACGGACCGCGCGCTCATCGACGAGTTCCGCGGCAACGAGCACCTCGTCCGATGGCTCCGGCTCGCGCAGGAGCGCGTGCACTTCCAGGGCTTGCCGGCCCGGATCTGCTGGCTCGGGTACGGGGAGCGCGCGCGCGCCGGCCGGGTCTTCAACGACCTCGTCGCGTCCGGGCGCGTGAGAGCGCCGATCGTCATCGGGCGCGATCACCTCGACTCGGGCTCGGTCGCGTCCCCGAACCGCGAGACCGAGTCGATGCGCGACGGCTCGGACGCGATCGCCGACTGGCCGGTGCTGAACGCGCTCCTCAACGCCTGCGCCGGCGCCACGTGGGTCTCGGTGCACCACGGTGGCGGCGTCGGCATCGGCTACTCGATCCACGCGGGCATGGTCGTCGTGGCCGACGGCACAGCGGCCGCGGCGCGCCGGCTCGAGCGCGTGCTCACGAGCGACCCGGGGACCGGCATCATGCGGCACGCGGACGCCGGGTACCCGGAGGCCGTCGAGGCGGCGACGCGTCACGGCCTCGACCTCCCCGGCATCACCACGTAGCGCCTGCATCGGGAGAGACGGACATGGACACGATCTGGAAGCGGTGGTGGCCTGCGGGGGTGGACGAGCCGTCGATCGAGCTGCCGGTGCGGCCGCTCGCGATGATCCTCAAGGACAACGCGCGGCGGTTGCCCTCGAAGCCCGCGTTGATCTTCTACGGGCGTCAGGTGACGTTCGCGGAGCTCGACGACGCGAGCGACCGCTTCGCCGGCTGGCTCGCGAGCCGCGGCGTGAGGCCCGGCGACCGGGTCGCGGTCTTCCTCGAGAACTGCCCGCAGTTCGCGATCGCGTACTTCGGCGCGCTGAAGGCGGGCGCCATCAACGTGTGCCTCAACCCGATGCACAAGGCGATCGAGCTCGAGCACGAGTTCCAGGACTCCGGCGCGAAGGTGCTCGTGACGTCCGATCAGGCGTATCCGATCGTCGCCTCGATCCGGGACCGGACGCCGCTCGATGCCGTGGTCGTGACCGCCTACCGCGATTACCTGCCCGCCGAGCCGACCCTCACGGTTCCGCCCTCCTTCCTCGAGCCGTCACGGCCGTCGCCGGACACCGACGGCTTCCTCTCGATCGTGCGCGAGGCGCCACCGCTCGGGACGCCGCGGCCGCGCCGGCTCGACGATACCGCGCTCATCCAGTACACCTCCGGGACGACGGGCGTCCCGAAGGGCGCGGAGCTCACGCACGGCAACGTCGTCGCCAACTGCGAGCTGCAGCGGGTGTTCATCGGGGTGGGCGAGGATGACGTGCCGCTCGGCGTCCTGCCGTGGTTCCACATCACGGGCATGGAATGCCAGATGAACATGATGGCGTACGCGGGGGCGACGCTCGTCGTGCTCGGCCGCTTCGACCTCGAGACGGTCCTGCGCGCGATCCAGCAGTACCGGTGCACGCTCACGACCCTCATCGCGACGATCAACGTCGCGATCGTCCACTGGCCGCGCACGAAGGAGTTCGACCTCTCGTCGCTGCGCGCGTGCTTCTCGGGCGGGGCGCCGGTGCCCGCGGAGATCGCACGGCGGTGGGAGCAGGTCACCGGCTACACGCTCATCGAGGGCTACGGGCTCAGCGAGACCACGGCGCCCACGCACGTGAACCCGCCGCACCGGCCGAAGTACGGCACCGTGGGCGTGCCGCTGCCGTTCGTCGAGGCGAAGATTGTGAGCCTGGAGGACGGCCGGACCGAGCTCGGCGTCGGCCAGTCCGGCGAGATCGCCGTGCGCGGCCCGATGGTGATGAAGGGCTACTGGCAGCGGCCGGACGCGACCGCGGAGGCGATCCGCGACGGCTGGTTCCTCACGGGCGACGTCGGACGCGTCGACGAGGAGGGCTACTTCACGATCGAGGAGCGGAAGAAGGACATGATCAAGGCCTCGGGGTACAGCGTGTTCCCCGCGGAGGTCGAGGCGATCATGTACCGGCACCCCGCGATCGCCGAGGTCGGCGTCGTCGGCGTGCCGGATCCGTACCGTGGCGAGGACGTCCTCGCGTTCGTCGTGGCGAAGCCGGACGCGAAGGGCAAGGTCACGGAGCAGGAGATCGTGGACTGGTGCCGGGACCAGATGTCGGTCTACAAGGCGCCGCGGCAGGTGCGGTTCGTCGACGCGCTCCCGAAGACGGCCTCCGGCAAGGTCCTGAAGCGGGCCCTGCGCGACGCGGCGGCAAAGCCGCCGGCCTGACCGGGGGAGAGTCAGGCCGCCTCCTGCGGCTCGAAGAGGGTCGGGCCCTCAACCCGGGTGCTGAGAACCTCGATCGCTCGGCGGACGAGCGCGAGCCGCCAGGCCCGCTCGTCGGCGGGCGCCAGCGCGGGGTTGCCGCACGGATGGCTGAAGCGGTTGCCGCGTAGCACCCGGTTGGCGCCTACCTTGAGGGCGACGGCCGGAAGACTCGTCACCGTCGCTGTCGGGAAACCCGCCCGCTCCAGCTCCTTCGCGATCGTAGCGCCGCTACGAGTGCCCGACCCTCAGGTGGCCACGAGCAGCACCGTGTCGACGTGCTGGCGCCGGAGGTCGGCGGCGATCTCGCGCGCGTGCTGCGCCATCTGACTGAGAACGCCGTGATTGCCGCATGTCACGTAATAGGCGTCCAGCAGCGAGCCGAGCTCGCGGCGACGGACGAGCTCTCGCAGCGCGTCGAGGGGTACGAGCCGGTCGGGGTCCTGGAGCGCGAAGGCGGCGTCGTAGCCGCTGTGGACGACCTCGTACTCTCCTGGCCCGAGGTCGTCCTTGCCCTCCAGGCTGTATTTGAGCCACTTGCTCGCCCGCACCCACTCGAGCCGGTCGGGATTGCCGGGCGGCACGAGCCCGCACTCCGTGACGACGGCAAGTCGCATCCGCGACAGGTGTGTGACCGGCGCCGGCGGCACGACGCGGTCGTATTGCGGTAGCGGCACCTCGGTCGTGAACGGCGCGCCAGCCCGTCGCGCGAGGAGCATGTCGAGGGCGCGCGCGCTCGCGGACCTATCGCCCCGGGTGTTCATCCGGGGGCCGCGCGGCAGATAGCCCTCCTCGGCGGCCGGCCCGAGGGCGCCGCCGCGTCCCAGCTTCAAAGCCAGCCTGGCCAGGGCGTGGATCGCCTCCTTCATGCCGACGGCGGTCGCCGACGACGGGACGATGATCACCTCGCCGCGGAACACCTCGACCGCGGCGTTCTCGGGGTACATCGCCGCCACCGCCGGCTGACCGAGCCTCGCGGCCACCTCCTGGCACACGCGGCCGCACGCCAGGCCGTATCGTCCCGCGTTGAACGCCGGCCCGGCGACGACGACATCGGGCTCGAAGCCCTCGATCAGCCGTACGACCTCGGGCACCGTGTCGTCGGACCGGTCAGCAAAGAGACCATCACCGCAGATGACCGTACCGACGACCTCTGCATCGGCACCGAGCGCCTGTCGGAGCGCAAGGCCGGGACCGACGGGGCCGCGGCGCGAGGTCGGCGGGGTGTCGGCGCGGTCCTCCCCGCCGATACCTGCGAAGAACTGGTTGAGGTAATGGACGACGCGCATGCTCAGAACTCCCGCGCGCGGATCCCCCGCGCGTTCATCTCGACGGTGACGGCGTAAAGCTCCTGGATGGGAAGGTCGAGGCCCTCGCGCGCGGGCTCGCCCCGGTGCGCAAGGTGCGTCCCGCCGATCAGCCGCTCGACGGTCGGCAGCCGGAGCCGGCGGTCGATGCCGCCGCTGCTCGCCAGCGCGATGGCCTCGGGCACGAAATCGACCAGGGGCGGGTCCGTGCCGAGCGGACCGCCGTACTCGTGGACCACTGACGCCGTCGGCACGCCGGCCTGCTCGAGGGCCTGGACCGTGAGCATGAAGTCGATGTGGGTGTTCCCGGTGGCCTCGTAGGTGCAGAGCGCGGCGTCCGCCCGCAACATCCGAGCAAGCTTCGCGACGAAGTGAGCGGAGCGCTCCTTGAGGAACTCGTTCTCGTGGTGCCCGCGCGCCACAACCACGCCGACGAGGTCGAGGTCGCGGCCGTGCCGTTCTTGGAGGGCGGCGAGCGAGGGGTGCCAGGTGTGGCGGAACGTCGGCGTCTTGCTCCCGCTCTTGTAGTTGCCGCTGACGAGCGCGCCGTCGAGCAGCTCGTTGGGATGCAGCAGGGTCGGCACCAGACCCGTCAGCTCGTGGCCGTAGAGGAACGTCTGAACCATCGGCCCCTGCGCCCGGACCTGGTGGACCCAGACGACGCGAGGCAGCCCGCTCGCCACCACCTCGCCGCCGAGCTCCATCACTGCCGGCGGCTCGAGATCGCGGGTACAGGCGGCGAGGTAGTCGCTCACCCGCAGCGTCGCGCGGCGCACGGCGTCGTCGTAGTCGAGGTTGGTCGAAGCGGCGCCGGGCGTCAGGACCAGTAGGAGGTTGACCCGGTCGGAGCACGCCGAGTACTCGGCGCCCGGCCCCGACACCTCGATCACGCCCTCCTCGAAGGCCTGCACGCCGGTGGCCGGGAAGGGGAAGTCCGTCACCTCGACGACCGTGAAGCCGGCGAGGCGGTGCGTCCGGCCGGATCCGACGGTGCGCGGAGAACCGTTGAAGCCGGGGAACGCGGTGCCGCCGGCGACCTTGTGGAGCGGCTCGACGGCGTCCAGCACACGCAGGACGCGCGTCGAGTCACCGGGATGGGTGAGCTCGAGGCGGACGTCGGCGATGCGCGGGTCGCGCAGCACGAGCGAGCGGACGGCCTGCGCGTCGATGGTGAGGATGCCCTCGGCCCATCGGGTGGACGTCGCCAGCTCGGCGCGCCGGACGGGGAAGGATGCCAGCTCGAGACGCATCACTTCTTCTGCCCGGTCGCCGACAGGATCTCCTCGACGATCTTGAAGTCCCCCTCCCACGCCAGCCACCCCTTCTCCCAGAAACGGACGCCGAGGCGGTAGCGGCGGGTCTTCGCGTCCTGAGTGATCCAGCCGCGCTCGACGAGCGTGGCGAGCATGTGGTGGACGGTGGGCTTGGGAAGCCCGACGGCCGCGCTCAGTTCGCTCAGGCCCCACTCGGGGGCTGCCGGAGCGAAGGTGTCGAGAATGGTGAGCGCCTTCCCCAGGGACGTCAGCATTTCATATACAGAAAGACCTTTTCAGGTTTCGACCGGCCCTCAGCCTGCACCAGTCCGTGGTGAGGGTCAAGGGTCGTGGAAGCACGGGCGCAGGCCCCGTCAAAGTTGGCCTGCTCGCCAGGGGCGGCGATCGCGACGCCTCGCTCGGCGCCTGCCGCGTCGCGGAGACGCGGATCAGGAAGCTCCTCGCCCGGTACGGCCGGAAGACCGTGCTCGACTGCACGGCCCGCGGCGGCACGCGAGGCGCGCGATGCGTCCTCGATGCCGAGCCGGAACGCGGCACGGTTCACACGCAGCAGGTCCACCTACGAGCGCCGGGCTCGGCAGCATCGGGCCGACCTGGACACCATCGCCCGGCTGGAGGCATGAGCGGGAGGCAGCTTGACGGCGCACCTACGTGACTCTAGGGGAGGAGGATTCGGTCACCGGCGACCCTGGCGATCCTCATGGGTGATGGCCGGTGCGATAGCCGTCTGCCTCATCGCGCAGCCGTCACGCCCGCCATCCCGGCGAACGCCGTCAGCTCGCGCGGGATGTCGGGTCCGGCCGGCTGGTAGGCGATCTCCGTCACGCCGCGCGCGGCCAGCTCGCTCATGCGGTCTCGAAGCACCGCCGCCTCGCCCGTGAACGTGTACTTCCGGATGATGTCGCCCGTCAGCACGTTCCGGTCGATGTCGTTCGGATACGTGAGATGGCCGCGGTGCGTATGGAGATGCCGCTCGCGCTTGGGAACCGCCTCGATCGCCGCGCGCCACTCCGCGCCGCCGGGAACCTCGGACAGGCCGGGCCGTCCTGGCGCGCCGGGCAGGTCGTACGCGCGATGGAAGACGACACCGGCGCCCGCGCCGGCAGCGAGCAACACGCGCTCGGAATCGAGTGACTCTCCGGGATCGAGGACGGTGCCGAACGTGAGCAGCGTCGCCCACGTGAAGCCGGCGACCGGCACGACCGTGAAGATGCCGTCACCGAGCTCGCGCGCGACGGATTCACCCTTCGGCCCGCCAGTGCCGACGACGATCGGCACGCGGACCGGTCGAGGCGGCGCCTGCCCGGGACCATGAATCATCTGGGTTGCAGCGCCGTCGACCTCGACGACCTCGCCGGCAAGGAGCGCCCTGAGCTGCCGGAGGTACTGCGCGACGAACGACCACGAGTTCGGCCGCTGCCCCATCGCGAGACGTCCGGTGAACCCTGAACCGATGCCGACGTTGACGCGCCCGGGTGCGACCTCCACGAGCGTCGCCACGGCCGCCGCGGTGACGAGCACGTGGCGCAGGCTCGGGATCAGCACGCCGGGGCCGAGCTCGATGCGACGCGTGCGGTCGGCCGCGCGCGCGAGCGTCATCCAGACGTCGAGCTGGAGCGCGGGCGTGTCGTAGACCCACGCACGCCGGTAGCCGAGGCGTTCGGCGAGCGCGATGTGATCCGGCGTGTCGGGAACGGGCGGGAACGCGCAGGAGATCTCCACGGTCAGCGGGCCTCCGCAGTCGAACGTGTGAGAGTGTCGTAGCGCGCCAGCGCGCTCGCGTGCGGAGCCCGGCACGGGCTCTCGTGCGCCTCCCCCCAGCTTCCGCTCACCCGAGGATTTCGTCCGTCGCGAAGCCGACGTCGGGAATGGCGGAGATCGTCAGTCGCTCACCGCGGCCCACGGTCGAGACGTCCCGGTAGGCGCCGCCGCCCGGCTGGCGATACACCTCGATCAGCCCCGCGCGCAGGTTGACGATCCACACCTCGCCCACGCCCGCCCGCGCGTAGACCGGCAGCTTCAGCCCACGGTCGCGCTCGAGCGAGGTGTCGGCCACCTCGATGATCAGGAGGATGTCGTCGGGACCGGGGTGCTCGGCGCCGACGCACGCCGGCTCTCGCCGGAGCACGGCGAGGTCGGGCTGGAACTCGGACCGCTGGCCGACGTCGACGGGCCCCTGGATCCGAACGCGCGCCCGCTGGCCGAGCCGGGTGATGAGGAGCTCGGCAGCGCCGTCGACACTGCGCGCGTGACCTTCGCCGATCGGCGGCATCGTGACGATCTCCCCCTCGATGAGTTCCACTCGCTCGTCCTCGGCGAGGACGCCGGCCTCGCCCATGCGGTGGTACTCCTGGACGGTGAACAGCCGTCGCTCGGTCCGGATCGCCATTCTGCGAGCTCCGTCACGGATTCTACTCTCAGCTCGGGCGGCCCTCCGGTCTCTGGCCGATGAGGAACTCCGCCGCCGTGCGTGCCGCCACGGCGCACACCTTCGGGCAGCCGTTCGCCGTGTGGCCGCCGGCCGCGAGAAACCGCTGGTAGTCCTCGGGGTCGGTGAGGTCGAAGGCGCGTCCGTACAGCCGCGCGTGGATGTCGCGACAGAGCGTCGTCTCGAGCGGCGCCTCGAATCCGAACGAGGCTGTGAGCGCGCGCTGGAACCGGCGGCTGAGCTCCAGCGCGGGCACCATCGCGCGCCGGTACGTGTCGGTATCCGCCATCCGCTCTCGCCCCATGGCGAGCCCGAGCGCCATGAGGGCGCCGAGCAGCGCCCCGCACGTCTCGCCGCGGCCGGCCACGCCGCCGGACAGCACGGTCGCGGCCTTGAACGAGTCCCGGTCGCCGAGCTCGAGCTCCTCCTGCAAACTCAGGAGGACGGCCTGGCTTCAGCCACTCGAGTAGTCGTTCTCGAGCGCCTTCCGCGCGATGCGGTCCAGCCGATCGTCGTCGGTCGCCATGGCCAGCCTTCCTCTCACCCGGCCCGGCTCGCGGGGACCCGCGAGATGCGCGACGCCTCCTCGATGCCGAGCCGGAACGCGGCACGGTTCACACGCAGCAGGTCGTCACCGAAGCGATCGGCGAGCACGGCGTCGAACGTCTCCGCCGCGATCGGCAGCCACCCCGAGCCGGCGAGCGCGCCGAGCATGGCGAGGTTCTGGGCCTTGACCTCGCCCGCGCGCCGCGCGAGCTCCGTGCCCTCGACGACCAGGACGTCCGCCGCGAGAGCCCGGAGGCTCTCGAGCAGCGCGCCGGGGTCCGGGTAGGTGCCCTCGCCGATCTGCACGGCGAGGGGGTAGATGGGGCGCGGATTCACGAGCACTCGCGTCCGGCTCTGTCCGTAGTCGGTCAACACGCGGAGGGTCTCGAGCGGCTCGAAGCCCAGGACGACGTCGACGAGCCCCTTCGGAACGAGCGGCCCCGGCGTGGCGTCGCGCGCCGTGCGCACGTGGCTCATGACCGAGCCGCCGCGCTGGGACGCGCCGAAGGTCTCGCCGACGCTCACGCGGAAGCCGGCGCGGGAGAGCGCCGTCGCGAGGATGTCCGACGCGACGACGTTGCCCTGGCCGCCGACGCCGGCGATGACGACGTTCAGCCGGTCCACCGGATCACCGGCCATCCCGCGAGGCGGCGAACAGGCGCTCGGCCCGCGCGATGTTGAACACGCCGCACGAGCAGAAGCGCGCGAGGCAGCGGCTGGCCTCGCCGGGCGTGCGGCGCCCTTCCTTCACCAGGTGGATCATCTTCTGTACGAGGTTGAAGGCCACCATGCCGTGGCCGCACATCGTGGCCAGCTCGAGGGTCCGGCGGTCCGGCATGCGGTCCGTCTCGCCGAAGCAGAAGCCGAGCGAGAACTCGACGCTGTGGCGGACCAGGCCGGCCTCCGCCGCGGCCTGCCGCGCCTCGTCCGTGAGGGCGCTGACGTTGACGGACAGGCCGAGGTCCGCCTCTCGGAGCTCGGCGAGCAGCGCCTTGACCTTCGCGACATCGGTGAAGACGGCGGCCACCGTGCCCGGGCCATCGATGCCCGCGACGACCTCCGCCGCGCTGATGCCGTTCCTGCCACGCCAGTGCACGAGCGGCGTGACCCGATCCGAGGGGCGATAGAACCCGCCCTTCTTGCCGCCCCCCATGTTCACCGGCCCGTGCTTCGCGGCGATCTCGAGGAACTTCTGCAGCTTCGGCACGCTGCCCTCGGCGTTCTTCTTCGTCGGGATGGCGAACACGATGAAGTCGTCCCGGAGGCTGTCCGGGCTTCCGTAGCGATGCAGCGTGTTGGTCATACGGCCTCCTGGAAGAGCGGGCGCCCGAGCCCGAAGTTCGTCTTGCCGCGCCAGGACCGGAAACCTTCGGCGTTCAGGATGTCCTCGAGTTCCGTGTCGCCCCGGGCGTCGCAGCGCGCCGACACGCCGATGCAGATGACCGTCTTCACCTCGCCCGACACCGACTGAAGGATGCGCAGCACGTCCGACACCCGGTCCATCTCGGTCTTCACCTCGACGATCGCCGACAGGATCTTCTCGTCGAGGATGTCGTCGCGGATCTGTCCCGTCGTACGGTCGCTCATGAGGCTCGTCACGGGGTTCTCCGCCTCGAACGTGACGCCGGCGGCGCCGAGCGCCCGGGTCACGCGGTCGATGTCGCGGAAGCGGACGCCGATGCCGGGCCGCCCGAACTCGACGGTGAAGCCGGCCTCGCCCTTCAGCACGCGGCCGGTGACGTCGTTCGTCTTCACCTCTTCCGTGCCGCGCCCGGCCACGCCGGTCGACTCGTGGGGGACGAGGGGATCGGAGAACGCGCGGCGCACGCTGCGGGGCCAGGTGAGCTCACGTGGCGTGAGCGCCCCCGTGGGGCAGACATCGGGCTCCGGATCGAACCGGAAGCGGAAGAGCTGGGCCGTGCGCCGGACGGCGCGGACGACGGCGGGCGGCAAGTGCTCGCGCGACATCCCGCGGTAGCAGGTGTGGCACTCGACGCACTCGTCCTCGTTGACGACGGCGTGCCGCGCCACCGGGTCCACCGCGATCGCGCCCATCGGGCACACGGGGACGCAGTTCGCGCAGCCCACGCATCGCTTCGGATCGATCCACATGGTCGCCTCCTACGGTGTGGGGGGCCCCGAAATGGCCCCCCACGCCCCCCAGCGTTCGCAAGCGCCCCGGGAGACCCGGGGCGCTGCTCGGGTTCACGTTTGCTCCGGGGCCCCGACATGGCCCCCACACCCCCAACGTACGCAAGCGCCCCGGGGGGTGCGTGGACGCACCCGGGAAACCCGGGGCGCTGCTCGGGTTCACGCTCGCTCCTCGGTATTCCCAACGTGCTCCTGGCCTAGCCGGCGATCGCCGCCGTCTCTTCGAGCCGGATCGCGCCGCGCGGGCACAGGTCGACGCAGACGCCGCATCCGGCGCACAGGACGTCATCGACGCGCGCACACCCGCGCTCGCCGTCCCACACGAGCGCCGGGCACGAGAACACGCGGTTGCAGAACCGGTTGCAGCCGCAGGACTCGCCGACGCACCGGGCGGGATCGACGACCGCGCGATGTGTCCGCTTCGTGCTCGGCAGCAGGGCACACGGGCTTCTCAGGATCAGGACCTTCGTGCCGTCCGTCTGGAGCAGCCGGTAGACGCTCTCGACCGCCTCCGCCGTGCGGAGCGGATCCTGGATGTCGACGTCGAGGCCGAGGCCGCGCGCGACGGCCTCGATCGGCAGCGGCGGCGCCGGGTCGCCCGCGGCGGAGCGGCCGGTGCCCGGATGCGGCTGATGGCCGGTCATCGCCGTGGTGCAGTTGTCGAGGACGACGAGCAGGAGCGGCGAGTCGTTGTACCGGGCGTTCACCAGCGCGGGGATGGCCGCGTGATAGAACGTCGAGTCGCCGACCACCGCGACGACCGGCTGGTCGAAGCCGAGCAGACCGAGCTTGCCGAAGCCCGACGCCAGACCGACGGCGGAGCCCATCGCGTGCACCGTCTTCACCGTGAAGTACCCGGTCTGCATGACCCCGAGCGTGTAGCAGCCGATGTCGCCGACCACGACGCCCTTCCGGCCGTCGAGCTCGAGCGCACTCTTGATCGCCCAGTACGAGGCGCGGTGGGGGCAGCCGGCGCAGAACGCGAGGGCGCGCGGCGGCAGGTCCGGAAGGGCGAGCTTCGCGGCGCGCTCGGCGAACCCGTTGCCGTGCACCTCGAGCTCCCGGCCGGTCAGCGCCGCGATGGCCTTGATCGCGATCTCGGGCGTCAGCTCGCCGATGGAGGGACCGCTCGGGCCGGCGACGTGTGCCGACGCCTTGCCGAGGAACCTGACCGGGCCCCGCTCGGTCTGCTGCGCCCACAAGCTCTTGACCTCGGTCTCGAGGAACGGCTCGACCTCCTCGAGGAACAGCACCTCGCGCGCGTGCGTGAGGTGCGACGCGACGAGACGCTCGGGCAGGGGCCACGTCGTTCCGAGCTTGAGCACGCCGACCTCGCCCTTCGCGCCGAGGAGCTCGACGGCTTCCGTCGCGTACGTCCAGCCGGGCCCGCAGGCGACGACGAGGCGTGCCGCGTCCGCCGGGCCGGTGTACCGGTTGAACGGCGCCGTCTCGAACCGGGCGCGCGCCTCCTCGATCCGCGCGTGCAGCACGGGATGAAACAGGCTCAACGTGAGGTAGCGCGCGTTGGGGTCGAAGCGCGCCTCGCGGGTCGGCGGCGTGAGCGGCCCGAGCGTGACGCTGCCGCGCGCGTGCGCGATCCGGGTGACGTTCCTGAGCACCACCGGCAGCCCGATGGCCTCGGACAGCTCGAACGCCCACGGCACCATCGTCTTCGCCTCGTCCACCGTCGCGGCCTCGAGGACCGGCAGGTGAGCGGCGCGCACGAGGTACCGCGTGTCCTCCTCCTTGGTGCTCGAGTGCGCGCCCGGGTCGTCGGAGACCACGATCACCATGCCGGCGCGCGTGCCCGCGTACGCGAGGCTCGTCATGAAGTCCATCGCGACGTTCAGCCCGTCGGCCTTCATGATCGTGATCGAGCGGACGCCGGCGTACGAGGCGGCGGCGGCGCCCTCCATCGCGACTTTCTCGTTGGTCGACCACTCCGCGTAGAACCCGCGCTCACGCGACACGGCGGCGAGGCTGGCGAGGATCTCCGAGGAGGGCGATCCCGGATAGGCGGCGGCGTACCCGAGCCCCGCTTCCATGGCGCCGCGGGCGATCGCCTCGTTGCCGCTCAGGACGACGACCTGGCCGGGGGTGGGGATCCTGAGCGCCTGAAGGCTCATTGCACGTCCCTCCCGCCGGCCATGATGGCCGCGCGCGTGTCGTCGGAGACGCTGAGGTACCGGGTGGCGGGGTCACCCTCGTCGACCGCCGCCATGA
This sequence comes from Candidatus Rokuibacteriota bacterium, assembly GCA_016184125.1. Taxonomy (GTDB): domain Bacteria; phylum Methylomirabilota; class Methylomirabilia; order Rokubacteriales; family CSP1-6; genus AR8. The sequence continues at coordinate 2,859 of JACPDG010000045.1, read as the reverse complement.
CCCGGCGCTTCTTGCCGGCGACCGCCGCCCTCAGGATCGGGATGCGATCCGGCGGGTAGGGCCTCGTCTCGAGGGCGCCGGCCGCCACCGCCGCGTCGACGAGCGCCTGGCCGCGTGCCGTGCGAACGACGAGCGTGTTCCAGGCACTGTCGTGCTCGGTCGATCCGACCGACACGTCGGCCCACTCGGCCGTCGGATCGAGACACGTCTGACACGCCGGACGGATGTGCGGGCGGATCTCGTCGAGCGGAACCGTCGTGGTCCGTCCGTTGGAGAAGACGACGCCGCCCTCCTTCGGGATGTCGATCTTCGTCGCCCGCGTGAGAACGCCGTGCGCGGCGACGAACCGGTAGAAGGACGGCGCGAGCGCCCAGAAGCAGAACACGCCGATGACTGCGGCGAACCTGTGCGCGTTCTTCGGGTTCGCCTGGACGTTGCGCAGGGCCGCCACCTGACAGGGGCGGCCGACCACGGCGAACGCCTCGTCGGACTCACGCAGGAGCCCGGCGACCGGGACCAGCGTCGGGCAGGCGCTGTACTTGGTGCCCGCGGCGGCGAGCACGGCGTCGCGATCCCTGGCGACGACCGGCTGGGGGAAGCTGGTGGGGCCGCCGCCCGTCAGCACGGCTGCGGACACGGTCCCGGACTCGAGCGCGAAGGCGGTCAGGGCCGTCGTCGTGCCGCCGTACTGCGCCCGGCCGTGGATGTCGGCATCGAGGCTGCGGGACCAGAGGAGGCGTCGATACGAGCCGAGGAACACGTCGAGGCGCGGAGTACCGAGGACACGCCGGTCCAGCTCGTCCGGGTCGAGCGACGTCCGGGGGCACACCGCGAAGCACCGGCCCTCGGTCAGGGAGCAGGGGTGCACGAACGCGACGCGCTCGCCGAGCGTCTTGAGGTACGGGCAGTGCCCGAGGCAGGCGCCGCAGCCGGTGCAGAGATCGGCGGAGAGCACGCGCGCCTCGAGATCGGCCGGTCCCCCGCGCTTCATCGGAACCTCCTCGTCGTCGCTGAACGTCGGTCGCCCCATAGATGTAGGGCGCGGATGGGTGTGAGCACAATGAGGCATCTGCTTCAGCCGGCATGTTGTGTACGCTGGAGACGGCATGATCACCGCGGACCTCGTCGTCACGAACCTCGTGGAGCTCGTCACCTGTGAGCCCACGCTCGGCGACGGCCCGCTCGGCGTCATCCGGGACGGCGCGCTCGCCGCCGCCGAGGGCCGGATCGTCTGGATCGGCGCGGCGGCCGACCTTGCACGAGACGTGACGCTGGGGCCTTCCGGCAGGCGGCTCGACGGGCGCGGGCGCGTGGCGCTCCCCGGCTTCGTCGACTCGCACACCCACCTCTGCTTCGCGGGATCGCGCGAGGAAGAGTACGCGATGCGGGCCGGCGGCGCGTCGTACCAGGAGATCGCGGCGGCCGGCGGCGGCATCCTCTCGACGGTCCGGGCGACGCGCGCGGCGAGCGTCGACGAGCTCGTGGCCCTGACGCGGCCGCGGCTCCGGACGGTGCTCGCCCACGGCACGACGACCGTCGAAGTGAAGTCGGGCTACGGCCTGACGACGGCGGACGAGCTGAAGATGCTCGAGGCGATCCGGTGGCTCGGACAGGCGCAGCCGGTCGAGGTCCACGCGACGTTCTGCGGTGCGCACGAGGTGGCGCCGGAGTACCGCGATCGGACCGACGACTACGTCGACCTCGTCGTGCACGAGATGCTGCCCGCGGTGGCGGAGCGCGGCCTGGCCCGCTACGTCGACGTCTTCTGCGAGGAGGGCGTCTTCTCGGTGAAACAGAGCCGGCGCATCCTGGAGGCGGGCGCGCGGGTCGGCCTTCGCGCCAAGTTCCACGCCGACGAGTTCGTCGCGCTCGGAGGCGCCGAGCTCGCCGCCCAGGTCGGTGCGCTCTCCGCCGACCACCTGCTGCGTGCGCGCCTCGACGGCGTGGCGGCCATGGCGAAGGCCGGCGTGACGGCGACGCTGCTGCCCGGCACGGCGTTCTTCCTCGGGCTGCCGTACGCGCCCGCGCGCTCGTTCCTCGAGACCGGCGTGCGCGTCGCGCTTGCGTCCGACTTCAACCCCGGCTCGTCCATGGGCCCGAACCTGCCCCTCGTCATGACGATGGCGGTCAGCCAGATGAAGATGACGCCGGAGGACGCGCTGCTCGGCATCACGCTCCACGCCGCGCATGCGATGGGGCTCGAGGCCGAGCTCGGGTCGCTCCGGCCCGGCAAGCAGTGCGACGTGGTCCTCGCCGACGTCCCGAACTGGCGATACCTGTCGTATCACTACGGCGTGAACCACGTGAGCCGGGTGATCAAGCGCGGCCGCGTCGTCTGGGCGCGATGAGACTGCTCGCGGACCTCGTCCTGACGCCCGATGGATGGCAGGCGGATCACGCCGTCCCGGTCGCGGACGGGCGCATCGGCGCGATCGAGCCTGCCGAGCCGGCAAGGGCCGGAGACGTGCGTCTTCGAGGACGTGCGCTCCTGCCGGGCACCGTGAACACGCACTGCCACACGTTCCAGTCGCTGCTGCGCGGCCTCGGTGACGACCTCGACTTCATGGGCTGGCGCGACCGCGTGCTCTACCCGTTCTCGGAGCGGCTCGACCGAGCTGGCATCGCGCTCGGCGCCGCCTTCGCGTTCGCCGAGATGCTCCTGCACGGGGCCACGACGTGCGTCGATTTCTTCTACCTGCAAGACGACGGCAACGAGAACGCCGAGGCCGTGATCGCGGCGGCGCGCGAGGTCGGGATGCGCCTGGTGCTCGCCCGGACGATGTACGACTGGGAGGGCGCGCCGAAGCGGTATCGCGAGCAGCCCGCGGACGCGGCGCGTCGGGTCCGCGAGCTCATCCG